>DHSL01000010.1 GCA_002411345.1 Bacteroidales bacterium UBA5287 | reverse complement strand
ACCGAGGTCTGCTCTTACGATGGAGTGGGGCGCTTTGTGCTTGGCCTTTTGGAGGATATCGGGATCATCGACTCCCCGGAGTTTGTGCAGTATATCGCTGCTCAGATAGAAAATCACAAAAATAAAATCGAGAGAGCATCTGTTGCCCTTTTCTAAATGTTGTGCATGTGGGTTCCATGTATTCCGTGATATCCAAAAATGCTCCGTCAGCATTCTGAGTATAAGTTATTTCGAGGTCCCGTAAAGTAGATGCATATCGTAATCGAATTTGGTATGATGAAACGATTGATAGATTTAAACACTTTAAGATAAAACAATTCTATCATCCTTGTTTATTGCCAGGCCAATCTGTAATGCATATTCTATTCCCATTCTCATTGCCTGTTCAACATTTCCACCCAAACGAGTATATTCAAAAATTTTAGCTACTTCTCTAATCAAATCATCTTCCGGTAAACTAATTTGATTTGACAGGACATCCTTAATTCCACATATAACTTCTTCTTTAGGCAGATCATCAGCATTTCGTTTTGACTCACCTTCTACTGGAATTCTGTATATATCATACTTTAAGGGATCTTGTTCTTTGTTCCAGTAAAATATTTTTCCGTTTTGGCTTGTCTGTTTTAATCCCATTTGAGAATAGATAGAAGACAAATAGCCATTTAGTCTTATGCCCAAACGTGAAATTCCCCAGGCATTTATTATTCGTTTCGATAAAAGTGAATGACTAATTGGGGCTTCAATTTCCATGACCCTGTTAACTTGTTGTCTGATATCGTCTAAAATACGGGAGTCAAAAAAATCATCTGAAATGCTAAGATTTGATTGATCCAAGGCACAAATATTATACTCTTCGAATTTTTTTATTGGTTGAATTACTTCCTGAGTAATGCTTTGAAGCTTAACACTCGATAATACTTTTCGCTGCTGTGCTTCCGTTTCATTTTCGTCTTCAATCTTCTCGGTGTTTTTCGGGGGGGCTTGAATGTCTTTGATAACATTTACAATATCCTTAGTTACTTTTTGAGGATTATCCCACCAGTCCAAAGACCATAGATTAAAGATGTTCCAACCAAGCATTTTTAAAACTGCGGGTTGAACAATCTCTCTGTCTTTTGCAGTTTTTGCTGCTCGATAAGTTTTCCCGTCAGTAAGTATTCCCAATATGTATTCTGAGGGTTTATCCGGATTTACAACCCCGATATCGATTTTGTATCCTGAACAACCGATATTTGTTTGAACCGTGTATCCCATATTTTTAATTTCATCCGCTACCATTTTTTCAAAGGAACCTGTTTCTTCTTTATTTGAGGTTTGTTTGTTAGGTAAAGCTATTTTCCCTTTTTCAGTGTATTCCAAAAATGCTTTAACACCAGCGACTCCTTCTGATGAAGTTCTTGAAATATCAATCTGTTCAGAACGTAATGTGGAAAATACTTTCATTTCGTATCTGGCTCTCGATATTGCAACATTCAATCTTCGCCAGCCACCTTCTCTATTTAATGGACCAAAATTTAGGTAAATCTTTCCTTCTTTGTCGGGACCATAACCAACAGAAAATAGTATTACGTCTCTTTCGTCTCCTTGAACATTTTCCAAATTTTTCACAAATATTGGTTCAAAAGATTCCAATGCCACTTGTTCCAATTTTGGGTCCTTTTTGAATTCGTCATTCAGTAAATCTTCTATAAGATTTTGTTGAACTGAGCTAAAAGTGACTATACCAATACTCTTTTGAGAAAGAATTGGGTCTAATAGTCTTCTTGAAACTTCTGAAACAATCGCCTCTGCCTCAAACCTGTTTTGACGAGTTTTACCCCGATCGTAATATCCTGGCACGAAGACATTATTTACTTTCGTTGATATGTCATCAGGAGAAGGAAAAGTGAATAACTTGTTTTCGTAATAGTTTGAATTGCTGAATGCTATCAGACTTTCGTGCTTACTCCGGTAGTGCCACAATAAATGCTTGGATGGCATGGACAAGGCAAGGCAGTCATCCAAAATACTTTCCAAGTCTTCATTATCAGCATTCTCTTCGTCAAAATGATTGGTTGTGAAAAAACTGGTCGGAGGCATTTGTTTTGGGTCTCCCACAACAATTACGTTTTTCCCTCTGGCTATTGCACCCACAGCTTCACAAGTGGGCATTTGAGAAGCTTCATCAAAAATTACCAAATCAAATTTCGTATTATCTACCTCAAAATATTGTGCAACTGAAATTGGACTCATTAACATACATGGACATAGTCTCGGTAGTAGATTCGGTATCAAATCAAACAACCTCCTTATTGACATTGCCCGTCCATTATTTCTTATTGCGCGTTGAAGGATTCCAATCTCAGAACTGTTTGATGCTTCTTGTGTGAAGGATGGTATTTTTGAAGCAAGCTTGGCAAATAATTCGGCTTTGGTTAGTTCTTCAAAGTATTTACTCTGTTCTTTAAACTTCTTGATTTTTCCTTCAAATAATTTTCCATTGAATATGGATAATCGTTGATCTTTAGAAATAATGTACTCTGATAAATTCTTAAATAGTGACTTTTTGAATGATGCCAATACTTCCTGATTTTTAAGCTTACCATTTGAATACGCATCAACAACCGAATTAAGCCCCATCTCATTTGTTTCTTCTTTAATTCGATTCCAACTGGTCCAATTCCTTAAGGAATCAAGATTTGCCAACCAGTTCTCTGCACTACTTTTACAATATTCAGTCCAATCTATTGAAGTATCTTGTTCCGTTTCAAAATCAATATTTAATAAATCAGTTAGTTTTTCTTCAATCTTTTTCTGCTCCTTTGTAATTGATATAAATTCTGTAACAATTTTTCCTTTTGACGTAAGAAATGAATGACTTCCATCGTTTAAATGGCTTGCCAGATTGCTTCTTATTTCATTTACATTTGAAGTGTTCTCATTGACTTGGTATATCAACCGGTTAATCTGCAAGCATTCTTCACAAATATGGGAAACTGTAGCCCAATTACAGTTACCATTATTCCATAAGAAATCGAGATTTTGAGACAAAGTTTCCGCATTATCATCCAGTCTCGTCTGCTCCTTTTGATAAAGAATTACCGTATCAAGATATTCTTCTATTTTGTTTTTCTTTATCTTTCTGGTTGTTGAAAAAGAACGCAATTCTTTTGCGATTTTATTTTGACCAATTAGTTTTGGTAAAAACCATTTTTGACTAGCTTCTTTCCATTGAAAAAGAATTGGTTCGGCATCATATCTTAATATTTTTTTTGTGAAAGCTTTTAATAGTGAATCACGAAAAACATCACGTCTTTCTCCATGTTTAGTGATTTCAATAATATTGGAAAGATTCCTTTCGGGAGATTTAATACTAATTAATGTTGTGGGTGTGTCGGGTAAAGATGCAATATGATAACATAGTTTTTCAAAGCTATCTGTTTTGTCCTTGCTTAAGCTGCATACATCAATCTTAAGCAAATCTGACAATATTTTTTTATTTTGTAACTTTATATCCAGTAAATGAATGTATTGCGGAATAAGCTCCTGAGCTAAAGATTTGTTTTGTTGATTATATTGTTTTGTTTTTATTTGTGTCAACGGATGGTTAAACGGATGTCCGCAAATTGTTCCTGCATCTTGCAATTCTTCTACTTTATCAGACAATGAAATAAACTTCTCTTTGCTCAATTCATCGATAAATATTTCATCAAACGGGATGATATCAGATGCTTTCCTTTGTTCTGCATAACTGGTAAAGGAATCGTACAAAGAATATCCAAAGTGATGTTTTTTGTGTAACGCACCAACATATTCATTTAACTCAATTCTTTGATTATGTAGTCTTTCTGCCTCGGTTTCGAATTCTTGAGGAGAGGATTTTATTATAACTTCTGTCGTTTTTCTAAGTTGTTCTAATACATTGGATTTTTTTGATTTGTTGGAATGAAGTTCTAAGCAAAAAGGATCGAGCCCAATATCAGCCAAACGTTTTTGAACAACGCTTAAGGCTGCCATTTTCTCCGCAACAAAAAGAACTTTTTTTCCCTGATACAACGCATTTGCGATAATATTGGTTATCGTTTGCGATTTCCCTGTTCCTGGAGGTCCATGTAATATAAAACTGTTATCACCTGTTGCAGCGCATATTGCTTCCAACTGAGTTGAATCAGCGCTAATCGGGAGTGCGATTTCTGTAGGATTGAATTTTTTGTCAAAATCTATCTCATTGGAAATATCCTTGCATTCCCATTCAAGTTTCCCGGAAATAAGACTTTTAACAATTTTATTTTCTTCAAGTTTGGCCGCATTATTATGGATGTCATTCCACATAATGAATTTGTTGAAGGAGAATATTCCAAGAAATGCATGGTTTTCTACATCCCATCTGGATTGTGACATAATTCCCCTCCGGATTATGCTGAATATTTTCAGAACATCGATACCACTGTCATCACGAGGTAACTCTTCCAAGCCATTAATGGTTATGCCAAAGTCTTGTTTAAGCATTTCCAATAATGTTATGTTCATGAATGGTTCTTCTTCTTTGCTTCTTATAATGTATCCTATCTGTGCAGACTTTCGGACTATTTCAACCGGTAATAACAACAATGGGGCATAACGTGCTAATTCGCTATTTGCTGTTTCATACCATTTTAGAAAACCCAGCGCAAGATAAAGAGTATTTGCGCCATTTTCTTCCAGTGACAAACGAGAGGTTCGATATAGTTTTGTTAATGCAGATTGTATCTCAGAGTCTGTTAAATAGGTGCGAAGTCGTTTGTGAGAAAGATCAAATTTCAATAAGTCTACAATAGGATCTGACATATTTATAGCCTGGTATACTCCGGAGTTTTTGTTGGGATTTGTCCATTCTTCCGGTTTACTTAAAATTTGAAACTCCTCACCATCTGCGAGTGCATCTTCAAAGGAACTAAGATTGATTGATATTAATTGAATGGTACTTTGTGTAATTCTAAGATTTAAAAGATTGTTGCGAAGACTTAAATCCAGCAATTTTCTTTCCCAAAGTTTTTGTTTTGAAAATTGGTTTGATTCTGTTATTTCTATGACACCTTCGTCAGTAATTGCTTCTGGTTGTAAGCTTTCTCTAAAAACACTTTTTTGATCTTCAAATATTTCCCATCCATCCGGTGTTTTGATCCTTTGAGGGAGTGGCTTAATGCCACTTAACCGGGCTCTTTTAATATCAATGAAAAGTATGAAATCTTCTTCTTTGACTAACTTGTAATTTGCCAAATTTATCGCCTCATCAAATGTCTGTTTTTGTCCTGCATTCATGCATGTGGCTTCAACCAATGCAATTTCGTTAATCCCTTTCGCAATTCGTTTTTTTAGCAACGAGATATCATCATTGACACTATCTGCAAATGAATCATCAATTAACCAAGATCCTACAAAAGCATGACCTTTGATTACGACTAACAAAGGGTTCAAACCGATTGCTTCGATGCAGCTTGCATATAAAATTGACATATCAATGCAAGTCGCAAGTTTTTGTGAGAATATTGTATCGCACATTCTTATTCTCTGACCCTCATTCTCAAAACTTGCAGGGGGAGAGCAATAAACAATTCCCAGGCTGGCAATTGCTTCAAATATTGCTCCCATTTGTTTTTTTACTCTGTCAGTACTTAATGTCTGATAAGCATCAAAAGATGGATTTCCTGTCCAGCTTTCAAGTGTTTTTGAGGCTACTTGTAATACCTTAGATATCTCAGGATGATTTGGCGTTACAAATGATGCAAGAATTTCTGGTAACGCTTCCATTCCATTCCATTGGTCGTACGCTAATAAGTCGACGTTGTGATGTTTTGCAAATATCAAATCATCTTTTGAATGTATAGAAATGATTAAGTCACCTGATAGCTTTTCTGTAAGATCAGATAAGTATGAAGCCAATAATTTTAAATCCTTGACATCTAACTCAACTCGCTGTTTACTCGGTAGAATCTCTATTCGATGCTCCCAACAGTTTACAAAATTAGGTTCACCTTCAATTCTAATTTTTAAGTCCAATAAATCTGTTTCATACGGATTTTCAATAACAAGTTTTCGAACTAGTGGAATCTTGTTTTGTTGAATTGCATAATTTGCTACGGGTGTGTAGATAAACTCTACTTTGGGTGAGTTAACTAGTTCTGCCATTGTAAATATTGAGGTTAAAAGGTAAGTTCAAATTGCATGATATCTTTTTTAGTTATTTTTATTGTGGGTAATTCATGCAAATGTGATAATTTTATTACTCGCTGATGCAAGTTTAATGAATATAATCTAATTTACAAATAATTTAGTGGTAATATTCAATTGTTTGAAAATACTTCTACAGTATTTTAGGTAAAAAAAAGATCTCATTTTTGATAACTTGTGTCTATCGGATTTAATCTTTGAAATTAATTGTGGCGATCAAGAAATTTGCAATTTATGCGTATCTTCGTTTTCTGCCTACATCACTTTTGTAAAGAATTGTCTCTATTACATTTAAAAATGAAAGCATGTCGAATATTGGATTGATTATTGAAGAACGGGCGGCCAGCATTGGTAATTTTATGGTGGGACGGTTGTTGCCTTTCCGGCAGAAAAGGACGGTGGGTCCTTTCGTGTTTATCGATCACATGGGTCCTGCTGCGATGCAGGCAGGGGAGAACCTGGATGTGCTGGCCCATCCCCATATCGGACTTTCCACGCTTACCTACCTTTTTGAGGGGACGATCATGCACCGCGACAGCATTGGTAGCGAGATGGAGATCACACCCGGGGCGGTGAACTGGATGACGGCCGGCAAGGGGGTGGTACACTCGGAAAGAACCCCTGAACGGCTGCGCGACAAGGCCAAAGTGCTCCACGGATTGCAGATATGGGTGGCACTGCCGGAAGAGTTGGAGGAGACGGAACCCTCTTTCACTCATATTCCTGCGGGGGAAATACCTGCCTGGGAGATGCAGGGGATGAAAATAAAGCTGATTGCCGGCGAGGCGTTCGGAAAAAAGTCCCCCGTACCGGTGCATAGCCGGCTCTACCTCATTGAACTGAAAAGCGAAAAACGCCAGATGTTTACTCCGGACGACTGGCTCTACGGAGAGAGCGGACTTTATCTCCTGGAAGGGGAGGTGCGTAGCGAAAGCGATACTTTTGGACCCGGAAAGCTGCTGATCGCCAATAACAGTCGCCTGTGTGAGTTTGAGATGGGTGAAAATACAACCGTTTATATTTTCGGTGGCGACCCTTTTATTGAGAAACGGTTCATCGACTGGAACTTCGTCTCTTCGCGCAAAGAACGGCTGCGTCAGGCGAAAGAGGACTGGATCCACAGGCGTTTCCCGGAAGTGCCGGGAGAGACGGAGTTCGTACCCTACCCGGACTTTAAGTAAGACAATAGGGGGAGTTGTCACCGATGCAACAAGAGAACGCATAGGCTCGAAGGTTGCCTTACAGCTCCCTGATCCAGATGTTCCGGTAAGCGACCTCCGTGCCGTGGTCCTGCAGCATCAACGGCAGTCGCCCGTGCGGGGTATAAGCGGGGTAGCCGGTGTAGGTGGTGTGCCCCTTCAGTTCAACGTTGTTTTGCACTAAGATGCCGTTCAGCACCACCGTAATTATTGCGGGCGACTCCAGCTTGCCGTCCGTGCCGAAACGGGGGGCCCGCCAGTAGATGTCGTAGACCTGCCATTCGCCGTTGCGCGTGTAGGCATTGGCCAGCGGTGCCTGCTGCTTGTAGATGCTGCCCACCATGCCGTTCACGTAGGT
>DHSL01000067.1 GCA_002411345.1 Bacteroidales bacterium UBA5287 | reverse complement strand
ACCGCTTTGATTACAGGATGCAAGGATTTGTTGTAATCTACAAAGTTTGTTTGCAGAAATTGTACGCAAACTTATTTGAGTTATCCCAATAAGACTATCCGAATTGTTTTAAAAACTTCAGTGCATTTTCTCTGTCAAGAATTTCATGTTTTTTTTGGTTTTCATAGCTACGTAAACAACGATAGCAAGAAGGAAAGCATACACAAGAATCCAATAAATTTATTGCTCTTTTTATTACCGCTTTCAATACTTCTCCATTTTCTGTTACAAGACGTCTTGAATGTCCTGCTCCACCCGGAACTGCATCGTAAATTATTATCTTATTCTCTGTTCTTCCGTTTGAAATCTTATAAGTTAAACAAGCCTTGATATCTCGTCTTTCAATGTTAAGTTCATGTGCAAAAGAATTAAGCAGAGCATACATAACCGACAACATTGTTGGATAGTCTGAAGTGTCACAACCAAAAGATATCTTTGCCACATCTGTCTTAAATTCATGATGCAAACTATATCTTGTGAGTGAATTATTTACACATTTTCCTTTCCCGAAAGGATTATTATGTATGTCTTTATTGGTTTCAATATGCCCACATCCAATTCCTTTATAATCATATTCTTTTAATTTATTAGTCTCATCGCTTGCAATTGAATATCCACATTTTGGACACACATAGAAGAAATCAGTAGATTTAACAACCAGAGAATCATTCGCAGTTGATTCAACTTCTATCTTGATATTTTCAAACTCATATTCATATTTACTAATGGGATAGGCATCTTTATCACCAATATAGATTGCTTCTGTTTTATATTTTCTTTCTTGTGAACTTAGCGGAACATCTTTAATTACCTCTTCTGCAATAAAACCTGCTCTTGGTTCAATACTTTTATAGAAATCTCTATTTTTTAGTTCTTTACCACAAATTGCGCAAGATACTCCATCTGAACCTATTGGCATCTTAGAATAATTTATATTACCGCATTTAGGATTAGTACAAGTAGCAAGATAAGCTGTTTCAAACTCGCTCATTTCGCTTTTGTTTACAATAGGTTTTCTAATGTAACGGCTTGTATATAAGCCACCATCGGCAACCACTTCTGATGAAGGTGCATATTCGGCAATAGCAACTGATAAATCGCGACTTAGGTTTAATGATTTGAAACTCTGTGTAGCAATGTTTTGTGTTAATTCTACTGAATCAATAGGAAAACCATATTTTGGAAGAATATTACCACGAACAAGAAAATCAATCAAATCGTTTTTTTGATACCTTTCTAATTTCCGACTAAACAAAGAAGCAGTGTTTACATCTCTTGCTCGCATTGCCTTTTCATATTCCCTTTTCAAATACTCTAGATTCTGTTCAAACTCCTTTATGATTTTTGAAAATGTTCCTTGCTCTCCAATAAAATCTTCCAACCACTCAAAAGAATTAATGTATTTATCTTTCAGTTGTGTGTTTGGGATCGAAAAAGAATTCTTTAATAAATCGGATAATTCAACTGGTTCAGACTTAAGCCAATCAATAAAATCCAGATAACCCTTATCATTAATAAATGGTTTTGCATTATTAGCAGAATATAAATCTGGATTGATTTTTAAGTAAAGGCTTAAAGCCACAGCATAAATATGACGTTTTAAAATTTTCTCATTATCCAAAATAAAGTTTGGTGGATAAATCATTCCATTTATCATTTCTTTTGGACTATCAAAAAATGTAAAGTCATGAGAACTTAACCTCGCAAATGTCAATGCAAATGCGGCTGCATCTATACTTCTACCTGCACGACCAACTCTTTGAGCATAATTTGAGGCAAGTGGTGGAATATTCCGTAAAAAAACGGTTTCCAAATCTCCAACATCAACTCCCATTTCAAACGTAGTAGAACAAGAGAGGGCGTTAATTTCTTTTCGGATAAATTGTTGTTGATAGTCTAGTGCATCCTTTTTGGCAAGTTGAGCAGTATGTTCTTTAACAAATAAAGGCGATACTTTTTCGCTCTTATACAGCATAGCATAATAGTTATCCTTGCAAAACTCTTCAGAATTTAATCTTTCCAAAATTCCTTCGCAACCAATCTGAATGCAATTATTGCCAATATTAAATTGGGTTACTTTTCCACATTTTTTACATTTCCAGAGAATAGCATTATTCCCAAAATTGGCTTTAAAAAATCTTGCAGGTAAAGAATATCCTTTACCGTCCTTTGTTTGAAGTTTATATTCGTTATTATCAGAAACCAAATAATCCCAATAGTTATTCAAAAAATCAACAGCATTTTCATTATCTATATTGAGAACCTTCTTAGTTAGAAACAATTTATTAGAACGATAATATTTTTTCTCTCCACTTTTCAAAGTGCGAGGAGTGGGCATAAAAGCTTGTGAATTGTATACAGAGTTATCCTTGTTTTTAGTTATTACTTTTGGGTCAGGAGTGAAATACAAATATTGTCTGTCAGTACCTCCTATTTCATCTTTATCAGTAATAATTGCTGCTGAACGTACGATTTCAAATGCAAGGTAATTTAGGAAATTCTTCGCGTCTTCTTTTTTAAGTTTGTAATTGTTAACAACGACTTGGACAATGAAATCGCTGTTCCCGAGATATTCAAATGATATCTTACCCAGAGAGACCAGTGAAGTATCCCGTCTAAAGTTATACAATTCGTTTAAAACAGCAACCCAAGCGTTACGTCGGGTTTCTGTGATTGACAATTCTTCATTGTCAGAATTGCTTTTGCGAAATAATTTTAGGCCTGAAAAATAATTATCAAGTAAACTGACAAAATCGCTAATACTAAGACCATTCTTATAGGTGTTTTCTTCTTGTGTCACAACATTCCAAATTCCGCGACGGCGTAAGAACTCTTTATATGAATCACTTAAAAAACATGCAAATTTTGCAGCACCTTGGCGGCTGTCTGAGAAAATCAAAAATTGACTTCCAGTTCTGGATTTACTTTTTTTCTTTTCGGTTTTTTGTAAAAATGGATTATTTGTCGATTGTTTTTCAGCGTTTTCTTCAACTTCAAATTTATATTCTGGTATTTGTTCGAATAAAGATGTTGCAACAACTCCCGTGGCTGCATCATACCCCAAATTGAAGCGTCTTAAAGTTCCACCACAATTTAAACAATCATCTTTGGGCAATTTAGAAATCTTTATTTTTTGAGTGTTTCCACAAGTACACCAACTATTGTGAACTTCATCATCTGCCACTATTGCACCGCAGGTTTTACATAAATAAAAAACAGTATCTTCTTTTTCCTTCTTGGTTTTTGTTTTGAAGTCACCTTGATCATTATCTTCCTCTTCTTCATGAAAATCCTGGTTGTATTGTACTTGATAAAAACTCCGTTCATCTCCAGTACCTGCTCTTACTAAAAATTTATCACTTTCTTCGTACTTTTTCCCTACAATAGCAATTTCTCCACAATCTTCACAAACAGCAATTTCAAACATTTTTGCTGTTTTTTCATTCGAAAGAGGGAAATGGTCTTTTCTTATAAGCGACAAACTATCTTCGTAGTCGAGTGCTAAATAACAACCATCTAATGCTTTGAGAAAATAATGATAACGGATATCAATGAGCGGTTTCCCATTTTTTCTTGCTTTTGCACACAAAGAAATAAATTTTACCGCTTCCTGACTGGTTATTTCAAGTAGTACCGCAAAATCATTGAGTTTTATCAAACTGCCCTTGCTTCTCATTTTAGCATATAGATTAGAAGAAGAAATGATATCATATAATATTTCTGCTTTTTTTTCTTTATCTTCGTTCGCATTTGGAAATTGAAGGTTGTATTTCTTCAACACATCATCAAAGAAGTTTTCCTCATTTGTTAAATCAGCAAATAGTTGAATCGGGTATTGATAAATTTCAGATGCTTTTTGTGAGTTATCACGATAGGCTGTTATAATCTCGTCAGTGTTAAAATTACAACCTGTTAATCGTTCGGCAAATTCCGCCACTCGCTGATTACTTGCTGGGCTACCATCTCCCAATGTTGCAGACGTCAAAATAAATTGTGGTTTCTTTTCTCCACTTATTCTACCTTTTAACCTTCCCATTAAAAATGCAGTTTCAATACCGGTTGCCCCTGCGTAGACGTGTGCTTCATCTAGTACTACAAACTTAAAATTGGAATTACTGAATATTGAATCATCACCTGGTCGAAAAAGCATATGCTCCAACATGGCATAGTTTGTAAACAAAATATGGGGTGGGCGTTCTTTCATTCTTTCACGAGAAACTTCCTCATTCGGCAACCTCTTTCTTAATTCTGGATATTTTTCGTTGGCATACATTGCTTCATAAAGCTTAATAGCATCCGTTTCTCTGTTCTCTGTACCGCCATTATAAACTCCAAAACGAATGTCAGGGTATGTCATCAGAATTTCACGCAGTCCTTTAATCTGGTCGTTTGCCAATGCATTCATCGGGTAAATGAAAATTGCCCTGACTCCATCATTCAGTTGCCCTTTTTCCTTTTCTTGGAGTAATTCGTTGATTACGGGAATCAAGAAACAATTTGTTTTTCCGCTACCTGTTCCGGTTGATACTACTACATTTTTTCCTGAGGCAATTTTCTCAACGGCCTTTTCCTGGTGTAAATACAAAGGTCGAGAAATAGGAAGTTTTGGCGGGTATTTTTTATTTCTTTCTAAATCCTTGAAAAGAGGAGATAATATGCCATTATCAATCAATTCTTCAATCGATTTACCAGATTTAAAAGAATCTTTTAACTCAACGTATGGACCGTTGGAAACAGTTTTATCCAACTCTTCAAGTAACTTTTTTTGCAGATTTTGATTACGAAAATGAAAAGTAGTATTGATATAACCAATATACTCTTTCTTGATTTCGTCTGCCGCCTTTGCCGGATTAAACATCATCTTCTTCCTTAAATTTGTATAGGTTAATTTCACCAAAATAATTATCCTGTTTTTGAATATTGCAAATACCTTTACGCATTTTATCGCAGAATAAATTGCCAATAAAATCATTACCACCTTCCCAGCCTGCCACCAGCCAAAGTGTGCTGTTATCTCTCAATTCAATCCTCACTGGATTAGTTTTATCATATGCCCCTTTTTCATTTATCATAGTACTAATCACTCTTGTTTCACCATTTTTGTCTATTAGGCACAATTGTCCAGTGTAATAAATGTTTTCATCTTCTTGAACAAATTTTAGTTTATCGATAAAGTATTTTGGTATGAAGTGAATCCATTCAGTCTTCTTGCTGTCAAAACAGTTTGCGCTTAAAAGCGTAATTTTTTTGTTCTTAAATCGAAGTTTTTCAGGTGTACCAATAAGCAATTCCCCTTCATAGATTAGTTGATAATTTTCTGCTTTTGAAAAGATATTTTTATCCTTAATTTTTACTTGAATTTTACATATATCGTCATGCAGACTTTTGATTTCACTGTTCTTGTAATTGATTTTCGAACGGAAATTATTATCTGCTGATTTAATGATAAGAAAGAAATCATTGGTTTTTTCTCCAATAAAAGAATCTTCTACATTCCAAAAAACTTTACCATCAGAGTATGTTAATGGATTTGCAATAAAATGTTCTTTTGTGGAAACAGTAAAAATTTCAAAAATATCCTTCCCTAAACCAATATGAATAGTAATATCTGTTATGCCTTCATTGGCGTAAATTGATCTTCCGATTTCAAAATTTCCATTTTGATTTTTGACAATTTCAAACGGCTTTCCATTTGTCTTGCCAAATATTGTAATGTTGTCATTTTCTTTGGGATTATCAATTTCTAATATATCTCCATTTGCTAAAAAATCTTTGTACCATAATTTTTTGTTAATAGGTTCATTGTGCCATTCAGTATCGTTTATCCTCCATCTTAGATAGGCAATTTTTATCAACAGCATACCGTCATTGATTGGACATCTTATTTCATTTTCTTGATTACTCCACGTTAATTCTAAAGCTTCGCCACTGTTATATACTGTCAGCTTTCGCTCTAAATCACCGTAATAAAATGGATGGCTAAACTGAATTTTAAGTTCGGGCAATACAATAATTGTTTCGCTTAGAATTATTGATTCTTTTTCGTAGGAATATAAATTGATTTCTGTAAGATGATTTTCGAGAATCAAGCCAAGTACTTTTAATCCAAATTGATAGCTTCCGCTTTCAATTCTCTCAAAGTTCAGCTCATTCAATTTGTGAGTTTTGTTATCAATTCGTAATTCTAATGCTTTTAAATTGGCATCTTCTGGAATTAATAGTTTAACTCCGCTGGAATAGACAATACAAGAAGTATCATTAAAAAACCATTCAACATTTTGTTCTCCTCCAATCAAACAAGCTGTCTTACCAATGCTCGCAGTTTGTGTTTTATCTACGAAAAACACTTGTTTTATTTCACCCGATAAACTTTCGCCAGCTTTAGGATATATATTATATAAATTAGGTCCATAAGTTGTCAATTCTTCCGGTTTTCTTCTTAATGCGTCAATGTTTTTTGAATAAACAAAATAATTTGTCGGCTTATTTATCTGACTTAAAACTTCTTTTTCACCTTCAAATAAAATAAACTCTCTTTTTAACGATGTCGCTTTGTTCCTTTCCGAATCAAAAATAATTGTTTGGCTCTCTTTAATTTCAACTCTTAGGTCCATTGAATCATAATAACGCAATAAATCATTCAAATCTATTTCAATTTGTTTTGTTGAAACAACTAATTCGCCACGTTTTGTCCTTATTTCTTGTGAAAGTATCTGTTCACCATTTACAAAAACCACAAGCGACACAAAACTGTTGTCATTGTCCAATCTAATAGATGGGATATAGAGAAAAACAGAATCTTTATCTCTAATATATTTCGCAACTATATTTTCTTTTGAAACAGTGGGAACTCTTCTTTTTCGTGTAGTATCATCAGATACTTTTTCAGATTCGGTTTTATTTTTCCACCATTCTGCAACGTAACGTTTTAATCTTGTATTTTCATCAATAAATTCTCTATTGAAAAGCTTATTGATTTGATAGAATGTATCATTTATAAATTTCACAAAATCAGCAGATAAATCTTCATGTACTGAAAAAGACCTCAATCCAATTTTAATTGAATATGCACTTGACCCGATTGAAATTTTCTTATCTTCACGATAACCACCACTTAAAACGGTTTTCACTTGTGCAGCGACTATCTCACAAAGCCATTCATCTTCATTTGTAAAACCAAAATCCAAGTCCTTTTTGAAAATATTATAACAGAGGTCATAAAATGAAAAAATACTATTCTTTGGCGAAAATGAGTGCATCATCAGGGTTGAATAGTATTTTTTGCCTGTCAAAACAATAGGAAGTAAGTGGCTTCTACCCAACTGTGAGATAACGTCAGTAAAAGCATGATACAATTTTTGATTGATAATATCCTCATTTATTAAATGTTTGGATATATAATCCCAAAAACGACTGTTTTCTTCTGTGACGTCTTCACTATCAGAATCTTTCCATCGTTTTGCTATTTCAACAAGTGTGGTAAATATCAACTTATGGTGTTTGTCATCAAACACGTTCCCATAAGAAAGAAGTGAATTACACAACAGCCCAACGTTATCCAGCAACTCTGAATACTCATCTTCAGTAAAATCATAGTTGCCTAACAACTTATTTTCTTTGAAAATCCTGTTTATTTTTTGAAGTAATTCATCTATGTCATTTTTTAGCACATCTTCACATGGTACTCTACGCTTTTGGGGAATTATCCATAACTGGTCATCTTCAGCAATATTATCATTTGAATTAACATGAGGATTTATTTCAACTTCAATATTTTCAGGTTCATTATTGCTATCAGGTTCATTAAGTAAAGTGTCAGATATAACACCATTATCATATTCAATTTGATCATTTACACCAATTTGTGTTTCCTCATTTATTTTTATTCCTTTTACAGATGGTGTTTGTCCCATCACTGTATTTGAGTTATCGTTTCTTTCACAATCGTTTATGTCTTCTTGAATATTTGAGTTAGTACAATTGCTAATTTCAGTATTATTACTCTCAATTGAAGTAACATCAAAAGTGTCTTTCTTACCGTTAGATTTGTGAAGATTCCTTTTTCGTATTATTCGAACTATTAAAAATATAATAGTCGCACTAAATGCGATTAAACTTACCCAAATAGATGACGGATTAGTTTGTGAATATTTAATTATTTCATTAACGTATTCCATAATAATTGCGTTTATCAGGTTATATTAATTCTTCCAGAGTGTTAAAAAAAAATCTTCAGCGAGGTAGCAATTACTCTTTATCGGTTGTATCTAACAATTGTTTCTTTAACGCTTTTATCTCGGCAGACAGTTGCAGTTGGAGATTAAACTGTATCTCCTTTCGCATTTTGTCTTCCAGCCGAGCAATTCTGTTTCTGATCTTCTTCGCTTCCTTATGCTGTTCTACTGCCTTGCCGAGTTCCCGGACGGACTCTTTTGTCAATTTATTGCCGGCAATCTGATAGACAAGATTGTGGTAAATGCGTTCCAAATCGAGTCCGGTGATGGTCAAAGAGACCTCCTCTTCGGGTTGCCAGTCGGTTGAGTATGATTCCACAATCCGGTATTTCCCCCTCACGTTCTCGTAGGCTTCCTTGTAGTGAATCAGCAAGCGGCATTCGTTTTTAAACCTGAGGAGAAAGAGGATATGCCGGGGAATGGCCTTTGCAATCACCTCGAAGATCTTCTCGTTGCATTCCCTTTTTTTGAGGGTGACGTTCAGCACGTCGATCTGCCGCACCTTATCGCTCGTGTTCACGTTGAGGGTTTCGGCTGTGAGGGTATGGCTCCATACAATCTGCTCAATATCATCGACCATCGCCCTTTTTATGG
>DHSL01000029.1 GCA_002411345.1 Bacteroidales bacterium UBA5287 | reverse complement strand
CTTTTGAGACAGCCTCTTTTTATGTGTAATAGTAGCAGTTTTGCGTTAAATATTGTAAATGGAAACTCATGATTTTGTAAAATTATAGTGAGACCATTGTCAGAGGAGCGTGAGAGGTAGGTGAGAGTAGGGTGGAAGACAGTATAAGATTAATAAATGTAAAAATGATTATAAATAAAACCAAATCATAACAGATTTATTTTGCGAAAGATCAAAAACAAAAAAGAGGGTGAAATCACATACATGACTCACCCTCGTAGAATTTATGAAAAATTTACTTATTTAGCCCCCTGTCCGGCAACCAAAGGCCATCCGGGATTCTGATAAATTATAGATTTAGTTAAATCAGATTTATCAGTAGAAGTCTGTCTGAAATTGCTTTGTGCGATAGGTTCCAAGTAATGAGCCTCAATAAAATTAAATCCATTATAGAACGAGTTATTGATGCTTACGATTTGGTAAGGGCGTAAGTATTCACTCACACTTTCAGGAGAAACGTTACCATCAGCTGGATCCACTTTAATTAAGCTTTTTCCGTTAGCATCCACATAAGCTGTTTCGTAAGGAGTATTCCAGAAGCGGAAACCCTCGATATGATAGTTTTTCACTTGATCAAGCGCTCTCCATCTTTTTAAATCAGCCCAGCGCATACCTTCGCCGATAAGCTCATTACGACGTTCGCGTCGAATATTGTACAAAGTTTTATCTACCAGTTCCCCGTGAGAATATGCACCCCAATCGCCTTTAGCCTCGTTAGCCATAATCGTAGCGTTAATGGTTCTGTTGTAATCCTCGTTGATATTAGCACGTCTTCTGATAGCCCTCCAATAGCTGTCGGCAGTAGCATCGATAGTATTATTTTTTTCGTACGACGCTTCCATGTATGTCAGCATAGCTTCTACCCCTCTGAAGACGATACTACCTGTAGTTCCTTTGTGGTGAATTTCGCCCTGCTCAGGATCGTAGTGTTTACCTTTTTTGATTGTATATCCTGTAATAGCGCGAGTATCAGAACTATTCAGAATAAGCGGTTTTGTATAAATATTAGCAGATCCATCAGCATAATAATAGTTTACATCCCCATCTTTTTTAGTAAAGATCACTATTCTTGAGTCTCTACCATCCAAAGTATTATTTACACCCACGTCGCTCTTATATCCAGAAGCCGGGTCGTAGATAGGCAGACCGTTGCTCATTACGAACGATTCAACCAATCCTTTTGTCCATCCAGATGAGCCACCATTTCTTTCCAGTTCCATTTGCACGTTGTGTGTAGTTTGTCCATCAACGAACTGTCTCCACATCAGCACTTCGGGATATTTTTCCATGTTTACATCAGCAAACATAACATAATACGGATTAAGCGTATTGAAGTTACTGTCCATTCCCTCTCTTGTTGCTGTATTTGCTGTTAAGTTATTAACCATTTTATCTCCAACAATTTTAGCATCCTTCATTGCCTCAGTGAGGAAATGTTGAATTTCGTTATCGATATTAAAATCTTTAATATCTTCAGCGTTACCCGGCCATCCTTCGCCACCAGGAACTAAAGCTGTTCCTTTATGATATTTTTCCCAAGTAGCCTCGTATAAAGCCACACGTGCACGAAAAAGGTGAGCCACATCTTTAGAGATTCTATTTTTTCCAAAAGGAGGTTCATCCTTTAGCATTTCTGTTGCTTTTTGCAGATCATCAAGAATAAATCTTGCAACCTTGTTACGCGGTTCTCTTTTACTAGCATCGATCAATACCTGTTCTTGGTCGGCTAACGCCGTTGTGATGATAGGAAAATCTCCCAAGTTTTGCAATTTATCGAAATACGCATACGCTCTAATTACGTACATTTCTCCGATATAATGTTTGATGTTTGATTGATTTCCCACGATAGTACCCGCCTCGTATTTAGGTAAAACGTTATCGAAGAAATAGTTAGCTTGTCTGATACTAGAGAAGTTCCATGCACCTCCTGATGCAGCTACTTTCTTTTCACCCGGCACCCAGATATTACTTCCTGACGGTCCCGCTTGGTTATCCGTACCGTTATCATACCCAAAAGTAGATATACCATATTGTCCAGGTTGTATACTTGCAAAGGCATACGAATTAATAGAGTATGCTGCCAAATCACCTTCAGAGGCAAAAAATCCTCCCGGTGTCAATTGATCAAGCGGTTCTCTATCGAGAAAATCGCTACAAGAGACCAATCCAATAGAAAGAATTGCTAATAAAGCAGTTAAAATATTTATTTTTTTCATTTGAATCAATTATTAAAGAGTTACGCTTAATCCCACTGAAATAGTTTGTGAAAGTGGATAAGTTTTACCTTCTCCCCAACCTCCAACACCAAGTACTTCAGGATCAAACATTTTAGATAATTTAGTGATTGTTCCCAAATTTTCTCCGGAAATAAATACCCTTAAGTTGCTCACAGAGCAATTTTGTGTAAATTCAGCAGGCAGAGTATAACCTAAAGTAACGTTTTTAAGTCTAGCATAAGCTGCATTTTGCAGATATTTAGTCTGTGTGCGTCTGTTTTTGCCATCATTCCAGTTAGGTCTTGGATAATAAGCGTTCAGATTTTCACCAAGTGGATGATTTGCATCGTTTCTGAAATAATCCATGTGTGGTTCATAAACCATAGACTGCCATTTTCCGCCATCACCACCCCAGAACATCATACCTCCGGCCATGTAATCACGTTTCATAACACCCTGTACGAATATTTTCAGATCAAATCCTTTCCAGCTTCCGTCGAGGTTAAGACCAAAATTATATCTTGGAGTAGAGTTACCGATTATTGAGCGGTCGCCCGGTTTGTTCGCAGTACCTTCACCACCGTCGATAGCCCCATTTCCATCAATGTCAGCAAACATTATATCACCAGTCATCCAGTTGCTACCCAGTGCACTTTGTCCACCGTTAGGTAACGATGCCAAGTGATTATTCATTTCCTCATCCGTTTTAGCTATATTAATTGTTGTATATCCCCAGATATCACCTAAATAAGCCCCATCATAGTAATCCCCCAAATTTTTTGCAGGGTTAGGATATTTGGTAATTTTCTGTTTGCTATCAGCCAAGTTGAAAGTCACTCCATAGTTGAAATCTTCAATAACATCACGCCATGAAAGAACCAGTTCGAAACCAGAAGACTCCATGTTGAGGTTATTAACCCTTGGAACCCCGATGCCCAGTGTTGCCGGAAGTTCAGGAGCCGGTCCGACCATATCAAGCGATTGTCTGCGGAACCAGTCGAAAGATCCATTAAGTCTTCCATTAAGCATAGTGATATCCAGTCCCACGTTAGTAGTACGAATTCTTTCCCAGGTTAATAGAGCCGAAACAAGGCTGCCTTCAGTTGCGATATTTGGTCTTTTTCCACCAAGCAACCATTCGCCCAGGTAGTATCCGCCCCAGTTATTTTTGTTATATCTGATTGTTCTATAGAATGGATACCAATTATCCGTATTTTGATTTCCGAGTTCGCCCCAAGATGCGCGCAGTTTGAAGTTGCTCAACACATCTGTATAATCCTCGAAGAATTCTTCTCGTGCAATGTTCCAACCCAGAGAAAAAGAAGGGAACAAGTTCCATCTTTGATCTTGTAGGAATCTTGAAGTCCCGTCGTATCTAAGGTTTACTTCAGCAAGATATTTTCCAACGTAGTCATAGTTAACACGTCCGAAGAATCCCATTGTAGACCAATGTCCGTATCCACCTGTATTTTGCGGATTTGTTTCAGCAGTATTTAATGTAGGGTGGTTAATAGACTGTACAATATTTTTTGAAGCATTAATTGATCTATCATTATAAAGTTCGCTTTGGAAACCCACCATACCTTTCAACGTATGTCCATCACCAAATTCGCTTGTATAATCAGTAAAGATGTTAGTATTAAAGAAGTTAGATTTGTATGCATATTCGCTGACCCCTGAAGTTGCATTATCATACACATAAGGATTTTTGTTTACATCATACGCATAAGTAGTAAGCCAATCAGTATGATTAAAATTGTTTCCTGTTCTGTAATTTAATTCAACATTAATATTCCAATCTTCAATAGGTGTAACCAAGAAGCTAAGTTGTTGAGTCAGTTGATCCTGTTGTGAAGTATATCTACCACCATCAGTCAGTTGATAAATTTTTGAATCGCCAGTGTAGAATCCATTAGGATCAGTCACCGGAATAATAGGCCAGTAGCGAGTCACATTGTGATAGAACAAACCATCCATATAAGATGGAGCGTCATAATCAGATCTTACAAATCTTGCATTGTAACCAATTTTTACCTTTTCAGACAATTTTGAATTAATTTTAGCATTCAAAGAATATCTTTGTTTGTTATCATCTCCATAATTTAATAATCCTCCCTGATTGAGGTAGTTTCCTGAGATGAAATATTGAAGTTTTTCTGTTCCTCCGTTTAAGCTAATTGAATGTTCCTGTGTAAATGAGTTCCCGAAATGAGTTTTTAGCCAATCCGTGTTTCCTACAGGAAGCAGTTCCAGGTTGTCCCAAACCTCCCATTTGTTTGAAGAAGTAGGCCACATTGATTGTGCGCTGTTATCTTTTTGATATGCTTTAATCTGTTCCAGTTTTGCATCCGAGAACATGTTCCCATCCGGTTGAGCATCATTAAAATACAGTGCAAAGTTGTAAGAATCCGCCATTTTTGGCATATTCAGAGGAGAGATAAATCGGAAGTTGTTATTATAGTTAACGACATTTTTTCCTTCCTCCCCACTTTTTGTGGTAATCAAAATTACTCCAGCCGGAGCGCGCGATCCATAGATTGATGAAGCAGCAGCATCTTTCAACACAGAGATATTTTCAATATCTTGAGGATTAATCATATTTATATCCCCTTCCATTCCATCGATCAACACTAAAGGAGTAGCATTTGATCCTGCTCCAATTGTTCCCGTACCACGTATATTAAATGCTTTGTTAGAGTTTAGCGCTCCTCCTCCGCTACCAGTACTAAAATTCATACCAGGGACAACACCTTGAAGTGCTTCTGTAACGTTATTGATTGGTCGTGCCGCAATATCTTTTGCGCTAACCGCCGATACCGATCCAGTTACATTCACTTTTTTTTGTGTTCCAAAGCCTACAACAACAACTTCGTCAAGTAATTTTGCATCAGTTGCCATAACAAGATTAATAGTACTCTGTCCTTTTACAGAAATAACTTGAGTAACCATTCCCACATAACTGAACTGTAAAGAAGCATCAGAAGGAACATTGCTTAATGAATAGTTCCCATCGATGTCAGTTAAAGTTCCATGACTTGCATTTCCCGCTACAACGACTGTTGCGCCAATAACGGTCATACCTGTTTCATCTGTAACTGTACCAGATACAGTTATATTTTGTGCTGAAACAGCAAGGACACATACACTCATGACAAGTGTAAATAGCCCTTTAAGATTAAAGAGTTTTTTTCTTTTCATTCTTAATAAAATTGTAAATATTAGATAACCTATCTCAATGTGTAGATAATATATACAAAAATACGGCAATATCATAAATAAAAAAAATTATATGGCATTAAATATTAATATAAATTATAAAATAAAGTATATATATTTTTGTATTGTAATAATTTAAGTCGGCTTATATAAACAAAAAAACCGCCCTGATCCAGGGCGGTTTTTTATAATCTTAATTAAAAAGATTTAGTTTTCTACTTCATCAAACATATGTAAGCGTTTGTTTGCATTATATTTTTCGAAATCTTCTTTTGTACCCACGATGAGTTTACCGAATTCACGTTGACCCGTTCCCGCAGGGATAAGGTGTCCGCAAATAACGTTTTCTTTAAGACCTTCCAAGTGATCAATTTTTCCATTGATTGCCGCGTCGTTAAGCACCTTTGTTGTTTCCTGGAAAGATGCAGCCGACATGAAGCTTTCAGTTTGTAGAGCAGCCCTTGTAATTCCTTGCAATATTTGGTTTGCAGTAGCAGGAACAGCATCTCTAGCATCAACTGTTTTCAAGTCTCTTCTTTTAAGTGAACTATTTTCGTCGCGCAGTTTACGTGAAGTTACGATTTGTCCCGGTTCAAATATTTCTGAATCTCCAGCATCTACAATAACTTTTTTGCCCCAAATACGATCATTTTCTTCCATAATTTCGTGTTTGTTTACAAGTTGTTGTTCAAGGAATCTTGTATCGCCCGGATCAACTACTTCCACTTTACGCATCATTTGTCTAACGATAACTTCAAAGTGTTTATCATTAATTTTCACACCTTGTAGTCGGTAAACATCCTGCACCTCGTTTACGATATATTCTTGCACAGCCGTAGGACCTTTAATAGCCAAAATATCTTGAGGAGTTATTGCTCCGTCAGACAAAGGCATTCCAGCACGAACATAATCGTTTTCCTGTACCAATATCTGTTTTGAAAGAGAAACCATATACTTCTTGATTTCGCCAGTTTTTGAAGTCACTGAAATTTCCTGATTACCTCTTTTGATTTTACCAAAAGAAATTTCACCATCAATTTCTGCAACAACTGCCGGATTAGAAGGATTTCTTGCTTCGAACAATTCCGTAACACGTGGAAGACCACCGGTAATATCGCCTGCTTTACCAACAGCACGAGGTATTTTCACCAATATATCACCAGCTTTGACATTATCATCTTCGTTTTTAACAACGTGTGCACCTAGCGGCAATGTGTAAGTACGAAGAATATCATCATCATTATTAACGATATGCGCAGATGGAGCCTTTGTTCTATCGCGTGACTCTATAATAATCTTTTCTTTTAATCCTGTTTGTTCATCTGATTCAACTTTAAATGTTATGTTTTCAATAAAGTTATCGAAGCGTATTTTACCACTAGCTTCAGAAATGATAACAGCATTAAATGGATCCCATTCGTAAATTAAATCACCTTTTGCAACGGTTTCGTTCTCATTAAAGTAAAGTTTTGCTCCATAAGGAACATTGTGAGCCAACAATATAATTTTAGTGTTAGGATCTACAATGCGCATTTCCACCAAACGGCTTACAACAACTTTAACAGTTTTACCAGCTGCATTTTTCTCTTCTGTTTCTACCACGCGCAGCTCATCGAACTCGACTCTTCCGTCGTATTTGCTAATCATGCTGTTTTCCGCAGCAATATTTGAAGCAATACCACCGACGTGGAAAGTACGAAGTGTAAGCTGTGTACCCGGTTCACCAATAGATTGAGCAGCGATAACTCCAACGGCTTCACCTTTTTGTACCATTCTACCGGTAGTAAGATTACGTCCATAACATTTAGCACAAACTCCATGATGAGATTCACAAGTCAGAACTGATCTTATTTCAACCCTTTCAATAGGTGATTCTTCTATTCTTTTTGCGATATCTTCAGTAATTTCATCGCCAGAATGAACTAGTATTTCACCCGTATTAGGATGTTGAACATCGTGTACAGAAACTCGACCTAAAATTCTTTCATAAAGTGATGCAATAACTTCATCGTTATTTTTAACTGCTGTAGCAATTAATCCACGTAAAGTACCACAATCTTCTTCATTGATAATAACATCTTGTGAAACATCAACCAGTCGTCGAGTAAGGTATCCAGCGTCGGCTGTTTTAAGAGCCGTGTCGGCGAGACCTTTACGCGCACCGTGTGTAGAAATAAAGTATTCCTGTACAGAAAGTCCTTCCTTGAAGTTTGACAAAATAGGGTTCTCAATAATTTGTGGACCTTCAGCACCACTTTTTTGAGGTTTAGCCATCAAACCACGCATACCAGACAACTGTCGAATTTGTTCGCGAGAACCACGAGCTCCAGAATCAAGCATCATATAAACAGCATTGAAACCTTGATCGTCTTCGGCAAGTTGCTTCATTAATACATTGGATAGCTTGGAGTTAATATGTGTCCAAGTGTCAATGATTTGATTATATCGTTCGTTATAAGTAATGAAACCATTACTATAGTTATCAATAATTTGTTCAACTTCGTTGTAACCTTCATTAATGAGTTGCTCTTTTTCAGCGGGGATAATTACATCTCCCAAGTTGAAAGATAAGCCACCTTTGAAAGCCATACGATATCCAAGATTCTTGATGTCATCAAGATATTGTGCAGTGCGGGAAACGCCACATTTCTTAATAACTAACGTAATAATCTCACGAAGAGATTTTTTAGAAAGAAGTTCGTTTATATATCCTACTTCTTTAGGAATATACTCATTAGTAATTACACGTCCAACAGATGTTTCGTGCATTTTTCTAATAGGATTTCCCTCTTCATCAATGTCGTCAACAACAACTTTAACTGGAGAATGAATATCAACTTTACCTTCATTATAAGCTATGATTGCCTCTTCTTCGCCATAGAAAGTAAGTCCCGATCCTTTTGCTCCCGGTCTGATTTTAGTAATGTAATACAATCCAAGTACCATGTCCTGTGAAGGAACGGTAATTGGTGCACCATTAGCCGGATTCAGGATGTTGTGTGATCCTAACATTAATAATTGAGCCTCCAGAATAGCTTCATTTCCCAATGGGAGGTGAACCGCCATCTGGTCACCGTCGAAGTCAGCATTGAAAGCTGTACAAGCAAGTGGATGTAATTGGATTGCCTTACCTTCAATCATTTTTGGTTGAAATGACTGAATACCCAATCTGTGTAGAGTAGGTGCACGGTTAAGCAATACTGGATGTCCTTTCATCACATTTTCAAGAATATCGTATACTACCGGTTCTTTTCTGTCGACAATTTTTTTTGCCGATTTTACGGTTTTTACGATACCTCTTTCAATGAGTTTTCGAATAATAAACGGTTTATAAAGTTCGGCTGCCATATCTTTAGGCAAACCGCATTCATGCATTTTTAATTCTGGACCAACGACAATAACCGAACGTGCAGAATAGTCGACACGTTTACCCAGTAAGTTTTGGCGGAATCGTCCTTGCTTACCTTTCAAGCTATCAGAAAGTGATTTCAATGGACGGTTTGAATCTGATTTGATAGCGCTTGATTTGCGAGAGTTATCAAATAATGAATCCACCGCTTCCTGAAGCATTCTCTTTTCGTTTCGAAGAATAACTTCCGGAGCTTTAATATCGATTAATCGTTTTAATCTGTTATTTCTGATAATTACGCGTCTGTATAAGTCGTTCAGATCAGAAGTCGCAAATCTTCCACCATCAAGAGGAACCAACGGTCTAAGATCAGGAGGAATCACAGGGATTACTTTCATGATCATCCATTCCGGCTTATTAACATTCTTAGATCCTCGGAATGCTTCTACCACCTGTAACCTTTTCAGAGCTTCGTTTTTACGTTGCTGTGAAGTTTCTGTATCCGCACTATGACGTAATTGATTAGTCAAAGAATCCAGATTAGTACGTTCGAGCATATCAAGCAATGCTTCTGCTCCCATTTTTGCAATGAATTTGTCGGGATCAGAATCTTCGAGCAATTGATTTTCTTTAGGAAGAGAATCAAGTGCAGCCAGATATTGTTCTTCTGTCAGCAGAGCTCCTGCTTCAAATTGGACTTCTTTATCGTCATTTACATCCTTTAAAATACCTGGTTGAATAATTACATATCTTTCGTAATATATAATTGAATCAAGTTTTTTTGTTGGTATTCCAAGCAAATAACCGATTTTATTAGGCAAAGATCTGAAATACCAGATGTGTGCAACTGGAACGACTAAATGAATATGTCCTGTTCTTTCACGACGAACTTTTTTTTCAGTCACTTCAACACCGCATCGGTCACAAACAATACCTTTATAACGAATTCTCTTGTATTTACCGCAGTGACATTCGTAGTCTTTTACAGGTCCGAAAATTCGTTCACAGAATAATCCGTCACGTTCGGGCTTGTATGTACGATAGTTAATTGTTTCAGGTTTTAATACTTCACCATAAGAGTTTTCAAGTATTTCTTCCGGGGAAGCTAAGCTGATAGATATTTTTGAAAAGTTACTCTTTATCTTGTTATCTTTTCTGTATGCCATATATTTTATATATAAAGAGTTAATCGATTGTTTTTTTTGAAAACGAGCAGTGAACCAGTTACCCAGTTACACTGCTTATAAGAATTATTAGTCAAGTGTTACACTTAGACCTAGACCACGTAGTTCGTGGAGTAATACATTCAAAGACTCAGGAATACCTGGTTGTGGCATTGGTTCGCCTTTAACAATAGCTTCATAAGCTTTTGAGCGACCAACAACATCATCGGATTTAATAGTCAGGATTTCTTGTAGGATATTTGATGCACCGAATGCTTCAAGTGCCCAAACCTCCATCTCTCCAAATCTTTGACCTCCAAATTGTGCTTTACCTCCAAGTGGTTGTTGAGTAATTAGTGAATATGGTCCAATTGAACGTGCATGCATTTTATCTTCAACCATATGTCCTAGTTTCAGCATGTAAATTATTCCGACTGTTGCAGGTTGATCAAAACGTTCACCTGTTCCACCATCATAAAGATATGTTTTACCATAACGTGGAATTCCAGCTTTGTCAGTCCAATCAACTAAATCATCTAATGATGCACCATCGAAAATAGGTGTAGCAAATTTAACTCCTAATTCTTTACCTGCCCATCCAAGAACAGTTTCAAAAATCTGTCCCAAGTTCATACGTGAAGGCACACCCAGAGGGTTGAGTACAATATCAACAGTTGTTCCATCGTCAAGGAAAGGCATATCTTCTTGTCTAACAATTTTTGAGACAATACCTTTATTTCCGTGACGTCCAGCCATTTTATCACCTACCTGAATTTTACGTTTTTTGGCCACATAAACTTTAGCAATTTGCATGATTCCCGAAGGAAGTTCATCGCCAATTGTAAGGTCAAAACGTTTTCGTTTCAATTCAGAATCGATTTCTTTGTATTTGCGCAAATAATTGATTACAGTTTGTCGGATTAACTCATTTGTATGAGGTTCCGTAGTCCATTTAGTAAGTTGAACTGCTTGATAATCAATATCTGATAATACTTTTAAAGTAAATTTTGTTCCTTTGGTTACTACTTCATTTGTAGTGTAATCTTTTACACCTGCAGAAGATTTGCCATCTGTTAGTTTCAGTAGTTTCTCTATCAGTATTTTACGAAGATTTTCCAATTTAATTTCATATTCTTCGTCTAATTTTGGAAGTAATGCTTTGTTTGAAAGCTTACTTTTTCCTTTTTTACCTGCTTTAGCAAATAAATTAGTACCGATAACTACCCCTTTAAGTGATGGCGATGCTTTTAAAGACGCATCTTTTACATCACCAGCTTTATCACCAAAGATTGCACGTAGTAGCTTTTCTTCTGGTGAAGGGTCTGATTCTCCTTTTGGTGTAATTTTACCAATTAAGATATCACCCGGTTTAATTCGTGCGCCAATTCGTACAATACCTCTTTCGTCGAGATCTTTTGTAGCTTCTTCACTAACATTTGGGATATCTGAGGTAAGTTCTTCCAATCCACGTTTTGTTTCTCTAACTTCAAGAGAAAATTCTTCTACGTGTACAGAAGTGAAAACATCGTTACTTACCATCCTCTCATTAAGAACAATTGCATCCTCATAGTTGTAGCCTTTCCAAGGCATGAATGCAACTTTCAGGTTTCTTCCGATTGCCAGTTCGCCATTTTCGGTGGCATAACCTTCTGTAAGGATTTGTCCTTTAATAACTTTGTCGCCTTCGTTACAGATAGGACGTAAGTCGATTGTTGTATTTTGGTTTGTTCTTCGGAACTTTGGAATAGAATATATTTTTATCGAATCTTCGAAATTAACAAATTCTTCTTCTTCTGTTCTATCATATTTAATTTTAATAGTAGTAGCATCTACATAAACTATTTTACCACTACCTTCAGCTGTAATTTGTGTACGTGAATCAAAAATTACTGGTCCTTCGATACCTGTACCAACAACTGGAGATTCGTTACGTAACAATGGAACCGCTTGGCGCATCATGTTAGATCCCATCAATGCACGGTTAGCGTCATCGTGTTCAAGAAATGGAATAAGTGCAGCGGCAATAGATGCAATCTGCATTGGTGAAACGTCCATGTAGTCGACCTCTTCAGGTGTAACGACAGGGAAGTCTGCATTTTCTCTTGATTTCACTCGTTGATTAACAAGGCGACCATTTTCTTCATATGGTTCGTTACCTTGAGCAATAATTTTTCCTTCTTCTGCTTCAGCAGCAAGATAAACTATTTCATCATTCTTTGTATTTACTTTTCCATCTGTCACAACCCTATAAGGTGTTTCAATGAATCCCAAATCGTTAATTTTGGCAAAAACACAAAGAGAAGAAATCAGTCCAATGTTAGGTCCTTCAGGAGTTTCAATTGGGCAAAGACGTCCATAATGTGTGTAGTGAACGTCACGAACTTCAAATCCCGCTCTTTCACGTGAAAGACCGCCAGGTCCAAGGGCAGACAAACGACGTTTGTGTGTAATCTCGGCAAGTGGATTTGTTTGATCCATGAACTGAGATAATGCATTTGTTCCAAAGAATGTGTTAATGACAGAAGAAATAGTTTTAGCGTTAATCAAATCAACAGGCGTAAACACTTCATTGTCACGTACATTCATTCTCTCGCGAATGATTCGAGCCATACGGTTCAAACCAACGCCAAACTGATTATATAATTGTTCACCAACAGTACGAACACGTCTATTACTTAGGTGATCAATATCATCAACCTGAGCTTTAGAGTTTACTAATTCAATTAGATATTTGATAATTTCAATAATATCTTCTTTTGTTAGTACGCGGATATCATCATCTGTCTGCAGATTCAGTTTTTTGTTAATGCGATAACGACCAACATCACCTAAATCATATCTCTTTTCTGAGAAGAACAGATTGTTTATAACTTCTCTTGCGCTTGAATCATCAGGCGGTTCAGCGCTTCGTATTTGTCGATAGATGTATTTAACTGCATCAATTTCCGAGTTACTCGGATCTTTTTGCAAGGTATTATATATTATAGAATAATCTGATGAACCTGGAGTTTCTTTATGAAGTAAAATAGATTCTACTCCAGAATCCAGTATCAGATCCATTTGTTCTTCTTCAAGAATTGTTTCACGGTCGATAATCATTTCATATCGTTCAATAGAAGTCACTTCGCCAGTATCTTCGTCTACAAAGTCTTCCATCCACGTTTTTGAAACACGAGCCGCTAATTTTCTACCAATACTCTTTTTCAGATTAGTCTTTGATACTTTTACTTCTTCCGCAAGATTAAAAATTTCAAGTATATCCTTGTCTCTTTCAAAACCTATTGCGCGAAGCAATGTTGTTACTGGCAGTTTCTTTTTACGATCAATGTATGCATACATAACATTATTAATGTCTGTTGCAAATTCAATCCATGATCCTTTGAAAGGAATAATACGTGCAGAATAAAGTTTTGTACCGTTTGCATGTACACTTTGTCCAAAGAAAACGCCTGGAGAACGGTGTAGTTGAGAAACAATAACTCTTTCCGCTCCGTTGATAACAAAAGTTCCTTTTTCTGTCATATAAGGAATTGTGCCTAAATAGACATCTTGGATGACAGGTGCGAAATCTTCGTGATCAGGATCTGTACAATATAAGTACAGTTTAGCTTTTAATGGAACGCTATATGTCAGACCTCTATCATTACATTCTTCAATGGTGTAACGAGGTGGATCAACATAATAGTCGAGAAATTCTAGGACAAAATTATTGCGGGTGTCAGTGATAGGGAAGTTTTCAGTGAAAACTTTATAAAGCCCTTCGTTTTTTCTGCTTTCGGGAGGGGCATCAAGTTGTAGAAAGTCTTGAAACGATTTTAGCTGTACAGCCAAAAAATCGGGATACTCAAGAGGATTCTTGATTGATGTAAAATTTATTCTTTGATTGTTGGCTTTAATTGATGACATAGCTGGAGATTTTTATTGAACTAAATAGAAATGACACAAAAGGTTAAGAATCTTCCTAGGAAGATTCCTAACCAAATAACCTATTTTAGGTGACCTTTGTTATTTAAGTTCAACTTCTGCTCCGGCTTCTTCAAGTTGTTTTTTCAATGATTCTGCTTCTTCTTTAGAAACACCTTTTTTGATTTCACTAGGAGCTGCGTCAACTAAATCTTTGGCTTCTTTTAATCCAAGACCTGTTAACTCTTTAACTGCTTTTACAACTTGTAATTTTGCTGCACCAGCACTTTTTAATACAACATCGAAAGAAGTTTGTTCTTCTACAGCGGCTTCAGCGCCAGCAGCAGGTCCAGCAGCAACAGCAACTGCAGCAGCAGCTGGCTCGATACCATATTCTGTTTTTAAAATTTCAGCAAGTTCGCTAACTTCTTTTACGGTCAAGTTAACTAATTGTTCAGCAAATGCTTTTAAGTCTGCCATTTTTTGTTATGATTTAAATTGATTATTAATTTTAATTTATTGTGAAATACATCACTTTTCCGAGAGGGTTGTTAATAAACCATGAATAGTTGTACCTCCGGATTGGAGAGCTGATATAACATTCTTTGCAGGTGACTGCAGTAAAGCGATAACATCTCCGATAAGTTCATTTTTACTTTTGATATTTACAAGATCTTTCAAGGTGTTAGCTCCAATAAAGAAGCTTTCTTGAGCATAAGCACCCTTTAATTTGGGTATTTCATTCTTGTATTTATCTATTAATTTAGCGGGTGCATTAGCTGCATTGGAAAACATGATTGCTGTATTACCTTTTAAAAGTGGGTACAGTTCTTCATAATTTTTATCCAATGATTCAAATGCTTTACGTAACAGTGTATTTTTAACAACCAACAGTTTAATGTCCTGTTTAGAACAATCTCTTCTCAACTGACTTGTTTTAGCTGCATTAAGTGTAGCTATATCAGTTAGATAAAAGTGTTCATACTCTTGAACATAACTTGCTAATTTGTTTATAATGAGATTTTTATCTTCCTTCTTCATTTTTGTTCTCCTTTTTTTAATTTTCGTCTATTGATTTCGGGTCAATACTTAGTCCCGGACTCATAGTACTGGAAAGATAAATACTCTTAATATATGTACCTTTTGCTGCAGTCGGTTTCAGTTTGATAAGCGTTTGAATAAATTCTTTCGCATTTCCACTAATTTGTTCGGCTGTAAAAGATACTTTTCCGATTGAAGTATGAATAATACCTGCTTTGTCAACTTTAAAGTCGATTTTTCCTTGTTTTACCTCTTGAACTGCTTTTGCAACATCAATGGTAACTGTACCGCTTTTTGGGTTAGGCATTAAGCCGCGGGGTCCTAAGATACGTCCTAGAGCACCAATTTTACCCATAATAGCTGGTTGTGTGATAATCACATCAACATCAGTCCAACCTCCTTTAATTTTGTCGATATATTCATCAAGTCCTACATAGTCGGCACCAGCTTCTTTAGCTTGGGTTTCGACATCAGGAGTACATAATACAAGAACTCTTACTTGTTTACCGGTTCCATGAGGTAGAGATACAACACCTCTAACCATCTGATTCGCTTTTCGAGGATCTACGCCAAGACGTACATCGATATCCACAGATGCATCGAATTTGGTAGTAGTGATTTCTTTGACCAATTCAGATGCTTCTTTCAGCGTGTAGGCTTTTCCTGCTTCAATCTTGCTATTAGCTAACTTTTGATTTTTTGTAAGTTTACTCATTTTTCAATTGAAGTTTAATTAATTAATATCATCCGGAAAATCCCCTTTCACTGAGATACCCATACTACGAGCAGTTCCTGCAACCATGCGCATTGCTGATTCCATTGTGAAACAATTTAAGTCCGGCATCTTTTCTTCAGCTATTGCTTTTACTTGATCCCAAGTAATTTCTGCAATTTTCTTACGATTAGGTTCAGCCGAACCTCCCTTTGTTTTGCTCGCCTCTAATAGTTGAATCGCTACCGGTGGTGTTTTAACAATAAAATCAAAAGACTTATCGGTATAATAAGTAATTACTACTGGTAATACTTTGCCGGGTTTGTCTTGAGTTCTGGCATTGAATTGCTTGCAAAACTCCATAATGTTAATCCCTTTAGAACCTAATGCGGGTCCAACGGGTGGAGATGGGTTTGCAGCTCCTCCTTTGATTTGTAATTTTAGTTGTCCAGCAACTTCTTTTGCCATTTTCTTTGATTTATTTAATTACGGTTTTGAAACACGCGAAAGAATATACAGTGTGCGTAACCACCTTGCTGTTATGATTCTTTCTCTACTTGCATATATCCCAACTCTAAGAGTTGTTTACGACCAAAGATTTTAACCATCACTTTAAGTTTCTTTCTCTCGTCATTAACTTCTTCAACTACACCAGAAAAACTGCTAAAAGGACCACTGGTCACTTTAACGTTTTCACCAGGATAAAAATGCAGATCTAATTCATCACCTGCTTCTTCCATTTCATCCATTTTACCAAGAAGACGCTTTACCTCAGAGTCTCTAAGGGGTTGAGGGTCAGTTGTGTTGGGAAGAAATCCCGCTACAAAGTTAATGTTTTTAAGTTCGTGAATTACTTCACCCGTTAGACGAGCTTCAATAAGCACATAACCAGGAAGAAAAGGACGTTCTTTAGTAACTTTTTTTCCACCACGTACTATAAAAGTTTTGTCTGTCGGAATAAGAACTTGAGAGATGTATTTACCTAAATCGGTTTTTTGAATTTCTGTCTCAAGGTATTCTTTGACTTTGTTTTCTTTACCACTCACAGCACGTAATACGTACCATTTGTATTCATTTTCAGCCATTTTAATTCCTTAATTTCAGATTACAAAATACCATAAAGAAGCTTTAAAATCCAATCGAAAAGAACATCTACGCCAAATACTATAAGTGCGATTATAAGGGAAGCAATCAATACAATCACAGTACTGCTAGATAGCTCTTGTCTTGTTGGCCAAGATACTTTATGAACTAATTCATTATAAGCATCTTTGAAATATGCAACTATTTTTTTCATTTATAATTTGATTCAATTTGCACGGGTCGAGAGACTCGAACTCCCGACACCTGGTTTTGGAGACCAGTGCTCTACCAAACTGAGCTAGACCCGTAATTGACTTAGTTGGAGTTGGATACTCCAACTAAGTTTATTCTAATTAGATTAGTTTAATAATTCAGTTATCTGACCAGCTCCAACTGTACGTCCACCTTCACGGATAGCAAAACGAAGACCTACGTTACAAGCTACTGGATAGATAAGATCCACTTCAATAGTTACGTTATCACCTGGCATTACCATTTCAACACCTTCTGGAAGATGAATTTCACCTGTGATATCCAGTGTACGAATATAGAATTGAGGACGATAGTTATTGTGGAATGGAGTATGACGTCCACCTTCTTCTTTCTTCAAGATATAAACCTCAGCTTTAAACTTAGAGTGAGGAGTTACTTTTCCTGGGTGTGTGATTACCATACCACGTTTGATCTCATCTTTATCAACACCGCGAAGCAACAAACCAACATTGTCACCAGCTTGACCATCGTCAAGAATCTTACGGAACATTTCAACACCAGTAACTACTGATTTCTTTCCTTCAGAACCTAAACCAATGATTTGAACTTCATCACCTGTTTTGATGACACCAGTTTCAATACGACCTGTAGCAACAGTACCACGACCAGTAATAGAAAATACGTCCTCAACAGGCATCAAGAATGGTTTATCAACATCACGTGGAGGCAGTGGAATCCATGTATCCACAGCTTCCATAAGTTCCATTACTTTATCTTCCCATTTTGGATCGCCGTTCAAAGCACCTAAAGCAGAACCCTGAATGATTGGAGTGTTATCACCATCAAAATTATAGAATGAAAGAAGTTCTCTCATCTCCATTTCAACAAGCTCAAGCATTTCCGCATCGTCCACTAAGTCACATTTATTCATGAAAACAACCAATCTTGGAACGTTTACTTGACGAGCAAGAAGGATGTGCTCACGTGTTTGAGGCATAGGACCGTCAGTAGCTGCAACCACAATTATAGCACCGTCCATCTGAGCAGCACCAGTAACCATGTTCTTTACATAGTCAGCGTGTCCCGGACAGTCAACGTGTGCGTAATGACGATTTGCTGTTTCATATTCAACGTGAGAAGTATTGATTGTAATACCTCTTTCTTTTTCTTCGGGAGCGTTGTCAATCGAATCGAATGAACGAACTTCAGAGAAACCTTTTTTGCCTAATACGGTTGTTATAGCAGCCGTTAAGGTTGTTTTACCGTGGTCAACGTGGCCGATTGTACCGATGTTAACATGCGGTTTTGATCGGTTAAAATGTTCTTTTGCCATAAAATGTCCTATTAATAGTTTATAAAAAGTATATGTTATGTAATTTTTATCTATTTTAAAATACATTTCTCTGTGTAAAGTCAATAATTATTGCTTTCACAGAGTTTTAAATAAAAAAGAGCCGATGGCGGGAGTTGAACCCGCGACCTCTTCCTTACCAAGGAAGCGCTCTACCCCTGAGCTACATTGGCAAAAGAGCGGAAGACGGGACTCAAACCCGCGACCCTCAGCTTGGAAGGCTAATGCTCTATCAACTGAGCTACTTCCGCAAATTCACCACTTTTACACAGATATTTCAGCATTGCTGATTTATCCTGAAAGGGGTGTGGGCAGTGATGGATTCG
>DHSL01000008.1 GCA_002411345.1 Bacteroidales bacterium UBA5287 | reverse complement strand
CAATTTTTCAGCAAACCAATTGCAAGATATGAAAAGAATACTATTGTTGAGGCGACTGTACCCATTCGAATTCTTGATTATAAGAAATATCTATATGAAGATTTGCCATTAATAAAAGAAAAGAATCCGGAAATGAATATAGTTGAAATGGAAAAAAACTTTCAAGATTCTCTGTATATTAATTTGGAAGAAGAAGATAATCCTGTTTTATTTTTTTACGGATTAAATACAAATTTATAAATAAATGGTAATCAGAGATCATAAGATAACAATGTTGATTCTACTATTGGCTATGTTGCTAAACATTTTTCTGTTTTTAAACATAAATAAGATAGAAAAAAAATGTTTAATTTATAAAGAAGAACTTTTGCAAAAAGATATTGATTTAATTCAACTTAAGCAATATGAGTTTATAATGCAGACAAATATCCAAAACAGTAATATTTATTTAAATGTAGAAAATGTAATAATTGATACTGTAGGCAATGAAATATTTGTAAGAGATTTATTCCAAAAAGATTTTGATTATATTTTTGTGTGTCGTTTTTCTGAAAGATGTTGCAAAGATTGTGTGTTAAATGCTTTTTCACAATTAAAAAAATATTCGTCATTCATTATGATAGATAAAGTATTATTTCTAGGATTATACAACACAACGAAAGATTTTAATTGGGCAAAATCAAATTTAGATATCAATAATCTACAAGTTTACAATAGTTATGAGTTTGATATTCCTGCAGAAAAATTATCATATCCATATTATTTCGTTTTGGATAGTAAATTGAGAATATTAGATGTTTTCTTCCCAGATAAAAACACACCTGATATTACAAAAAAATATTTAATTATGATAAATGAAAAATATTTTAACAAGCACGATTGATTAAAACAAATAATAACTTTTTTTTACATTTTTGTTTTGTACAGTATTTAAACAATGTTGTGTTTTTTATTTTTAACTTGTTCTTTAAAAATAAATATGATGGTAAGTTGTTTGATATTTTCATTTGTGAAATTTCTGAAAATTATATTTTGCAATTATCAAAAATAATACAAGATGAACCAATTTTGTTTTTTGGATATTCGTATTTTAATTGTAATACTTGTTATTAAGAAGAAATTAATTTTTAAATAAAGTATTAATGAACTATATAGGGAATGTTTGTATTATTTCTTCATGTGATATTAAACGAGATTTTATGAAATTTAAGAATTTCATAAAAAGTGAAATATCTATTTATAGAATTTAACTGATTCAAATATTAAAATTGTTGACATTGATTTTTAATTAAATAAGTTTTATGTATAATGAGACAACATTTAAAAGTTCAGTATATCCTTAGATATATGTGTTTAATGTTTAGTTAAATATTGTAATGGCATCGTAAAATGTAAAAAACAGATGTGATTACAGTAAGATGATTAATACGGAACTATGTATAAATATTTTATTTCAGATTTAGATGGTTTTACAAAGATTATAAATATTATAGTTTTTATAATCTTTGTAATCTTATCTATAAATAGTAATGGGTATCATCATCCTGATGAACATTTTCAAATAATTGAATTTGCAGGATTGAAAGCAGGATGGAATATAGAAGAATATCTAACTTGGGAATATGATTATAAAATACGTCCAACTCTTCAAGTTTATATTGCATTATTAATAATAAAGACTGCTTTATTTTTTCATGTAAAAAATCCTTTTTTTATTGCATTAATATTGAGATTGTTGACAGCTTTATTTTCAATTATTGCTATTTCTTTTTTCGTAAAAAGTTCTAAACATAAAATAAATAAAAATTATTATTATATATTTATTTTATTATCTTTTTTCTTATGGTTTCTTCCTTCGATTAACGTAAGATTCTCGTCGGAAACGTGGTCCGGATTGTGCTTGTTAATATCAACAGCATTAATTCAAATGGATAAAAAAAATAAATTAAATTATTTTCTTATCGGTATTTTTTGGGGATTAAGTTTTGAATTTAGGTTTCAGGTTGCTTTAGCTATTGTAGGTTTTTTAGCGTGGTTGGTTGTTATAAACAAAAATAAATTAAGAGACTTTTTTTATATAATAGCAGGAGGCTTAGTTGTTGTTGGATTTTGTACATTATTAGATTCACTATTTTATGGTCAGTTTGTTTTTACACCATTCAATTATTTTAAAACCAATTTGATTGTCAACCCCAAAGATTTATTTGGTACTCAACCATGGTTTTTTTACATGATAAGTATTTTAAATGGACCTACTTTAATTATTGGAGCGAGCATAATAATTTCATTGTTGATTACAATTATATTCGATGTTAAAAATCTAATATTATGGGGAATAATTCCATTTATAGTGATTCATTCGATAATACCACACAAAGAAGTAAGGTTTCTTTTTCCTTTGGTTAATTTTATTCCCATTATTTTAATGAATGGTTTTCAGTTAATTACCGAAAAGAAAATAAACAATGAATATTATTTGTCAATATTGAAATCAGTTATATTGGCCATGGTGATTGTTAATTTTGGAGGATTAGTAATGATGATGTTTAAACCTGCAGGAAATGGTTCCATAAATATTATTCAGCATATAAACAAAGAATACGATAAGAATGAATTATTAAATGTGTATGTTTTCGAAAATAATAATCCATTTATAATTGGGAATGCAAAAGGATTAAAAACAAATTTTTATATACCTGAAAACTTACAATTAAATTATATAAATGATGTTTTTTTACAAAATATTGGAAATGATAAAAAAATAGTTATCCCTAAAAATTACTATTCTGAGAGAGAAATACTTGAAAATAACAATTACAAAATAGAAAAATCCGGGATTCCAAATTGGGTCATGAAAATGAATATTCTTTATCGAATATTTAATGATAGTTCAGTACCTCTTTTATATACTGATAAATGAAGCTATGAAATTTGTTAAATTAATATTTTTTTTATTGTCTATAATTATAATTTCAATATTTGTACGACTTTTTATTGGAGAACCATGTCATGTTTCATCTGCAAGTATGGAACCAACAATAATAAGTGGTGATTGGCTATGGGTAAATAAAGTTACTTATGGAGCCAACTTACCAATAAGATGGTCAGAAGTTCCAATAATAAACATTTTAACTTGGTCTTCGGATTTTAGGACAAAAGATAGTTGCAAAAATTGGGGATACCAAAGACTTAAAGGGATTAGAAAGCCTAAGGTAAATGATATAGTAGTTTTTATCAGTCCTGAGAATTCAGATGAGTTACTTGTAAAACGTATTGAAAAAATTTTGTATAAGGGATCAAGTATAAATATAGATTCTGCAAATCTTTATCTTTTTAAAGAAATTTCGAAATATGAGATCGACTTTGATTCAGTACAATTAAGCGGCAATACAAAAATTACATATCAAATAAAAAATAACTATTATTTTTTGTCAGGTGATAATTCACCAATATCACATGATAGTCGTTTTTTTGGATATATAAATGAAAATTATATTATTGGTAGAGTGAGCTTAGTACTTTTTTCTACCAAAAATATTAGTAGAATTTTTAAAAAAATAGATTAAAAATGATTTTTTTATACAAATTGCTAAAATTTGGTATCGTTGGGATTTCAGGAATGTTAATTGATTTCTCGATTACTTGGATATGCAAGGACAGACTCAGAATTAATAAATATATAGCAAATACAATTGGCTTTTTATTGTCTGCTACTTCAAATTATATTTTAAATAGAATATGGACATTTCAAAGTCATAATAAAGAAATTACTAGAGAATATGTATCATTTCTATTTATATCATTGATAGGATTGGGACTAAATAATTTAGTTATTTATGTTTTACATGGAAAATTTAATTTGAATTTTTACAAGTCAAAAATTGTAGCTACGGGTATAGTAGTTATTTGGAATTTTTTAGCTAATTATTTTTTCACATTTAATCAAAATTAATTTGTAATAAAAACCGTTTAATATTGATTTTTTTAATATATTCGCATAAATATTTGTTCACGACTTTAAATATCTAAAATGAAGTATTCTAAAACCTTAGCACTAATTTGCTCAATTTTTCTATTTAACGTTTCTTGTACGTTAAATAACAAGGAAAAACCCGATGAAACAGTAAGAAAACTCCTACCGGACGCTCCGTTGGAAGTAACGGTTGCTCCTTTAAAAACAATTGATTTTGAACATGAACTGGTGAGCAATGGAAAAATTGCCGCGCGTACAGTTGCTGAACTCAAATTCAAGACATCAGAAGTGATTTCACAGATATTTGTTCGCAACGGTTCGCAAGTTAAACGGGGTGAACTTATTGCAACTCTTGACACTTACAGCCTTTCGACCAGAGTAAAGCAAGCAAAGGATGCGCTTGACAGGGCCACGCTTGAATATCAGGATGTGCTTATTGGTCAAGGTTACAAGTTGGATGAACTGGAGAACGTACCAGCCGACATTATTAATCTCGCTAAAATAAAAAGTGGACTTAACACAGCTCAGACACAATATGAAATAGCCAATCATGATTTGTATCAAGCCTCGCTTGTTGCACCTATCGACGGCACGATTGCCAATTTATTTGCTAAAACAAACACCCTTTCTTATCCTTCGGAGGTGTTTTGTAATATTATTGACACGCGCAGCCTTGAAGTACAATTTACTGTTTTAGAGAATGAATTGGGTTATATAAAAACCGGCGACGAAGTAAAAATAACCCCCTTCTCAATCCCCGATTTAACTGTTGGTGGTAAGGTGACAGAAATTAATCCATGGGTAAACGAAAATGGAATGGTTAAAGTGAGAGCATCTGTTACTTATAACAGTAGATTAGTAGAAGGAATGAATGTGCGTGTGAGTGCTTTTCGATCGGCAGGCAAACAATGGGTTGTTCCCAAAAGTGCTGTAGTATTGCGTACCGGAAAACAGGTTGTGTTTGTTATGTCTGATGGAAAAGCCAATTGGAATTATGTTCAAACCGGATTGGAAAATGCGACCGAATATACGATTACAAGCGAAACCCTTAAAGAAGGAGATATGATTATTACGAGCGGTAATATCAATTTGGCGCATGAGTCGCCCGTGAAAGTGTTAAATGAAGAAGCAACGGAAAAATAATCACTCATGATAAAATCCCTGCTCAACCGCCCTATATCAGTCCTCATGGTCTTTTTGGCCTGTGTGATTATTGGAATCATCACTTACAACACATTGCCCGTATCGTTGTTGCCCGATATTGCCATTCCTGAAATCACTGTACAAGTGACGGGCGATAATACATCGGCGCGTGAATTGGAGAACACGGTTGTTAAACCCATCCGTCGTCAGTTGATGCAAGTAGGCAAGCTGGAAGATATCCGCACAGAAACCCGTGATGGATCTGCCGTTATTCGTATGAAATTCCGTCATGGTGCAGATACCGATTTGGCGTTTATTGAAGTGAATGAGAAGATAGATGCCGCCATGAATAGTTTGCCGCGCGATTTCCGTCGTCCGCGAGTTATTAAAGCCAGTGCAACAGATTTGCCTGTTTTTTATCTGAACCTGACTTTAAAAAGTGACAGTACATCGGGAAAAACAGAAGAGCAACAATTTCTTGCCCTTTCAGAATTTGCCGACAACATTGTAAAACGGCGTATTGAACAGTTACCGGAAGTAGGCATGGCCGACATGACCGGTCTTATGCATAAACATCTTCAGATTGTTCCCGATCAAAACTTGTTGGAATCCACTTCCATTACTTTAAACGATATAGAAAACGCTCTTTCCTCCAACAATGTTGAACCGGGAAGTATGGTGGTGCGCGACGGATATTACGAGTATAATATCAAATTTTCCTCACTGTTGCGCACCCCTGAAGATGTGGAGAATATTTTCATCAAGAAATCCGGCAGGATGTTCCAACTCAAAGACCTTGCCCGTGTTGAGGTGGTTAGTCAGTCCGAAAGCGGCATGTCTTTTGTGAACGGTAAACGTGCCATAACTATTGGAGTAATCAAGCAAGCCGATGAGAACATGAAAAACTTGCGTCGTTCGCTCAAAGCTACCCTTAATGATTTGGAAAAAACCTATCCTGAAGTGGAGTTTACTGTGAACCGCAACCAAACCGAATTGCTCGATTATACCATTTCCAATCTGCAAGAAAACCTGTTATTAGGATTTATTTTAGTTTTTATTGTAGCGTTGCTGTTTTTAGGTGATGCCAAATCGCCCCTCATCATTGGTATCAGTATGACCACAGCGTTGATAACAACGTTTATTTTCTTTTTCCTGTTTGGTCACTCCATCAACATCATTACCCTTTCGGGATTGATACTTGCATTAGGAAATATGATTGACAGTTCCATTGTTGTTACAGACGTTATTACGCAATATCGTAAAAACGGCAGTACGCTGGACGAAGCATGTGAAAAGGGAACAAAAGAAGTGATCCTTCCAATTTTCAGTTCCACCCTCACAACCATTGCCGTGTTTGCACCATTAGTGTTTATGAGTGGGATAGCAGGTGCTATTTTCTCAGCGGAAGCCTTTGCTGTAACCGTAGGTATGTTAGTTTCCTATTTAACAGGAATTATGTTACTGCCGGTACTTTATAAATTGGCATACGGAACACAGTTTACCAAGCGCGATTTTGAAAGTTTCTTTGCCAAAACACAAGCTAAGATTGACGCTGTTGCTTTTCCGTTCTATGATAACGGAATAGTATATGTGTTCCGTCATAAATGGGCCTTTTTCCTGATATTAATTCTATCTGTACCCTTATGTGTGATCCTTTTTACTGTAATGCCCAAAACAACGATGCCCCATTTGGATTATGTGGAAACGGTGGTAAAGGTTGAATGGAACGAGAATATACATGTTGATGAGAATGCCCGGCGAATATCGGCATTGATTCAGTCGGTGCAGAACGATGCTGTTGAAAACGCCTCGTATATTGGGCAACAACAATTTCTGCTTGAGAAAGATAATGAGCTTACGACCACCGAAGCCCAACTATATTTCAAAACCGAGCATCCTTCAGGGATAGCTCCTTTAGAAAATAAACTTAGAGAATGGATACGAACAAACTATCCGCAAGCCGTAGTGATCTTTTCGCCACCTGAAAATGTTTTTGAGAAGATTTTTGATACAGGTGCCGCGGAACTCACGGCAGAGCTTTACACTCGCAACCGTGAAGAGATTCCCCAACCCGATGCCATCCGTATTATTGAATACAGTTTGCAACAAGCCACGGGAGCCGAAAGCGACGGTATTCCGTTTGAACAGCAATACGTGGTTAGCACCGATAAAGAGAAACTGTTGCTTTACGGTGTAGATTATAACGAAATTTATCGTAGTCTACGTACAGCATTCCGTGATAACCGCATTGCCGTGCTTCGTTCATACCAGCAATACCTTCCGATAACAGTTGCAGGTAAACAGCAATCCGTGCAACAAGTGTTGCAAGAAACCCTTGTGTATGGACGCAGTGCCGACGGACGAACCACTGTTAGAGTACCATTGTCGTCCCTGGTAAATGTTTCTATGGGTGAAGATGTGAAAACCATTATAGCCGGTAAGAACGGTGAGTACATACCACTTCATTATCAGGACCCCGAAAATCCCGAGCAAATAATCCGCAAAACCGAAGAAGTGATGGATACAAATAACGAATGGGATGTTGCATTTTCAGGCAATTTCTTCTCGAACCAGCGAATGTTGAACGAGTTGGCGATTATTCTATTGATATCAGTATTACTAATGTATTTTATTCTGGCATCGCAGTTCGAGAATTTTCTGCAGCCACTTATTGTGTTGCTCGAAGTCCCCATTGACGTAGCGTTTGCTTTGATTGTGCTTTGGTTGACAGGAAATACCCTCAATCTGATGAGCGCCATTGGAATTGTGGTGACCACCGGTGTTATTGTGAACGATTCTATTTTGAAAATAGACCTTATTAACGAGTTACGCAGAGGAGGGATGGCATTGATGGAAGCCATTCATACAGCAGGAGTGCGTCGTTTGCGCGCCATTATTATGACCGCCCTTACGTCGATACTCTCTATGGTTCCCATTTTATTCACGTTCGATATTGGTTCGGAGTTACAGAAACCGTTGGCTATTGCCATGATTAGCGCGATGACAATTGGAACATTAGTGAGTGTGTTTCTGATTCCCCTTGTCTATTGGGCAATATATCGAAAAAAGAAACAAGTTAATGAATTGAAATAATTATGTTGCAATGAAATATAGATTTTTTACAATAATATTAATTATCGGAGGATTTAATCTATCGCATCTATCCGCCCAGCAATCTGACACACTTACGCTCGACCTTACGCGTACGGTGCAGCTTGCCAATGACAGTTCCCTTTCGGCTTTTCGTGCCAAAAACATGTATCAATCGAGTTACTGGGAATACCGTACATTCAGAGCAAACCGTCTTCCATCGCTCACGCTCCATATGACCCCGTTGAGTTACAATCATGATTTCACGCGCCGTTATGATTCAGAACAAAATATTGATGTATACCGTCGTCAGCAATCGTTTTACACATACGGGAACCTTGCAGTGCAACAAAATTTTGACCTCACCGGCGGAACGTTTTTTATAGACAGTGAATTAGGATATCTACAAAATTACGGTGAAATGGAACGCAGTCAGTTTACGAGTGTTCCCATCCGTGTGGGATATCGTCAGAATTTGCTCGGTTATAATTCTTTTCGGTGGGAAAAACAGATTGCCCCGCTTAAATTTGAGAAAGCCCAGAAAGAGTTTATCAGCAATTTGGAGCAGACTGCTGTTACCGCCTCGTCCTATTTTTTTGATTTAGCTATGGCTCAGGCCGAATATGATTTGTCAAAAGAGAATCTTATCAATTCCGAAAGGCTCTATCGTATTGGAGAAGAAAAGCACAAGATTGCCTCAATCGGTCAAACCGATTTGTTAACTCTGAAACTCGACCGTGTGAATGCAGAAAACAGTTTACAGAATGCAGAAATACAACTAAACAGAGCGATGTTTGCCCTTGCGTCCTATTTGAATATGGACAAAAATACCCATATTAGAATCAGTCTGCCTGATTATCCAAAAAACATGGATATTTCTGTGGACGAAGCTTTGGTTCATGCCAAAGAAAACAATCCACGATATTTAGAATCCAAGCAGAATATTCTGGAACTGAGTCAAGCTTTGGACCGTACCAAAAAAGAATCGATGTTCAATGTTGGACTTTCTGCCAGCGTAGGATTTAATCAGGTTGCGGAAACCTTTCGCAATGTATATCTTCATCCGCTTAGGCAAGACATAGTAGCACTAACCCTATCCGTTCCTTTGTTAGATTGGGGAGTCCGAAAAGGGCGATATAATATGGCAAAAAGCAATTTGAATATTGCAGAGCTCACCACCCAGCAAAACGAACTCAGGTTAGAAGAAGATGTGATTATGACTGTAGGAGATTTTGTGGTTCAGCGTCAGCTTATCAAGAGTGCAGAAGAAGCGATGGAGCTTGCCAAGTTAGCATACGAACAAACTCAGGAGCGTTTTATCATTGGCAAAGCAGATATCAACAGTCTTACGCTTTCCACCAATCGCAGGCAGCAGGCGCAACGCAATTATGTGTCTGCATTAAAGAATTTCTGGCAGAGTTATTTCAAGATTCGTCAACTTACATTATATGATTTTGAAAAGGGAGGACCTATTAGAGTAAATGAATTACTAAATCCGTAAATTCAATTATATTAAAATGAAAACAAAAATATACTTACTTTTTATATTTACAGTTATTCTCACAGCTTGCACCAGTAAACAAAAACAACAATCTGCCGAGACTGTTTTAATAGATTCTGCAGCGTCTGTATCATCTTTTCCCGAAATAGAAGCCGGTGAATCATTTTACAAAAAACAGAATCCATTTGGTGAAACCATTGAACTAACAGGCAAGAATATAACAGGAGACACAGCAATTTTTAAACCGAGTGAGTGTGAGATGTTGGTAAAGGGTGATTTTCTTGTAATGAAAAATTTTGGGCAACCTTTACGTGTTTTCAATTTACCCAGCCTTATGCAAGCTACAACAGTCGGGAAATGGGGTAGCGGTCCCGACGAGTTTCTAAATCCTACCCTTGTTCCTTCAATTGAAAAAGATAATTTATGTTATGTATTTGAAAATACCAATCACAAATTGTACAAATTATCTTCAAATGGTTTATTAGACTATTATGCTACACCATTTCGTACAAAAGAAAAAAGAGATCAATTTGGCGAGTCGCGTTTAATTTCGAATCTTTCAAACAATGATTTTATGTATGTAGGAGAAAGTCCTACCGGGAAGAGTATTTTCCGTATCACCCAGCAAGGAGATTCAGTAGTCACAAAAGAAATATTTAACTTAGGACTTAATCCCAATCGTAAATCTCCTTTTGCATATATAGGATCATTTGCAGTAAATACTACAAAAAGACGCATGGCGTATGCATATAAGTATTTCAAGATCATTAAGTTTATGGATTTGGATGCCAATGTTGTCCATACGGTAAATTTTGAACGTGAAGAGTTTGACGAAAACACCTTATATAAAGTTGATGGTTTGGATCAAAATGTGACTCACTATTGGGGAGCATGTGCGCAAGACGACTACGTGTATTTTTTGTATAGTGGTAGAACACCGGTTGAAGTTGTTAATGACGGTCAAAAAGAAAATTATTACATATTTGTAGAGCAATACGATTGGAATGGCAAACCTATAGCTAAATTTCGATTAGATCAATGGGGCTATTTCACTGTGGATGAAAAGAATAAGAAAATAATTTTAGTGTCCACCAATCATGATGAACCATTTTTTGTATATCAATTGTAAAACTATTAAATGTCAAATAATAAATACATATCCTCTTTTACCATCATCATCATTTTTTTGTGTTTAGCAATGGTGGGGATTTTTTTAGTACCGAAGTTACCCGTCAAGCTATCTCCGTCGCGTACCCTCCCAAGTCTGACAGTCAGTTTTTCCATGCCTCAGAATTCAGCCCGTGTAGTAGAAATGGAAGTCACATCAAAACTTGAATCAATGCTGACACGAATTGAGGGATTAAAGAATATCTCCTCCACATCGGGAAACGGCTGGGGGAATATTACGCTGGAATTTGACAAACACACTTCCATGGAAACGGCACGTTTTGAGGCATCCGCTATTGTGCGTCAGACTTGGCAAGATCTACCCCGCGAAGTGTCGTATCCATATATATCTGTTCATCGTCCTGACGACAATGCCATGCGTTCTTTTATGACATTCACCGTTAATTCTGCTGCATCACCCATTATTATTCAGCGATACGCAGAGAACACCATAAAAACCGCATTCAACGAAATTCCCGGGCTGTACCAAATTAATGTTCATGGTTCGACTCCGATGGAATGGCAATTAGAATATGATGTACGTCAATTACAAGCGATTGGAGTAACAGTAGACGATATCCGCAGGGCTGTATCGCTTCACTATGCATACGATTTTCCAGGAATAGCACAAACCCAATCGGACAATCAAGCAGAAGGATGGATGCGAATTGTGTTATCGTCTGACGTACAAGACAAGCCCTTTGATGCATCAGTCATTACTGTAAAAAATAAAGACGGTGCCCTTATCCAGTTGGACCAATTGGTAAAAGTACGTCATGCAGAACGGCAACCAACATCATATTATCGCATTAACGGTTTGAACTCCATTTATGTATCACTTTTGGCCGAAGAGTCAGCTAATCAACTCCAGTTGAGCGAAAAAGTAGAAGAAACATTGGAAACCATTCGTGCCAATTTGCCCGCCGGCTATGAAATTCACAAAAGTTACGATGCCACCCAACACATTCGTGATGAGCTCAATAAGATTTATTTTCGCAGCGGTTTGACGGTCCTCATTCTGCTGTTGTTTGTCCTTTTATTCTCACGCAATGTGCGATATCTGTTTTTGATAATTGCATCAGTAGTTGTTAATCTTGCAGTAGCTGTTATATTTTACTATTTTTTCAAACTAGAGATTCAGCTTTATTCACTTGCCGGGATCACTATTTCGTTGAGTCTGATTATCGACAATACCATTATTATGACCGACCATCTGATACACAAACACAACCGTAATGCGTTTATGCCTATTATGGCAGCAACGCTTACGACTGTTGGTGTACTTTCTGTTATTTTTTTCATGGATGAAAATATTAGAGTGAATTTGCAAGATTTTGCTGCTATTGTGATGATTAATCTTTCCGTTTCGTTGTTTGTAGCCCTGTTTTTTATTCCCGGTATGGTAGAGAAAATAGGGTTAAAAAAGCGGAAACAGAAGAAAAGGCAAATAGTTACCGGTAGATTCCGTAATTTGCTTTCCGCTCCCCGGCGTGCAGTGCTTTTTACTCGTTTTTACAGTAGAATGATTAGTTTGTTATCCCGTCGCAAATGGATTCCATTTACTGCGATTGTGCTTTTGTTTGGATTACCTATTTTTCTGATTCCCGATAAGATTGAAAAGGATACTAAACTTGCAGGGCTGTATAACAAGATTTTTGATAACAGTAAATATAAAGAGAAAGTAAAACCCGTTATCAATAAAGCATTGGGTGGGACAATGCGTCTGTTTGTAGAAAAAGTTAATGAAGGCAGTTATTTTACGCGTAACGACGAAACAGTATTGACCATTACAGCATCTATGCCTAATGGCACCACCCTTCCGCAGATGAATTCACTCATTGAAAAGATGGAACGCTATTTGAGTAGTTTTTCAGAGATCCGGCAATATCAGACTAGTGTTTCAAGTCCCCGGAGAGCATCCATCAGTGTGTTTTTCAACAAAGAATCAGAACGCAGTGGTTTTCCATATCAGTTAAAGAGTAAAGTGATCAGTAAAGCTTTAGAATTAGGTGGTGGTAGTTGGGGTGTGTATGGTTTGCAGGACATGGGATTCAGTAACAGTGTTGCTGAATATGCCGGTACTTATAGTGTAAAGCTTTTCGGTTACAATTATGATGAGCTCACAGCATGGGCCGATACTCTCAAAAACCGTTTGTTAACCTATCGACGTATAAAGGAAGTTAATATTAATTCCAATTATTCGTGGTTTAAAGATGATTATGTTGAGTATTTTTTTGATTTGAACAAACAGCGAATAGCCGCTGAGAATATTCTTCCCGGTCAGCTTTTTGCATCGCTCACTCCTGTTTATGCTCATGATATGTGGGCGGGTTCACTTACATTGAATGGCGAACGGGAAGACATTAAACTAAAAAGTCGCCAGTCAGAAGAGTACGATATTTGGGCATTGCAACATGCTCCGCATGCTTTGGGTAATAAGTATTACAAGATGGATGAATTGGCCACCATATCAAAAGGTCAGGCGCCACAGGAAGTCGGCAAAGAAAATCAGCAATACAGATTAAGTGTTCAGTTTGAATATATTGGTTCCAACACGCAGGGTTATCGCGTTTTGGATAGAGAAGTAGATGAATTAAATAAAGTACTTCCCATGGGATATACAGTAGTAAGAGAAAACAACTATTGGGGCGGGAACAGGAAGGATTATAAACAGTATTTGCTTATTGGGTTGTTGATAGTCATTATCTTTTTTACCACATCGATATTATTTAATTCATTACGTCAGCCACTTGCGATTATTTTTATTATTCCGGTATCGTTTATTGGAGTATTTGTTACATTTTACTTGTTTAAATTGAATTTTGATCAAGGCGGTTTTGCCTCATTTATCCTGCTTTCAGGCATAACGATTAACGCGAGCATTTATATTTTGCACGAATTTAATCAAATTCGATTACGAAAGCCCCGATTTTCGTCGCTGCAGGCCTATTTGAAAGCCTGGAACGCGAAAATTGTACCGATATTTTTGACTTTAATCTCCACTATTTTGGGTTTTATTCCGTTCATGGTTGGTCCTAATAGGGAAGCATTTTGGTTTCCATTGGCCGCAGGTACAATTGGTGGGCTTGTGATGTCGATTATTGGGATATTTGTGTTTTTACCTTTGATGATTGTGGGGAGAAGGGGAGATGAAAAATAATTTCAAATGTTTAGTTGTGTTATGTTTATTGATTATAATCATTTTATTTTCATGTAAAAAAGAAACCAATAAATCGAGAATAAGTGAAACAGAGATAGAGAATATTACAATAGATTTAGATAACAATATACAAGTTGCTTATGATTCACTAATAGAAAGAGTTGAGTTTATAAAACTTGAAACAACAGAAGATAATTTGATAGGTCAAATATCACAAGTCTTTTTTATTGATAGTTTGATAATAGTTGTTGATAGTGAAAATGCCAAATCTATTAGTGTTTTCGAAATTAATGGGAAATTTAAAAATACAATAGGAGAAATAGGTAACGGTCCTGAAGAATTTGTTGAAATATCAAATGTTGTAATTGTACCTAATAGTAACTTATTAACTGTGTTAGATCGACCTCAGAAAAAAATATTGTATTATAGTTTGGATGGAACATTTGTTAAATACGAACGGCAGCCTTTTATGTTAAACTATTTTGAATTTCTTGATTCAGGTCATAAAGCATTTAATACAATTTCAATGTTTGATTATGCATACGATCGAAACAGAGGGAAATCATTAATTGTAACTGATTCAACAAATGAAATAATTTATGGTGCTTTTGATGACACATATAGGGATGATTTTAATTATGTGATAAATCGTCCATTGAGGAAGTATGGTCAACAAGTGTTTTTTAGTACAAATCTTACTGATAGTATATACATTGTACAAAATGATAAAATTATACCCAAATATTATATAGATATTAAAAATAATTCGATGCCAAATTTAAATGACAAAGGATTAACAACAGATGAGCTTTATAATTTTATGGATACACGCTTTTTTTATAACGGCGATTTTATAGAATTAGAAGACTTTACTTTTGTTAATATTGCGACTCCATGGAGTTATCCTTTTGCGGTTTATCATCATGAAAAGCAAGAAGTTTTTTTGGCTTCAGGAAAATTTGACAACCCTCTTTACTCATTCTTCGAGAATGCTCCTATTGCCCGTTATAAAAAGAATGGCATTGTATTTATTGTTAGTCCTTATATATTGATCGATTTCAAAAAAGCATTGTATGAAAACAATAGAAATTACAAAAAAATATTAGACGAACTATTCAAAGATGTTGAATTAGATTCAAATCCTATACTTTTTATTTATTATTTAAATCCGAATTTAGGGGGTTAGATTAAAAATTAGATTAGTAAAGCATAGAAAATAAATGAAAAATCAGATTGTAACTGAAGTTTAATGTACCGTTCTTGTCAGTAGTTGCGTCATGAACTCCGTTACTGCCTCTAGTATGAATATTAACATGTGCGACTGGTTGATAAGTTGAAAATCACGCCAAATGCCACATCGAAATCACGCCAAATGCCACATTGAAATCACGCCAAATGTAACATTTATATTCAATATATTATTGTTTATCAAATTTATGCGTTATTTTTGCAGAGAACAATCAAACTCGTTTTGTAATGGAATATAAACTACGAATAGCAGACCAAATTCTGGCTGACAAATTAGAAGCTATGGGAGCCGTTTTAATAGAAGGACCTAAATATTGTGGAAAAACCACATTAGCATATCAACAAGCAAAAAGTGTGTTATTTATGGCAGACCCAGATACAAAAGAGCAAAATTTAGCACTAGCCAAAACAAACATAAAAAGATTACTTCAAGGCGATACTCCACGGCTGATTGATGAATGGCAGATGGCACCTCAGTTTTGGGATGCTGTTCGTAATGAAGTTGATAAACGAAATGATGACGGACAGTTTATATTGACCGGCTCTGCAGTTCCTCCTAATACAGAAGAGATATTTCATACTGGGACTGGACGGATGTCATGGTTGAAATTACGAACCATGAGTCTTTGGGAATCAGAAGATTCAACTGGAGATGTAAGTCTTGGAGCTCTCTTTAAATCAGCAGATAACGTTGATGGAGAAAGCCATATCGATATAGACAAATTGGCATTTCTAACTTGCCGAGGAGGATGGCCAAAATCTATTATGAAGAAAAGCGAGAGAGCATCGTTGATCCAGGCAAACGAATATTACGAAGCTGTTACTAGATATGACATTTCTAGAGTAGATAACGTGGAACGTGATCATGAATTAGCAAAAAGACTCATGCGTTCATATGCAAGGAATCAAGGCTCTCAAGCGAGTGCCGGTACAATTCTCGCAGACATAAAAGCTAACGAAAGTGATAAATTGAGCGAGAATACTATATATGCATACATAAAAGCCTTGAAAAAAATATTTGTTATTGAAGATTCTCTGGCTTGGAATCCAAATTTACGTAGTAAAACTGCCATTAGAACATCGGACACACGTTATTTTACTGATCCTTCTATTGCTACAGCAGCTTTGGGATTGGGACCTGATGATCTTATAAATGATTTAAACACATTTGGTTTGTTTTTCGAAACACTTTGCGTAAGAGATCTACGTGTTTATGCTGATGCACTAAACGGAACAGTATATCACTATCGTGATAAAAATTCTTTGGAATGTGATGCTGTTATACATTTGAGAAACGGTTATTATGGACTCATTGAAATAAAACTGGGCGGTGACGATCTTATAAATGAAGGAGCCAATACATTAAAGAAACTAGCCAGTATAATAGATACTACAAAAATGAAATCACCATCGTTTCTTATGGTATTGACCGGCGTGGGAAATTATGCATACAAACGCTCCGAAGATGGTGTGCTTGTAGTACCTATAGGTTGTTTAAAAAACTAATCTTGAACTCACTAAATAATTTCAATTAAGACAAACAGTTTCTGCTATTTAGTTTTTATTCTATAGACAGGACAATAGTTGTGAATTTTTATTCTATGTGCAAAACAAAAAATAGTGTTATTATTATAAACGATTATCAATCCACCTCTCTAACTTTCTCTTTTGAATGCTGTGATAAATATCATAAATAAACGGAAAAACATTCATCAAGTAGAGAATGGGTTTGATAAACGGAAAAGGATAAACCCGTTTCTTGTTTTTGTTAATGCCTTTGAGTATAGCTTTTACAACTTTTCCGGATTTTTGATGCGGCCATGGCATGTAGACATTTTCTCCGGCACGATTGAAAAATTCAGTATAAGTAGCCACCGGATATACCATCATCAAATGCCCATTTTCGTGCATTTCGTACTGCATGGCTGTATTGAAACCATCTAAAGCAAATTTGGTACCGGTATATAATGAGAAACCCGGAAATGGAAGTTTCCCAATGACTGAACATGAGATAATTACCATAAATTCAGAAGACTTGTTTAACTCAATCATTCTTGTCAGTGAATAAATTGGTGAAACAACGTTGGTTGCAAAAATATTATTTACATGTTGCCACGAAGCTTTTCCAAGCTTTTCGTAGTAAGAATATCCAGCATTTGCAAAGAATATGTCTATACCATTCATTTTTTCAATGGCAAATTTGAACATGTTGTCCACCTCTTCTTCTTTTGAAACGTCTGCTCTGTAAGGAAAGATGTTTTCTTTTTGAGGAATATTTTCTATTTTTCGGCCTACAGCTATCAGTTGTGTTCTTTTGATTTTTGATATAACTTTCAGTAAATGCAGTCCTATTCCCGAGGTTGCTCCTGTTATTATTATACGTTTATTTTCAAGATTCATTGGTGTGGAAGTTAATTTTAGTCAAAGATAAAAACAAATTTCATAGATTGATTATCTGTTGATTATGAAATAATTTATTTTGATATTTCCTTTTATTTAGGAAATAAATATGCGTTTTTATCCTGATATTCAGGAAAGGGTATGAAGGAAGATGTTATTAAAAGATTTGTCAGAACATTATAAAATATCAAATACAAGTGCGGTAAGATATTTTGTAAAACGTATTATGATTTAATCAAGAATGAATTTGTTTCAAAAAAACATTTCTTGTTCATCTTGCATAAACAAATTAAATTTGCAAACAAAAAGTAACTAGAAACAGATGATTATGCTTTTAAGAATTGACGAAAATGTTGTATTAAAACAATTAGAGATCTCAGATGCAAAAGATGTTTTTCAAACGATTGATTCGCAGAAAGACTATTTGGGTAGGTGGTTGCCTTTTGTGGAGTATACAAAACAATTGTCTGATTCTGAAAAATATATTGATTCGGTAGTTAATGCACCAGGAGACAAATTTGAATATGTATTCACAATTAAGAAGTGTGATGAATTTGTAGGATTGATTGGATTTAAAGATACAGATAAACAAAACAAAAAGACAGAAATTGGATATTGGCTTTCTGAAAAGTATCAAAAACAGGGGATTATGACAAAATCTGTCGAAAAACTTTGTGATTTAGCATTCAACCATTTGAATATTAATAGAATTCAAATTAAATGTGCAGTAGGTAACTCATCAAGTATTAATATTCCGAAAAGGTTAGGTTTTCAAATGGAAGGAATTGAACGGCAGGGTGAATTGTTATCAGGTAATATTTACACAGACTTAGTAATTTACAGCAAATTAAAATCAGATTACAGATTATCCTAATTTATTTGTTTTCGATTTATATTGAAAAAATAATTCATATGCAACTACCAGTTGATTTTGTGCAATCCATTCAAACCCTTTTGGGAAAAGAATCTGAAAATTTATTATCTTCAATAGGTGAAGAAACCTCTGTGAGTATTCGTTTGAATCCTTTTAAAATGCAACGAAATAGTAAGGAGTTTTCTTTTCCTGCCGAACAAGTATCATGGTCGCAACAGGGTTTTTATTTGAATGAGCGTCCTGCTTTTACATTTGATCCATTGTTTCATTCAGGATATTATTATGTACAAGAAGCTTCTTCGATGTTTATTGAATATGTAACAAGAAAGTTGGTACAAGAACCAGTAAATTGTCTTGATTTGTGCGCAGCTCCGGGTGGAAAATCAGTTAGTCTGCTGTCGGCTTTACCAGAAGGAAGTTTTTTGGTGAGTAACGAGATAATTAGATCGAGAGCAAATATATTATCCGAAAATATCATTAAGTTTGGAAGTCCAAACACCTTAGTGAGCAATAATGCACCTAAAGATTTTGCGAATCTTACGAACTTTTTTGATATGCTTTTGATTGATGCACCTTGTTCTGGCGAGGGAATGTTTCGAAAAGATCCGGTAGCTATTGAGGAATGGTCTATGAGCAATGTGAAAATGTGTGCAGCGCGACAGAAAGATATTCTCCGAGATGTTTGGTCGTCTTTAAAGCCAGGTGGATTGCTCATATACAGTACTTGTACCTATAATTTAGAAGAAGATGAGGAGAATGCCCGATGGATATCTAAAGAATTAGGTGCAGAATTCATAGAAGTAGATACATTGCCAGAGTGGGGAATATCTCCTTCGCTTGACGGAACGCCAGGTTGTTATCGGTTTTTCCCTCATAAAACAAAAGGCGAGGGATTATTTGTAGCCCTGCTTCGTAAGTCGGCTACAGAAGAATGTTCAGGCACTATTCAGCGCAAAAAAGACAAGAAAAAGGCATCCCCTTTTTTGAAAGACCCGGAGTTTTATGGTCGTTTTTTGATGCATGCGGATGATATTGATTTTCTTGAGGATAGAAATCATATTATCTCTGTACCCAAAAGTCATACAGAAAAAATACTATTGTTACGAGAATATTTGAAAGCTGTTTCATTTGGAATTGAGATAGGAGAGTTGAAAGGAAAAGATTTTATACCAGCTCATGCATTGGCGATGAGCACAGAATTAAATCAGGGAGCAATTTCAATAGCAGCGCTTTCTTTTGAAGAAGCGATTGCATATCTTAGGAAAGATGCAATAAAACTATACGACATACCAAAAGGGTATGTTTTAGTCACATATAAGAATGAACCTCTTGGATTTGTAAAGAATTTGGGCAATAGATCGAATAATTTATATCCTCAAGAGTGGCGTATTCGTAGTGGTTATTTACCTGAAAATGTGTTTAGTTTATTAAAATAAAAACTAAAAAAATATTTCTATTGACAATTCTAAAAGAATGTATTTTAAGATCTAAAGATATTATCTAAATAAAGTGCACTAATTGCATGATTATTTGAAAAATAATGTTGTTAAATTTGATAAAATACAATTCAATTACTATATTTGCGTGAATTTTTGTTTTTTCTATGGCTACCGAACATCAAAAATTGCTAATTGATCTTGAAGTCCGTGTAAAACAGATGATGGTTTTATGCGATAGGCTTAAAGATGAGAATATGCGTTTAAAAAACGACGTTCGTTTGAAACAAAAAGAGATCGATTCCATAAGTGATGAATTCAGTCAATTGAAAACAAAATACGATAATTTAAAAATGGCAAGAACAATTACCGCAGCATCTGTTGATGTTGAGCAAGCACAGAAGAAATTATCGGGATTGGTGCGAGAAGTTGATAAATGCATAAATTTACTCAAATGAATGATCTCATTAAAAAATTTATGTCATGACAGACGAAAAATTTCAATTAACATTGACTATTGACGGCAGGAAATATCCGCTTAAGATAAATCGATCTGAAGAGGAAGCATTCAGAAATGCCGAAAAGCAACTCAATACTAAAATAAACCAATACAGAGCTAAGTTTGGAGGAGAATCTTCCGGTATGACAGCTCAGGATTTTATGGCTATGACAGCCATTCAATCATTGGTAGAAAATTTTACGCTTGGCGAAAAAAATTATACACAACCCATTGAAGATAAGATTCATTTGCTAATTGAAGAGATGGATACTTACTTAAGAGAGCAATAATTTTTTATAACTTCTTATGAACGCACCTTTTTTACGGACTGTTTTATTGGTTTGTAAAAATGAGTGTGTTTTTGTTTTTTTATAAACTATTGGAAAATTAAGTCAAATAGAATAAATATACGCTGTTGATGATTAATTGGCAGTGTTTTAATCACATTTAAAAATAATTATATGGGTATATTAGAAATAGTAATAGGGCTTGTCTGTTTGCTTATAGGCGCAGGTGTTACCTGGTTTATAATCATGAAGTCGGCCAATTCACGAGCGCAAAAGATTGTGGATGATGCCACCAAAGATGCAGAGGTAATCAAGAAAAACAGATTACTTGAAGCCAAGGAAGAAATTCTGGAGATGAAAGCCGAAGTTGAAAAACAGGCAAATGCACGTACTCAAAAGATGCAAGCGAACGAAAATCGTTTAAAGCAACGCGAGATGACGCTTAATCAAAGACAGGACGAGTTAAATAAAAAAAATGCAGAGATCGAAGAATTAAAATTGAATTTAGAGAATCAGCATGAAGTTTTTAATAGGCGTAACCAAGAGGTTGAAAAACTTCACCGTCAATCTGTTGAAAAACTTGAATCAATTTCCGGTTTGTCGGCTGAAGAAGCCAAAGGAAGTTTGATTGATTCGTTGAAAGAGGAAGCCAAAACTGATGCTCAGTCTTATATCAATGATATAATGGATGAAGCAAAAATGACAGCGAACAAAGAGGCTAAACGTATTGTTGTTCAGTCCATTCAGCGTGTTGCGACAGAGACTTCAATTGAGAATGCAATTACTGTATTTCATATTGATTCAGACGAAGTTAAAGGTCGTATAATTGGTCGTGAAGGTCGAAATATCCGTGCATTGGAAGCAGCTACAGGAGTAGAAATTGTTGTAGATGACACTCCAGAAGCAATTGTAATTTCTGGTTTTGATCCTGTACGTCGTGAAATTGCCCGTTTATCGCTTCACCAATTGGTTGCTGACGGTCGTATTCACCCAGCCCGTATAGAAGAAGTCGTTGCTAAAACCAAAAAACAGATTGAAGATGAGATAGTTGAGACAGGTAAGAGGACCGTTATTGATTTAGGGATTCATGGATTACATCCAGAGCTTGTTCGTCTTGTAGGAAAGATGAAATACCGTTCATCATACGGTCAGAATCTTTTGCAACATTCTCGTGAGACCGCAAATTTGTGTGCTATTATGGCTTCAGAGTTAGGATTGAATCCTAAGAAAGCCAAACGTGCCGGATTACTTCACGATATTGGGAAAGTTCCTGATGATGAGCCAGAACTTCCACACGCAGTTTTAGGTATGAAGCTTGCTGAGAAATATAAAGAAAAACCTGAAATATACAATGCCATAGGTTCGCATCATGATGAGGTAGAAATGACAACTTTGCTTGCCCCTATTGTTCAGGTTTGTGATGCTATTTCCGGTGCTCGTCCAGGTGCCCGTCGCGAAATTGTTGAGGCCTATATCAAGCGATTAAATGATCTTGAAAATCTGGCATTATCTTATCCAGGTGTAGTAAAAACCTATGCCATTCAAGCCGGTCGTGAATTACGCGTCATAGTAGGTGCTGATAAGATTGATGATCAGGATACAGAAAAGTTATCGAATGAGATTGCCCGCAAAATTCAAACAGAAATGACTTATCCGGGACAAGTCAAGATAACTGTGATTCGTGAAACACGAGCTGTTAGTTTCGCAAAATAAATTAGATAAAGTATATGAAAGTAAAGGGGCTGTTCCAAAAGGAC
>DHSL01000021.1:35263-52589 GCA_002411345.1 Bacteroidales bacterium UBA5287 | reverse complement strand
TTTAAGAGTATTTCTTCAAGTTCTACATTCAGTTTAAAATCATATAACGCCATACTTCTCAGCGTGAAATAGCTGTTATAAGTATTCCTGATAGCAGAGTAGTATCGCTGCAGAGCGTTGTTTTGTTCGTTTTGGGCCGTCGTAAGTTCATATACGGAAACTTTACCTAATGAAAATTTCTGTATCAACATTTTGTATTGCTCATGTGATAAATTGTAGACTTTTTGTGACGTCAGCCAGAGTTTTACCGAATGGTTATAGCTGTTGATATTTTCTTTTACCTCATTCTCAAATTCACGCATCTGCCGTTCCCGTGCTATTTTGTTCGCTTCATAATTGTTCTCAGCTATTTTAATGCGGTTTTTATTAACACCCCATTGAAACACGGGAATTTGGAAACCAACAATAACCGACTGACGGGTATTTCCGTTACGATAAGCCTCTGCAAATGTTTCCGCATATTGATTTACACCATAGTTTAAGCTAATGCTACCGTTAAAACGATTGCTTAATTTTGCCGAAAACAAATTACTTTCAGCCTCAAATGTTTGTATTTCTTGTTGTTTCAAGAAAGGATTGTTCTGTTCAACATAAAACATTGCCGTACTTGCTTCTATAGTAAAAGGGATATCAAATTCAGGTATTTCAACCTCAATTGCTTCTATTCCCAAAAAAACGGCAAGCCGCTCCTGCGCTTCAATATAATTTTTTCGAGCATTTTCATAAGCATAGCGAGTATTTAAAGATTGTAGTTCAATTTGCTTTAAATCGTATTCGGTAATATGTCCGTTATCTAATTTAATGCGGGCAAGCTGCAACAGGGTGTCGGTGTTTTGTGTGGTTTGCAAAGCAAAATCCTGTTCCATTTTGCCAAGCAGCGCTGTCATATAAAGCTCCAATGCTTGTTGTTGGATTCGGGACAGTTTTGTACAATATTGCTTTATTGCCACATTGTTTTTGGCATACTCAATCTCTTTTTCAAAATGATACTGTTTGCCTCCTCCCCATAATTGTTGGGAATAACCAATGAAAAAAGGAGTCGTATTAAAACTGTTACGCTTGAGGGAAAATTCGTTCAAATAGTTGATGTTACTCCCAATATTTAAGTCGCCGCCGGTAATTCCTATTTTTTGACGGATAGAGACACCTGCACTGCTGTTGTTGGAGTAATCTTCCACATAAGAATAACTTCCATCGGAAGGTTGCTGAAGCACGCGAAGCGAACGATTAAAGTTTACGGGATTAAAGTTAAGCGAAAGTGCCGGCAAATAACTCTTTTTGTAGTTTTCAAACTGTAGAATCTCGTTTTGGTAGTTGAGTTTTTCTATTTGGGCGGCAGATGAATGCAAGGACAGATTATCAATAACTTCGTGCAAGCTAGCTCCCTTTACAGCCTCTTGGCTGAAAACCATAGAGCAAAAAAGAGTGTTTATGAATAATACACTTATTAATGTGTGCCTTAAACTTTTCAAAACAATTGTGTTAAGTATGATTTAATTCAAAAACAAAAGTAGAGAAATATACTCATATGTCAAAATAATTTTCAACTTTTCGTGATAAAAAACTAAAATTTCTTTTTTTTCAATTTTAATAACTTACCTTAACCCATCACAATAGGCGTTCTCTAATGAGATGAAAACCGATACAAATAAAAAGCATCTGCTTGTTTCCAAATCGTTACCCGTTTTAGAGTTATGTATTTTACTTATTGTTTTTCAATAGAATACCTTTTAGCTTAATCCTTTTCCTTCAAAAAATGTATTAAAAAAACATAACGTATTAACATGGATTATAGAGAAAACCCGAAATGGGGTTACATAGCTTAATTGAATTAATTATTCAAATTGCAACAATTTGTTGTAGATTCGTCTGTCCTCTACACTATAAGCTTCAATATAAGAATCTGTTACGGACTTACGAGAATGTCCGAGTGAAAACCCTATATACGATTCAGGTACACGGTAATGGGCGAGAATAGTCGCATAAGAATGACGGGCAGTGTAGGTACTAATGCCCTCAAAAAGTTTCTCGTCAAATGGCATATCATTGTTAATTTCTTTTACAATTGACTTTAAACTATGGTTTACCATTGAAGTTAAATTCTTTTTTACTCGAATCTCATCTTCCTGTGTTTTACTACTATTGAGAAAAGGAAAAACCAATCCATCCACTCCTTGATCATCGTTGCCCCATTCCATGATAATTTTATGCATAGATTCAAATAAGGGAAAGGAAATCAGGATTTCTTCTGTGGCTGTTCGCTTTGTTTTTTCACGTATAAATGTAAATTCTTTATTTTTTAAATTATAATCAGACCATTTTAGACGAATTAAATCAGCGAAGTTAATACCATTCGCCCAAAACGAAAATAAGAATAAATCTCGCGACATACGCTTAAATTTGTCGGTTTCAGGTATGATTTTTTTCGCCAAAAGTTCAATTTCAAATATAGTATAGGCTACTTTTCTGGATGCGTTTTGCGTATAATGTAAGCGTTTTTTGCTCCTTTTTTGAAACAGTATTCAGATGGTCGCATAATACCATTTTCGATTGCCATATTGCAGATGGTACGTAATCCGCGCATCCGAATAGCCACCGTGGCTTTTGATTTGCCATTTAAAACAGAATGGTTCTCGTATTTCTGCAAAAAATCGATATTTATATCGCTGAATGGGATTTCAATACCATTTTTATCACATCTCTGCATTTCTTTCCTCTTACAGTTTTTCCCACATTTGTAATAAATGAAACTATTTAAAACTCCTCTGTAATATTCGGCAGACGTTATTTGTCCGTAGGTTTTAAATCATTTACTTTTTACTCAAACAAAGCATTTACGGAATTCCCTTGTCCTCGGCCCAACAAATTATTTAGATGTTCAAAAGAAAATGCATTTAATTCACATAGCTGTTTTACAGCATCAAAAATTATAGTGTTAGATGCTTCTATGCTTCTACGGATTTCGACTAAATTTCTATCTTTTGCTTTTGGCAGACGTAACCAGTTATCAATAGACAATTCAGCTCCAGTGTGAAAATATTTTTGTTCTTTTTCATAAGTAACACGTGTCTTCACAAAATATTCACCCGATTGGCTTTTACGACGAATATCGAGAACAGAAGCAACCCGAACATAATCTTTCTGTTTGTTGTTTATACTTGGTAATTTTTCCCTTTTCTTTTTCATGTTGTCAAAATAGGCTCTTAACTCTAAAAAATATTAAAATAAAATTCAATGAATCAGTATATTATTGTGCATAAAATGTACATACTACTGCCGCAAATATAGACAAAAAACAGAATAAGTTCCAAAGAAAATCGTAAAAATAATTTTACTAAATTATTCATTATTAACATTATAGAAAACAAAAGAAGTAAACAGAAAGTAACAGAAAATAAGCTTTGTGAAATTCATAATCATGAGGTCCCGGGATCATGCCCCGGTCTCGCTACTGAAAATAAAGAGGTTACAAAAATAAAATTTGTAACCTTTTTTTATTTGCATGTAATTTGCATCTAGGTTTCATTTGATCTACCTGATTCTCCAATATTTTTTGATTTCCTCAGTATCATTAGGGATGCTAAAACTTTTGTTGTCGCCTTTTGCTTTTTCTTACAACCTTTGCGCAGAGCGTACCGCTGGTTGGCATGGGTAAAAGCAAGCGTGTTCAACCATACGATTTCGAGAATACCTTCTCTGATTTCATATTTACAATTAAATGTTTCGGCTTGTGATAAAATTTAATCAGTTAATGGCTTTTCCCGATGATTTAGGAATCGTGATAACAATACTAAGAACAGCCATAATAATCATCAATAGGTTTACACTCAGCGCAATAGTAGCCGCCTCACGCACCACTACATTGTCCTCACGTCCTACAAAGGTCAATACTCCTTCTAACCATTGAACATGTTTGCCAACATTGAATGCAGCAAAAACACCGGCAGAGGTAGCAACCCCAAGCGCAGCACCAAGTGAAGAGGCCATTTTGTAAATACCTGAACCAGCTCCGGTTTGATTCTCGGGCAAGTTCGACAATGCTGCATCAGTCGAAGGCGTAGCATAAAATGCCAGGCCTAACCCAAACAATGTGTAAGCGATAATGGCGAGTATCTTGTAAGTACCGGTCATTACATTTGTAAACATGAGAAGGATGATAGCCAGCCCTACGATTAGCGAACCCCAAAGCATGGGTTTGCGTGCTCCAAATCGCTGTAACAGTTTTTCACCTACACGGATGAACAACACAATGGCAATGGCATAGCCTAAAGTGAGTATTCCGGCTTCTTGTGCAGAAAGGTTCCCGCCAACTTGTAGAAGGATTAGTGATACGATTAACATTCCGGCAGTACCATTGAGTAAAAAGTTAGAAATAGTAGCACCGGTAAAAATCATGTTATTGAACAACTTAAGATCTATAAAAGCACCTTTTTTCCCTTTTTCAATATAGAAGAACATGATTGAAAAAAGGAATATTGCTGCTATCAAGACAATACCGGCAACGCTGGTGAAGCCTAATTGGGCTCCTTTGGATACTAATATTTGCAGGGCAATCATCGCTAACATAAAGGTAATGATACCGGCATAGTCACTTTTGTGATTTTCTTTTCTTTCTGCCTTACTTTCTGGTGTCCCTTTTATCATGATAAGACCAATTATTGAAAAAGCCGCAGCAGCAAAAAAAATCCATCGCCAACCTATATTGACCATCAATCCGCCAAAGAGTGCAGCAAAACCCGAACCACCCCATGATCCCATCGACCATAATGAAATAGCACGCTGCCGATCTTTCTCTTCCCAATAGGATTTTATTAATGCCAGACTTGCAGGCATAATGGCGGCGGCAGAAAGTCCTTGAAAAATACGGCCCAGGATTAAAATTGAAACAGAGGCACTACCTACCGGTGTAAGACCGACTAATAAGGAACCAATAATACTAAAATAAAAACCGATACGAATTATTTTCACTCGACCAATTTTATCAGCTAACCCTCCAAATACGACGATAAAAATACCTGAAAACAGCGCTGTAACAGATACCGCAATATTCATCATAGATTCATCCATGTTGAGGTCTTTAGCCATATCGACATTGATGTTTAATGTGGTTTGCGCAAAGAGCCAAAACGCTAAAACGCCAAGTATGATACCGAATAATAATTTATCATTCCCTTTGTATCCAACTGAATTTGTCATATCAGCAATTTTTTATTATAATCGTAAAACCACTTCCTGTGGTCACATTTATTAGACTAAGAGTGCCTGTGAGGTCAAGAATATTGAAAAGCGAATGCGGTTTATCAACCACGACTTCATATTAACGTAATTTAATCCAACCAAACTAAAGCGGCTGTCATCATAGCCTGCAACCCGGTTTTTAACGTTGGATTTATTACCGGGGCAAACTTAGGAGAATGATTACTGGGTATAGCATTTAGCTGATTGAGTTTTTTGGCTTCCAAATAGATTTTTGCATCTGTACCGCCAATAAACCAAAAAACATAAGGCACTTTCCAATTCCTTCCGAAATTACTGAAATCTTCACTTGCAGAAGCTGGCTGCGTTTCAAATGCTTTATCGCCAAACTGAGCGTCAAAGGCTTCGGCAACTTTTTTCGTGGCTAATGCATCGTTCTCAGTTACCGGATAGCTGTCTAATGCGGTAAACTCGGGATCTCTCGGTGCATTCGATGCAGCACATTCGGCACAACAGATTCGCTTTACCGCTGAAAGTATGTGATCCCGAACATTATCGTCAAAAGTGCGGATGTTTAATTTTAAAGTGGCATCATCCGGAATAATATTTTCTTTGGTGCCAGCTTGCAATACACCGATGGTTAAAACGGCATTTTCTTTTGGCGCTATTTCGCGGGAAACAATGGTTTGCAAGCGCATGGTGGTAGCTGCAGCCATAATGACCGGATCAATGGATGTTTGCGGTTGCGATCCATGGGATCCACGACCAAATATTTTAACTTTAAGACTGTTGCCTGCGGATAGTATCGCACCGCTGCGATACCCAACTGTACCTGATTCGCCCACCATTACATGTTGCGCCAGAATGATATCAGGTTTCGGGAAACGATCCATTATGCCATCATCAATCATCCCCTGTGCGCCAAGTCCGACTTCTTCACCGGGTTGAAAAACGACTAATAAAGTCCCTTTCCACTGATCTCTGTGTTCTGAAAATAACCGTGCAGCACCCATTAACCAGGTTACGTGCAGGTCATGGCCACATACATGCGACACACCAACCTCTATCCCTTCTTTATCTCTCGCTACTTTTGTACTGGCATAAGGTAGCCCTGTTGCCTCTGCGACCGGAAGTGCATCCATATCAGCACGAAGCATCACTGTTGGTCCTTCACCATTCTTCATAAGGCCCACCACCCCAGTTGTCCCTATACCTTCGGAAACCTCGTAATGATATTTGGTCAGATAATCCGCCGCAATTTTAGCCGTACGAAATTCCTGCATCGATAACTCGGGATTTCTATGAATATCTTTATATATCTCTTCCAGTTCAGGAAGCAGCTTATCAATAAAACTGTCTAGTTTGTTGTTGAAAGTTTTAATTTTAGTGATTTCCATAACTTTTATTTTAAAAATGTATATACTCTTGAAGCGTTACAGTAAAAGTTAATTTAGAATGTCAATAGATTTTTTCCCTAGTTATTGATTATGCAAACAGGTATAAGCAAAAAAACAGTTATCTGTTTCATTTCGTCAGAGCCTTAAAATTTACAACTATCGAAAACGACAGAAATACAGGCTGAAAGTAATTTTAATGAACGTGTAGTTTCTAACGCAACAGTGTTTTGATTGTTCACAAATGTTTGTTAAAATTGATCAAACAACCATGACAATTCACACAAAACAAATAACTTTACCTGCGGGATACATCGTAATTAACAATAAACCATTCGATATAAACATTATGAAAAAGAAATTTTTTAACACGAATATATATCGCAACAATTCAGCTACTGAATTTATTGTTGAAAATGGGAAAATTACTGAGATGGGGACTAATCTTCCTGAATGTGATGAGGAAATTGACCTGAAAGGAAAACTTATTATGCCTCCATACGTTGATCCACATTTGCATCTCGATTATGTTTATACGGGTCGCAATGATGGAGGAATGGTGAATTCAGGAACTCTTTTCGAAGGTATTGAACGATGGCACTACATTAAAAAATCACAAAACAAAAAGGATGTTAAAGAGCGTGCACTTGCAGGTATACGCGAAGAGGTGTCTCATGGAATTCAGTTTATTCGTACTCATATCGATGTCACAGATCCTGAACTTACGGGACTAAAAGCAATACTTGAACTTAGAGAAGAGTTGAAAGATAAAGTTACTATTCAGATTGTTTCTTTTCCACAGGAAGGAATGTATGCTTATAAAAATGGCTTTGAGATGGTGGAAGAGGGTTTGAAAATGGGAGCTGATTGCGTGGGTGCTATTCCACACTTTGAATGGGCGCGTGAAATTGGAGAAAAGTCTATTCACAAAACAGTGGAACTTGCAGTAAAGTACAACAAAATGATCGATGTACACATTGACGAAACGGATGATGTAATGGCTCGTTTCATTGAATTGCTAAACGCATTGGTCATGACAGAAGGTATAGGAGAAAAAACTGCAGCAAGCCATGCTTGTTCTTTTGGGAGCGCCGACAATGCTTATGCAAATAGAATGATCGGGCTTTTTAAAAAGAGTAAAATAAACTTTATCACTCCTCCTACAGAAAATGCTTATTTGCAGGGACGAATGGATAATTACCCAAAACGACGTGGACTAAATCGGGTAAAAGAGTTGCTTGAAGAAGGTATCAATGTATGTTTTGCTCAGGATTCAATTAACGATCCATGGTATCCACTCGGAAACGGAAACATGATGAACATTTTGGATAATGGCATCCATCTTACTCATATGGCATCATACCAAGAAATTGAGAAATCTTTTGACCTAATTACATTCAACGGTGCAAAAACCATGATGATCGAGGATTATGGATTAACAATTGGCAGGTCGGCAAACTTTATTGTTCTAAACGAATCTGATGTGTTTGAAGCAATCAGAAAGAGAGTTGAAGTACTGGCTTCAGTTCGTAACGGCGAATACCTTTTCAAACGTAAAGAACCTATATATGATCTTCCACTCAACTTATAAAAATAAAATGAAACTTACAGCAAAACGCTTATATAATAGACAGTTCATCCCCTATTCTTCTTAAAATTCTCTGCCTGTTCAAAAATCTCAACATATACCTCATCCCGCTCTACGGGCGGATAGTTAAATTCATCCAACAATAAAATCAATCCGACTTTCAATTCCGATTTAATATCCTCCCGTTTGTTCCAGTCGGGATAACGAGCCTGACTGTCCACCAAATTTTTGACATTCTTAGCAAGTTCTATCATTTTGTCTTCTGGATAAGTAAAGTCGTATTTCTTACATAATTCTAGCAGAATATCGTAAAAAGCTTTTTCCTCAAAGTCTATTCCCAGTTCTTCTCCCGCTGAAAACTCCTTGTGTACATCCCAAATCAAATTAGTCAATTGTTCTGCCATTTCTTCATATACTTCACTTCTAAGAACATCATTTTCAGAACGATCATTGTACTTATCAACTAAATGTTGCATTCGGCGAGTAAAATCAATTCCTTTCATACGATTCACTTTCTTTAATTCTCCAATCGCTTTTGCGAGTAACTTTTGGAGTAATTTTATCTTCGTATTGGGAAGCTTTATTTTATCTATTTTAGCTAAATACTCCTCATCAAACAAATCCAATTCAGTTTCGGATTCTTCACCTATTTTTAAAATCTCTTCTACCCCATCACTTTGCAAAGCGTTTTGTATCATTTCCCTAACGCGCGCATTCATCTGTGCCACATCCGGTGCATCACCTTTGGTTAACTTGAAAACAATGGAACGTACAGCTGTATAAAAATGAATGTAATCACGTTCATTTTGAGCTAGTTGTTCACTTCCAACACAAATGTCGTAAGCTGCTTTCAATCGTTTTACCATATCCATGAATCGGGTTTCAATCTCCTTTGTCTGTTGAGCAAATTCAGCAGCCATATTAAGTGTATGAAGTTGCTCAATAGCTGAACCGTGAAAGTAGCCTGAATTATCAAATTTATGAAACAATCTATGAAGCAAATCCAAGTGATCTTTAACAACAACAACCGACTGAAGTATTTCTTCAAAATTATCTTTATCAGTTTTATTATACTTTGCCAAAGCTAAGTTCATCTGTTTTTTAATGCCTATATAATCTACAACCAGACCTTTGTTTTTACCTTCTACTTTACGGTTTACCCTCGAAATGGTTTGTATCAAATTATGTTGCTGAATGGGTTTATCGATATAAATCGTATCAAGATGTGGCACATCAAAACCTGTAAGCCACATGTCTACGACAATCGCAATCTTGAAGTTCGATTTTTCATGCTTGAATTGACGGTCAAACTCTTTTCTATCCTCTTTTGTTCCCAGAATAGCGTAAAGCTCTTTCGGATCCTCTTTGTCACGTGTCATTACCATTTTAATCCGTTCAATGGGCTTTAACTCAAGTCTATCTTTATCGGATAAAACTGCTCCTTCCTCCACATCAAGAATTTCGTTCCACTCCGGGCGAAGCAAAATAATTCGTTGAAACAAATCATAGACTATCTTTCGATCGCTACACACAAACAGAGCTTTTCCTTTGAGGGTAGCTCCTTCTGTCACTCGTTTTTCATAATGTTCTACAAAGTCTTCTGCTATATTCTGTAACCTTTGAGGGTCGCCAAGTATGGTATTCATCTTGGTTGTTTCTTGCTTGCTTTTTTCAATTTGATATTCGTTGCCACCTAATACTGCCACTTGTTCATAATAACGCTCTATCTTTTCTAACTCAGAATTATTCAGTGCCACTCTGGCGGCTCTTCCTTCGTAAACAATACGAACAGTTATTTCATCATGAACTGATTCCGTCATCGTATAAGCATCAACCATTTTCCCGAAAACATCTAATGTTGCATCAATGGGCGTTCCGGTAAAACCCACATAAGTTGCATTAGGCAACGAATCATGCAAGTATTTGGCAAAACCGTACGACTTTTTAACACCTTCATCGGTAATCCTGATTTTTTGATCTAAATTAACCTGCGTTCGATGTGCTTCGTCCGATATGCAAATCACATTATTACGCTCGGTTAGCAACATCGTGTCTTCGGTAAATTTATGTATGGTAGTAAGGAAAACACCTCCACTTTGTCTGCTCTGCAATTTTTCTCGAAGATCGGCGCGACTTTCTACACTCTGCACCGTATTATCGCCAATAAATTGTTTTGCATCTATAAATTGACCTGAAAGCTGGTCATCTAAATCAGTACGGTCGGTTATTAGCACAATGGTAGGACTGGCAAAATGCTCACTTTTCATCAGTAGGCGAGTAAGATAAAGCATCGTAAAACTTTTCCCGCTGCCGGTAGCTCCAAAATACGTTCCCCCTTTCCCATCTCCCAAGGGTTTTTGGGCGTTTTTAATACTCTCAAAAAGTGCTCTAGCTGCGTAATACTGCGGATAGCGACACACAATTTTGAGCTCGTCATTTCCGGTATCAGGGAAAAAGATAAAATTGCGAATAATGTCCCGAAAACGTTTTTTATCAAACATACCGCGAACAAGTGTATACATGGTGTTAACACCATCTACATCTTGCGTCATTTCAGAAATTCTACGCCAGGCGTAATAAAAATCATAAGGAGCGAAGAAAGAACCAGCTTTGTTATTCACGCCATCACTAATAACACAAAAAGCATTGTATTTAAAAAGTTCGGGAATATCTCGATAATATCTAACTGTGAGTTGCTTGTAAGCATCATGGATAGTTGTATTTTCATCAATAGCAGTTTTAAACTCAAAAACCACCAAGGGTAATCCGTTCACATAAATTATACCGTCCGGAATACGTTTTTCAGAACCGATAATTTCTAATTGGGTAACAAAACGATAGATATTTTTATCTGAAGAATATTTCTCTTCTTTCTCTGCAAAAACAGATATTGCCATATCTGGTTCGGGTGGCAGTTGTTTTTCCAATTCGCTGTAATCAATCAACTGAATATAAACATCTTTCTGACTTCGGTCTTCTCTTTTCAGAATAAATCCATCCGAAAGCATCTGCATAAACCGCTTGTTACTCTCGTATAGGTCACTGGAAGGAAGCGATTTGAGTTGCAAGATAATGGAATTGGCCTCGTTTTCTGTCAGCTCATCTGATGCGTACTGCGAAAGCAAAAACCATCGCAAATCATCTTCAATCAGCACCTCATCCAAAGCCTTGCGTGGCAACGATGTTCCAATGCTGTGTTTGTAACCTTCCTGCTCAAGCAGGTTGATAAATGTTTCTTCGAGTTTAGATTCGGTGAATTTCATAGGGGTTTTTAAAAGAGGTTTAATTGCATTTTTTCATATTCTTTCTTTTGCCTATTGCGCTTACCTTCAGGCGTTTCAACAGGTTGCTCGTTATTAAAATAGGAATTAACACTTTTAACATCATAACTTTTAATTTTTTCATTACCATCATTATCTATTAATTTATTAATTTGTAGATGGCAATTAATTGATGAACCATTTTTAAATTCTATTTCTCCAATTTGAACTAATGTCTTAAATTCATTTGACTTCATACTAAATGATATCTTTTCACCTTTAAATATTCCACTCCATTTATCATTCCCTTTTTTTAGTACAGGTGAAATAATTTCAATAGTAGCATTTTCAATTTCAATTGGTGCTAGTTCATTCGATTCTAATATAAAAAGAGAAAAATCTTCCCGATTTATATTAATTACAGAAATGGGGCTATAATTATTGTCAGCAGCTGAAAATTCTATAGAAATTAAATCCTTTTCTTTTTGTAGTTTTTCATAAAAATTTGAACGCTGCTTTTTTAATTTTGAATCTTCCTTAATCATTCTAAAAGTCTTATCTTCATTGATTGAGGTAAGTTCTACATTCTTGCTTTTTCCTTCTTCTTTAGACTTTTCGATTAACAATTTTAGATACTCTATTCTAAGCTGTTGTTCTTCTTTATCCGTTTTACTTTTTTTGGTCATAAACAACTGAATAATATTTACTACAAACGTTCCTAACTGAAATAGGAAAGTCCCTTCATATGACACAAAAAAATCATACCATTCAACGATACTACCTTCGTTTTTCGCTTCAACTTGAACATCTATGTAAAGGTTTAATTCTTCAGAAATGGTTCTGATAATTGACAAAAACTCTTTCTCACAAGCATTTCTTACATTTGCATCCATATTATGCTTATCTTCTGTCAGATAATAATGTAGCAAAAATTTATTTGAATTGGTGTTGTTCGGTTTTTTCATTTTAATTTTCCTTTCTCCCCATCTTAGTTAGCAACAAAGATTGAAATTCATTTAGTTTCAGATTATGTTGTTCTAATATTTCCTTTTGTGAAATAATCTTATGTATAGAAGAATTAAATCTCCTTAATATCTCTATTTCAGGCAAAAGAACTTTAATATCATTCAGGAACACTGTTGTCATACTCGGAACTGCTGACCCTTGATTTAATGCATCAAAATCAAGTTGCTTTAAAATGTAATATGAATAATATCCATTTAAATCATTTTTGAAAATTGAATAAAACATTGTGTCAACACACCAAAAAGGTATATTTACAAACATTATATTACTTAAAGTTCCTTTTCTTGGTATTAACACGCTAGGTTTATTGTAAATTGCTTTATCAACTTTACCCATTAACCCACCTGATCCATAAAGCGGAATTTCACCTTCTTTTAAATGAAAATATGATTTGCCGTATTTAATATCTATTAATTCTCCCAGCTTTCCCCATCTCCACCCTTCCGGCAGATTTTCCTCATCAATATCATCTACAAAATATTTTCGATAAAGAGTTTGTGCTGTTTCTTCCAATTTTTCACAAAACTGTTTATTTAGATCAATTCGGCGTTGAATAATATTATATTCATCAACTGCTTCTTGCTGTTTTGTGAGTGAAGGTATGGGAAGTTGCATTTTGCAAAAATCATCCCATTCCAAACTGCCACGCACACCGCCTACAGCATAAAAACAGGCCTCTCTATCAAACTCACTGCGACTAAACCACATCATCAGATATTCGGGAAGTAATGTATTGGAGTCGATAATTTCAAAAACAGGATAGGCTTGTGAAATAATCGCTGGTTGCTCTGAACTGTATAGTGCCACTGGAATTTTTTTATCTCTTCGAACCTGCATAAGGCTACATGCAAACTGATTTTTACGGATTATTTTATAATTCGCCATATCCGAACCAATAACATTGGCTACCGATGGGATAAATGTTTTATTGATGCTTACGCCCAGCAACTCACTGACAGCCAAATCTGAATTCCGGTTATCAATCAGTCGTATGTAATCGCCTATAGGTTTATAGTTGCTCTGCATATTCGTCGGTGGTTTTATAGGCTTGCTGCGGATGATTTATTGTATATGGGTATTTTTTTTCCAGTTTCTTATCTTTCAACATTGTGGGTAAAATCTTGTTTCTAATATAATCTTCTGAACGACCTAATAAAGTTGCAATTTCTTCTTTTTGACAATACTTATCTTTACATATCATCATGATGTTTCTCTCTAAATCAGAAGATTTCATTCTTTTAGGAAATTTTGATAAGGTTGCAAGGTTAATGTCAGAGGTTGCAACCTTTGACTTCGAGGTTGCAACCTTTGACTTCGAGGTTGCAACCTTTCGACCTGAGGTGTCAACCTTTCTCTTATCATTAATCGTGTAAAGTGTCCATCTACCGTTATTGTCTGAAGCTAAATATCCGCTATTGCACATTCTTTTTAGTAATTCGGTAATGTCTGTTCTATGCATATCCAAAACATATTGCAAACGGTGATTGGTTACAGATCCTTCTACAAGGCAGTAATAAAGCACAGTAAGTTCGTCTGAAGTCAAATTGGAAATATCTTCAAAAATATCGTTTAACTGAGTGGTCATGTCTTCAGGAAGCACGCTAAACAAAGGCATGGTAAGTTCTACTCTATCCGGCTTTTGCTGTTGCTGCACAAATGGACGGCGCCAATGTGCGTCATTCCATCCTGTAAGAATTTTATCTACACCACTGCCGGCTTTTTCTGCACGTCCTATCATCATAAACATTTTTTGTAATGAGGGATTTCTACATTCACTTTTACCTCCGGCATAATACTGTTCGAGCGAAACGAGCATTGTACCGGGATTTGAAAAAACAAATCGATCGGCGTCTTGCTCTATTATGATATTGCCGTCTAATGAATAGTCTGTGTGGATTAAAGCATTCACAAATGCTTCGCGCAAGGCTTCGTGGGCGGGTGTTTCGTCAATACGCTGGTCTTTATCCATGTTGAAAGGTACGGGAAGTGTGGACGATAATTTGGGCCATACTCTTAAATAAAACTGCAATAGATTTGACTCCCAGGTACCATCAGGATAAATTCTGTCGGTCCAGCGAATGGCTTTGTCTTTTGATAATTTTTCACGGAATTCAGGAAAAAAATTGGGAAGAAGTTCATGTTCTTGAATACTATCTTCTTTGCCAAACATCAGCAATCCGGCAAGAGTAATTCCTTCTTGTTTTGTGGTTCGATCTTTTCTATATGCTCCTAATTTAATTAAAAAATCACTATCATTCAAGGCGTTCCATGGATGGCCCGATTTTGAGATGGAAAATAATTGCCGGTATTTAGCTAAGGTCCCTTTATCTATATCATCTAAAGTATAATGTTCAAGAATATAACTGTCTCTTTTAAGTTCGGCACTTGAATCGGCAATCATTCTTTTTACTTCATCATCTGTACACCGATAATCACCTTCATGATTACGTTTATATGTATTACCAAAAGGATTTTTTGTTAAATGAACGGGGCGCTTTGTTCTTTCTGCAAAAGGGACACGAATGACAAGAAGTTTTTTTTCTTTGTAAATAATTTCTCTGACATCATTTTTGGTTAGCAGATTTGCGCTAATTGTATTGGGATTATTACAATCATCCCAAAATTGTTTCTGGTAGGCAACAATTTGTTCTTCATTCAGCCCATCAATGGAGATTTTTCCTTTCTTCTCACTTATTCCTAAAACAATAATACCGGTATTGGTATTGGCAAATGCCGAGTAGGTTTTCCACATTTCTTTAGGAAATCCCCCCTGTGCCGATTTATATTCTAAATCATAAAATTCGTTTTCAGGAAATCCGTTTTCAATTATTCTTAATAACGGATCATCATAAAATTCAAATAGTTGAAGTTGAGTGTCGCTCATCTTTGTTGTTATTTATTTTTCTATCTGATATCCTAATTTCTTAAAAACGTCTTTCAGCTCACTCCTCGATTGTTCTTCTTGTTTCAACAGTTCTTTTATTTCACTTTGAAGTGTTCTCATTTTATCATCGAAATCTACATTTTCATCCCGATTTACAAATTCAATATATTTGCTCGGAACAAGAGAATAATCTTTTTTTTCTATTTCATCTTTTTGTGCTGAATAGCAATACTCGGGGATGTTTTTAATCTTTTGAGTTTGCCATGTATGATAGGTTTTGGCTATCTTTATAATTTCCTTCTCAGAAAATTGAATATACTTTTTCTCAAATGGTTCACCCATTTCACGTAAATCCATAAATAGGATTTCGGTTTCACGGTTACGGTAATTTCTGACTTCATCACCAATATTCCGATTACCGGCTTTCTTGTTTTTATTCAATATCCAAAGTGTAACACTGATATTGGTTGTGTAAAACATATTTTGCGGTAAAATCAAAATGGCTTCAACTATATTTTTTTCAATTAGTTGTTTGCGAATTTCATACTCTACTCCACCGCCACTCAATGCACCATTTGCTAACAAAAAACCAGCAATTCCATTATCCGAAAGTTTGGATGCCATATTGAGTATCCATCCGTAGTTGGCATTGCTTTTGGGTGGTACAAAATAACCTTGCCATCGGGCATCATGCAAAAGTTCGTTCTCTGCTCGCCAATCTTTTTGATTGAATGGTGGATTCGCCATTATAAAGTCGGCTTTCAAATCTTTATGCAAATCGTTACTGAATGTATTGGCGGCTCTTTCACCCAAATTAGCAGAAATCCCTCGAATAGCTAGGTTCATTTTTGCTAGTTTGTAGGTGGTATTGGTGTATTCTTGCCCATAGATGGAAACTTCTTTCTTATTCCCGTGATGTGCTTCAATGAACTTAATGGACTGAACAAACATACCTCCCGAACCACAACAAGGGTCGTAAATAATTCCTTTGTATGGCTCTATCATCTCTGCAATCAGATTTACAATACTTTTGGGTGTGTAAAATTCACCTTTCCCTTTTCCTTCAGCTATGGCAAATTTACTTAGGAAATATTCGTAGATGCGACCAATAACGTCTTCTTGCTTGTCTTTCAACGTATCTATACTGTCTATTTCGCTGATTAACGCTGCCAATTTAGATGTATCAAGACCCAAACGAGAAAAGTAATTGTCGGGTAATGCTCCTTTCAATGCTTTATTGTCCTTTTCAATGGTATGAAGGGCGGTATCAATTATCAATGCAATATCATTCTGACGGGCTTTTTGAACAATGTAATTCCAACGAGAATTTTCTTCTAAGAAAAAAACATTGTTCTGATTGTAAAATACAGCCATTTCTATATATTTCTCTTTACCATCGTCAATCAATTTTTGACGATGCTCCTCAAATTTATCACTTACAAATTTCAAGAATATCAACGCCAACACCACGTGCTTGTACTCCGAAGGTTCAACACTCCCTCGCAATTTATTTGCCGACTCCCATAAAGTTACTTCTATTGCTTTAGATTTTATTTGCTTTTTTGCCATTATCTTGAGCTTAATATACAGATTTTTACAAATATACAGATTTTTAATCAAATAAAAATCAAATCTTAAGATTAATATATTAACATTTTTATCAAATAGGTTTTGTATTAAATAATCATCTATATATCTGACTTTTACCAATATAATTCATTTTTATCCTGTTTTAAATTTCAAGTAAACTTCTTTAACCCATAAAGTCCCAGTTTACGACTATTTCCATTTTGGAAATTGTCGCGTTTTAAGAGAGCTCACCTTCATCAATTAGTTATTGATATTTTTCTTATGTATCGTCCGGAAATTTGTTTAATTTTGTTTTCATTGTCCTGCTTAGATTCGCTTTTTGGAAAGCTATTTCAGGACGACTCACCTCCGACTATGCTCCGAGTGACCTCCGAGGATGCTCCGAGGA
>DHSL01000021.1:0-35127 GCA_002411345.1 Bacteroidales bacterium UBA5287 | reverse complement strand
AGGATGGTCCGAGTCACCTCCGAGGATGCTCCGAGGATGCTCCGTTACACCTCCGACTATGGTCCGACTATCCTCCCACAGAAAATTGATACAAAAACTCGACATGTTATCATATTAAAACTAAAAAAGGTTGCTATATAACAACCTTTTATTTTTTACAATAAATAATCACATTCTCAAAAACATCACGCTTTCCGACAACAGTCCTAATCTTTCAAACAACGTACGGAAAGACCAAAGTCTTTTTTGATGTCGTCACTGTAGGTAACAGTTAAATGGTAACCCATAAGCAGACGGTTGGCGAAAACATTGTTTGACTCATTTTTACTCCACCAAAAACCATAAGAACCCTGGGAATCGAAAAAACCGTAGGGACCGTAAACCTCAGAAAAGAAACGTGAACCTCCAGGCATAGCAGAAAAACCGTATTTATCAGTACCATTATTTTCTATATTCCAACCGTCAATAGTTTTTAGAAATATGCCGGCTGTTGATATTCCAACATAATCGGTTAGTGTTGCCCATTCGACATCGCTTGGCAAATGCCAGCCTGCGCATGCTGTCAGGGCTGCGGGCCAATTATAAAGAACACCATATGCAACATATTCATTAGTGATTTTTGCATCTGCTACAACATTACCATCGTAGTTGTAAACATAATAGTATGGCTCGGTAATTGAACCATCTTCAGGACCTACAACTATGGGTAGATAACTCAGGTTTTCGGCCATCCAGACTTGGGTGCCAATGGTTACATAGTCATACACATTTCCATCGCGGGTATCGGTGAAAGTATTCTTTTGCTGTGCGGTTATAGCACAAGTTGCGGTTTTGTTACCATCAAATGTAGTTGCGGTTATTGTTGCATCGCCGACTTTAATGGCAACTACCATACCGTTTGAATTTACTGTGGCAACAGATGTGTTATTTGACTTCCACTCAACATTTTTAATCGTTGCATCGGATGGAGTTATTGTGGTGGTCAAAATTTCTGAACTTCCTACATAAAGCACAAGGCTTGTTTTACTGAGTGTTACACTTTTCACTTTAATCACAGGCTCATCCTCTTCGCAAGAAAACATAAGGGAAAGAATACAAATGAAAAGTAACGGAATTAATCTTTTTACTTTCATAACTCTAAAAATGAATTTATAATTTCCACGTTTACTTTTAATTAATATTGCTATTAATTAATATTACCAAAACAAAATTCGCTGTTTGCATGAGAAATATATTTTATTCATTAATACGAAACACAAAACATTCGTTATCTATATTGTTACTGTTTCCTAAAACACATATTTAAATTATTGTATATAAGTATATAAAGTATACTTTTACAAGTGAAATCGCATTTACGAATGTTTTATTGTTTATTCGTAAATTTTGAACAGATAAATAATCAATCGAGTATGTTTCAAAGCTAAATTAATTCAAAAACAATGGGATAAAATCATCTTTTGGATGTTATAATTGTGCAATAAAAGTTGCTAATCATGGAAACAGATAGATTAATAACTGAATTTAAACTAAATTTAATAATTCAGAGATATAGCGCAAGCACTATTAAAAATTATAGCAGCGCGGTTAAGAGTTTTCTGCAATTTGCAGAGAAAAAATTTAACGATCCAAATGAATTAGGTGTAATTGACATTGAAATGTATGTACTATGGAAAATTGAAAGGTACGAAATAAGTAGTTCTCATCAACACATGATTGTGGCTTCTATTGAAAAATTTTACAACTTTGTTTTTGGTAAAGATTTAAACATAAAACATCTTTATCCTGCACAAAAACAAAAATCTTTGCCAAATTATTTAACTCAAAGCGAAGTAAAAAGTTTAATTGGTACGGTAGAAAACCTAAAGCATAAATGCATAATTATGCTTTTATATGGGTGTGGCTTGAGATTATCTGAACTTTTAAATCTGAAAATTAAAGATATTGATCATACGCGTATGATGATTATGATCAGAAATGCAAAAGGATATAAGGACCATATTGTAATGCTTTCGCGAATATTATTGGATGAAATCAGAATGTATGCTAAACAATATATACCGAAGGACTTTCTATTTGAGGGGCAGTCTGGCAGGATGTATTCTCCAAAAAGCGTACAAACAATAGTAAAAAACTATGCACAGAAAGCGGGAATTAACAAACATGTTACCCCTCAGATCTTAAGACATAGCTTCGCTGTTCATTTGTTGGAAAATGGTACGGATATTCGTTATATTCAAAATCTTTTGGGGCATCAATCCATTAAAACAACCGAAATTTATACTCATCTCGCGGATATTTCTCAAGTGAAGATCAAAAGTCCACTGGATTTTCTTTGAAAAACATAATCAGAAGAACAAACTGAGTTAATTAAAACTTGAATCCTCAGAAAAATTAGTGACTAAGCAGCTGTGGTTTTAAAATAATATATAACTTTAATAGTTTATACAGAACTTCACAATTTATTGATAGAAAACCTTTAATATGAAAAATTTAATAAGGATTGCTTTGACTATACTTTTGGCCTTGCCTGCTTTCTGGTCGTGTTATGATGATTCTGATCTAAAAAATCAAGTGGATTCTCTCGAAACAAGATTGGCTGCTATTGAAAAGTTAACCGCGCAAATAAATACCAACATTGCTTCTCTCCAAACGGCTGTAACGGCTTTACAAAACAATGATTATGTGACTTCTATCTCGGAAATAAAAGAGGGTGATAAAGTTATTGGTTACTCGCTTTCGTTTGCAAAAAGTGGAAGTGCAACAATTTATCATGGAACAAATGGACTTGATGGTAAGAATGGAGCAGATGGTAAAGATGGAGCAACTCCTGTGATTGGGGTTAATATTTTCTCTGATGGTTTATATTATTGGACGGTCAACGGGAAGTGGATGACAGACGATTCGGGTAATAAGGTGAGGGCTGTCGCTAAAGATGGGACAAACGGGGCAAACGGGAATGATGGAATTACTCCGCAACTTAAAATTGATAATGGGTACTGGATGCTGTCAACGGATAACGGGATAACGTGGACTAACTTGGGTAAAGCGACTGGGGAGGATGGAAAAGATGGCATAGATGGAAAGGACGGCGCAAACAGCTTTTTCCAAAATGTTACGTATGACGAGAATAATGTCTTCTTGACTTTGACGAACGGAACGGTAATAACGCTGCCAAAAGAAAAACCATTGTCTATTTCTTTTGATGAATCTGCGGATATTTCAATTACTCCAGGGGATACAAAATCACTGAATTATGTTATTACGGGGGCGACCGACAAAACAATCGTTAAGGCTTTGGGACAAAATGGATGGAGAGCAAAAGTAGCTCCTGCGAATATTTCGACAGGCACCATATCTGTAACTGCCCCAAATCCATTGGTTGAAGATGAGGTCTTGGTTTGGGTTTACGATGGAAATTCTAAAACGATAATGAGTAGCATCAATTTCATTACTGGAATAATTACTGTCGCTGAACAGTATTTCTTATTGCCGAAAGGGGCTTCAACAGCGGATTTATCTGTCGATACTAACATTGATTATGTGGTGGATATTCCTGATGATGCTAAATCATGGTTGTCGGTTGCAAAAATCTCTACGCGTTCAACCATGCGATACGAAAAAATTACTTTCAACTTGAAAGAGAATGCGGGTCCTACTCGATATGCTTCTGTCTCACTGAAAAATAAGGCGGGGGTGATTTTGAGAACTATTGCTTTTGAACAGGCAAGTGGAATTTCTTATAGTCTTAACTTGGGGGTTACACCTACAATTGGGGGAATGGTCAATGGTTCTGGAAATTATCAGGAGGGTACTGTTGTAAATATCTCTGCTACTGCAAATAGTGGCTATGTTTTTAAAAACTGGACTGGAGATACGCAATTTATTTCTAATACTGAAAATGCTGCTTCAACGCTGACAATGCCTGCACAGAATATAATACTGACAGCTAACTTCATAGAGGAGCAATCGCTCCCTTTCAAGGATGGTGAAGTTGTAAAAGTACAGAGCTCTACTTCTGGCGATGGAATTGATCTCGTTTTTCTTGGGGATGGTTACACAATTGATGATATCAACAAAGGTAAGTATATGAACGACCTCAACAAGGGTATAGAACATTTCTTTTCTGTTGAACCGTACAAGTCTTATAGAAGCTATTTTGATATTTATATTGTTTATGCGTTCTCACAAGAAAGCGGAATAAGCGATAACATCACCACAAAAAATACGGCGTTTTCTTCTAAATATGTGAATGCGCCTCCTTCTACAATAATGTCGACGGATAATGATAAATGTTTTGAATATGCACAAAAGGCTCCGCTAAGCACCGACTTCACTCAAACTTTGATCACCGTTATCACAAATAGCTCAAGGTACGCGGGAACTACTTATTCTTATTCTGATGGTAAGGCAATCGCTGTAGCTCCGGTTTCAACAGAACCTTACCCAAATGATTTTAGGGGTTTGGTGCAGCATGAGGCTGCGGGACACGGTTTCGGAAAGCTTGCTGATGAATATGTTTCGTTTAGAACTACAACTATTCCGCTTTCTCAACAAAACGATCTGAGACAATGGCAACAATGGGGATATGATCTTAATGTCGACTTGACTAATAATTTATCTGAAATATTGTGGAAACATTTCATCGATGAACCGGCATATTCGTATGTGGGCGCCTACGAAGGGGCAAGATATTATGCTTTTGGCATCTGGAGGTCCGAACCTAACAGCTTAATGATAAACAACATAGCTTATATAAACGCTCCAGCCAGAGAACTGATTGTCAAGAGGATAAAAAGATTGGCTGGTGAAACGTACTCTTTTGAGGATTTCAAAATGAAAGATGTGAAAGAGGTTTATGCTAAACCAAGCTCGGTCGAAATGCCAATAGATTATGATAAACTCTTACCACCGCCTATTAGAATTGTCGTAAATTAACGGGTGACTTTCAATTTTAAGGTATCTCACAATCACCTTCTTTTTCAAACATCTTTTAGATTTGTGGCGGACATTCAACCTCAACAACATATTTCTGCTAAAAAGCACCTATACTTAATGCTTTTAGCAGAAATACTTATCTTTGCTCCAAGTTAACTATAATTAACGCTACCTCTTGACTAAACAGTGAAAAATAAAATTTATAAATAAGTAGAGGGGTATAACTTTTATCTCTTTTAAAAATTAATATTTAAGTATAATTTAAAATGAAAAGAATCTTGATCTCCTTATTTTTTACGTTTGCTTTAATGGCATGCGTGTGTGCTCAAAATGTATCGATGAAAGCGACAAAGAATTATTTGAATATCCCAATCTCAAATCAGGCAAATCGGGAAGTTATGACAATTGAAGTGAATGGGACTAAAGAAAGGGTTTTTGATGTTCGACTGGCTTCTGAAAATCCTGATTACTGGGTGTTCTGCGACATTTCGGCGTTCAAAAATAAAACTCTAAAAATTTCATTCTCATCAAAGAATAATGGGTTGAATAAAATCTATCAATCGGATGAAATTGCAGGACAAGATAGCTTGTATAAAGAACAGAACAGACCGCAATTCCATTTTTCAAGCAGAAGGGGATGGAACAACGACCCAAATGGACTAATTTATTATGAAGGTGAATATCACTTGTTTTATCAACATAATCCGTATGAAAGGGAATGGGGAAATATGCATTGGGGACATGCTGTCAGCAATGATATGATCCATTGGAAGGAGCTTCCGGTTGCCCTGTATCCGGATGAACATGGTACAATGTTCTCGGGCTCAGTGGTGATAGATTATGAAAATACTACTGGTTTCAATAAAGGAAAAACTCCGGCAATGGTTGCTTTATATACGGCCGATAATCCTGATAGACAGATTCAATGTGTGGCATATAGCTTGGATAAAGGACGTACGTGGACTAAATATGACAAGAACCCGGTAATTGATTCTAAAGAGAAATGGAATAGTAAAGACACACGAGACCCAAAAGTGTTTTGGTACGAACCTGACAAAAATTGGGTGATGGTCTTGAACGAAAGGGATGGACATTCTATCTATAACTCAAATAATTTGAAAGATTGGACTTTCGAAAGTCATATTACGGGTTTTTGGGAATGCCCGGAATTATTTGAACTGCCGGTTGATAATAATCCTAATAATAAAAAATGGGTTATGTATGGGGCTTCGGGAACTTATATGATTGGGGATTTTAACGGGAAGGTTTTTACTCCTGAATCTGGTAAACATTATTACACAACTGGTTCTGCTTATGCGGGACAAACGTTCAATAATATTCCTAATTCGGATGGCAGAAGAATACAAATCAGCTGGGGACGCATCACTTCTAAAAATATGCCTTTTAATATGCTTATGTTGTTGCCTACTGAACTTAAATTGATATCAACGAATAATGGAGTTAGATTATTTAGTACTCCTATCGATGAAACAAATTTGCTGACGGATAATTGTAATAAATGGGAAAACTTGAATGTGGAAGAGGCTGATAAAAACTTGAATATGTATAAAGATGAACAGCTTTTGCGTATTAAAACAACAATAAAACTTTCACATGCTACAAGTGCTGGCCTGGATTTTAAAGGGCAATCGTTGCTGAATTATGACATGAACAACAATACGGTGAATGGAGTGTTTTATTCGCCTGTCGACATGACAAGCATGGAAATTTCTGCTGATATCTTTATCGACAAAACATCTGTTGAAGTTTTTATCGATAATGGGGCTTATTCTTACTCTTTCGAAAGAAAAATAAACGACCAAAATAAGGGCTTCAATTTTTGGGGAAATAACATCCAAATCAAGAATATTGAGGTTTTTAGGCTCAAATCTATATGGTTTAACTAAATTTAACTGCCCTTTGTGACGAATATTTTCAACCTCGTGTTAATTAGTTGGTGAAGGGAAGCAAATGTTTTCCTCAATAAAAACTAATAATAATAATTTAAACAATAATTAAAATGATTATGATTTGTTCTTTTATATTTAGCACGTGGTTGAACTTCTTCTTTAATACTTTCTATATAGATTATGGTCCCAATTATTATTTAAGGGTATAGTTTTAGGATGATTGGTTAATATGGTCACTGGTTTTAGGTGGTCTTTGGTTAATGTGATACATGAGCGTGAAGTTTGAAGGTTTATCGGCAGAGAGTTTTTAGGTGGTCTTTGGTTAATATGATACTGGTTTAGGTAATAAGTTGTTTGTGGTTAGTATGATGACTGGTTTTTTAAAAATGTTTTAGGGTAATATAGATTACTGGTTTAAGGTAATTAGATGTTTTAGGAGTAAATGGAGACTGGATTTTTAAAATGTCTTTGGTTTATATGGATTACTGGTTTAGGTAAAAAATTGATCATGCAGTTAATAGCAATTGGAGTCGAGTGGCATTTGGAGAAAACTTCAATACATGAAGTTTTCTCCGGATGCTTATCACTCAAATTTATGAATACTTCTTAATTGCTTTTAGAAACAATGATTCATGTTACACACTTTGGGTGTTAATTTAAACGACTGCCCTTCATCTGATAAATGGTTCCATAAGGGGTCTCATCATCTTCAAAGGCTACTTCAAAGTAAATACTGTCGTTGTTGATTATTTTTCCATTGGAAATTTTAACACCAATATTGTGGTCTGCAACTTCACTTACTGAATGCTGTGTCTGAAATAAACTGTTTTTATTTATTACAGCAACTTTAACTTGAAAGTCCCAGAAATAATTCACGGTATCTCTTAATACTATTGAATCATTACGAGTTGATGAAATTTGATCTGCATTAAGAATGACGTTCTTAAAAATGACTTCATTTCCAATGTATGCGTCAACTTTCCATTCTCCTACTAAAGGATGTTCAGTGGCTTCTTGTAGGTTAACTTTTTCTTCGCTTTCGCAAGATGCAAGCATGAATGCTATGCCTAGAATGGATAATAGATAAATTAAAATATTATTAAACTTGCTCATATTTATTTAATTGTTAATTCTTTTTTATTTGTTTTATCACCGTTTACAACATATACAGTATATGTTCCTTTTCTAACTCTCATTCTAATTGATGTATGAAAACTTATAATTCTTCTTGAAAATATCTCATTTCCGCCTACATCTGTAATGGTCACATTTGCCGAAGGAGATAATGGACCTTTAATGTTGATGCAAATTCTACTGTATCTGTCTAAATAGATAACAATGCTTGGATCGTTTATCTCAACAGTTGGAGGAGTTTCAGTATTTTCAGTTGAATCTGCACCGGGAGGAGTAACGGGGTTTTCTGTCGGAGGAGTAACGGGATCTTCTACTGGTGGAGTAACAGGATCTTCTACTGGTGGGGGGGTCTGACCTACTCTGGCTCTTCCTACTAATTGGTCGGAAAGGATCGATGCAGTTAAATTTGAATTGTATTTGTTTGTTTCACTACCGGTTACGGGTAATACGTTATCGTTAAACCAAACGTTATTCAAAAAACCGTCCTTGTGCATATAGTTGATCTCGTTGTTGGCTACGGTAATATTGTAAGAGTTGCCTTTGTCGGCTACATACCAGTTGCTTGCAGTTACACCAACGTTGGTGAAGTAATTCTGACGACCATACACTTTATTGTTTCGAACAATCATATCGTGTCCACCGGAAATACCCATTCCATACTGACCGGGGTTTACAAGAATATTGTCTTCTGCAATCTGATATGATCCACCGAAATCGCCAATATTAATGCCACCTCCACTTAAAGAAGGACCTCCTCCTCTAATCCAGTTTCCTTTTATAATAATTGGACTCTGGGGGGTTCCATTGGAGTTGTAAACATTGACAAGGTCTTCTGGAGAACTCTCTCCAAAAATGTTATCACAGGCATTGTAGCTGATGCTGTTGCCTTCGCCGTATACTTCGATAAATTGGGCCATTACACCTGTTTTATCGCCTCCTTTTAGAGGACCTACTATGTTGTAAAGGTCGTTATACTCAAACTTTACTCCAGTAGAAGTGGAAGCTACCATGCCGGATTGCACATTCTCAAATGTGTTGTCGATAATTGTAACATTCTTGCAATTATACAGATAGATCCCTCTTTTGGTTGGAGTTGATGCGAATCGGTTGTTCCTGATAATTACATTTTCACAATTGTACAGGGCAATGAGGTCTGCATTGCCGTTCACAAATTCTAAACCTTCAATAACAAGATTACTCATCCCTACATATTTGACAGGTGAGGATGGTGAATAGGAACCGGTATATCGAGCTCCTTGTCCGTAAGATTGATGAACAGTTAAGAATAATAGTAGTACGCTAAGTACCATGTAAATACTTGTTCTTTTCATTGTTTGTTTCATAAAATGATGTTTACAAAAATACCTGTTTTTTCTACACGAATATCTTAAAAAATAGCTCAAGAAATGGAATTTAATATCATTTATGGTCAATTAACTTAAAAATTGAAACAAAACGCCGCCTTTTTCTTTCAGTTTTTTAATACAAATGGACATTTATACTATATATCATTGCATATCAAATAGTTAAAATGTTAAAATGCGCACGTGATTATAATTTAACAAACCGGTTTTCATATATAATACAAAAGAAAATCGAATTGGTTATAACATTTTGAATGATGTGTTTTTATCTTTGACACTGTAAATATTCTTTATTCATAGTGTAATAAATATCTTTTGATTGGATTTTAGGTTAAAATCAAACGTAATTGATTTACTCCTTAGTGAATCACTAGCTCTAAAAGGAATGGCTTCTAAACATTGGTTATCATTAGTTGCCTGATACAAATAGTCAATTGAACTATTATCGAATTCTACTATTACTAAGTATACTAAAATGAAAAAAATCTACTTATTGACTGTGATTATTATATGTATTACTTCTTGTTCACAAGTAAAAAACATAGCTTATTTCCAAAATATTCAAGGGGAAAAGACATTCATAAATAAAAGTTCTTTTGAAGCTCGTATAAAACCGGGAGACATACTTTCAATTACGGTTGTGAGTAGCGAACCGGAAGCTTCCAGAAGATATAATTTAATTACACCTCAACTGGAAGATGAAGTAAGCTCTATGATTACACAACCAACTCTGCAAAATTATCTTGTGGATAAAAATGGTAACATCGATTTCCCAATATTAGGGGTAATTAATGTGCAAGGTATGAATAAAATAGAACTGGGACAACACATTGAAAAGGAATTAAGACCTTTCTTTACAGACGAAATGCCTGTAATTACTATTCGATTTATGAATTATTCAGTGAATGTTCTAGGGGAAGTTCTACATCCGGGAAAGTACGAAACAACAAATGAACGGATTACGATTTTTGAGGGACTGGCACTGGCAGGTGATATGACAATTTACGGTAGACGAGATAACGTAAAAGTATTGCGTGAGGATGCTAACGGAGAAAGGAATATTTACACGCTTAATCTCAACGATAGTAATATCTTTTCTTCTCCTGCGTATTTTCTTGAACAAAATGATGTGGTGTACGTCGAACCAAATCAGTCTAGGGCTAACTCTTCAAAATATGGAGCGGCAGAGACATATAGAATATCTACAATTTCGGTTTTAATATCACTGGCAACCATGGCTGCTGCAATAGTGGGACTCGTAAGATAGTCGTATAATTATTAAAATGTTAAACTATGAACAACTTTTCAGAAGCTGAAGAGGAATTCAGTATGCTCTCTCAAAAACCAATTGACATTAGAAGCATACTAATGAAATATCTTTCCTATTGGAAATGGTTTCTTATATCTCTTATTGTTTGTATAACAATTGGCTTAATATATTACTCATATAAACTGCCGAAATATAAAGTACAAACGTCAATCTTATTTAAGGATGATCAAAGAGGAGGAGGTTCTTCAGAAATGAACCTGTTCAAAGAAATAGGTTTGGTTACACAGAAAAACAATGTTGATAACGAAATTGAAATTCTTACAAAATCATTGATTGTTGAAAAGGTGGTAAGAAACATGGGAATCTATGCTTCTTATACAGAGATGAGACCTGCAGCATTTGTAAGGAAAGTGGGCTTACACAAACTTTTCCCTAAATTGGCTCTGAAAAAAACTGTGGTGCTGTATGGCGACGAATGCCCATTCTTGATTGAACTACCAGTGAATTTGCAGGATAAATTGAAAGGGAAAATCCTTTTTGATGTGATTGCTAAAACAAATGGAAGTTATCTTTTTTCTGGTGTCTTTTCTGAGAAACATTTTAATATAAACGCTTCTTCTTCTGATAGTATAGTGAATCTACCTTTTGGGAAAGTAAATCTAGTAAAGGGTAAACGAATTTTAAACGAGGACATGATAGTGAGGGTGGAATTACAAAACCCGCAAAGTGTGGCTGAACAATATTTGGGCAACCTGGATGTAAAACTGACGTCAAAAACTACATCTGTGGCCGACCTTTCACTGATTTGCATTAATGGGGAATTGGGAAAGGTTTTTATAGAGGGTTTTATTGATACATATAATGAGGAGGGAATTAGAGGACAGATTGAACTGGCGGATAAAATGTCGCAGCTCATTGACGACCATCTCTCACAATTGAATGATGAACTTAGCTTGGTGGAAACACAAGTTCAAAACTATAAACAATCTCAAGGATTGACTGATATAGCTTCTCAGGCTGATATATTCAATACACAATCAGCTAACGTTGGACAAAGAAAAGTCGAAGTGGAATCTCAATATGCAATTGCATCTAACCTAAACAATTATGTACAACAAAAAAATAGTCATGACGAGATGCTTCCCGCTAATTCAGGTATCAATAACACGGTATTAAATGAGCAGATCAATCTGTACAATAACTTGGTAATGGAACGTAATAAACTCTCTAGAATTGCATCTAGCAGTAATCAGTCGATGATTGCTTTAAACAACCAAATTGAATCGGCTTTTAACTCAGTTAAAACTGGATTACAAAACGAAAAAAACAACCTTGAAATACAGCTGAACGATATTTCAGCAATGTATTATCAAAATAATGCAAGAATTAGGGCTATACCAAGACAAGAACGTGTGTACTCTGACATAAAACGACAGCAGAATGTGAAAGAGGAACTATTCTTATATCTACTACAAAAGAAAGAGGAAAAATATATGAATATGGCTACGGCGGAACCGAGTAGCAAATTGATTGATCAAATAAGAATATTGGGGGTTGTTTCTCCAAGCCTGAAATTGATAGGTTTGCTTTTCTTGGCTATCGGATTGATTATACCAATAAGCATAATTAAGATCAAAGATTTATTACGATATAAGATTAGCACTAAAGATGAAATTGAAAATATATCTTCGGTACCTGTCTTAGGAGAGATTCCTTTAATACAACAAATGGAATTCACGGTTATAAAAGAGAATGATAATGGCAGCTTTAGCGAAATGGTAAGACTACTCAGGGCTAATCTACTCTTTATTAGTGACAATAATAATAAGAAGGTTATTAATATGCTGTCAAGCATCAGCGGAGAGGGTAAGACTTATATAACTATCAACCTGGCTACAAGCCTGGCAATGCTTGATAAAAAAGTGCTTATCGTTGAACTGGATATCAGAAAACCAAAATTGTCGAAATATATGCAACTCGAAAAGGAACAGGGAATAACGCTTTATTTGTCGGGATACTTAACAAAAGAAGAGATTATCAAGCCGACTCCTTTTCATCCTAACTTATCGGTTATCCCCGCGGGTAAAATTCCTCCTAATCCTAATGAACTCTTGGCAAAACCAATGTTGGATGAGTTGATGAACGAATTGCGTAATGAATATGATTATATATTAATTGATACTGCTCCAATAGGGGTTGTGTCGGACAGCTTTTTGCTGAATCGACTGGTTGATATCAACCTGTATATCGTACGCGCTGATTATACACCAAAGAGGTATATTCTGGATGCCGACCGCTATTTCAAAGAGAATAGACTCAAAAAAATGTATTTCATCTTAAATGGGGTTGATTTAAATTCGGTATCGCACAGATATGGGTATGGTAAAAAATACGAATATGGATATAGGTCGTCTTCTTAATGAATTCTTTATACAAAAATAATTATGACAATGAAACTAAATGGCGCAAGAATAATAAATCTCCCTAAAACGTTGGATAGAAGAGGAAACCTTTCTGTAATTGAGGAAATACAACATATTCCATTTAAGATAAAAAGAACTTATTGGATTTATGATGTACCAGGGGGAGAAATTAGAGGTGGTCATGCTTATAAAAGAAATCAGGAATTTATTGTTGCTCTTTCAGGTAGTTTCGATGTTGTTCTTGATAATGGAAAAGAGAGAGAGGTTTTTTCTCTGAATCGTTCGTATTATGGGTTGTTTGTTCCAAGGGGGGTATGGAGACAAATGCAGAATTTTTCGACAAATTCTCTGGCTCTCATACTAGCTTCTACAAAATTTGATGTTACAGATTATATTTATGATTATACACTGTTTAAAGAATTGACGAATGAAAAAAACGAACATTTATGATTGCTCTATAATTGAAATAGATAAGCATCACCACGAAAAAGGAAACATCAGCGTAATTGAAAATGGTAAAACAATTCCTTTTAATGTAAAAAGGGTTTATTACCTATATGATGTGCCGGGTGGTGAATCAAGAGGTGGACATGCTCATAAAGAGTTACATCAGTTTATAGTTGCGGCTAGTGGAAGCTTCGATGTCACACTGGATGATGGTGTACTGAAAAGAACTTTTACAATAAACAGACCGTATCACGGACTTCTTGTTGTTCCGGGTATATGGAGGGAATTGGACAACTTCTCATCTGGCTCAGTTTGCCTGGTACTCGCTTCTAAGGAATATGATGAAAATGATTATATAAGAGATTATAACACATTTAAAGAGTATAAAAAATGATTAACCAAAATACAGATGTGCAGAGCCCACACATTGGTGAGAATACAAATATTTGGCAATTTAGTGTGGTTTTACAGGGGGCAAAAATTGGTTGCAACTGCAATATTTGTGCTCATGTGTTTATTGAAAATGATGTTATTATTGGCAATAATGTTACCATCAAAAGTGGAGTACAACTATGGGATGGAATAACGATTGAGGATAATGTGTTCATCGGACCTAATGCGACATTTACCAATGAATTGGTTCCAAGATCTAAAGCTCATGACTCATCGAAATTTAAAAGAACATTGATAAAAAACGGTGCTTCGATTGGGGCAAACGCAACTGTTTTACCGGGAATCGTGATTGGGGCTTATGCTTTTATTGGGGCTGGAAGCGTAATCACTAAAGATGTTGAAGATTATTCATTATGGTATGGAAATCCGGCAGTTCAAAAAGGGTATATTACCGAAGATGGCATCATACTGGATATGAATAAAAGGGATAAATGGGGTGTGGAACATGAGCTCAATAAGGAATTGCCATGATTAAATTTCTTGACTTGGAAAAAATTACGCATAAGTATGATAATGAAATTCATCAGGCTGCTTCTCGTGTAATAGATGCCGGATGGTATCTTCTTGGAAACGAAACAAAACAGTTTGAAAAGGATTATGCTGATTATATAGGCACCCAATATTGTATTGCAGTCGCTAACGGACTGGATGCTCTTAGAATTATTCTTAGGGCTTATATTGAACTGGGTTCCATTACAAAAGGTGACGAAATAATTGTTCCGGCTAACACTTTTATCGCTTCTATCTTGGCTGTAAATGATAACGGACTGGTTCCTGTTTTAGTTGAACCTGATATTAATACGTATTTAATTGATGTGTCGAAGATAGAAGAAGCTATTACTCCGAAAACTAAGGGAATTATGATTGTGCATCTTTATGGTCAATGTTCATATACTGATAATATTGCGAAAATATGTAAGAAACATGATTTATTACTAATTGAAGACAATGCACAATCTGCTGGTTGCAAATTCCATGATAGAGTAACTGGTTCTCTTGGTAATGCAGCTGGTCATAGCTTCTATCCGGGAAAAAATCTTGGGGCTTTTGGAGATGGCGGTGCTATAACTACAAACGATAAAAGGCTGGCAGATACAGCACGAACTTTGGCTAATTATGGATCAAACACTAAATATATTTTTGAGTATAAGGGACTAAACAGCCGACTGGATGAAATTCAGGCTGCTATCTTGGATGTAAAACTCAAACATTTGGACGAAGATAATGAACGCAGAAAAGTGGTGGCTCAATATTATTTTGATAATATAAAGAATCCGGAAATTATTCTACCTGTAACTAAAGAAAGGGATTCACATGTTTTTCATTTGTACGTGATTCGTACTACTAAACGCGATGAACTGATGCAATATCTTGCAGACAATCTTGTTCAAGTGCTGATTCACTATCCTGTGCCACCACATAAACAGAAGGCTTACAAAGAATGGAACGATTTGCACTTTCCTATTACTGAGAAAATTCATAATGAAGTATTGAGTTTACCAATTAGCCAGGTCATCACAGATGAAGAAGTGAAAACCGTAGTAGATATAGTGAACTCATTCCACTCAAATAATATATGTTGAAATAATGAAAGAACAACAATCATCATATCGGCAAATAATGAAAGCGACTTCTCTATTTGGAGGAGTTCAACTCTTTCAGATAATCATCTCAATTATACGCTCCAAATTTATAGCAGTATTATTGGGACCTACTGGTATGGGTATTGTTGGCTTGCTTACCTCAACGACAGGATTAGTGGGGGCTCTTACTAATTTTGGACTGGGTACCAGCGCTGTAAAAAATATATCGGAAGCAAATAGTACTGGGGATGAAAATCGCATACTGACGGTTATTTCTGTGTTAAGACGACTGGTTTGGATTACCGGTGCTTTGGGAAGTATTGTAACATTGTTTTTCTCTCCTTGGCTTAGCGAGATCACTTTCGGAAACAAGAATTACGTTTTCGCTTTTATCTGGTTATCAATCACCTTACTTTTAAACCAACTAACAAGTGGACAATTAGTTCTATTACAGGGATTACGCAAGTTAAAACAGTTGGCACAAGCAAATGTATATGGTAGTTTAGTGGCATTAATTATAACTATTCCTCTCTATTATAAATTTGGCGAAAAGGGGATTGTACCTGTAATGATTATTACTGCTGTTATCACACTCTTTTTCTCTTGGTACTTTACACGTACTACCAAAATGAAATCGATAAAGGTAACTAATGAATTTACGTTTATTGAGGGTAAAAACATGCTCAAAATGGGCTTTGCGATTAGTCTGAGTGGATTAATTTCCCTGGCAGGTGCTTATCTTTTACGTATTTTCATAAACCGAACCGGAAACCTTTCGGATGTGGGTTTGTATAACGCAGGTTTTACTATTATTGGTAGTTACGTGGGAATGATTTTTAGTGCAATGGGAACGGATTATTATCCACGACTGTCGGCTGTTGCAAATGATGATGAAAAATGTAGACAGAACATCAACCAACAAGCTGAAATAGCATTGCTTATACTAGCTCCGATATTGATTATATTTCTTGTATTTGTTAATTGGGCAGTTATTTTGCTCTATTCTACTAAGTTCTTGGCCGTTAAAGATATGGTGTATTGGGCGGCATTGGGTATGTTTTTCAAAGCTATAAGCTGGTCAATTGCTTTTGTCTTTCTGGCAAAAGGGGCAAGCTTACTATTCTTTTGGAATGAACTTATTGGAGAATCATACACTTTGGGCTTTAATCTTCTGGGATATCATTTGGGTGGGTTGACTGGTTTAGGAATATCATTTTTAATAACATATGTAATCTATATGATTCAAGTGTTCATTATCGCAAAAGTAAAATACAAATTCTCATTCAGTCCTTCTTTTCAAAAAATCTTTCTGTTTCAGTTTACTTTGGCACTGATGGGGTTTATAGTGGTCAAACTTCTTTGTCAGCCTTATCCTTATGTGGTGGGTTCTGTATTAATTGGTATTTCAGGATGGTATTCATACAAAGAATTGGATAAAAGAATAGGACTTAAAGAGATTCTGAATAATTATAGATCAAAATTCAAAAACAAATAGGCCGTATGGAACGTCAAGAGCAATTATTTCAATTGGATAAATCTATAAAAACAATGCGTATTCTATGGATCATTAATGATGTACTTCCGGATTTTCATCCTTTTGTGGTCGGAACTCCTACAACAAGTGGATCGTGGATTGCTCCATTATTTTATGCTCTGAAAAACCAATCAGAATTGACAATGGGATCTGTAACTCCTATTTTAGATGGAATGGAGCAAAAAATAAATATTGATAATATCTCTTATTATGCAATTAGAATAAATGAAAAGGAGAATATTTCAAATATGAACAAGTCACTTGCCGAAAAATATCTTTCTGTCATCAATGATTTCAAACCGGATATCATCCATATTCATGGTACCGAACACAACTTCGGACTTCTACGAAAATATGTATCCCCTAGAATTCCTATTGTCTGCTCTATACAAAGTATTATAGTACCTTATCGTGACTATATGAAAAAGTCTGCCGCTACTCTTAAACTCTCGAAATATAGATCTGTAAAAAATAGACTCGGAAGAGGTGGGATAAATAATGCCTTGAGAAGATGGAATAAATATAGTTCTGTTGAAAAAGAAATATTCAAAATAAATAAGTATTTCATTGGCAGGACTTCGTGGGATAAGAATCAATTGCAAATTCTGAATCCGAATACATTATACTTCCATGGAGAGGAACTCCTACGATCACCATTTTACGATACTCAATGGGATTTGAATCAGTGCGAACGTCATAGGATATTTGTTTCATCGGCTCTACATCCAATTAAGGGTTTCCATATATTATTGAAAGCTGTAGCTTTCCTAAAAGATGATTTCCCTGATATTAAAATAGTAGCACCACTACCATCAATTAACATGAAATCTTCTAAAATCAAAGATTGGATGATTGGAGAAGATTATAGTAATTTTCTAAAAAGATTAATTATAAAATATGATCTTGAAGATAATATTATAATGAGAGATAGTTTATCTGCTTATGAGATGGCAAAGGAGTTCCGAAAAGCGCATCTTTTCGTGCTGCCATCATTGATTGAAAATAGTCCTAATTCTTTGGGTGAGAGTATGCTGGTTGGAACACCTGCTGTGGTCTCAATAATGGGAGGAATCACATCCATTGTGAGTGATAATGAGAGCGCTCTACTCTTTCCTTCGGGAGATTCCTATTCTCTGGCTTTTCAAATAGGTAGATTATTCTCTAACGATATATTGGCCTTGAAATTAAGTAAAAATGCAAGACAAATAGCACTGAGAAGACATGATGTGAAACAGACATCAGAACAGTATTGTCATATTTATGAAGATATTATTAAACAACACAATGAAAGTATTAGAAATATTCCATGAGCTTAAATTCTCTGGAGCTGAAATAATGTATGTTGATGCCGCATCTTTTTTACGTGAAAAAGGTTGCGAATTGACAGCTATGGCAACAGGATCAAATGTGGGTGATTATATTTCTCATTTCGAACAAGCGGGATATAAAATAATCCATAAATCTTATCCTGCGCGATGGAACTTTATTGGAAGATTACGATACTGGTTGAGTTTTATCCGTTTAATTAAAAACGAAGCTTTTGACGTGATCCACATCCACAGCCATTCTTTGATGTGGGAAATGGCTTTTGCTGCTCGTTTGGCAAAAAAACAATCAGTTTTTACTTTCCATAGTGTCTTCCCGTCTCATTTTTATAGTTATCCATATCACCGATTCCAAAGATGGAGTGCAAAAAAAATATTTGGTTGTAAGTTTCAAAGTATTAGCGACTCTGTACATGATCACGAATTGACGTTTTACAACAATAAAACTAATAAAATAAATAATTGGTATGGTAATAATCGGTTTTACCCTGCTAATAAAGAAGAAAAAACTGAAGTGAGAAAAGAATTAGACATTTCTTCTGATGCGTTAGTACTTATTACTGTTGGAGGATGCAGTTCAAATAAAAGACATTCGGAAGTTATCAAAGCACTTCCTCGCATTATTGAAGATAGCCCGTCAGTCGTTTATCTGCATTTAGGTGTGGGTGAAATGGAAGAAAATGAAGTTCAGTTGGCGACAAAACTTAAAGTAAATGGGCATATCCAATTTTGTAAAAATCAATCTGATGTAAGAAAGTACTTAATAGCATCAGATATTTACATAATGCCCAGCGAACATGAAGGAATGCCCATTACAACGATTGAAGCTATGGCTAGCGGTATACCTGCCATACTTTACAATGTACCGGGTCTTCGAGATTTCAACAAGTATGGTGAACATAGTTTGCTTATCCCTGAAGATTATGAGCTTTTAGCTTATAGCGTCATCTATCTTCGTTTGCATCCTGATGTATCTAATCGCTTGTCTAATAATGCTATTGAGTTTGTAAATAAAACATATAACTTACAGACTAATGTTTCGGAAATTTTCAAACTTTATTCATAAAAAAGGGTATGATAGATATTAACAAACAAATCATAAGTCACATTTCACCTTTCACTATTCTGTTTATAGCGATAATATCAATATTGTCTTTGTCGAAACCAGGTGGTACAATTCTTGACAAATTGAATGTTACAGCAGCATGGTGGATGATTGCTTTCATTATATTGATTATATTCCTTTTTTCAAAATATTACTTTGTCGATAAAAGGAATAATAAGAATCTTCGATTTGTTTTATTATATCTTCTTTGGAATATTGTATGTATTATTAGAGGAATGTTTGTTGCAGAAATATATTGGGACTGGAAAGGCCTGATTGAAAACGCTATGGCTCTAATGTTACCTATCGTTGCTTATTCTGCAACAAATATAAAACTTGTACAATCAACACTCTCAGTCTATCTTAAATATGCTCTACCCCTTTTCCTGATTTTTGCATTTATGATAAGAACGGAAGCTTTCGGATTCTATCTTATGCCTATGAGCTTTTTATTATTATTTCTTCCAGCACTTACAAGAACACAAAAAGCATTGGTACTAATGGTTACTATTGTTGTTCTAATAGCAGATTTAGGTGCTCGAAGTAATGTAGTAAAGTTCTCAATTCCTCTGCTCATATTATTAATATATCATTTCAGAAAAAGCCTTTCTGTAAAAACAATTGAGGTTATTCGTATCTCTCTATTCGCAATCCCTTTGATACTCTTTATTTTAGGAATTACAGGCGTTTTTAATATCTTTAAAATGAGTGATTATTTTAAAGATGAAATTACCGCCATAGGAACAGATGAATCTGGTACACGTTCTGAAGTTGACATCACTGTTGATACTCGTACTTTTATTTATTCAGAAGTACTTCAATCTGCAATAAATAATCATTATTGGTTGATTGGAAGAACACCTGCAAGGGGAAATGACTCTTTTACGTTTGGTGCAATTGATTATGAGCTGACACGCAGAAACGAAAGATTGGGAAATGAAGTAGCAGTTGCTAATGTTTTTACATGGACAGGGATAGTAGGCTTAATACTTTATATGTTGATTTTTTATAGTGCTTCATGGCTAGCCGTCAACAAATCAAAAAACATTTATTCTTGTATGATGGGCATTTTGATTGCTTTCAGATGGTTTTATGCATGGGTAGAAGATATAAATAATTTTTCATTAAATTATTTCATGCTCTGGTTAGTGATCGGTTTAAGCATTTCATATACTTTCCGACAAATGACTAATAAAGAATGCATCATTTGGGCACGTGGTATTTTTGATGTACGTTATATTCATTACCAAAACTATTTGAACAAAAAAAGAAAAGATGAAAAAACAGGAAATTGCGGTATTGATAACTTGTTATAACAGAAAATCGAAAACAATCGCTTGTCTAAATTCTCTGTTTGAGGCTGAAATACCTTCTGATTATAACCTCGATGTTTATTTGATGGATGACGGTTCTATTGATGGTACAGCAGAAGCCATAAAACTACTCTTCCCAAATGTCTCTGTTTGGCAAGGCAATGGGAACTTATACTGGGCACGGGGGATGCATTTAATTTGGGAAAGAGCTATGAAAGAAAAAGTATATGATGCATTTTTATTAATTAACGATGATGTATGTTTATTTCATGATTTTCTGATTAATCTAATAAAAACAGATAAGTATTCTTTATCACAAAACGGACGTAGTGGTATTTATTCGGGTGCAACTATCGATAAAAATTCTCAAAAAGTCACCTATGGTGGATTAAAAATAAAGACTAATCATCTCATAGTTAGACTTAAACAACTTTCACCTACTGAATATCCTCAAAGTTGTGAGATAACGAATGCAAACATTCTATGGGTAAGTAAAACGGCTGTAGATATCATAGGAATCTTTGACAAACGATTTATTCATGGAATTGCTGATTTTGATTATGCATTAAGAGCGCAAAAAAAAAATATCCCGGTTTATCTTTCGCCTTATGTTTGTGGTGAGTGCACTGATGATCATCCAATAAATTGGAAAGAAGGGAAAAGTTCTATAAGAGAACGGATTATCTATTTAAAGAGTCCAAAAGGGTTAGCGTATAATGAGTATTTATATTATATAAGAAAGCATTTCCCATTTTACCTGCCTTACTCTTTCGTGATGTTGTGGATGAAAACATTTTTTCCTGTTTTATGGCAGAAATTTAAATGATTATTCAATCTTATTGGATTATAAACTAATTAATTGAATTCAAAATGCTTATAAATGTCCCAAAAGATTTGTATAGAAGCAATTTCCCTACAAATTCACACTTCTTTATTTCAGAAGAATTTATTGAAGTTGTGAAAAATAAAACTGATAAGGTATTTCGATTTATGAAAGATAAAGATAAGTCCATTGGAATTATATTCGGAATGAAAGATAACATACTTTGTTGTCCCTTTTCTGCACCTTTCGGAGGATTTCATTATTCACATGAATATCTCTCTTATAATATAATTTATGATTTTATTGTAGATCTGAAAAAATACATTATTGATCATAAACTCTCAGGTGCTTATATCACTTTACCGCCTGATATTTATCAAGAGAACATAAATGCAAAATGTATAAATGCTTTTATCAAACTTGGATTCAATATCTCCGGCCCTGATATTACAAATTGGATTGACTTGAAAAAGTTCAATGGCATCTGGAAAAATAAAAAAGTATATCAAAACTTGAGAAAAGCATATAGAAATCAACTTTCATTTAGTATTATAACCGAAATAGAATTGATGCAAGAAGCATTCAATCTAATTGCTCATAACAGAATTGATCAGGGACGTAAAATACATATGACATTCGAAGAAATACTTGAATTGAAAAAAATAATTCCAATAGATTTTTTCTTGGTTAAGGATAAAAAAGGAGAGATAAGCGGAGCTGGAGTCTTTTATCAAAGCCACAAATCGATTGTACAGGCCATCTTCATTGCAGATAACATAAATAGAAGAGAGCTGAGAGTTATTGATTTTATGTATTTAAAGGTCTTCGAACATTATAAAAATATGGGATTTGAATTTATAGATATGGGAACCTCAAGCTTATTTGGTGAACCAAATATCGGATTGATTAGGTTTAAAGAAATTCATAATTGTAACACTTCATTAAGATATTCTTTTTTTTGGGGTCCAAATGGAGAATTTTCATATAATTGTTGTCAACAAGAAAATAAATAATTGTATAAAAGTATGTTACATGATTTTAATCTATATAATGGTTCTTTGCAAGAGATTAATTCATCAAAGATGCTCATAACCACTTTGAATGCCCACTCTTACAACACATTGAAAAATGATAATTTGTTCAAAGAAGCGTTACAATCTAGTGACATTCTGCTTCCAGATGGAATTAGCGTTGTATTAGCTGCACGTTTTTTAAAAGGAATACGATTAAAAAAAATAGCTGGAGATGATTTATTCCGATTTGAAATGCAACGTATACATAAAAGTAAAGGAAAATGTTTTTTTCTAGGAAGTTCGGAAAATACACTCCATCTCATTCGAGAAAGAGCTGAAAAGGAATATCCTGAATTAAAAATTAATTGTTATCCTCCACCTTATAAATCAGAATTCAATGAAAATGAGAATCAGGCAATGATTAATGCTATAAATGAATTTGAACCTGATGTGCTTTTTATTGGAATGTCGGCTCCTAAACAGGAAAAATGGGCTTACAAGAATTTTGAACATTTAAAAGTTGGTCATATATGTTGCATTGGAGCCGTATTTGATTTTTACGCAGGAACAATTAAAAGAGCGCCACGATGGATGATTAAATTAGGACTGGAATGGTTTTACCGTTTGCTAAAAGAACCTAGAAGATTATGGCGAAGGTATTTAGTGGGTAACTTCTTGTTTGTTTCAAATATAATTAAAGAGAAGTATTCAATTTCACATCAAAAGAATCAGTTGAATGATTTAAATACAGATGATATTTTTATTAAAAACTAAAAATCAAAAAGTTATGATGTCAAGCAAATACTTGAATCCAAATTACAAATACTCTTTAAATCAGAAATTTAGAGAGAAAAGATTTCTTTTCTTTTTCTCTTTACTGAATAAAATTGATACTGATCAACCTATTAATATTTTAGATATCGGAGGAACTGAAATCTATTGGCAAAGGATGAATTTTACTGATAAAAAGAATATAAGAATAACATTGTTGAATCTTGAGAATGAACCTGTTAAAAGCATGAATATCACTAGTATCAAAGGGAATGCTTGTAATCTCTCTTTATTTAAGGATAAACATTTCGACATAGTTTTTTCAAATTCAGTTATTGAACATCTTTTCACATTAGAAAATCAGAAGAAAATGGCCGAGGAAGCAATGAGAGTAGGAAAAAATTATTATATACAGACACCCAACTATTATTTCCCAATTGAGCCTCATTGGTTGTTTCCTTTTTTTCAATTCTTACCCGTCAAAGTCCGAGTATTCCTTACAAAAAACTTCGATTTGGGAAACTACAAGAAATCAAGAAATATTGCAGATGCCCATGAACGAGTCATGGAAATTAAACTATTGACTGTAAATAAAATGAAAAAGATTTTTCCAAATGGGAAAGTCTATCGAGAGAGATTTCTAGGTCTTGTGAAATCAATCACAATGTATCATTTTCCTGATGTATAAATTATGTGTAAATAAGGAAAGTTAAATATGGAATAGTTTTATAGAATTAATTATTAATAAAAATGAAAACAGAAATTGAAATATTGCAAGGTATAAGACGCTATATAACTACGTCTGCATCTATGAATAACAATGAGCTTGATGATAACATGCTGATATTTAATCTAGGGTTACTCGATTCTATGGGATTACTCTTTTTAATAGATTTCATAAAAGAGGAGTATAATTTGGAAGTGATGGATAGCGAATTAGTTGAGGAAAACTTCGAGTCGGTAAAAAATATAGCATCTTTTGTTTATAAGAAATTACAAAATGAGATTAATTCTTAATAGTTTTGATGTTAAAAAACATATAAATTTCAATATCGTTACTATTATAAGTTTAAAAAAGTTTCAATATATATTTATTAATCGATGTAATATGTGTGGAATAGCTGGTTTTTACTCGAAAAAAAATAAAGAGGAGGCTTTAGATATTTTAAATCGCATGCTCAGCTTAATAAAATATAGAGGCCCAGATGAAAGTGGAGCATATTACTCTCCTGATATTTGTTTAGGCAGTGTAAGACTTTGCATTATTGATTTGAAAACAGGACAAATGCCGATATCAAATGAAGACAGTACTCTCTGGATTGTGTTTAATGGAGAGATATATAATTATATAGAACTGAAAACATCATTGACAAGAGCCGGACATCATTTCAAAACCAATAGCGATACTGAAGTAATTCTTCATCTATTCGAAGAATATGGCGTAGAAAGTCTTAACATGTTGAACGGTCAGTTTACTTTCGCCATTTGGAATAATAAAAAACGGGAACTATTTATTGCTCGAGACAGGGTAGGAATAAGACCTCTTTTTTATACTTCAACAGAGGATGGTTTTATATTTGCATCTGAAATAAAGGCACTTCTTGAATATCCAAAAGTGAAACCAAAAATTTCGACTAAATCTTTATCGCAAGTATTCACTTTTTGGACTACTCTAACACCATATACGCTTTTTGAAAATATTTATGAGGTCTCACCAGGAGAGTATTTAACGATAAACGAAAATGGAATTCATCATAATTCATATTGGGAATTACCTATATACAAACCAGACGAATATCTAAAAACCGACCTTGACCATTGTATTAATAAATTTGATACGCTTTTTTCTGATTCTATTCGTTTAAGAATGCGCTCTGATGTTACAATAGGGACATATTTGAGCGGAGGAATCGATTCTTGTACTACTACTTTATATATTAAAAATTTAATTGGCAAGTATCTACGTACTTTCTCTATTGGTTTTACCGAAAAGGAATTCGATGAATCGTCATTTCAAGAGTTAGCCGTAGATTATCTCAAAACGATTCATAATAAAATCAATTGTAGTATTGAAGACATAGCAGTCAAATTTCCCGAAGTCATATGGCATGCAGAAACTGTTTTGTTACGTACAGCACCAGTTCCTATGTTCATTTTATCAGAATTAGTAAATAAGCAAAACATAAAGGTTATCATCACTGGAGAAGGTGCTGATGAACTACTAGGAGGATACAATATTTTTAAAGAAGCACTCATTAGGCAATTTTGGGCAAAGCAACCTGACTCTGCTTATAGACCGTTATTATTAAAAAGACTATACCCTTATCTTTCTCAAATGAAATCTATGAATGGGTTTAGTTTAAAATTATTTTTCGGATATAAGTTAGAGGAAACTGATTCTCCTGTTTATTCACACCTTTTGAGATGGCATAATACTTCACATATTAAAAATTATTTTTCGGATGATATTAAAGCAGATTTGAGCAGATATGAACCAATTAATGAATTTATTAATAAGTATAAGACAATATTGGAAGGTGCTGATCTTATGTCGCGTTCTCAATGGATCGAAATGAAGTTATTTATGTCTGGTTACTTATTATCGTCCCAAGGTGACCGAATGTCAATGGCACATTCACTAGAAGGACGATATCCTTTTTTGGATCACCGCATTATAGATTTTTGTATGAGACTTCCATCAAATTTAAAAATGAACGGATTAAACGAAAAGTTTTTACTCAAAAAGATGATGAATGGAAAATTACCACAACAGATTGTTCAAAGAACAAAACAACCTTATCGTGCTCCTTCATCGAAATGCTTTTTTTCGGAGAAATCGCCGGATTATATCGAAAATTCTATTTCGGAGAGTAATATTAGAGAGGCTGGTTATTTTGACTTTAATAAGGTAAATTTTCTTATCAATAAACTTAAATATGGTACTCAAGTATCTGAAATTGATCATATGGCTTTTATAGGTATTCTATCTACTCAGCTACTTAATACACTTTTTGTGAAAAAATCAGATTCTTTATTTGAAAAAAGTAAGAATGTTATATTTAATAAGATTGTAATTGATAACAAATGAATTAATAATTATAATTATGAATACAATAAAAAGCCCATTTTCAAGAAATATACTTAAAATAAATGATTTAGAATCATTATGTAATATGATAGTTGGGAATATTCAGGATTCAGTACTTCGCATATTACATAGAAGAGGAGGCGTTGTGGGAATCAGTGGAGGAATCGATTCATCGGTTACACTAGCATTAACTATACGTGCACTAGGTAATAAAAATGTATTGGGAGTTATTATGCCTGATGCAGACTCGAGTCCTGAAAGTGAATTATTTGCTCAAAAACTAGCTGATAAATTTAATATTAAAACGATATTGGAAAACGTCACACCTGCACTTGAGGGTTTTAATTGTTATCAGAGGCGCGATGAAGCTATTTCTAGAGTAATACCAGAATTCAATCCTAATACTGACAAAGCAAAAATTGTAATTCAACAGAATATGAATGAAGATATTCCTCCAGTTTTCTCAGTAGTTGTCATCACTTCCGATGGTAAAGAAATGAGTAGAATGCTACCAGCAAAGGAGTATCTGCAAATTGTGGCTGCCACCAATTTTAAACAAAGAAGTCGTATGTCTATGTTGTATTACCATGCCGAAAGGCTTCATTATGCGGTAATCGGTACAGCCAACAAACATGAAGTAGATCAAGGATTTTTCGTTAAATATGGTGATGGTGGGGTTGATATTATGCCTATTGGAAAACTGTATAAAACACAGATATATCAACTAGCAGAATATTTAGATATTCCACAAGAAATCATAAACCGTACACCTACAACCGATACATATAGTGCAAAACAAACTCAAGTGGAATTTTTTTTTCAAATGCCCTATGAGTTATTGGATCTAGTGGATTATGGATGGGAAAATGATTATGAACCAACCGAAGTTGCATTAATTCTTGGCAAGAAGGAACGGGAAATTAGAAACATGTATAAAAATCTTGAAAGAAAAGCAAAAACTACGGACTATTTAAGAATGCATCCTGTTTTCTTTGAGTAAATACTCTATAAAATTATGAATGTTATGAATATCTTTGATTATTTTTTTGAAGAATCAAAATCTTTACAAAAGGATTTTGTTTTAGGTTCATCAGAAAGGGCTTCATTTCAAAAAATCTATTTATGGAGTCTTCAACTAGCAGGTTATCTCCAGGCAACTGTTGGAGAAAATAATAGAATCATACTTATGAGCCAAAATTCAGTATTTTTCATTGTATCATATCTAGGAATCATGAAATCTGGAAATATTTGTGTTCCATTGAATCCAATTCTTGAACAAGAAAACCTAAATTATATTATTTCACTTACCGATTGCCGACTATGTTTTATTTCTGAACAAGTTTTATCATTCCGTTCTATAAATATCAGCGTAATCAATGAAACCAACTTGGACAGTATTTTAATAAAATATAAGAAATATGAAATTGATTCTTTGGATATACATTTCGATGAAAAACGTATCGCTGAAATAATATTTACTTCAGGATCTACTGGTTCTCCCAAAGGTGTAATGCTAAGTCATAGGAACCTTCGTACAAATACTAATTCTATTATTGAGTACCTTGCTCTTTTAAGTAATGATATCATGACAGTAGTTTTACCTTTTTATTATTGTTATGGACTATCAATTCTACATACTCATCTTAAAGTGGGAGCATCGATGGTGTTAAATAACAATTTCGCATTATTGGGGACGGTCATTAACAATATGCTCGAATATCATTGTACTGGATTTGCCGGAGTACCAAGTCATTTTCAAATTCTCTTAAGGAAATCGAAAACATTTAAAAGTACTATATTTCCAGATTTAAGATATGTCACTCAAGCAGGAGGAAAACTACATTCAACTTTTATTAATGAGTTTACTCAAACTTTTCCTAATATAGATTTTTATGTAATGTATGGTCAGACTGAAGCTACAGCTCGCTTAGCATTTTTACCACCGAACCTCCTTATTGATAAAATTGGATCTATAGGAAAAGCTATTCCTGGTGTAATTCTTCAAGTTGTGAATAGTAATCTGTCTCCAGTAAAACCAGGAGAAACAGGTGAAATAGTGGCTAAAGGGGATAATGTTATGATTGGATATTTCAATGATGAGGATGCAACTAGTGAAGTATTGAAAAATGGGTGGTTATTTACAGGAGACATGGCTACAGTAGATGATGAAGGGTTTATTTATTTAGTTGCTCGCAAAAAAGAAATTATGAAAATAGCAGGAAATCGAATCAGTCCAAAAGAAATTGAAGAAGTGATTTTGTCAGTTTCTGAAGTATTAGATTGCACAGTGGAAGAAGTCAATGACGAATTGCAAGGGGCTGCTATAAAAGCAACCATAGTGCTTACAGATTCATACGACTTAGTGCTTATTAAAGAGAAAATTGTAAAGAGTTGTAGAGAAAAGCTTTCAGCATATAAGATTCCTCGTTTTTGGGAATTCACAGAAAAGCTACAGTTAACTCCTACAGGAAAAAAAATGAAAAATGTTATTTCATAACTATGAACATTTTTTAGAATGACCATTTAACAAACATTACTATGAGGTTTCAAGGTAATTATTATGTCAGTGAATCCGCTATTATAGGACGAAATGTCAAAATTGGGCAGAATGCCATTATACATGAAAATGTAGAGATTGGTGATGATTCAATCATTTGTGAGAATTGCATTATCGGAGAGCCTGAAAGTGAATCCTACTATAATGGCCATTATAAGAATCCAAGAACAGTTATAGGACGAAACTCTCTTATAAGAAGCGGTACAATTATTTATTCAGGTTCTATTTTTGGAGAACATTTTACAACAGGTAATATGGCGTCAATTAGAGAGAATTCAAAATTTGGAAAAAACTGTGTTGTGGGTACACAATGCGATATACAAGGTGATGTTGTTTTTGGCGATTATTGTCGTCTAAATAGTCATATCCAAATATCAAAAAAATGTATATTTGGAAATTTTGTTTTTATTTATCCATTTGTAGTTTTTACAAATGATCCACACCCTCCTTCTAATCAACTTATTGGATCAAATGTTAAAGATTTTTCTCAAATTGGAGCAGGTTCAGTTATTTTACCTGGTATAATTATCGGTAAGCACAGTTTTATAGGAGCTAATTCATTAGTAAACAAAAATGTTGATGATTTTGAATTACATTCAGGAAATCCTGCTGTAAAAATATGCAAAGTATACTATGTATGGTCAAAAGAAAATAAACGTCCTCACTATCCATGGCCTTATAATTTTGATAGAGGATTACCATGGGAAGGCAAGAGTTTTGACGATTGGTTAAAAACAGAAGAAGGACAACGATATGCTTAATATGAGAAAAAAGCATTCTAGAATAATGAAATAATCACCCTTGTGACATTTTAATGCTTTACACTAATAATCTTTTTAAGAACAAAAAATAATTATTTTTTGAATAAGGTTTTCATAATTAATCATTTTTCAATTATATATATTACATATGGAATCAGATAATACAGTAGTGAAATTTTTTTTTCTACTCTTTGATTTACTTCTTTTAAATATGGCAGTAGCTATTGTCATTAATACCAGGCTACAATTAATCAATTTAGATTTATCACAAAGTAATTTGTATTATTTACATGCAAATATTTCTGAAATAATAGCCTATACTTTATATTCAAAAAGAAACTACTTCTTTTCGGATAAATATTATAATCGTTGGAGAATTTTCAACATACGATTTAGTATTTTACTTGTGACTTTGTTTTTATTGGCTGAATTATTCCTACCAAATAATTATCAACCCATCTTATTGATTGAATATGTAGCCTTGTTTTACATTTTAAAGGTGACGATTTTCTATTTTATATATAAATTCCTAAAATTTCGATATAAAAAAGGAATATCAAATCAACGAGTTGTCATTTTGGGTTTAAATGAAACAAGTATAATTCTAGGTAAACTGCTTAATAACAACCCTATTCTCGGTTATAAGTTTGTTGGTTATATTTCAGATAAAGATGAAAGTGATAACACTATTTCATTAGGAAAAATAGATGATTTATCAACTATTGCAGAAAATCATAAGATAAATATGATTTTTGTAACGAATCCTTTATACTTTACGGTAAATAAAACGAAAGAGTTACTTGCATTTTCTAATAAGATTGGCTTGAGGTTGAGATATATTATAATGAATGGCTATTGGAATAGATTTGTGAACAAGAAAGTTGAATCTACTGGTTATTTCGAAATGTTTAATCCACAGGAAATCCCATTAGATAATTTTTCTTTACGCACTCAAAAAAGGATTTTTGACATTATATTTTCTTTAATAGTTATACTTTTAATTTTTACATGGTTGTTCCCTATTTTGGCACTTATAATAAAATTAGATTCAAATGGACCAATATTCTTTGTGCAACCACGTACAGGTATTAATAACAAAACATTCAACTGTCTTAAATTCAGAACAATGAAAGTGAATAATGAAGCAAATACCTTACAAGCTCAAAAAAACGATTCTCGCATAACTCGTTTCGGCAGTTTTTTGAGACACTATAATATAGACGAACTTCCACAATTCATTAATGTCCTATTAGGACATATGTCTGTCGTAGGACCACGTCCTCATATGTTGAAACATACTGATCAATACACCAAACTAATTGAATATTATAAGGTTCGTCACTTTGTGAAACCAGGAATTACTGGATGGGCACAGGTAAATGGATATCGAGGATTGACAGATGAACTATGGAAGATGGAAAAAAGGGTTGAATTCGATATGGAATATCTTGAAAAATGGAATTTATTTTGGGATATCAAAATTATTCTAATGACTCTTTTTGGGAAAAATGCATATCAAAATGCCTTATAATTAATAAAATATAGTTGCATTCATTAACTAGTTTACTTCTGAAAAAAAATAACATTTTTAATAGGTATTAGAGAACCAGATTGTTCTATTCTTACTGAATTCAAAATTACAAAGGGTTTAATATACATAGACTTTTTAATTGTAGGCATTCATTTGAAGTCGGATGGTAAAAGTGTAAATTAAAAAAGAATTGATATATTAATAGAAAAGGTTCTGATTGAAATTGATCCTAGGAATTTTCAGTTTACTTAAGTAGAACTACTTTTGAGAGATCTTGATAAAGTTAAAACTATATTAGAATAGGATTCACGAAAAATTTCTTTTTAGCCAAGAGTAAAACTGATGATTAAGCACTATATGAAATTCGTTAGAATCTTGTTATAAAATAAGAATTATACAATGAATAAAGAACACATAGACTGATAATATCATATACGGAGTCTTACGCGCCTAATATTAAGATTGTCAAACCTTGATAAGATTTCTAACATTCGTAATTTTGTCATATACATAACTAAGATAATATTTCCATGACTAACAAATTTAGAAAACGCACGAAAAGTAGGTAATAATTAGTGACTATAATCGTAATGTGCAGGAACATGATTAAGTTAAAAAGCTTATAAACAATAAAAACCCTCCGTAATGATGGGTTTTTATTGTTGTGATCCGCCTGGGGCTCGAACCCAGGACCCCATCCTTAAAAGGGATGTGCTCTACCTGCTGAGCTAGCGAATCATCCTAAGTGCTTTCTTTCAAAAGCGAGTGCAAAGATACAACGTTAGTTTTAATATTCCAAGCCTTAAACGAATAAAATTGTATGTTTTTTAAAATAAACACACAATTTGTCAATATCGATAATGCTCTGCCTTGTATGGTCCCCCAACTGAAACACCTAAATAATCGGCTTGTTTTGTTGAAAGTGTGGTTAGTTTTACTCCAATTTGTGCTAAATGTAAACGAGCTACTTCTTCATCCAAATACTTTGGTAAGCGGTAAACACCTACTTCATAATTATTTTTCCACAAATCAATTTGAGCTAAAGTTTGGTTTGTAAAAGAGTTGCTCATAACAAATGAGGGATGACCAGTGGCACACCCTAAATTAACTAAGCGTCCTTCAGCTAGAAGAAATATAGAGTTTCCATTTGGAAAGGTGTATTTATCCACTTGTGGTTTGATATTCATATGACTAATACCTGGGAAATTAACCAGTTTATCTACTTGAATTTCATTATCAAAATGGCCAATATTGCAAACAATTGATTGATCTTTCATTTTTTGCAAATGCTCTATAGTAATAACATCACAATTTCCTGTAGTTGTAACGAAAATGTTACCTTCTTTTACAGCCTCTTCCATTGTTGTCACTTCAAAGCCTTCCATTGCCGCTTGTAATGCGCAAATAGGATCTATTTCAGTAACAATAACTCTTGCTCCGTACGAACGCATCGAAGCAGCGCACCCTTTACCTACATCACCATAACCTAATACTACAACAATTTTACCTGCAATCATTACATCTGTGGCACGTTTAATACCATCAGCAAGTGATTCACGACACCCATAAAGATTATCAAATTTTGATTTTGTTACGGAATCGTTTACATTGATAGCTGGTACTAATAATTCACCCTTCTCCATCATCTGGTATAATCGATGCACACCAGTTGTTGTTTCTTCGGAAATACCTTTTAATTCAGCAACTGTTCTATGCCAACGATTTCTATCTTCTTTCAAGATACGGTTTAAGGTATCAAGAATTGTCATTTCCTCATGATTATTTCCTTTTCGATTAATTGTTTCGGGATTATTTTCAGCTTGATAACCCATATGAACCAGCAACGATGCATCACCTCCATCATCTACAATCAAATTAGGACCTTTTCCATTAGGAAAACGCAACGCCATTTCTGTGCACCACCAATATTCCTCTAAAGATTCTCCTTTCCAAGCATAAACGGGAATACCTGCTTTAGCAATTGCAGCAGCTGCATGATCTTGAGTAGAAAAAATATTGCAACTTGCCCATCTAACATCGGCTCCTAATTTCACCAAGGTTTCTATTAAAACCGCTGTCTGGATAGTCATATGAAGAGAGCCCGTAATTCGAGCACCTTTGAGTGGTTGATTGTTACCATATTTTTCTCTTAATGCCATTAATCCAGGCATTTCATTTTCAGCGATTTCAATTTCTTTTCGACCAAAGTCGGCAAGTGAAATATCAGCTACTTTATAGGATAAATCAGATAAAGATGTACTCATAATTTAGTATTATTATGTTTTTATTGAACATACAAATATACAACATTTATAGAATCTTTTTATCTTTGAAATCATTTCAGATTGTAAACAATAAATGTTACTCATTTATACTAAACATATCCCATTCAAAGGATTCCGCGCAATCAATCTTTTCGGAATAGTTTTTGCAAGGAAAGAGTTTTTTCCTCTTTCGAAAAAGGTTTTGTATCATGAATCAATCCATACCTGTCAAATTAAAGAAATGTTGTTTGTGTTTTTTTATGTTTGGTACCTATTGGAATGGTTGATTCGATTATTCATCTATAAAAACGGAATAACAGCATATAGAAATATTTCATTTGAACGAGAAGCATATGAAAACGACAAGAATAAAGATTATTTAAACAATCGCAAAAGTTGGATGTTTCTAAATTATTTAGGATAACTAAATAATAATAATAATAATTAATTAATGCAGAAAATTATATATATATATTATTTATAGTATTCTCTTTAACCTCATGCGCTCAAGAGAAGAAAAATTCTATGAATATAAATGAGAATACAAAAAATCAATTTTCAGAAACAATGAAATATAATGAATTAACAAATGCAGAAAAAAGAGTCATTCTGTTTAAAGAAACTGAACGACCATTTTCAGGAGAACTATTAAACAATAAAAAAGATGGCACATATGTTTGTAAACAGTGTGACGCACCACTATTTAGATCATCTGACAAGTTTGATTCACAATGTGGTTGGCCTTCTTTTGATGATGAAATTGATGGAGCAATAAAACGAGTAAATGATGCTGATGGAATTCGTACAGAAATAATCTGTTTGAATTGCGGTGCTCACTTAGGACATTTATTCCTAAATGAAGGATTTACATCAAAACAAATACGATATTGTGTAAACTCTATTTCTCTAAAGTTTATACCTAATATAAAAAACACATTAAAAAAAGCATATTTTGCTTCAGGATGTTTTTGGGGAACTGAATATTTTTTCATGAAAGCCCCAGGAGTCACAAGAACACAGGTTGGTTTTATGGGAGGAAATGTAGAAAATCCAACTTATGAACAAGTTTGTCAGAAAAATACCGGACACTTTGAATGTACGGAAGTGGAGTATGATCCGAAAATAACTTCATATGAAGAAATGCTGAAACTTTTCTTCGAAACTCATGACTTTACTCAAACTGATGGTCAAGGTCCTGATATAGGTCCACAATATCAATCTTGTATTTTTTACTCATCTCAGGAAGAAAAACAAGTCGCAGAAAAATACATTAATATTTTAATTAAAATGGGATACGATGTTGCGACAATACTTAAACCGACTTCAGTTTTTTGGGAAGCAGAAGATTATCACCAAGAATATTATAAACATAAAGGAGGAAGACCTTACTGCCATAATTACAAGAAGATCTTCATTATGTAACAATTTATATATTCTGCTGTGTAAACACTATGAAAGCTCTTAAAAGCTCTTTATGCATGTCTGAGGACTATATCCCACAAAAAAAAGAAGCCTTCAGG
>DHSL01000073.1 GCA_002411345.1 Bacteroidales bacterium UBA5287 | reverse complement strand
GGAGATACCCGGATTGTGATGCTTGATTGTGGGGAGGACAAAGAAGATGGACATCGGGAATATTTCGGTCTGAACGATTTCACGAGTCTGCGAAAGGAACAGGCGGAATTCTTGAAAAAAGAGGTTGCGAGTAAAGCATTTAAGAGAGCAAAGAAACGAGTGTTAATTCACCATATCCCCGTTTATGGTCTGTCCGAGGGTGCTTATAATCCAAGTCTTGATGAATGGGGAAGTATCTTGAAGGATGCTCCGTTCGATATTGCTATAAACGGTCATATGCATCGGTTTACTTACCATCCTAAAAACTCGGTCGGTAATAATTTTCCGATAGTAATAGGAGGAGGACCTAATATTCAACAAGGGGCTGTTGTAATGGTTCTTAAAAAAGAAGGTGATAACATGACCCTTCAAGTGCTTGATGCGAAAGGAGAAGAGAAACTCAAGTTGGAATTGTAATGTAATTTATTTCACTTAAGGTAAGTGGCAATTATGATACTTCCACCCATAAAAATAAAATATATCATAAAATGAAAAGACGCGAATTTTTGAAGACAACTGCTATAGGAACAGGAATGATTTCAATTGGAAGTCATTCTGATGTTTTTTCATTGCCACAATATAATTTTAAAAAAAACAAATTGCCACGCTGGCGTGGATTTAATATACTCGACTTTTTTTCTCCAGATAGGTATATTGCAAATCCTAAGAGATTTTTAGCTACCGAACAAGATTTTAAATGGATGGCCGATTGGGGATTTAACTTTGTACGCATACCAATTGCATATCCTTGCTATCTTAAGTATAAACCGACTACCGGTAAATATATTACTCCAGAAGAAACTGTAGACTTTAGAGAAGAGGCGATAGAAGCTATTGAAAAGGTTGTTTATACAGCAAATAACTATAACTTGCATGTAAGTCTTAATTTACATCGTGCTCCTGGTTTCTGTATAAATGCAGGATTTCATGAACCTTTTAACTTATGGATAGATGAAGAAGCACAGATTGCTTTTTATCAGCATTGGGATATGTGGTCAAAACGTTTTAAAAATGTCTCTCCTGAATTGTTAAGTTTTGATTTGGTAAATGAACCATGTTTCAAGGATGATATGAATGATCAGTTTGCTCCGTCAAAACCAATACCGGGTGATATTTATCGTAAAGTGGCAATTGGATGCTTAGATGTAATTCACAGGCAAAACGCAGACAGAATTGTTGTTGCGGATGGTAACCATGGCGGAAGTCTGGTGGTTCCTGAGCTTGTTGATCTCCCAATTGGGCAGAGTTGTCGAGGGTATTATCCACATTATGTTTCTCATTACCGTGCTGGGTGGGTCTGGAAAAATCCTGATGATGCACCAATGCCTGTTTGGCCGGGAACGATAGATGGTAAGAAATTTGATCGCCGAGTGCTTGAAGAGTTTTATCAGCCATGGATTGATCTGGTAAATCAGGGTGTTGGCGTGCATTGTGGTGAATGCGGGTGTTATAATGAAACACCTCATGATGTTTTTCTTGCTTGGTTCTCCGATCAATTGGATATTCTGACCTCACATGGTATAGGATGGGGTTTATGGAATTTCAGAGGTGATTTTGGATTACTGGATTCGGGTAGAAAAGACGTAGATTATGAGGACTGGAATGGACATAAACTGGACAGAAAACTGCTGACGCTACTCCAAAAATATTGATTGAGAGCTGTTGCTATTCTCAGCATGTTATACACTATTGGCAGAGATTATCTGTTTCATAAAAAGATTTTTAAGTTTTATAAATATTATGAAATTCAGTTCTTTTATTTGGTTAATGTTACTCTTTTCATCATTAAGTTTATATTCTCAGAATAGAAATTTAAATTCTTCAACTGATATTGAAGCTTTAGTCGACAGGTTTGATGAGAGTAAAGCTTCAAAAAACCGCAACGGTTGGTTTCATTATTATATTCCCAAAGGAATGGCTGATACACTAACTGTAAAAATGTCATGTGTTTTTGAAGGTACTCAAACACATCCACCTCACATTCATAATGAAGATGAATCATTTTATATTGTTAAAGGTCCGGTTCGGTTTCATATAAACGGAGTAGAAAAGATTTTAAACGAAGGAGATTTTATTTATACTCCCAGCGGTTCCTCTCACAACATTCAAAGAATCAACAATGATACAATCAAATATCTTGTAATTAAGAGGGAATCGCTTTCCGACTTAGAAGTACCTTATTCAGTTGGAAATGCTAATTACACTTTTGATGATTGTTATAAAACTAATGAAAATTATGGTCAACTTCAATTTAATGAGAAGACTTTATTAAATAAAGATTTCGCAGATGGGTTTCAGGTTACAATAAATAAGATCAACAAAAATGAAATATACTCTTATAAAGATAGTTCACAAAGACAAAATGCTATATATGTTTTACAGGGAAAAACACAAATAAAATTCAATGGGCAAGAGGCAATTATCAAAAAAGATAATACTTTTTATTCACCCAAAGGATCAAGTTTTACTTTAACAAACATAGGTAAGGAGTCTTTATTGTTTTTAAGTATAATAACAGAATGATAACCGATGTCTATTATTGACCGTGATAAAGATACATAAAATAATACACCCCAAATTGTAACCTAAAGAAAAGAGTTGAAGTCATATTTTCGAATTAAATAAAAAAATTATGACTACTCTCAAAATTCTATTTCTATCAGTTTTATGTGGCTTAGCATTGTCACTAAGTGCACAGATTAAAGGTGTTGTTTTTGACTTAGATAATAACCCGATTGAATTTGCTAATGTAGCAATATATTCCCTGCCAGATTCAACATTAATTACTGGAACAACCACAGATGAAACCGGTGCTTTTTTACTTGACGCAAATAATACTACCAATAAGCTTTTAAGAGTTTCTTTCATTGGATACGAAACACAAACTACGTTTGCAAAACCCGAACAGGAAATATATCTCAAATCAGATACAACAATGCTGGGCGAAGTAGTTGTAAATGGTGATCTGCCAAGAATCAGACTTCGTGACGATGCAGTTGTTGCTACAGTTGAAAATACAGTTTTGAGTAAAGCTGGAACAGCAAACGATGTGCTGAAAAGGCTTCCGGCAATTACAGGTGATGATGGTGATTTCTCAATCTTCGGAAAAGGAAAAGCAAAAATCTATATTAATAACCGGGAATTACGCGATGCCTCAGAACTTGATATGATTGCTTCTTCAGATATCAGAGAGGTGGAGATAGTTCATAACCCGGGAGCAGGTTACGATGCATCTGTAAAAGCAATAATCCGCATTCATACAATACGTAAAGCAGGTGACGGATTCAGCTTTGATGTAAGATCTACTTATTTGCTTAATAATAATACAGACTTAAGACAACAGTTAAACCTAAATTATCGTTACAAAGGTTGGGATATTTTCGGAACTGTAAAATATGAAAAATACGCTTATGTACAAAATAGTGTATTAACTCAGACTGCTTTTGTAGATACACTATGGACACAAGCTAACACTATGACTGTTGATGGTGTTGGAAATCCGCTGACCACTATTGCTGGTATAAATTATGAGATAAATTCCAATCATTATGTAGGTGTAAAGTACACCATGACAGTTTCTCCAGGAAAAAATAGCCAAAGTGCTATAACAAACAGTGTTGTTTATGCAAACAATGAATTCTTCGATAATTGGAAAAGTGTGTCTAAACAAGATGAAGACAACGAGCCAAGACATCAACTTAATGCTTATTACAACGGCACTGTGGGTGATCTGAAAATTGATTTTAACAGCGACCTTTATAGTAGCAGTCAGTTTTCAAAAATGAACATTACAGAAAGTAGTCAGGAGTATGACGACCGCTTAATTAAATCCTCCAACAGAATTGATAACCGACTATTCGCAACCAGATTGGTTTTGTCCTATCCTCTGATAGGTGGTCAGCTGTCAGCCGGGAATGAATACACACGAACCCGCAGAAATGATGACTACATGACTGATATGGATGCTATTCCTTCAACAAATACAGCTATTCACGATCAAAACAACAGTTTCTTTGCGGAATATTCAAGATCAACTTCGATAGGAAAATTGGGCGCAGGAGTAAGATATGAAGATGTGAAATTTGATTACTTTAATGGTGACGATAAGATAGATGAACAAAGCAGAAAATATGCCCGCTGGTTTCCTAACTTCACATATTCAAATGCTTTTGGGGATGTTCAGTTACAACTCAGCTATAATGTAAAAACAGTTCGTCCGGCTTATTGGCAGCTTGGAAGCAACACATTCTACGGTAACCGGTTCACTTTGCAAACAGGAAATCCATTTCTTAAACCATCAATTGTTCACGATGTATCATTAATGAGCTCCTGGAAATTTCTTCAGCTTATGGTAAGTTACAAACAGGAAAAAGATGTTATAATCCAATGGGCAGAGCAGCTCGAAGAAAATCCTGCAGTAGCAATATTATCTACAAAAAACATAGATAAACTTCCCAACCTATCTGCTTTTTTAACAGCCTCTCCAACGTTTGGTATATGGTCGCCCATTGCAAGCGTGGGATTCACAAAACAGTGGCTAAAAGTAACCAGTGCAGATAAAGAAGTGAATTTAAACAAACCTATGTTGATTGCTTCTCTCAGCAATTCATTTTCTCTTCCAAAAGGATTCCTAGTGACTCTTGATGGCAATTATCAGGGAAAAGGATCATATCAAAACATAGAATTGACTCAAGATGTGTTTGTGGTAAACCTTGGAGTGACAAAATCTTTCCTGAATGACCAGTTATCGTTTACTTTAAAAGGGCATGATCTGTTTCATGGAAACAGAATGGGAGTCAAGGCTTACAACAACAAGCTTCATATTTTACAGAATTCGAAAAGGGATACCCAAGAACTCGAAATCACGCTAAGATACAAATTCAACACCAACGGAAGCAGATATAAAGGTACAGGAGCAGGACAAAACGAATTCAACAGGCTATAAAACATTAATAGATTATTTATATACAACAATAATCAAGGAAAAATAAGATGCTTTTATTTTGATGATCAAAAAGATATTTATTTACTTTATATCTTGAAATTTAAATAGATACTTGAATATAAATAAAAGCATTTAATTATGAAAATAATATTACACTTTATATCTCTTTAATATGAACCATTATAAACAAATTTTATTAATATTTTTTTTGTGTGTTTTTATATATGGCTTTACAAAAACAGATAGAAATGATCCATTGACAGTTCAGAATAATATGGCAATTGTTCATGTAAATGGTTGCTTAGATAAAAATGAAATTTTCAGGACAAAACCCTACCT
>DHSL01000054.1 GCA_002411345.1 Bacteroidales bacterium UBA5287 | reverse complement strand
TTGTATATTAATCTACAAATTATTTTAGATTTTCATCGGTTTGATTTAACCAACTGAGGAATAAATTTTTAGTGGGATTTTTGAGATTCAGAGGTAACGAGTTAGTAACCGTGAGTATTTCAGCGTTTTACAGTGGTATACTGTCGAATAACTCACGCCAAAGTAAGCAATATTTTTGAAACCACACACATATTTTTTCTCTTTCTTTATCTTATAAACATCTCTCTAATGGAAAGAATAAATAAGGCAAGGATTTATCGGAATTACTCTTTCGAAAGACGAGAAAGGAATATTTTCGATAAAATTCATTTTATCCTTGACGTTTTATTCTTGGAATATACCTTTGTGTTCAGATAAATAAAGGATAGCAGCTTACTTAAATTTAATAATTGTCATTATAAATCCTTGCATAAAGTTCCAATGCGAGGAGGATTACCTCCTCTACATGATTGACAATGACTTTGAGGCCCTTCAGGATGAGTATTTGATGCTCTCAAAGGAGTTGTTCCGAAATCTGAAGGAAAAGGATGAAACACATGAAATTGTCCATTTGCCTGTGAACACCTTGGGCAAGATTTCATATCATCTTTATATATCGACTCATTTAAGAGTCTTCCACAATGACTACAATTCATGACTATTTTTATTTATAAGAATCTTCAACTCCATTTAAATACCCAGCGGCGTAAGCTGCATGAGGACTTTTATGCCTAACAGTTCCTGCCTGACTATCAGGTAATGAATCTAAATCAAGATCTAATTGCTCTTTACGAATAAGACCATCATTGTATCCCTTTTCGTAAGCACATCCAGCACAACGATGCCGGCCTACACCACCTTGATCGACTGGCAAGTTGTTATACTGTGTATTATAGCGATGTTTTTTTGTACAAGCCATATTTTTAATTATTTAATTTATTCTTCAATAAGTTCAAGCACCCAGTTCGTCCATGAGAGAACTGTAGAAGCTCTACGTCTATATGTTTGATCTGAATCAATGTTATATAGTTTCGAACTCTTCATTATTTCAACAACCTCATCTTTTGAGGGAGTATTTCCTTTTTCAAAATATAGTTTCAAAGTGTTCTTAAATGGACTATGAGACAGTATTAGTTTAACAAATTCTAATTGCCGCTCAATGATGGGGAGACTAAAAATAGAAAATCCTAGCTTTGTTAAAACACATCCTATCTGATTGCTTTCTTGTGCATTCTCAATCAGTCCTAAATATTTAGCAGCGTTGGAATAGTAATCTGTTTGGCGTGAATCAAAGTCATAATTTTGGGTAATCTCGTCTTTACTAAGAAATCCTCTCTGCTTTAATAGCTCACATAGATTAATTACACGCTCAAAACTATCTGCTTGCGGGAATGGTAATTCCAGCTCCTTAACCGTCTTTATGCTATCTAATATATTTTGAATAGCCTCAAGGTTAATTGCTCCCTCTTGTACAGCATATTTCTTATGCTGAATCAATCGAATAGAGTTATATAGTTCCAAATCAACAAATTCGTATTCCCTAAGATTGAATATCCCGTTTGTGTACGTTAAGAATATTGGACGTACCTGCTTGGTAATCTTATTATTCCATAAACGATATGGATAGTATAGTTGGCGAATTAGAAAATCATCAGATATATAATTCTTAGCTTCAATAATACTCAAAGAATTGTCTCCTTCATATCCTCCATCTATTTCGATCTGAGAATTTCCAACCTTTACCTTGAACAGACCGTTGCCTGAATTAATCTTGAAATCGAATAATGATGAACTCATACGTCCACTTACCGTTGGCAATAAACTATTCTCATTAGTGAAATCATGTAGTATTTTCGATACAAAGGCACAGTTTATTGCGGTTGCCTCACTTGTTATATCCTTATAATCAATACTTTCAAGGAACGTTGGAAAATCAATAGGAGTAACTTCTACGTCCTCATTATTGAAATCGCAAAATGTTTCAAAGGTTCCTATTTCGTAAGTACCTCTAGAAGTTGGTAGTATGGACAGGTTGTTGTCAATGAACAATTTTGGAAGTTGAGAACGATGATCAAATTTTGTCATTAAGCGGGCTTCTCTGTATCTGTTTATATCTACAGAGCATATTGATGCACTACCTTTTGATGCGATTTTATCTAAAATTCGGTGTTTTTCAAAAATCTGTTCCCATGCTATGTCATTCTTCGATTTACTCATAGTTTCGTATTAAAAGTTCATCGACTTCTCCCCGTTTTGTAGTATCAACATTAATTGATCGGATAGCCTTAACTGTGATAATGTTGTAATTTCGATATTGATCTTTAATAAAACCTGATGCAGAGTTTGACAACAAAAACTTTACACCTCTTTTTGTGAGTTCATCACATGCTTCTCGCAATCTAGCTTGATCAAAAATATTCCACCCTCCTTGAATATATCCTGTAAAGTTAGAACTCTCGGATATAGGGTGGTATGGTGGATCTAAATACACAAATGAATTTCTGTCGAGGTCTTTAAGTATATCATAGTAATCCCCAGAAAAAATATGTACATTATTAGAGTTAAGATATGAAGAAACAGCCCTTAAAGCAGGTTCATTAACTATATTTGGGTTCTTATACCTACCAAATGGAGAATTAAATTCCCCTGCATTATTTACGCGATATAATCCATTATAACAAGTCTTATTCAGATATATTAACCTTGATGCCCTCTGGATTTTTCCTATTCTTGCAAAATCTTCAGAGCGATCTAAACTGCGGATGTGGTAAAAATATTCCGATTCGTTTTTATGCTTTTTTAGATCTATTATGAGTTCGTCTAAGTTCTCCTTTACTACGTTATATACATTTATCAATTCTGTATTGAAGTCATTAATAATGGCGTTCTTAGGTTGAATATGGAAGAGCACTGCCCCCCCACCGATAAATGGCTCAACGTAAGTATAATTTCTTATATTTTTAGGCATCACCTCCATAATAGAATTCATAAGTTGGCGTTTGCCGCCAACCCATTTTACAAATGGAGTTACTAACTTGTTTTTTGCCATTTCTTTATGATTATTCTATATTTCTATATCGTCTGCTAAATTACATATTTTCTTTGACTTTGCCATAAAAACAGGCTAAATTTATGGTAACATCATATATTTGGGCTTAAGATAATTGACAACTCTTAAAACTTTTATTTTCAGCTACTTCAGGCTTTGCTTGAGGCTTGATATGCAATCTTATGGTTTGCTTACTTTTCTGATATTTCTGTTTGAACCAGTCGAGAATATTTTGACTGTTGAGGAAAAGACGGAACTTGTCCGGGTTGCCTTGTTTCCTCAACAGTTGCAGTTTAGCATCCTGCACGCTGAAATCTTGACTATGTTCGAGGGAATGGAGTTTGCTAGAAAAGGGTACTATTTCGCCGTTAAGCAGCTTCTTAATAGTTTCTATTATCAATACGATGCCCTTGCATAACTGCACCATCCGCAAGTGTTCGCTTAGCTTGAGGAATACGCCGAAAAACAAATCCATATCCTCCTGCGCCTCGTACGGTTCATAATCCTATTTAAGTTGCTTCAACCGGGATTTCGTTTGGGATATTTCACTTTCTTTCTATTTGTTGTACTTGTGCATATTGAGGAACTTCTCCCGCGCCTCATACTTGCCGGTCGTATAAGTTCCGGATTTTCTTGTTTATTTCGGCTTTCTCTTCCCGCAAAGGGATTTATCGGCAACTGCCCATTATTCCGCGCGATAGAAATGATATGCTTCAAGACAATCATATCCCCATACGGTTATTGGTGCGGCATTTCTTCTCCTCACGCAGGAAATATTCGAAATCGTTGATAAATATCAGGCTCAGTTCTTTAAGTAGTATATCCTCCCAAAGGAAGGAGGAAGAAAGAAACTCCCTAATGTGTTTGCAGACTGTACAGTAGCTGGCAAAAGTACCTTGTACTCTGTTGTAGCCTACTTTCTTTTCAAATTCAACATTGTGCTGTTCAAATAGTTTAAGTAATGTTTCCTGCTTTTCACCGATTCCGAGATAGACGTTTTTCAACTTGGCGGCGGTTACATAACCGTCCGTTTGCATTAGTTCCTGATAACGGTGATTTATATCCACACGGGTTCTGTCAATGGCAAAATTGATTTTCTGTGCTTCCACGCTCTTTCCCGAAACACGATTGTTCTTCACATCCCACAAGTGGAGAGGAATCTCCGTCTTGCAACTGAACTGTTAAACTTCGCGGTCCATAATAATACGGCACATTAAATGCAGACTTTTCCGTTGGGTTTCTCGCTGCCTTTCTTCATGTAAAATAATACTTTAAATGTTGACCTCATAACTCAATATCTTTTCTGGATTCTTAAGCAATAATCCTGCTCTGGTAATCACTTTTTCTTGTACTGACAAAATCATTTGAGGAACCGACTGACCATTTTCATTAAATACTTCACTATTCATGTATTCAACTACATGTAAAATAACGGAGTTGTAGGCTTTGTCTAAATG
>DHSL01000014.1:26115-37617 GCA_002411345.1 Bacteroidales bacterium UBA5287 | reverse complement strand
TGTCCTTTTGGAACAGCCCCTTATTCATAATTAACTTCCAAATTACAATTCTTTATCGATGGCTGTAATTTTTTTGACAATGAAATCAAGATCGGTTTTGAGCTTTTCAATTTTTTGATTCATATCATCTACTAAACTATTACCTTTTTTGGATGATACTGATAAGAAACCGATATTGTTTTCGTAAGTATGCAACTCGCTTTTCATTCTATCAAACTGACGCATAAGCTTTTCACGCTCACGATAGAGCTGACCTTTAGAATTGTCATTTTTAGCAAGTTCAGAAATAGTTGATTTGAAATTTACTAGTTTTTGATCTGCTTTATCAATATTCAAACGTTTGAATTGTGCATCTGTTGCAGTATGAAACTCTTTATAGATCTTATCTTTCTGTTTAAATGGTACATAACCTATCTGATGGAATTCTTCAATAAGAACCTGCAACATTGGCATGACCTCCTCGACAGAAATTTCAGGATTAAGATTGACAATCTTATCTATAATCTCTTTTTTCATTTCAAGATTTTGCAACTCTTCATTATGCTGCGAACTTGCACTGTTCTTTTTCTGTTCAAAGAAATGGTCGCAAGCAGCAATAAATCGTTTCCATGTTGAATCAACATACTTATAGGGAATTGCACCGATACTTTTCCAGTCTTTCTGAATATTAATCATCTCCTGGGTAGTCTTCTGCCAATCAATACTGTCCTTTAAAGCTTCAGCACGTTCACAAAGAGCTAATTTCTTTTTGTAGTTCGACTCCATTTCATCATATTTCGATTTAAAAAATTCACTCTTATGACGAAAGAAAAAGTCGCAAGCAGCACGATAACGGTCATATACTTTTGTGTTGAACTTCTTGGGAACATAACCAATTTGACGCCATTGTTCCTGAACGTTCATTACCTCTTTAACCTTGCTATTCCAAGCTTTTATTGTGGTTAATTGAGTGTAATCAATTGATTCGAGTTTTTCACACAAAGTAGTTTTTAACTCTAGGTTTTCATTTTCGAGATCTTTAATCTTTTCAAAATGATCCTGATATTTTTTATTTATTTTGGTTGATGCTTCTTTGAATCGATTCCAAATTTCTTCTCTGTCTTTTCTGGCTACTGGACCAATCTCACGCCACTGCTGATGCAAACTTTGCAACTGATGAAACGCAGAAATAATATCTGTTTCTTCATCTAATTTTTCAGCTGCTACGCTAAGTTCAACCTTTTTCTCTAAATTCTTTTTGAAATCGTATTCACGAAGTTCATTGTTAATACGAACCAAATCATAGAATTTCTCAACATAATGTTGATATGATTTCCATAATTCATTTATACGAGCAGCTGGAACTAATTTTATTTCGTTCCACTGTTGTTGAAGATTCCTGAATTCCTGATATGTAATATTGAAATCACCAGTAGTTTGATTTTCAATCAAGTCTCTTATTTGATCGATAATGGCTAATTTCAAAGTTACATTCTTTTCTTTTTCAGCTTCTTGATTAGCCGAAATAAGAGCCCTTTTTTCTTTTATTTTGCCTAACAAGTCTTTTCCTTCTACAAAAAATGGAGATTCAGTTACTACAAAATCTATTTCTTCTCCACCATCAGCTAAAAATGCGGCTTTCTGCTGTTCTGATTCATTTCGAAGTGAACGATAAAAGAAATTTTTCCATTCATCAACATCCTTGCGAAGAGGATTCTCTTGTTCTAGTAATTCACGTAGTTTTTGAACAATTTCTTCTATAGAAGGTAAGGCTACTGAAGAATCATCGGTTACCGAATGTTCATCGATATCATCTTCTTGCTCTTCAATGTCATTGGGGTGTAACTCCAATTCCTCATATTCTGATTTTTGTACTTTGGCTGTGGCAGTTTCATTAACCTCCTGTTCAGACGCTTCAGGTACAACAACACCTTCGGCAGAAGATATTTCGGCACTGTCTACTACAACTGTTTCAACATCGTTGATCACAACTGTTTCAATTTTGTTCTCTACAACAGATTCCGAGACAGCTTCCGGCGTCTCTTCTACGTCAGTTATTATCTCTTTTTCTGATACTTCAAGTTTTTCACCCTGATTTAAAGCATCTTCTGAATTTAATTGAATTTCTTCATTGAGGTTCTTTTCCTCATTTACTGGTGAGCTGTTCACATCCATTGGTACAATTTTTCTTCTAATAGTTATTCCACATCAAAATGATGCAGCATTTCATTTATCACAATTTCATTTCAATAGGTACTTTTTGATTCTATATTCCTTAAACAGTTCAATATACTTGAAATGATATACAAATTAAAACAATATTTTTGTGATTTCATTGTTTTTTCCTATTTATTTGTAATTATAAATTAAAAAATTAATGCAATAAATTTAAAAAAACAACGCTCATTAACACTTTCAATCAATTTTAAATTGAAAGTGACCTCAGCGTTGTAAATAAATTCGGATTTCGATAACCGAATAAAACACAAAGATTCTTGATTTCAACAAATTATAATCTGAGTGAAAAAAGGAGCATGATCGGTTAGCTGAAAAAAAATGTAACAAGATTATTATTTTTCTCTGAAAAATATATTAATCGGGGTACCTGAAAAATCCCATTTTTCACGCATCCTGTTTTCTATAAAACGCTTATATGGTTCTTTTATCCACTGTGGCAAATTACAGAAGAATACGAAAGAAGGAATTTGGGTATTTGGTAATTGAGTTATATATTTTACCTTGACAAATTTTCCTTTATTCGAAGGGGGCGGAGTTTTCTCTATTAATGGTAAGAGATATTCATTCAGTTTACTTGTTGGTACCTTTCTTTTGCGATTTTCGTATACTTCTTTTGCCTTATCCATCACTTTCAAAATACGCTGTTTTGTAGTCGCAGATCCAAAAACTACCGGGAAATCTGTAAATGGTGCAAATCTCTCTCGCAAAGCATTTTCGAAAGTTTTAACTATAATAGGACTTTTATCCTCAACCAAGTCCCATTTGTTTACAAAGACGACTAGTCCTTTTCTGTTTTTCTGAATGACCGAAAATATATTGAGATCCTGACTTTCAATACCTCTAGTTGCATCTAACATAAGAATACAAACATCAGAATTTTCTATAACACGAATTGAACGAATCACCGAAAAATATTCCAAATCCTCTGTTACTTTACCTTTTTTCCTGATTCCGGCAGTATCAATCAGATAAAAGTCCATTCCGAACTTATTATAACGTGTGTAGATTGAATCACGAGTGGTGCCGGCAATATCTGTAACTATATTGCGTTCTTCATCCATCAATGAATTAACGATTGAAGATTTACCTGCATTGGGGCGACCAACAACAGCAAATTTTGGGATGTCGGCTAATTCTTCTTCTACATTCGCTTTTACAAACAAAGAAGTGACATGATCAAGCAAATCACCGGTACCTGTTCCATTTATTGCTGATACAGAAAAAGGATCACCTAGACCTAAAGAATAAAACTCTGATGATTGATAACCTATATTGAAGTTATCGGCTTTGTTGGCAACTACTACAACAGGTTTTCCTGACTCCCTGAGTAACTGACCTACGCTATCATCTAAGGATGTAAGCCCATTCATAACATCAACAACAAATAAAATAACATCCGACTCATCAATGGCTATACGAACTTGTTTGTTAATCTCGTCCTCCATAATATCATCAGAATTCACAACCCATCCGCCGGTGTCTACCAACGAAAATTCAAATCCGTTCCAAAGAACTTTCCCATATAAACGATCACGGGTCGTTCCTGAAATATCTGTCACAATAGCCTCACGGCTTTGCGTTAATCTATTAAATAAAGTAGATTTTCCCACATTGGGACGTCCTACTATCGCTACTAAGTTTTGCATAAAAATAATTATCCTTTTTGAAGGGACATTTTAGTGTTTAATAATTTTTTGATGAACAACATACGTAATAAACGCAATTAATCCAATCTATATCCGAATCGTTTAAGCATATTGTCTCTATTCCTCCAATCTTTTTCAACTTTTACAAAGAGTTGAAGAAATACCTTCTTCTCAAAGAATTTTTCGATATCCTTACGGGCTTCTGTACCCAATTTCTTTAACGCTTCTCCTTTATGACCGATGACAATACCTTTTTGAGAATCACGTTCTACCAAAATCACAGCCCTAATTCGGATAATGTCGCTCTCCTCTTTAAACTCCTCAACTATAACTTCAATTGAATAGGGCACCTCTTTTTGATAATAAAGAAGGGCTTTCTCACGAATAATTTCTGTGACGAAAAATCGGGCGGGCTTGTCGGTTAACGCATCCTTCTCAAAGTATGGAGGCGAATCCGGAAGCAATTCCACTACCCTATTTTTAACTAATTCGATACTAAAATTGTTCAACGCAGAAATAGGATATATCTCTGCTTTTGGCAGCACTTCATGCCAATGTGATACAATATTTTCCAGTTCTGCTTGCTGGGTAAGATCAATTTTATTTATCAATAGTAATACCGGAACATTGCTTTTTTGTACTTTCGATAAAAACTCATCATTTTTATCAATAGTTTCTACAACATCGGTAACATAAAGCAATACATCGGCATCATCTAATGCTGATAGAGAGAAATTCAACATCTGCTCTTGCAACTTATAATTGGGACGCAAAACTCCGGGAGTATCAGAATAAACTATCTGATAATCAGGCTTATTTACGATACCCATAATTCTGTGTCTCGTTGTTTGAGCTTTAGCAGTGATAATGGAGATCTTTTCTCCTACCAACCGGTTCATAAGTGTGGATTTACCAACATTGGGATTACCTACAATGTTGACAAAACCCGAGCGATGCTTTTGTTCATCCATAGCTATTCTCTCTTGAATCAAGTTATTCCGTTTAATTTGGGAACAAAGATACGAAGAAAAAAATGAATGGAGTTGAGGTATGTGAATATATAAGTGGAAAAATACTTCAATTGAAAATGATTTCTTAATTTTGTGATGGTTATGGGATTAACCTTTAACTGAATTTATTAACTCATAATCCATATTTATTTTCGTAAATTATTTCATAAAATTAGCATTATGATAAAAACATTATTATTCATTGGAATGGGCAGCTTTATAGGTGGAGTCAGTAGATACCTTTTATCTCATTTCTTTCAAGACATGACCAAAAACCCATTTCCTATTGGAACTCTTGTTGTTAACATAGCTGGATGTTTTATCATTGGACTACTTTATGGACTTTTTGAACGTGGTAATTTAATGAACTCAAATCTAAGATTATTTCTTACTGTTGGGTTTTGTGGGGGATTCACAACATTCTCTACTTTTATTGGAGAAAATTTTCAATTGATTAGAAGTGACAATTTCTTCTATTTCTTATTATATTTAACGGTCAGTATAGTTGGAGGATATTTATTGTTATATTTAGGATATTCACTTATTAAATTAATACAGATATGAAAAAAATGTCGACGGCTAAGGTCTTGAGGTTTTACGTAAGTAATACTGATACGGTGAATCATGTTTCTGTTTATGAGAAAATTGCTTATGATGCCAAAAAATTTGGATTGGCTGGAGCTACCGTATTTAAAGGGGTCATGGGATATGGAGCTAGCAGTAAACTGCATTCTGACAAGTTTTGGGAAATTATTGAAAAAGTCCCGGTTGTTGTTGAAATAATTGATGAAGAAGAAAAAATTGACCACTTTTTAGAAATGACTTTACCTTGGCTGAAAACATTGCCTAAAGGTTGCTTGGTAACCTGTCAGGATACGCTGGTAATTCTGGCTAAGGAAGGGGACAAAAAAACAATATAAACTATTAATAAAACTCTATAAAAAAAGCCTCTTGCGTAATGCAAGAGGCTTTTATATTTAGTAATCAGAGAATTAGTTAAAGATATATCTAACTCCTAATTGTAATTTCCATGTATTGCCATAGTAATAGTCTGTAGTGAAGGTTTCTGTTGGATATACCATATTATCACCCTCTTTTACTTTTACAAATGAATAAGATGGTGTATTTGAAGCATCTTTTCCTTCATATTTCAAAATAGCACCGTTATTTATTTTTGCCATATTTTTAGGAATTCCCCATTTGCTGTTCAACAAGTTTCCAAAGTTCAATACATCTAAACTTAACTGTAATGTATTAACAGTTTCGCCAAATTGAAGTTTGAAATCTTGGGTTAAACGAAAATCAAAATTATGTACCCATGGTGCATTTACCATATAAGCTTGTGCGTATTCTCCTTTATGTGAACTCAAATACTTGTCTTGTTCCATAAACTTAAAGAATGCATCTTCGTCAGCGGTTGATACAAATTTAACATCACCTTTTTTAGCAGGAATATAAATTAATTCTGATCCCCAAGTGTCTCCATTCATATCATTTGAATAGGTATAGCTGTATGATCCGTCAGTGTAACCTGAATAGAAAATACTTACACTTGTTGCCATGTGGTCGTTTGCATATGGTAGTCTGTAAGATGCTGTTGCAATTAGTTTACTTGGAACAACATACTGTGAACGTTGAAGAGTGGGCAAATGAGGACCATCAATCGACACTAAACCTCCGTATGCAGAAGCTGCGTTACTTCCCGGCATACCGGTGATTTCTCTGGATTCTGTATAGGTATAAGCGGCCATCAAATTAAGATTCTTAACAGGCTCTGCATTTACTGTGATATTACCTGTTGCACCCCAACCTTCATTGGTGTTTGCCAAAATATAAGCATTTCTTTTGTTGTAAGAAATTACACTGTTTGCAGGATAAATATATCTGTTGTCAGGACCATTGAATCTCTCCCAATTAGAATCAGGTTGTTTCAAATCGTAATTCTGTAACATTACACCATTAATGTTTTTGGTAAACATTCCCTCAACACTAACTGACATTGGAAAAGATACTGGTAACTGATAATCAACAGCTAATGATGTCTTCCATACTTGCGGCATTTTAAAATTGGGATCTACACCATTAATATCTCTTGGTAGAGCACCATCTTCTGGTGAAATAGTTGTGGGTAAGCCTAATTTTTTAACCAATTCATCAACATTGGTGATCATTTTACCGGCTAAACTTGCTAATTTGGGATCTTGAGAATCAATTGCACCATTCTTATATTTTGTCACAGCTGCGTAGCTACCCTGTACCATACCTGAGTTGGTTGGCATATTGGTGAAAAAAACTAATGGTAAACGACCGGTGAAAATACCCGTGCCTCCACGTAATTTTAAGGATTGATCGCCAATAATATCCCATGAAAAACCTACTCGGGGAGACATCAAGACTCTTGCAGCTGGCCAAGTACCTGTATCAATTTTTTTGCCTCCAAAATCTAAGTCGTAAATTGCATTGTTACGAATTAAATTATCTGCATATCTCAAATAATCGGCACGAAGTCCATAAGTTAATTTGAAATCTGGAGTAACACTCCATTCATCTTGTGCATAAGCACCAAACTGATTGAATGCGACTTCAGCAGCTGGTTTTTGCTCTCCATCATAACCGTAGGTTACAGCAACGTCAATAGGTGCTGCTTGATTTAAAAAGTCTTGAAGACTTGCATATCTGTAATATCCTGTACCATTACGCATATATGCATTATTAGCCATTTGATGTTCAAAACTTATACCGGCTGTTATTTTATGCGTATTTGCATAATAAGTCAAGTTGTCAGTTAAAGTAAAAATATTGTTGTTAACACCATTGTTCCATGTGAATAATTCATAACCGGTTGAAATATACGGCTCAATAATTGGAACATTTTTGTCGTCACGTCCAACTAAAATGTCTACAAATGGGAATTTATCTGAATTTGACCCTCTAACATCATTGATTTTTGAATAGGTCATAAGTAACTGATTGGATAACTTATCAGAGAAACGACTGTTCAAATCTGCTGACAATGAATTTACAATATTGTCCATTGAATAGATTGAATTTGAAAAAGCCATTCCATATTGTGAAATACGATTCATATTCTTGTTTCTGTAACCGGCATCAGTTGAGTTTCCGTTTGTTTCATTCCATGCCTGATTTTTAGTATAATTGTATCGTACACTTAAACGATTCATATCATTGATATTCCAATCAATACGTGCTAATAATTTACGGTTGCTTTCGTCGCCGGGATAATCAGTATAGGATCCTGGATCATATCCGTAATTGTCAAGTAAATGTTTTTTTACTAAATCCATATCACCTGTACTAGTACGAGATAACTGTTGTTCTAAGTTAGCTACTCCGTTTGTTGAAGGACGCCATGTCACAACTTGTCCCGGACGTTTTTCTAATTCTGCATTTACAAAAAAGAACTATTTATGGTGTAACATTGGGTGGACCAATTATTAAGAATAAATTGTTCTGGATTCTTTGTTTCTATCACCAAAATCAACATCTCCAATTTTATTACCACGCATATTTTGGTTATTAAAATATGTGTATGCTGATCCTTTAAAAATATTTGTACCTGATTTTGTAATGGCATTAACTCCACCACCAATAAAGTTTGTTTGACGAACATCGAAAGGGGCAATAACTACCTGAACTTCTTCTATAGCATCTAGTGAAATAGGATTTCCACCACCTGGGAGACTGGTAGATAAACCAAAGTTATTGTTAAAGTTTGCACCGTCTATAGTAAAATTAGTTGAACGACCATCACCTCCGGAAAAACTCATTCCGTTTGCATATGGTGATAATCTTGCAATATCTTGAATGCTTCTGTTAATTGTTGGCATTCTAAGAATTTGAGTGTTGTTAACATTGGTAGAAGCACCTGTCTTTTCTGTTGTGAATTTGGTCTTTCGTGTTGATACCACCAACTCATCCAAAGTGAAGGCTTCTTCGGTCAACACAACATTGTGGGAATATGTTTCTCCCAATTGAAGCGTAATTCCTTCTGTGGTGTTTTTTCCGTAACCAATATATGTTACTTCTACTGTATAGGGACCACCTACACGCATACCGTTAAAGTTATAACGGCCATCAATATTGGTTACTGTTCCATAAGTTGTTCCTGATGGAACGTGTGTTGCCACAACTGTTGCACCAATCACCGCTCCCTCATTGTCTGTTACGCTTCCACTCATACTGGAAGTTGTAACCTGAGCTTGCAAAGCAGTAGCAATGATTAGCATTAATGTTGCTACTAAAAACCTGAATTTTTTTACCATAATAGACATTTTAAGCGTTTAGTTATATATGTTTAAAAATCACCGCAAAAATACAATAATTATTCTTAACTACTGTTACGTTTTTGTTACGTTTTTATTTCGTATTGCATTCGTTTGCATAAAATTGCATAAAAAAAGAAGGCGATAATTCCTAAGAATTAACGCCTTCAATATATATATTATTATTTCAAGAATTAATATCCCATTCCACCTGGATTCATTTGAGGTGCTGGTGCAGGATTTTCTTCTTTCTTATCGGTGATAACACATTCTGTTGTTAAGAACATACCTGAAATTGATGCGGCATTTTCTAAAGCAACACGTGATACTTTTGCAGGGTCAATAACGCCTGTTTGAATCAAGTTTTCATATGTGTCAGTACGTGCATTATAACCATAATCTCCTTTACCTTCGCGTACTTTCTGAACTACTACTGCTCCTTCTTTTCCACTGTTTGCAACTATCTGGCGAAGTGGCTCTTCAATAGCGCGTTTAACAATTTCAATACCGGTAGTTTCGTCTTCATTAACACCCTTCATTCCTTCTAAGGCTTCAATTGCACGAATATAGGCAACACCACCGCCGGGAACGGTTCCTTCTTCAACAGCTGCACGGGTTGCTGACAATGCGTCTTCAACACGGTCTTTCTTTTCTTTCATCTCAACTTCAGAAGCGGCTCCTACATATAATACAGCAACACCTCCGGCTAATTTAGCAAGACGTTCTTGTAATTTTTCGCGATCATAATCTGATGTGGTCTTTTCAATCTGAGCGCGGATTTGACTGATACGTGCGTTGATAGCATCTTTGTCGCCGGCACCACCTACAATAGTAGTTTTGTCTTTGTCGATAGTGATTTTTTCAGCTGTACCTAACATTTCAAATGTAGCATTTTCTAATGTTAAGCCTTTTTCTTCAGTGATAACAACACCACCGGTCAAAATTGCAATGTCTTCTAACATTTCTTTTCTTCTGTCACCAAAACCTGGAGCTTTTACAGCTGCTACTTTCAATGAACCACGAAGACGGTTTACAACAAGTGTTGTCAATGCTTCTGAATCAACATCTTCTGCTATAAGCAACAATCCTTTACCGGATTTAACGGTTTGCTCAAGAATAGGAAGTAAATCTTTTACTGTGGAAATTTTCTTGTCGTGAATAAGAATTAATGGATTGTCAAATTCAACTTCCATTGATTCTGTATCTGTTACAAAGTAAGGTGAGATATATCCACGGTCGAATTGCATTCCTTCAACAACATCAACGTATGTTTCTGTTCCTTTTGCTTCTTCTACTGTGATAACGCCTTCTTTGCTTACTTTTTGCATTGCTTCTGCTATCAGGCTTCCAATATTCTCGTCGCCATTGGCTGAGATAGTAGCAATATTTTCAATCTTGTGAAGATCATCACCAATCTCAATTGCTTGCTCTTTCAAATTTTCAACAACTTTGGCTACAGCTTTGTCAATACCACGTTTCAAATCCATTGGGTTTGCACCGGCAGTAACATTCTTTAAACCTACACTGATGATTGATTGAGCTAATACAGTAGCGGTTGTTGTTCCGTCACCGGCATCGTCATTGGTCTTTGAAGCAACTTCCTTAACCAACTGAGCTCCCATATTTTCAAATGAGTCTTCAAGTTCTATTTCTTTTGCTACAGTTACACCGTCTTTTGTGATCTGGGGAGCACCGTATTTTTTGTCGATAATTACGTTTCTACCTTTAGGCCCAAGGGTTACCTTAACTGCATCAGCCAATTGATCAACTCCTTTTTTCAGAAGATCACGGGCTTCTAATTCAAATTTTATTTCTTTTGCCATAATATACTGTAAATTTTATGTTTTTATGTTTTTATTTTGTTATTAATTCAAAATTGCCAAAATATCTGATTGACGCATGATGATGTATTTTACGTCATCTAATTCAATCTCAGTTCCTGCATATTTTCCGTAAAGCACAGTATCACCTTCTTTAACTACCATTTCTTCATCTTTGGTTCCGTTACCAATGGCTAAAACTTTTCCTTTTAATGGTTTTTCTTTTGCTGAATCAGGAATGATAATTCCACTTGCTGTTTTTTCTTCTGCTTCGACAGGTTTAACAAGTACTCTGTCTGCTAATGGTCTGATATTCATACTTTTTAATTTTTAAATTAATGTTATATTTTAATAATAGTGTTAATAGTTTGAAATAACATTAATGACTTTGCGAATTCTGTGCCAAAATTAATTTTATAATGTTTTTCTCACTTTTTTTCTCATTTTTATTATTCGACTGACAAAATTTCAGGCTTATGTCACATATTTTAGGGTCTCACTTACCTCCGAGTCACCTCCGAGGATG
>DHSL01000014.1:0-25937 GCA_002411345.1 Bacteroidales bacterium UBA5287 | reverse complement strand
TGGTCCGAGGATGGTCCGAGTCATCTCCGTTACACCTCCGACTATGGTCCGACTATGGTCTCACTAAAATCATCCAAAGATCAATCCTTAATCCTGCTTGTTTTTTTCAAAGATTCTCCTATCAGGGAACTTTATGAAATAAGGTACCTGTGGCTTGGGCAGTAGGCATTACAATCATATCGTTGATATTAACATGTTCAGGACGTGAAACGCAAAACAATATACATTCGGCAATATCGTCTGCTACAAGACTTTCATAACCTTCATATACTTTGTCGGCACGTGACTGATCTCCATGAAAACGAACAAGAGAAAACTCGGTCTCTACCGCACCGGGACATATTTGTGTTACTTTAATATTATAGCGAAGCATATCAATACGCATCGCTTTTGTTAATGCATCGACTGCATATTTGGTAGCACAATATACATTGCCGTTTGGATAGACTTCTTTCCCGGCAATGGAACCTAGATTAATAATGTGACCTTTTTTGCGGATAGTCATATATGGCGACAGGGTCTTGGTGACATACAATAGTCCTTTGATATTGGTGTCAATCATTCGGTTCCAATCATCTGTATCGCCATCTTGAAGGGGACTTAAACCTGCGGCCAAACCGGCATTGTTAACCAACACGTCAATTTGTTGCCATTCTTCGGGGAGATTGCCTAAATTCTCCTTGACTTCGTCTTCTTTACGTACATCAAAGCACAAAGACAATACCCTGACATTCTTTTCCTTAAGCTCGTTTTCTAATTCTGACAAACGATCACTACGGCGACCGGTAATAATCGTATCATAACCGCTCTGAGCGAGCTTGAGAGCAGTGGCACGACCAATCCCGGATGTCGCACCAGTAATTACAGCTGTCTTATTCATTTGTTTTAATTTTTTTTGTAATATCAAAAGTAGATAAAATATGATTCAGACTTCAAGATTAGATGAAAAAAATGTACTTTTACAGTTCCAGGACATAAACGACTCCTGACAAAAATTATGAAAGATGAATTTGTGACTGTAAAAACTTTTAACTTTGCTGCAGAAGTACCCATCATACAATCGTATATGGAAATGCTTGGCATACCAATTTATATGAAAAATCTCATAGCAAATCAAGCTACATACATGATTGGTGATATAGAAATGCAGGTGGCTGCTGAGGATTATGAACGGGCAAAAAACGCACTTATCGAAGGGGGATTTGCTTCGGAAACAGATTTCATTGATTAAATTATAAGTAGTAAATATGCTCGAAAAAACTCCTAAAAATAGAGAATTCAGATTTGTTCTTATTACTCTGATTTTAGTTTTTGGCGCACTAATAAGCTATAAACTCAGAAATTATATGAGTGGATTCCTTGGGGCATGCACGCTTTATGCCTTATTGAGGGTTCAGATGATTTGGCTGACAGAAAAACTTAAATTAAAAAAGGGCCTTAGCGCGACACTTATTGTACTTGAATCGTTCTTTTTCTTCTTGATACCAATTACAGGTATGGTATTTCTGGGAATTAATGTTGCACAAAATATCAACATCGACTTTGAAGGTATCAGGGATTCTATCTTGATTTTTATTGAAGATATTGAAACTCGTTTCAATATTAGTATTTTTAATGCGGAAAACATCGCATCGTCTATTCCTAAATGGAGCGGAGATATCGTGGGTACGGTTGCTGAAAGTACATATTCAATGGTAATTAATTCTTTTATTATTGTATTCGTACTGTATTTTATGTTGGTAAACTACAAGGACTTCGAAATAACCATAAGAGAGATACTTCCTTTCAGCTCAATAAATAAACAGAAATTCTTAAGTGAATCAAAATCTATCGTACAGGCTAATGCCGTGGGAATCCCACTCGTGGGGATTCTACAAGGTGGAATTGCTTACTGCGGTTATGTGTTGTTCGGACTCGATAATGCGGCTTTATGGGCAATTGTCACAATTATATTGAGCATTCTGCCTATTGTTGGAAGTGGATTAATCTGGGTTCCCGCAGGAGGGTTTTTTATGTTACAGGGAGACTATGTAAATGGTATAGGTCTGCTCTTTTATGGATTGGTAATTATGGGCGGGAGTGATTACATTATCCGACTGCTGATCTCGAAAAAACTTGCAAATATTCATCCTCTAATTACTGTTTTAGGTGTACTGATAGGTATTCCTATGTTTGGATTTTGGGGGGTTATTTTTGGACCACTGATCGTCTCTTTGTTTATGTTGTTCTTTAATATGTACAGAAGGGACTATATTCCTGGTTCTACAGCACAAATAAACGTCACTACTGAATATAAAGAAAAAAGGATAAGAATTCCACGTAAAATACGATTGAAAAAGAGAAAAAATGATGATAAATAAAACTTATACTGCTGTGTTCTTCATTCTTCTTTTATTGGTGGGATGCAGTAATAAGGGGAAAAATAGTGATAAAAATACATCTTCTTCTGAAAATTCTTCATCTGTCAAACTAAAGCATGCTAAAGGTTTCAATATCGATCTTTTTGAAAACTATACTAGAGTTACAATAAATAATCCGTGGACCAACAATGGTGCTTATGTGGTTTACTATTTATGTAAGGATGATTCTACAAGCGTTCCTACAGATGGATACAAGATACAAATACCTATCAATTCATTGGTGGTAAATACTTTCTCGTACTTCGAATTTCTTGATCAACTTAACGAATTAGACAAGGTAAAAGGGGTAACGGATGGTTTCAGAATATATAAAAAAGAAATTCTCGACGGTATAAAGAATGAAACGATATCGGACTTGGGCGATCCTTTTCATCCTAACTTTGAGAGGACACTGGCTATCAGACCTGACGCAATCGTAAAATCTGCTTATAATCAGATGGATATTCAAAATGAACGAAAGGTTAACGTCAATATACCGGTGATTTATACACTTGAATGGATGGAGAATTCTCCTCTGGCTCGCGCGGAATGGATAAAGTTGATTGCTGCTTTTTTTGATAAACCTGCTAAGGCTGATAGTATCTTTAACGACATAGAATCGAGATATTTACAAAATAAGGGGATCGCTCTTCAAATAAAAAATAAACCTACCGTTTTGTCAGGTGATGCTTTTCAGGGAACATGGTATGTTCCGGGAGGCAAAAGCTTCAACGCAATACTGTTTAACGATGCGGGATTGGATTATCTCTATAAAAACAATCCTGAGAGCGGAAGCATTGGATTGGATATTGAAACTGTTCTAATTGAATTCGGTAAAGCAGAATTTTGGTTTGGTTGTGAGGCGAATTCATATAGGGAACTGAAGGCAAAAGATAGTAAATATTCACTGCTAAAGTCAGTGAAAGACAGAAGGGTTTTTAATAATAGAATGAGAACAACGCCATCAGGCGGTAACGATTATTTTGAAAGTAGTATAGCTCACCCCGATTTATTACTGATGGACTTGATAAAAGCGGTTGAACCGACATTAATTCCTAACTCAGAATTTACGTATATTAAACCACTGGAATAAGCATGTTTATAAAGAAAGACTTAAGAATATTTGTACTTTTATTTGTCATATTATTATTGACATTTGTTGTCGATATTTTTTCCGGAAACGCTGATATCTCTGTGAAAGAGGGCTTTGCTGCTTTATTTGGGGGCTCTGGTGATGAGATTATAGATGAGATTATCGTAAATTACAGGTTTCCAAAAGCGGTGACTGCCATTTTTGCAGGTTCTTCTTTGGCAATTGCCGGTTTATTGATGCAGACTTTATTCAGAAATCCTTTAGCGGGACCTGATGTTCTTGGGGTTAGCGCTGGTGCAAGCTTAGGGGTTGCTTTGCTTACGTTACTTAGCGGCACGGTTGTTTATCCATTTATTCAATCGCTGGGTGGAATGGCGCAGGTAATTGCGGCTATTTCAGGTGCTGCATTGGTTCTAATAATTGTTTTAGCCGTGTCGGCTCGCATCAAGGATTCTGTTACAATTTTAGTTCTGGGAATGATATTTGGTTATGTTGCAAATGCTATCATAACTATATTACAAAGTTTTGCCGATCCTGATTCTTTAAAAGTATTTGTTTCATGGACATTTGGCAGCCTGGGAGCAGTTACGTGGGACAAAATGCCCCTTATGGCAGTTCTTGTTATTGTGGGAATCATCACATCTTTTCTACTTCAAAAACCTTTGAACAGCTTGTTGTTGGGCGAAAATTATGCGTCAAGCGTGGGGATGAATGTCAAATCCATACGCGTGATAATAATCTCTGTAACAGCAATCATCACTGGTGCAGTAACGGCTTTCACAGGACCAATAGCATTTATTGGTGTAGTGATCCCTCATTTTGCCCGTGCTTTTTTTGGGACAGTTGATCACAAAATAATTATCCCGGGATCAATTCTGACCGGCGCAATTCTAATGCTGGTTTGCGATATAGTTTCACAAATTCCAATTTCTAACAGGACGTTGCCAATAAATGCTGTGACAGCTATTTTTGGCGCACCAATGATTGTGTGGATTGTCCTGAAACGTAAGAAACTATAAGTGAATACCATACTTGTATTAAATTCTATTGTAGAATTCGCAGAACGAAATTGTTAGCGACAATAAATGAACATACTACTTTTATTTATTACTTTAGCGGAGATCGTTGAAATAAAACATAAGAAACTTTAAATGTTTATATTAAACTTTCTCCAAATAATGATGTTTACTAAATGAAAATATCTGTGGCACCATTTTTGTTTAAACATTAAATAAATAATATTTGTATCTTCGAATACAGAAAAAGAAAGATTATAAAATGGATACTAACTTTACTCAGCGAGTCAGAGACATTATGGTTTACAGCCGTGAAGAAGCCGAAAGACTCCAAAACAATTATATTGGGCCTGAACATCTTTTGTTAGGTATTCTTCGTGATGGCGAAGGACTTGCCATACAATTGCTGCAAGATTTTGATGTCGATCTAAAAGCCCTAAAAGAATCTATAGATGATTCTGTGCGTAATGTACAGGAATCTTTATCTATAGTGAATGAATTGGTTATCAACAAAAGCACAGAAAAAGTGCTTAAAATGAGCATTTTGGAATCAAGACTTTCGAAAAGTTCGGAAACCGACGCTGAACATATTTTACTGGCTTTACTAAAAGAGAAAAGTATTCCGGTAAATAAAATACTTGGACAGTTCAATCTTGATTATACTAACGCATTTACATACATACAGAGCATTATGGATTCACGCAAGAATATTGAAGAGAATGATTCGGCATCACAAGTTGAAAATTATTTTACTGACGATGAAGATGCGGATTCTCCCGAAAAGCCACCTTCTGGACAAAGTGGACAAGGGGGTGCTGGACAACAGAAGAGTTCTGATACTCCGGTGCTGGACAACTTTGGTACAGACATCACTCGTGCTGCAATTGAAAACAGACTTGACCCGGTCGTGGGAAGAGAAAAGGAGATTGAACGTATTGCACAGATATTGAGTCGCCGCAAAAAAAACAATCCTGTTCTGATTGGTGAACCGGGGGTAGGAAAATCAGCTATAGTTGAAGGTTTGGCAATTCGTATTATCCAAAAAAAGGTATCACGAACGCTTTTCGATAAACGTGTGATTTCTCTGGACATGGCGTCTATTGTCGCAGGTACAAAGTATCGCGGACAATTTGAGGAACGAATCAAGGCTATATTGAACGAACTTTCTAAAAATCCAAATGTCATTTTGTTTATTGATGAAATACATACTATAATTGGTGCGGGAGGTACAACTGGCTCTTTGGATGCTGCTAATATGCTGAAACCGGCGTTGGCACGTGGTGAAATTCAATGTATTGGAGCAACAACACTCGATGAATATCGAAAATCAATTGAGAAAGACGGAGCTCTGGAACGTCGTTTTCAAAAAGTAATGGTTGATCCAACCAGCCCTGAAGAAACTCTTCAGATTCTGAAGAATATTAAAGAGCGTTACGAAGAGCATCATAATGTAAAATATACAGATGATGCATTGGATGCATGTGTAAAATTGACTAATCGATATATAACTGATCGCAATTTTCCGGATAAAGCAATTGATGCACTGGATGAGGCAGGAGCACGTGTTCATATTTCAAATATCGTTATTCCTAAAGCAATAGAACAAATGGAAGCGGATTTGAAAGAGGTTGAACAGCTGAAAAATGATGCTGTTAAAGCTCAAAAATATGAACTAGCGGCAAGTTATCGTGATAAACAAAGACAACTGCTGCTTGCATTGGATGCAGAAGAAGAACGTTGGCAAAAGGAGCTTAAAGAAAAGCCCGAAATGGTTGACGAAGAAAAAGTAGCTGAAGTTGTAGCTATGATTTCAGGAGTACCGGTTCAACGAATTGCTCAAGCCGAAGGTCAACGTCTTGTAGAAATGAAAGAGGTATTGAAATCAAAAGTGATTGGACAGGACGAAGCGATTGGAAAAGTGGTGAAAGCTATTCAACGTAATCGAGTTGGATTGAAAGATCCAAATAAACCTATCGGAACATTTATGTTTCTTGGACCTACGGGTGTTGGTAAAACCTTGTTGGCAAAGAAACTGGCTGAATACCTCTTCGACTCTTCTGAAAATCTCATCCGCATTGACATGAGCGAGTATATGGAGAAGTTCAACGTGTCGCGTTTAGTTGGTGCACCTCCGGGATACGTAGGTTATGAAGAAGGTGGACAGTTGACTGAAAAAGTTCGACGTCGCCCATATTCAGTGGTGCTGCTCGATGAAATTGAGAAAGCACATGCTGATGTTTATAATATTTTATTGCAAATATTGGATGAAGGTCATGTCACTGATAGCTTGGGAAGGAAGATCGATTTCAGAAATACTATTATAATAATGACTTCAAATATAGGCACCCGAGAGCTAAAAGATTTCAGTCGTGGAATTGGCTTTAACACAAATGCCAACGTTAATAATTCTGATTACTCAAGAAATGTTATTCAAAAAGCTTTGAATAAAGCATTCGCTCCTGAATTCTTGAATCGTGTCGACGATATTGTTATGTTTAACCAATTAAGTCGTGAATCCATTAACGAGATTATCGACCTGGAATTGAAAGGCTTATATAAACGAATTGGTGAACTTGGATACGAAGTTATTCTCTCTGAAGAAGCTAAAAACTTCATCGCCGACAAAGGATACGATATACAATTTGGAGCACGTCCTCTCAAAAGGGCTATTCAAAAGTACATTGAAGATGAAATGGCAGAAATGATTCTGCTTAGTGGACTCAAAGGTGGTCAAACAATTCTGGTCGATTTTGATAAAGAGAATCAGAAGATCATAATGAAGAAAGCTGAACAAGAACAAAGCGAAAGTTAATTTCATTTTTCTGTTATAACAATATCTGCAGCAGGGGTACATATTATAATTTTTGTATCCCTGCAGCTTTTAATAAATTATGGTTACTAAACAAAATCCTACCTGCCATTGTTTAATGGTCCAAAATACAATTATGTGATATGTCAACAAATAAAATTAAAGTAGAAGTATGGAGTGATATAATGTGTCCTTATTGCTATATAGGTAAAAATCACTACGAAAAAGCGCTTAGCCAATTTGAACATGCCGATTTGCTGGAAATAGAATGGAAAGCGTTTCAATTAAATCCTAATTTACCGGACAAAGGTAATGGATATCCTGTAACAGAATATTTGACAAATACTGCGGGTATGAGTGAAGACCGAGTAAATCGAATGTTTGAAAATGTAAAGAAATTGGCAGATGATGCTGGTTTAAAATTCAATTTAAATAATTCAATTGCTGCTAATTCACGCGATGCTCACCGACTTATAAAGCTTGCAAAACAAAAAGGAGCTCCAGGAGCCGATTCAAAAGTTATCGGAGATTTAGGAAAAGCTTATTTTGAAGATGCAAAAGATTATAGCGATTGGGATTTACTCGTTTCTATCGGTAAAGATGCTGGACTCCTGGAATCGGATATAATAAATATGCTGAATAGCGATGATTTCATTTATGAGATAACACAGGATATTCAAGAAGCCCATAATCTTGGATTTGACACTGTTCCGACTTTCCTCTTTGAACGAACTCAAGCTATTGTGGGTTCAGAACCTGTGGATCTTTTCCTTAAGGTAATGAACAAAGTTTACAACAATTGGATCACTTCAACAGAAAACAAATTAGAAGTTGAGAAAGGTAAATCTTGTTCTATTGATGGAACATGTGAAATATAATAATGTACAATCTTTAACTAAAAGCGGACCTGTTCCGCTTTTTTTGTACTTTTGTATTTGCAAATATTCACTGTCATGGAATTTAGAACTATAGAACTTAACAACATTGATAAATGGAATGAAGTGTGGCAACTTTATGAAGATAGCTTTCCAATAGCGGAACGCCGCAAAAAAGAAGACCATATTCGTGCTTGTACCGATCCTCTGTTTCATCCTATATCTGCGTGGGAAGGAAGTCAACTTATAGGGCTTTTATTCTATTGGGAATGGGAATCATACCGCTACCTTGAATATTTGGCAGTTTCTCCTGAATTAAGAAAACAAGGTCTTGGATCACAAATATTAGCACATTTAAAAGATACTACACATTCTATCATTCTTGAGATTGATCCGTTGATAAACGAATTATCGGTTCGAAGGCTACAGTTTTACGAGAGAGCGGGTTTTATGCTTACTCCTTTTCGGTTTATGCACCTACCCTATCGAATTGAAGGGCGATCACAAGAATTACTTATGCTTAGTTATCCAAAAACAATTTCAAAAGAACAGCATGAAGATTTCCTGAAGTTCGTTAATAAACATGTCATCAAATATTGTGAAGGTTATCCATTTGATAATGACATTATCGAGGATTAAGTATTGATTGTATAAGACTGAGTGTTTGATTCATAACCAAAAGCTCACGCCTTGAATCTTTATGTGGTGGGTAAACGTAAACCTGTACTTTATTGTCGTCTATCATACGAAGATATCCACCAATTCCCCATGAAAAAACCCTGGAATCTGTTTTGAATTTCAATACTCGCTTTTCCCTATCCGAATACGAGATAATCCATTGTCGGTCAATTCGTTGAAGTATTTCATCAAAAGGATGATCGGTCTTTCCTTTATATATAAATTCGGCTTTTTCACTTCCGGTGAATTTAGGAGGTTCAATATCATCGGACTCCATATAGTTCAATCGTCTATAAAACATGGAAGTAATAATTCCAGGGGGTATCACTCCTGCAATAAAAAACACAATCATTAATTGCCAAAATTCAAAATTCGATTTCCACAATACAGACATAATAGCAATAACTGCTACAAAAAAAACCAGGAATATGGATATCCAATGTAAAAATAATCGTGTCGTAAATTTCATATATAATATTATTAGTGAATTTGAGGTATCTCTATTTCTTCTGTAATAACAATATTTTCAAAACCCATCCCTTTTAGTAGAGATGTAATCGCTAATTTAACCTGGTCAGTTGCATCTTTCAATAATCCCTGTTTTATAGCTTCTCGTTGCATTGTACTTTTTTCAGTCGATAATGCTTTGTTGTAATCATCTATTTTGATAGGATTAAATGCGTTATCACTTTCATTAAACACCTGGATAGACTTTTCATCAATCACAGTATCGAGTATCTTTGCTTTAGGTATTGAAACATGAACGACTTCATTGATTATATCTACTTTCACCCGACTAAAATCTACACCTGCTTTTAAATAACCACTGTACTTTATAATAAAGTATTTTTCTGTTAGTGGTAAATTTAAGTTCATGAATTTCAAGTAATCTTTATAACTGATCACACCAGTATAATTATATTTAACTGTTGCTAGTTCTTTAATATTGTCAATTCTTGCAAGTATTGAAGAACTGTTATATGATGACACTTTATCATGACGTACGTTGATAATTAGCAAGATTGCTAAAATAACTGATGTAAGCCCAAAAATTAAGGCAAAGAGATTCGACTTTCCTTTTTTATTTCCCACTATAATACTTTTTTAAATCTATCGTTTTACTTGTTCTTCTTATTATTTTTGTTTTCCACATAATGCTACGCAAATTACATTTTAATATCGATATCCAATCTTCGATTAATTCATATATCATAATTTACACAGTTTATATGACAAAAATAGTAATTAATAGAGATGAAAACATCTTAAAGCTATTTTATTTTTTATATTTGTGTCGCTCTTTAAAAAAAGTAACGACTTAAAATATTCATCACGCAAACCCTTCACCTAAAACATCGGATATAATAGATTTAGATGCCAATTAAGTTGTCAAATTATCCATCAGACCATTTACCATATGTGATTGAACTATATTTACTAACGACTAATTATGTGCATCCAAAAAAATAAACTATATTTGTTCAATTAAAATACTGCAATTTCATTTAATTATCATCTAATATGAAAAGAATAACATTGATAATGTTGATATTAGCAACAACTTCTATTTCACTTTTATCTCAGGAAAACCTAGATTTTAGTGCAGTAAAAGATATCATTTCTCCGGAAATACACAATGATAAGTCTGTAACATTTCGTTTTTTAGCTCCCCATGCTGACAATGTTAATGTTGGAGGAGATTTCCTTCCATCTAATGGTTGGATGCCAGGAACAGAACAAATGACAAAAGACAAAAACGGAATTTGGAGCTTTACCACAAAACCTCTTGATTCAGAATTATACACATATGCATTTTATGTTGATAGCTTACAAGTTAACGACCCAAATAATGTTTATTATCGGCGCGATGTTGCTAGCACTCTAAACATTTTGCTTATAGATGGTGGTCAAGCTGACTTATATAAAGTTAACGACGTCCCACACGGAACTGTCGCAAAACGGTGGTATCTATCACCTGGAAATAAAATGACACGCCGAATTACTATATACACTCCACCCGGTTATGAATCCAGCAAGAATCAATATCCTGTACTTTATTTACTGCACGGAATGGGAGGAGATGAAGAAGCATGGATGACACTCGGTAGAGCATCACAAATCTTAGATAATTTGATTGCCACAGGAAAAGCAAAGCCTATGATTGTTGTAATGCCCAATGGAAATGTAGCTCAGGAAGCAGCTCCTGGCGAATCAAGTAAAGGTTTTTACAAACCAAATTTCAACCTACCACACACAATGGACGGCCAGATGGAAGAAACTTTTACTGAGATAGTCAACTTTATAGATAATAACTACAGAACCATCAAAAATAAATCTGGACGAGCTATAGCAGGTCTTTCTATGGGGGGATTCCATTCACTTCATATTTCAAGATATTATCCAAACACTTTTGACTATATAGGTCTTTTCTCTGCGGCTATTAAACCAAACGAGAGAACTCAATCAAAAGTATATGCAAATATAGAATCAACCTTACAAAAGCAAAAAAACAACGGTTACAAACTTTACTGGATTGGAATAGGTAAAGACGATTTCCTATATAAAGCCAATACAGAGTATCGTTCAGAATTAGATAAAATAGGAATGAAATATACTTATCGTGAATCAGAAGGTGGACACACTTGGCGTAATTGGCGCATATATTTATCTGAATTTGTTCCTCTACTTTTCAAATAGACACTATAAAATAAATAACAAAATAAATAACTATAAAACAAAAAGAACATGACAACAACAGCAAAACTTTATTCTCTTGAATTGAGAAATTCCAGGACTTATTTATTTGCAGGTCTTTTTATAATTGGAAACTTATTGTTGCCACAACTTGCTCACTTGATGCCACAGGGGGGATTAATCCTTTTACCGATTTATTTCTTTACACTTATTGCAGCTTATAAGTATGGAATATTTGTAGGCTTATTGACTGCTGTACTTTCACCTCTGACTAACAGTTTGTTGTTTGGAATGCCAGAAATGTCGGTTCTTCCAGCAATTATTGTCAAATCAGTAATTCTTGCTATTGCAGCATCTCAAGCAGCAAAACATTTCGGTAAAGTATCTATCTTGGGGATTCTTATAGCAATTCTTGCATATCAGTTTGTAGGAACAGGATTTGAATGGGCCATAACACAAAACTTTAATATGGCAATTCAAGATTTCAGAATTGGACTTCCAGGCATGATATTTCAACTTATTGGAGGATTCCTGGTATTGAAATCACTGGAAAAAGCATAATATGATTGAAGGAAAATCTTTTGATGATGTAATGAAAAGGTTTCGTGAAATACAGTTTCACGAAACTTTTGATATGATTATAGCAATTGCAAATGGAGGTATTATACCGGCAGCTATACTCAATCAACGCCTAAACATCGATATTCAGTTATTGAAAATCAATCTAAGGGATCAAAACCAAAAGCCAAAATATGATAATCCTAAGCTATTATCTCCTATCGACTTTGATTTCAAAGACAAAAGTATTCTTTTGGTAGAGGACCGAATTAAAACTGGTGCAACCGTAAAATTTGCCGTTGAGTTATTAAAACCCGATGCCAAACTTGTAAAAACATTTGCTGTAAATGGCAATGCGGATTACTCTTTATATAACGAATCTTGTTTTCGCTTTCCCTGGAATTTATAAAATGAATCGATTAATTTACCTTTTAATTATAACTCTTTTCTGCTCTGTGCAACTACAAGCGCAAACAATCTCTCATGAAAATGAGCCGGATAGTTTTAGCCTGGACGAAATAATTGTTACGGGTACAATGCCTAAAGTAAATTTGAAGACTGTGCCAATGAGTATATCAGTTGTATCAGGTAATACAATCGAAAACAGACTTCAACCTTCATTATTACCATTGCTCTCAGAAGAAGTCCCAGGACTCTTTATAACGCAACGTGGTGTAATGGGATTTGGTGTTGCCGAAGGTTCTGCAGGAAGTATGAGTATTCGGGGAATTGGAGGTGCACCTACTTCGGGAGTTTTGGTATTGATTGATGGACATCCCCAATACATGGGATTGATGGGGCATCCTTTAGCCGACAGTTATCAATCTATAATGACAGAAAGAGTTGAGGTTATTCGTGGTCCCGCTTCCATGTTATATGGCTCTAATGCTATGGGTGGAGTCATAAACATAATAACAAAAAAACAAAAAACTAACGGTAAAAAACTTTTAGCACAAGTTATGTATGGAAGCTTTAACTCATTTAATACCGAAGTAACTGGGGGGTTAAGGAATAACCAATTTCATGCAAATGGAAACATCGGATACAACCGATCTGACGGCCATCGCAAGAATATGGAGTTCGAACAGATTAACGGCAATGGAAACTTGGGCTACGACTTCACTGAGAACTGGACAGGGTTTGTAGATTTTAATATTTCTAAAACATTAAGCTCTAATCCTGGATCGATCAACAATCCAATTATTGACAACGATGCTGATATTTTGAGGGGTGCTGCATCTGCTGTTATCGAAAATGAATATGAAAATACTTCTGGAGCTATCAAATTTTTCTACAATTTTGGTTCACATGATATTAATAATGGCTATCCGATAAACTCTTCATTTATAAAAAGTTACTTCCATTCAAAAGATCAAATGTCAGGATTTACAGCCTATCAATCTTATTCCTTTTTCAGAGGGAATAAAACGACTGCAGGATTCGATTTTCAGCAGTTTGGTGGTAGTGCTTGGAGCGAATTACTTGATTCCGAAGATATCCCAATAGTAGATATTACTTTAAATAATTATGCGGGTTATGTAAATATTCAACAATCAATATTTAATTATAAGTTGACAATGAATGCAGGTATCCGCCATGATTATCATGAGAAAAATGGTTCGGAATGGATTCCTCAATTTGGCGTAAGCTATTTACCAACTCAAAACACTACCATTAAGGGGATTGTCAGTAAAGGTTTCCGCAATCCAACCATCCGTGAATTGTACATGTTCCAACCAAAAAATCCAAATCTGAAACCAGAACGATTAATGAACTACGAAATATCACTGTTACAATCGTTCCCTGAAGAAAGATTGAATCTAGGAGTTAATGTCTTTTATATCAATGGTGAAAACATGATTAGGTTAAACATGGTTGAAGGAAAACCTCTCTACGTCAACACTGGCAAAGTAAAAAATAAAGGAATCGAAATAACAGCAAGTTATAATACAACTGATGATCTTAAATTTACAATTAACTATAGTTATCTGAACATGACTCATATTATCACAGGTGTACCGGAACATAAATTTTACTTTGGAGGAAACTATTCATTTAAAAAATGGAATATCTCATCAGGTTTGCAATATCTTGGAAATCTCTACACAACAATAAATCCAAATATTGTAAAAGTGAACGCTCTAATATGGAATACTAGAATCAATTATAGTTTATTGAATTGGATGAATCTATTTTTAAGAGGGGAAAACCTATTAGGACAAAAATACGAAATAAATGCAGGATTTCCTATGCCTAAAACCACGGTTTTTGGGGGAATTCAAATATATATTTAACTATTAAACAAAACAAATACTCATTAATAAAATGAATTATGGATAGAAGAAATTTTCTCAAAGCAGTAGCACTAGCTGGAGCTGCAGCTACATCAATCACAGATTCTGAGGCGATGAGCATGTTATCACAATCTTTTCTTACCGAAAATGCAGCCAATAAGTATGATTTGGTTGCAGTTTTAGGTGGCGAACCGGATGCCATGTTTCGCAAAGCCATTGCTGAAATAGGAGGAATTGGTAATTTCATTAAGAAGGGAGACAAAGTTTGTGTAAAACCAAATATTGGTTGGGACCAACCAGTAACCATGGGAGCAAATACGAATCCAAAACTTGTTGCTGAAATTGTTAAACAGTGCTTTGCAGCAGGTGCAAAAGAAGTAACCGTATTTGATCATACTTGCGACGATTGGCGAAAAAGCTATACTTCAAGTGGAATTGAAGCTGCAGCTAAAGCAGCTGGAGCAAAGGTATTACCCGCCAACCAAGAGTCCTACTACAAAGAAGTTTCCATTCCTAACGGGAAGAATCTGAAAAACGCAAAAATACACGAAGCTATCGTTGATAGCGATAAATGGATAAATGTTCCGTGTCTTAAAAATCATGGTGGTGCCCAATTGACCATATCAATGAAAAATTATATGGGAATAGTTTGGGATAGAGGATTTTTCCACGCTAACGATTTACAACAATGTATAGCTGATGCATGTACATATTCAAAACGACCTGTATTAAATGTTGTTGATGCATATCGGATCATGAAGACAAGTGGACCAAGGGGCAAATCAGAATCAGATGTTGTTCTGGCAAAAGGTTTATTTGTTTCACAAGATATTGTAGCTGTTGACACGGCTGCAGCTAACTTCTTTAATCAAGTGCGAGATATGCCACTGGAAAAAGTAAAACATATTGCCAATGCTCAAGCACTTGGTCTTGGGACAATGAATCTTGACAACTTAAAGATAAGTAGAATTAAAATGTAATCTCTATTTCGACAACATTTTAAAACTAATATTTGAAACTATAACCCGATAAAGCATAATCAGTTTTATCGGATTATAGTTCTATTAAAATAAACAAGAATCAGAACAAACTATTACTACAATCAAAATGCTTAAAAAAATACGCGTCATAGTATCAATTATCTTATTCGCACTCATTACTTTATATTTCCTCGATTTTAAAGGTTTTTTACCTCATAAATTCCACATATTAGCACATTTACAATTCATTCCTGCATTATTAGCAATGAATGTAATTATATTAGTGGCGTTAATATTGATAACATTGCTTTTTGGTAGAGTTTATTGTTCTTCAATCTGTCCGATGGGTATTTATCAGGACATTATAGCATGGATTTCAAAAAAAATAATCAAACGAAAAAAATATACATTTAGTAAAGCTAAATCTATTTTGAGATGGGCCTTATTGGGGCTTGTTGTCATTGCATATATCTTCGGATTCACATTTCTTTTGGGGCTACTTGATCCATACGGTTCTTGGGGAAGAATTGTAACACATCTTCTCAGACCTGCATATCTTGCTGGCAACAATATAATGGCAAATATTTTTACCATTTTCGACAATTACACATTTTACAAAGTTAGCATTTATGGTATCAGCATTTTCTCTACAATCATTGCACTGGTATGGCTGTTGGGTGTAGGTGTTTTTGCATGGAAAAATGGTAGAACTTATTGTAATACTGTTTGCCCTGTCGGTACTTTTTTAGGATTCATCAGTAAACTTTCACTATTCAAGATTCAGTTCAATGATGAAAAATGTAATTCGTGTGGTCTTTGTGCCATGAAATGTAAAGCATCTTGTATAGATTCCAATAATAAGAAAATCGATTACAGTAGGTGTGTTGTTTGTTTTAACTGCCTTGAAAGCTGTAAACGCAAAGCAATGAAATATGCCTTCATTGGTCCTGTAAAGAATAAAATAGTGAAAACAGAACCTGCTTATACGTACACAAACGATACAGATTCTGTTAATCCAATAAAATCAGTATCAAAACCAATTGATGAATCAAAAAGACGATTCCTATCAGCAACAATTGCAACAAGTATCGCTGTAGGAAACTTAGTTGCACAAGAAGTAACTGGAACTCTTCTTCCTAAAAAAGAATTAAAACGACAAATACCAATTGCTCCACCGGGAGCCGGTTCTTTTAAAAATCTGCAAGATAAATGTATTTCATGTCACCTGTGCGTTAGTAAATGCCCATCGCACGTTATAAAACCAGCTTTGTTTGAATATGGTATGAACGGAATAATGCAGCCAAAACTATATTTCGATCATGGTTTCTGCAATTATAACTGTACTATTTGCGGAGATGTATGTCCCACAGAAGCAATCAAACCGTTATCGGTCGAAGAAAAAAATCATACTCAAATGGGACAAGTGCATTTCATAAAAGAAAACTGTATTGTTTATTACGACGAAACAAGCTGTGGCGCTTGTTCTGAACATTGTCCCACTCAGGCTGTGCACATGGTGCCCTACAAAGGTGCGCTCACAATTCCGGAAACAGACGTTTCAATATGCGTAGGTTGTGGTGGTTGCGAGTATGTTTGTCCGGCAATTCCTTTCAAAGCTATATACGTAGAAGGATTACAAACTCAAAATACAATTGAAATTAAAAAAGAAGAGCAACAAGAAATAGTCATCGAAGGATTCGGATTTTAAATAGTGTTTTTATATATTCAAACCGTATCGAAACATAATTTCTTTTCATATATTAGTCCTTAATTAAGGAAAAATGTGTACTTTTGAATCCGGAAAATAAAGTCATTATTATTCGGAAAGATTGGACATGGAATATAAAACTCGCATAGGATTTGATAACGATAAATACCTGAAAAAACAGACTACCGCTATTTTAGAAAGAGTAAGTCGTTTTAATGGCAAATTATATTTAGAATTTGGTGGTAAGATTTTATACGATTATCATGCCTCACGCGTATTACCCGGATTTGCTCCTAACGTAAAGATTCGTCTGCTTCAAGAACTAAAAGAAGAAGTGGACGTAATCATGTGTATTCATGCCGGCGATATAGAAAGACATAAAATACGTGCCGATTTCGGAATTACATACGATGTTGATGTACTAAAAAGTATCGACGACCTCAAATGGTATGGAATTAATATTGCTGCAATTGTTATTACCCGATTTAACAATCAACCGGCTGCTGTTGCATTCAAAAACAAACTTGAACGCAATGGAATAAAGGTTTATGTACACTACCCTACTAAAGGATATCCTACAAATGTAGACCTGATAGTCAGTGACGAAGGATATGGTTCAAACGAATACATTGAAACAACTCGTCCAATCGTTGTAGTTACTGGCCCTGGTCCTGGAAGTGGCAAACTTGCTACTTGCCTCAATAATTTGTATCACGAACATAAAAGAGGTATAAAATCTGGTTACGCTAAATTCGAAACTTTTCCTATATGGGATCTTCCATTAGATCACATGGTCAACATTGCTTATGAAGCTGCAACTGCCGATTTAAAAGATGTGAACATGATCGACACTCATCATCTTAAAGCTTATGGCAAAACAGTAGTCAACTACAACCGTGACATTGAAGCTTTCAGTTTGTTAGAAAGGATTTTGAATAAAATCACAGGTGGCGAATCTGTATATAAATCTCCTACAGATATGGGGGTAAATTGTATCAGTGCTGGCATTATAAATGATCATGCATGTCAGGAAGCTGCTTTTCAAGAGATTATCCGCAGACATTTACGCAGTTTTGTTGATTATGCTATGGGCAGAACTGGTAAAGATGTACTTGACAGATGTGAAGAAATCATGTCCCGAGTTGCTGCAAAAGACACAAACAGACGCGTTGTAAGTCCGGCTCGTGAAGCTGCTATTGAAAGCGAACAGGAAGGTAAAGGTTATAAAGGTATCTATTGTGGCGCTGCTATAGAGTTAGCTGATGGTACAATCATTATAGGTAAGAATTCTGATATTTTACATGCTTCTTCAAGCATGATTTTAAATGCTACAAAATATCTGGCTGGCATCCCCGACAATATGGTACTATTGCCTGAAGCAATTATCGATTCGGTAACACATATGAAAAGAGACATTCTGAATGGTAAAAATGCAAGTCTCGACGTAGAAGAAACCCTTATAGCTCTATCAATCAGCGCTGTTTCAAATCCGGCAGCACAGATGGCTTTAGAGAAACTTACAGAACTGAACAATTGCGAAATGCATTCTACTCACATCCCTACTCCTGGTGATGAAGATGGACTTCGTAAACTAAAAATCAATGTTACTTGCGATCCTGTCTTTTCAAGTAAGAGACTTTTTGTGAGTGAGTGAGTGAAAAATGAGTAATTAATTTCTTCTTTTTTGCCAGATATGTGCCTCTTTCTTTCTACTTTCACGGGTACGAACATCATAATCTCGAGTATCTAAAGGAAATACTTGTATCCGATTTGCCCATTCCATCCATTGATCAAACATTTTCTTGGTTAACTCAGCATATTGTTTTGAAAGATCGTTTGTTTCTGAACGATCGTCTTCAATATTATATAATTCTAATTGACCAATAGCTCCTTTATTACCTTCTTTTGCCTTAGCAACCAGTTTCCATTTACCATCACGCATTCCAATATTAGCTTCATGTTCCCAAAAAATTGGTTTTCTATTATTGTCCAATAGCTGAAAAGTTGGCAAAAGACTCTGACCTTCCAAAGGTTGTAACTTATTATTCTTATTTATCAATTTGGTATAATCGACGTTACTCAATTCTACAACCGTCGCTAATACATCAACTAAATGTGCTGGTTTATTATATAGTCGACCGTTATATTTGCTGTCGATACCTTTAGGCCAATGAACGATAAAGGGTGTGGCTATTCCTCCTTCATGAATCCAGTGCTTAAACATCCGAAAAGGTGAATTACTAACATTTGCCCAAGCTAATCCGTATGACTCAAATGATGCATCGGTACTTCCTATTTCTCCTGTTTTGTCGTCATGTGAAATCATTTCAGCACATGCTCCATTATCTGATAAAAACATGATAATTGTATTATCTAATTGATTGGTTCTTTCAAGCTCTGCAATAATCCTGCCTATTCCTTGATCCATATTATCAATCTGAGCGGCATAGACTTCCATTCGATGGGATAACTCCGACTTTAATCTCTTTGGTATGGTGTACCAAGCTGCAGCATCTTCATGGCGCTCAGGTAAAACGGTATTTTCCGGTATTATCCCCATCTTCTTCATGCGGACATACCTTTCTTTACGCATTGCATCCCAACCTTTATCATATTTTCCTTTGTATTTGGCTATATCTTTATCTAATGCATGCAATGGCCAATGAGGGGCTGTATAAGCTACATATAAAAAGAATGGTTGCTCGGGCTTCTTCGTTTGATTTTCACGAATAAAGCCTACTGCATTATCGCTTATTGCTTCTGTATAGTAGAATGGCTGCTTGGGCTTAATAATTGTATTTCCAACAGCGAGACCGTTTGGAGTAAAATAGCTGCCTCCTCCTGGAATTGTACCAAAAAAACCATCAAATCCTCGTTGTAATGGCCAATTATGTTTGTCTGCACTTTGAGTTTCATCATAATTACGGGTCAAATGCCACTTACCACTCATATAGGTATTATATCCGACAGATTTCAATACTTCGGCTATAGTCATACAACGATCATTCAATTCTCCCTGATATTGTGGAGTGCCTAAATTAGCTACGGTCATCCATCCCATCCCAGCCTGATGTGGATATAATCCTGTCATTAATGAAGCTCTTGTCGGACAACTTCTGCCTGCGTTATAAAATTGTGTATATCTGATTCCATGATTGCCCAAACGGTTAATATTCGGGGTTTCAATCTCTCCTCCATAACAACCAATATCTGAATATCCCATGTCATCTGCCACAATGAGAATTATATTTGGCTTTTCTCCCGATTGTGCCAATAAGGGCAATGTAAAAGTTCCTGTTATTGCTGCTATTAGATATTTGTTAAATTTCATACAATCTGAAATATTTCTTTTGATGTTGTTCATATTTTATACGGCTTCACCCCTACCTGTCACATTGTGATAATTCAAATGAACAGATATTACAAATGTAGTATATTTAATTGCTGATACTCTTTTAAGAGTAAATTTTTTAATTTTTGAAATGTTTATCGGTAAAATCCATAAAGCATTTCCAGTCGTAATCGGTAACTTCATGTACTCCGGCTCTAATATGATAACCAACGTCTCCCATTATCGGTTGATGTAGTTCGGGCATTTTGTCAGTTTTGATAGGGCTCAATCCGTAAAGCTGATAAACGGGACCGGCATAATAGGCTGATAAAAATTCTCCTTTTGGATCGGCCCACTGGTCTTTATCGGCACTTGCAACATATAATTTTCGAGGTGCTATTAAAGCTAAAAGCTGATGTTGATCTATTGGCAGCAATTCTTCTTTGTTGTTATACTGACTAAAATTCTTACAAAACCAGTGTGGAAACGCTGTGTTTATGATCGATAAGGTTTCTCCAAATTTTCTTCGGGAAAGTGCTGCTCCACCAGAACCTGAATCATTAGAAATAACTACTCTAAAACGTTCATCTTGTGCTCCGGCCCAAAGTGCGGCCTTACCTTGACGAGAGTGACCCATGATCGCTATTTTATTGGTATCAATGCATTTTTGGGTTTCCAAAAAATCTACTATCCTACTCGATCCCCATGCCCAAGCACCAATAGCCTGCCATTCATCAGGAGCTGTGACTTTTGAATCATATCCGGGGAAAAGGGAAATAATACTGTGATCTTTTAATTCAGGCTTATCAGGAAAAATATCATGATAACACATCGTGGCAACAGCATATCCGCGTTCAATGATCTTATCAAATGGCCATCGGTTGGATTGTGAACCTCTTTCCAAAACAGGGTCTTTTATCAAATCAAATACGGGAGAATAAAGAATTGTTGTATCAAGGGTTGTCGTGTGATTTCCCTTAAAATTATATCCTACAAACACAGGCACTTTTCCTTTGTATTCGTTTGGAATATACATTAACAAGATGGCTTCAATACTTTTCTTTCCGTTCGAAAAAATGAACTTCACTTGCTTACTGGTTGCTTTACCATTTAATGCTTTTGGATTTTCAGTCAACAACTCATAAGAAACATCAATCTTGTCCAATTGAGTACGTCCATAAACTTCCCTAGCAAACAACTCCATCAGTTCCGGTCTTCTAATTTTTTCCCATCCTTTTACATTGGTAATTTTTTTTCCATCACTACTTTTTAACAACTCGGGAAGTACATACTCGGGGACTTTCGACTCATCGTAATTTACGTCTCGCTGGGCAAACATATGGGTGGTTAAAACCAATACAATTAAACCTGTTAAAATTCTTAGTTTACACATTTTTGTATTCAAGTATTAATTTAAAATTCAACACGTAAAGATAACAAAAACAATTGTAATTCACAAATTAAAATTACACTTTATTTGTCTTATTTTGACAAATAAATAGAAACTTTTTACGCATATCAATCTGCCAAAAATTATCTCAATTTTTCTCAAAATAATTCCAAATTGGTATCCGAATATGGATCGCAAATGAACATTCTTCACTAAAATCACGTTCTATCTTACAAGAATAATCTATGCATACTAAAACGAAAGCAAAAATAAATAAACTACGACCGATGATTAGAAGTAACTCATATACTTTTTTCTTTTCGATTGTATTGTTGTTACAATTAGGGTGTGATCTCGGCAACAGAAACAATAGTGTCAGTGCGGGAACGGTTATAGTTGATGAAGATTCTACAAAACATATACTGCAAAAGAGGAAAATATTGACTAAAGATGACATCGTTTTGCAAAAAGCTTTTAAGTATGATCAATATACGCTGAACGATGAATATCCTTATAAGAATACAGTCCGGTATTTTCAATGGGAAAAGATAAAAAAAGGGATTGCTCATATCGAAAACGAAATTGCTAAAGGTGGAAAATGGGGGGTTTTGAGTAATTACAAAAACCAAAATAAAGAGGCGCCTACTATAGATGATTTCACAAGAAACGATTATGGTCACGTAACTGATCAATATGGGGTGGAGCGTTATCAATCGTCTCCTCTATTCAATATCAATGACGAAACAAAGCTTATGCGATACGGAAGGGATGGATGGCTTGTGAAAATATTGGGTAGCGACACTACAGAGATGGTCAGAATCGAAGGCGTTTCACTGGATGGCGAATATTTACTGCCTAAGAATTATCTTATCTCCTGGGGAGATAGCGTAATGTTTGAAAAAGTGGTGGCGGTTGATGTCACTAACCAAAATATCGCAACGTTACAAAAAAATGGGAATGAATGGTACATATTGAGCATGAATCCTGCAACCACAGGCATTCATAAACCACCGCATTCTCATGAAACTCCTACAGGAATATTTGCTGTGCAGGAAAAGAAAGAAAAGATGTATTACTTGATTGATGGTACAAATACAATCGCGGGTTATGCTCCTTATGCCTCACGTTTTACAAATGGTGCTTACATTCACGGTGTACCGATAAAATATCCGCAGAAAAGCATTATCGAATACAGCCCATCATTGGGAACCACACCGCGATCTCATATGTGCGTAAGAAACGCATCGTCGCACGCAAAATTTGTGTACGACTGGGCGACTGTTAAACAGTCGATTGTCATTGTGATTGATTAACATTCTAATTCAAGAAAAATAGTATATTTGGAAAACAATTTCTGAATATAACTATGCGTTTCGTTCTATTTACATTTATTTTTATCACATTTTCTGCCCTCTCATTCCCTATTGGAACAAAAGATGGACTGAATGAGAAATCAAAAAACGAGATTACTTTATCCGAAACTGAACAACTTTATGAACAGATGAATCTGAAAGAATTGATTCATTTTGATGCCTTTAAAGCGGCATATACTGGTTATAAAAAGTTAAACAAAGATAATAATCCATTGCTAACGCTGATCGATTTCAATCTGCCTTCATCCGAGAAGAGATTGTATGTTCTGGATATGGAAAAGAAAGAGGTCCTTTTTGTTTCGTATGTTTCGCACGGAAAAAACAGCGGCGAAAAATATGCAACGAGTTTCTCTAACCGGAATGGTTCTCACCAAAGTTCACTGGGATTTTACCGGACTGCTAGTACTTATAATGGCGGCAACGGTTATTCTCTGCAGCTGGATGGACTAGAAGAAGGAATTAACGACAATGCAAGAGCTCGGGCTATTGTGATCCATGGAGCTAATTATTGCAGCGAACAGGTCATTCGTTCCAGTGGTCGGTTAGGTCGTAGCTTCGGATGTCCAGCACTGCCTCGCGAATTGACAAAACCGATCATTAATACAATCAAGGGTGGTTCCCTACTCTTTATTTATGCCAACCAACCCGATTACTTGAAAAAGAGTGAGGTTCTGTAAAAACAAAAAATCAATTTACTTATTTTATTTATTTAATTCATCATAAAAACTCATTGGTAAGTAAACATTATTCATATTTTCACTTATTGCTTTTTTAAATAAGGGAGCTATTTCTTTAACTGTGAAACCTGCTATTCCACAACCAATTTCCGTTACAAGAAATTTTAATTCGGGATGAGCTTGTGCAAATAACAAGAATTCATCTACATACGGTTTAATGGTATCTACTCCACCTTGCATTGTCGGAATGGCATAAGTTTGGCCCTGTATTCCTACACCTTGCCCCCAAACAGCACCCCATTGCATAGCTATTTTCGCTGCGCCACCTCTGTGAAATCCTTGAATATTACTTCCAAAGACAAATACCTCGTTTTCGTTTAATTTATAAATCCATTTCGGAGAAATTCTTTTCATACTTCTTTATTTTAAATTTTTATCATTAAAACCTTATGAAAATCATTCATTAGTAACATTTTTTACCACCAATTCAAAGTTACCTTGATAAGGACTCTCTCCTAAACATCTTCATAAAATTATATTGTAAGATCAAAGTTCCAGGCTTATCCTAGATTGGGAAATCTTTAAAGAATTAACAAAAAACTCCTAATGTTGTTTTATTCTGTAACTCGCTTTTGTCGTTCGCTTTCTTTAATTGTTTTTTCTAAACGTAATTGTCTGCTTTTTTCTTGCTTAGCACTCATTATCCAACGTATTATTGCTTTTTTATACGAAGGTGCTTGTTGAATAAAAAAATCCCAAGCTTTTTTGTTCTCTTTAAATTGTAACTCATAGTTTAAATCAAGTAAAACTAAATCATTTTCGTAAGAATAGATTTCCGATTTACTTTCTTTCCTTAAACTAAATGCTTTTATTCCAGCAGGCTTCATAAGGCCTTTTTTTGTGAGTTCTTTTATTTTTCTAATATTAATCGCACTCCAGCTGCTATTACTCCTACGAGGTGTAAAACGAATGCAATAACTTTCATTGTCTATAGTTCTTCTAACTCCATCTATCCAACCAAAACAAAGTGCTTGATCAACAGATTGCGACCAGGTCATTGAAGGCTTTCCGCTATTTACTTTATAAAATCCAACAATTAGTTCTGTCTCCTTTTCATGGTGACTTTCCAGCCATTTTCTAAAATCATCTTGAGTTTTAAAAAAAATCACTAATTCTTTGTTTGGGTAATTTTTTGCGTTTGTTAATCTACTCACATTCATATGTTAGAAAGTATTTTAATGCTTTTGAACGATTTGATATAAAGACTGAAATACATAAGAACCAACTGTTCTAAATAAAAGTAGTAATAATACTTACATTTTTTCTGTATCGCTCATTATTTGAAAACACAATTTATCAATATTTTGCCATTTTCTATTATTGCAATAGATAGTTGAGTATTATTTGGTAAGTCTTTTGTCATTGAGAAAATTACTCCTGAAATATCTTTCGGATAATAGCTCAATACATTTACAGAATTAATTTTATAATATTCAGCCTGAGCAAACAATTGATTTGACGTGAATATTGTAGTTAAGATAAGAAATAATATATCCTTAAAATGACGCATATATTTTATACCACCAAAGAGATGAAACAAATTACATTACAAGTCCAACTTATGTTTCTCTTCTCCTTTCGCATCAAGCACTTGAAGGGTCATTTTATCACCTTCTTTTTTAAGAACCATTACAACAGCACCTTCTTGAATATTAGGTCCTCCTCCTATTACTATAGGAAAATTATTGCCGACTGAGTTTTTAGGATGGTAAGTAAACCGATGCATGTGACCGTTTATAGCAATATCAAACGGAGCATCCTTCAAGATACTTCCCCATTCATCAAGACTTGGATTATAGGCTCCCTCGGACAGACCATAAACGGGGATATGGTGAATTAACACTCGTTTCTTTGCTCTCTTAAATGCTTTACTTGCAACCTCTTTTTTCAAGAATTCCGCCTGTTCCTTTCGCAGGCCCTTGAAATCGTTCAGACCATAATATACCGGATGTCCATCTTCTTTGTCCTCCCCACAATCGAGCATCACAATCCGGGTATCTCC
>DHSL01000004.1 GCA_002411345.1 Bacteroidales bacterium UBA5287 | reverse complement strand
AACAAAAATCAGGACGATACAGTTTTACAAAATGTAAATTTAAAACAGGACAATGAAAACAAAATTAAACAAAAATCAGGACGAAACATCAAGAAATATTACTAAAAAAACACTCTAAAACGTCCATATTATCAAATTAATAATTATAATTGCATACGCTGTCATCACTGTGAAAATTAAAGACATAAACAAATGGAAAAGAATTTGAAAATCAAGTCCAAAGTTTTAATTCTGCATCCGTCTTTAGCCCCCTATAGAGTAGATTTTTTTAACAAGCTACATGAAAAGTGTGATGCGTCCATTTATTTTTCCTATCGAAATGTACCCTATTTAAAATACAATCAAGAGCATATATTATCCCAACTTCAATTTGTCCCCCATTATTTAGATAAAGGCTTTGACTTTAGAAACAGGCCTATAAGATTTGGCATAATAAAATTATTATCAAGAGGGAAGTTTGATGTTGTTATTACTAGTGAATTCAGTCATTCCACTATTGTTTCTTATCTATACAAAGTAATATTTAGGAAAAAATATCGATTATACACCATTTCAGACGACAGTATTTATAGTTCGATGAAAAGGTCCGGTATAAGAGCCTTTCTCAGAACAACCATTTCAAAGAATATTAACGGAGTTATTTATACAAGTAACGATGTTGGATTATACAATAAAACACATTTTTCCGACAAGATCAATGCATTAGAACTCCCAATAATTCACGATGATAATATTTTCAGGAAAAAACTTTCAGATAGTCTGTCCATTTCGATCGAAAACATAAAAAAATATGATCTTGAGCACAAGAAAATAGTCTTGTTTGTAGGCCGTTTAGTAGAAGTCAAGAATTTAGACGTATTGATAAAAGCATTCAGTAAGGTAGTAGAAGACAACTGTATGCTTGTGCTTGTAGGCGATGGACCATTGAGACAAGAATTAGTCGATTTAGTCGAGTCCAATAACATTTCAGATCGTGTTCTGTTTATTGGTCATTTAGAAGGGCAAGCATTATGTTCATGGTATAATATTGCACAGATATCCATATTGCCGAGTATAAAAGAAGCATTTGGAGCTGTTGTAAACGAAGCCCTGTTGGGCGGTTGTTATGTGATTTGTTCAAAGATTGCAGGCGCCGTCAGTTTGATTAACAATGAAAACGGTTCATCTTTTGATCCAAGCAATCAAGAAGAGTTAACCGAAAAAATCAGAGAAGCCTTACAGAAAGTAGTGCCGTTAGATTCAAGCACCGTGTCATTACGAGAAAGTAAGATGCCCTTTACATTTAATGAAAAATTAGACACATTAATCCATCAATTATGAAACGCATTCTTTTCATACTCCATTATCCCCCTCCAGTCCATGGATCATCAGTGATGGGTCAGATCATCAAAGAAAGTAAGCCCATTAACGAAACCTTTTCGTGTGCATATATAAATTTAAGCACATCCCGCACCCTTGATGAAGTTGGAGAAAGAACATTCAAGAAAGTCGGTCGTTACCTCTCGATCATAATCAAAGTAATTAAACAATTACTCATGAACAGGCCCCAGCTATGTTATATCGCGATAGCCGTTAAAGGTGCCGCGTTCAAAAAAGACGCGTTCATTGCTTTTATAGTAAAGCTTTTTGGCGTAAAAATCATCTATCATTTTCACAACAAAGGCATCAGTACAAATCAGCATAAAATTATCTACAACATATTATATAAATGCGTCTTTAAAAATACCAGAGGCATTTTACTATCCGAATATCTGTATGATGATATCAAAAAATATTTTCCCAAGGATAGAATTTTTATATGTCCCAATGGCATTAGCGATATTCATGCGACAAAAGAAAATGAGAATGAAGATGAAAAGAGTGTAAGTCCATCAATTAAATCCTCAGTAGAGATACTATTTTTATCGAACCTAATAAAATCAAAAGGAGTTTTTATTTTATTAGAAGCATGTAAAATCTTGCACCAAAAAGAAATTCCATTCAAGTGTACATTTGTAGGCGCAGAAGGCAATATTTCTAAAGAGGATTTTCAACAAAAAGTTAAAGAATTGAATCTATCAGAACAAGTAAAATATGTCGGCAAAAAATATGGAAGTGACAAAGAAGAAGCCTATGCCAAATCAGATATATTTGTATTTCCGACCTATTATAATTTAGAAACCTTTGGCTTAGTCAATTTGGAAGCCATGCAACACTCGTTGCCCGTTATTTCAACTCCTGAGGGCGGTATACCCGATGTAGTTGAAAATGGAGTAACCGGTTATTTAGTCCCCCAAAAAAATGTAATTGCGTTAGCGGAGAAAATAGCATATTTGATTTTGCATCCACAATTACGAGAAAAAATGGGTAAAGCCGGTCGCGAGAAATATGAAAAAGAGTTTACGCTCGAAATTTTTGAGAATAAGCTTTTGAGTATATTCAGGCAAGTGATTGATATAGTTTGAACCTCTATTGAGTTTTGCAATCATCTTGAAATAATGTATATTTGCCGAAATTACATGCGGACAATGTGTAAATAATCACACTTTCCGCTCATAAAAGGTGAAAAGTATGAAAATTCGTAGAGATATTATTGATGATTTACGTCGATGGAAAGAGAGCGACAATCGTAAACCCATCTTGTTGAAAGGAGCCCGTCAAACCGGAAAAACATGGATTATGCGAGAATTCGGGAAAGAATGCTTCGACCATGTAGCCGAGTTTAATTTTGACAAAGTAGGAGAATTAAACAGTATTTTTGAGAAAACCAAGGATATAGATAGGATACTCAAAGAACTCGCGTTATTTACCGATGTTCCCATCGAAGCGGGTAAGACATTGATCATATTCGATGAAATTCAGGCAAGCGAAGGTGCCTTGAACAGCTTGAAATATTTTTGTGAGGATGCACCGCAATACCATGTTATAGCTGCCGGTTCTTTATTAGGTGTTGCCATACGTAAAAAAAACATGTCCGTTCCTGTTGGCAAAGTGCAGATAGTAAAAATGTTACCTGTTACCTTTAAGGAATTTCTACAGGAAGTCGATGAACGTACATATCATTATATTAACGGACTGGACACTCTGGATCCGCTTCCAGAAATAATTCTCAGCAAGTTAGAGTTGGAATTCAAACGCTATCTCATTTGCGGAGGGATGCCCGAAGCAATAGTAACCTTACTTGAAAACAAGGGGATTCAGGAAGTTGAAGACGTATTGCAGAATATTTTGGATTTATACACCTTGGATTTCTCCAAATATGCCACATCTACAGATATTCCCCGAATCAATAGCCTTTGGAATTCCCTTCCGTCTCAATTAGCCAAAGAAAACAGGAAATTCATCTATCGTATAGTCCGTTCCGGAGCACGAGCACGTGAATACGAAGACGCCCTGCTGTGGTTGGAAGAAGCCGGTCTTATCTATCGTATCTTTAACATATCCAAACCAGGGCTTCCGTTAAGTGCCTATCAGGATGTATCAGCATTTAAAGTTTACGCCTGTGATTGCGGATTGCTAAGGCGATTAGCTAAACTATCTCCGGAAATAATTCTTTCCGGAAATGCCGGATATACTGAATTTAAAGGAGCGCTCGCCGAAAATGCCGTATTGCAATCGTTGGTCACCCAAAACGATGCAAAGCCTTATTATTGGAGTTCGGAGAATAGGGCAGAAGTTGATTTTGTATTACAGATTCAGACAGATATTATTCCGGTAGAAATAAAATCCGATGTCCGTATCAGCGGTAAAAGTCTTTCAGTATATAATACCAAATTTAATCCCCCCTACAGGATTCGTTTATCTATGAACAACCTGAAAGAAAACGGAAGATTGATCAGTTGTCCTATTCCTTTGACGGATTGGCTTTATAAGATTGTCGGTTTAGCACTTTATAATGTTTGATATATTAAAAAAATATTCTAAATCATGTATAATGTCCATAAATTCAATATATTAGTGCTCGAAAACTGACGAAAAAATGAAAGTCGTGTTAATTAGTTAGTGAAGGAGATTGAAAAATGAATAAATCCAACGAAGAAAAAAATAATCAACCGGCTTATTGGAACCAATCGGTCGAGGACATAATGCGTTCATTTGGTGTTTCTGTAAATGGACTTTCTGTATCAGAATCAGAAGAACGACTGAAACAATATGGTGCGAACACATTAAAAAAGTCATCGAAAACTTCGGATGTCTTATTGTTTTTATTACAATTTAAAAGTCCTCTTACACTTTTATTGTTGACAGCTGCCATGCTTTCTGTCTTTTTGGGTGATCGTACTGATGCCATTATCATATTTGGTATAGTATTTATCAGTAGTGTGTTAGGGTTTTTTCAGGAACGTGGCGCCGCAAATGCCGTGGCGCAATTACTAAAAATAGTTCAAATTAGATGCACGGTGTGGCGAGACGGTACAGCCTCCGAAATTTCAGTGGAAGATGTGGTTCCGGGTGATATTGTACACCTTAGTGCTGGTGATATTGTGCCTGGTGATGCTATCATTGTAGAATCGAAAGAGTTATATATGGATGAAGCCGCTTTCACAGGTGAAACATTTCCCGTAGAAAAAAACGTGGGAGTTCTCCCAGATGATACACCCCTTGCAAAGCGCACAAATATGGTTTTTATGGGCTCGCATGTCATCAGTGGAAGAGCTGTTGTGTTGGTGACGGGAACCGGAAAACAAACAGAATTCGGAAAAATATCATCCCGTCTTTCAGTACGGATGCCCGAAACCGATTTCGAGCGCGGCATTCACCGTTTTGGATATATGTTGATGGAAATCACCTTGTTGTTAGTGATGATAATTTTCGCAGTAAATGTGTTGATGCACAAGCCCGTCTTAGATTCACTGCTGTTTTCATTAGCATTAGCCGTGGGACTTACACCTCAACTTTTGCCCGCCATCATCACTATAAATCTTTCGAAAGGTGCTCATGATATGGCGAAAAAGAAAGTTATTGTGAAGCGTTTGTCGTCCATTGAAAATTTCGGCAGCATGAATATTCTTTGCACCGATAAAACCGGAACCATTACCGCCGGAAAAGTCGATCTGAAAGATGTGGTCGATATTAATGGAGCTTCGTCACCCAAAGCATTTTATTACGCGTGGTTGAATGCCTCATTACAACAAGGATTCCGGAATCTCATTGATGAAGCCATTTGCAACAGTTTTATGGGTCAAAAAACATCAGAGAGCGTGATTTCTGAAATTCCGTATGATTTTATTCGGAAGCGATTAACCATTTATACACGTATTAAAGATCAATCTATTGCCATTACAAAAGGAGCATTTAATAAAGTGTTGGAGATTTGCACATCCGCGGAAATGCCAGACGAAAGTGTGAAAAATATTGAATCATGCCGTGATGCAATAATGGCGCAATATCAAAAATTGAGCACCGTCGGATATCGTACTCTTGGTGTGTCATACAAAAAAACCGATGTTGCCGAGTTCAATATTTCAGATGAAGCAGATATGGTGTTTTTAGGTTTTGTAACGCTTTTTGATCCGTTGAAACCAGAAACGCTGCAAACCGTGAAAGATTTGCAGGAATTGGGTGTATCACTCAAAATTATAACCGGTGATAATGAATTGGTTGCTAAAAGTCTGGTTGTTCAAATGGGAATTCAAAATCCTATTATTGTAACCGGTAAGCAAATGACAGAGATGAGTGAAGCCGCCTTGTTGAACCGTGTGTTGTCCGCTCATGTTTTTGCCGAAGTCGAACCGAATCACAAAGAACGCATTATTTTAGCTCTTAAAAAATCAGGAAATGTCGTCGGTTTTATGGGTGACGGCATCAATGATGCACCCGCTCTTCATGCAGCCGATGTAGGAATTTCTGTAGACACGGCGGTCGATGTAGCCAAAGAAGCAGCCGATATTGTTCTTCTCGCACCTGATTTAGAAGTGTTGAAAGACGGTATTACTGAAGGCAGGAAAACATTTGCAAACACCATGAAATATGTGTTTATGGCTACCAGCGCTAATTTTGGGAATATGTTCAGTATGGCCGGTGTATCGTTATTTTTACCATTTTTGCCATTGCTTCCCAAGCAGATCTTATTGACAAATCTTCTGACAGATTTTCCTGAAATGTCTATCGCGAGTGACCGTGTTGATAGTGAAAGTGTATCAAAACCTATGCGTTGGGATTTGGAATTTATTAAACGGTTTATGATAACATTCGGACTGATAAGTTCCATTTTCGATTATCTGACCTTTGGTGTATTACTTTACTTTCTGAAAGCCAATGAACAACTTTTTCAAACCGGCTGGTTTGTAGAATCGATAATTTCCGCCACACTTATTGTTTTGGTAGTTCGTACACGCAAGCCATTTTTTCGAAGTCTTCCCGGAAAATATCTTGTATTAGCAACCGTGCTCGTTATTGTTTTTGTGTTGATAATTCCGTTTTCTCCTTTTATGAAGTTATTTGACTTTGTTCAGCTTCCCCCTGCCTTTTTTGGTTGGATGGCAGGAATTGTCATGTTATATATTCTGACGGTAGAAGTGGCGAAAAAGTAGTTTTACAGTCGAAATTTTCGAAGATAAGCTTTTGAGTACATCTATACAAGTGATTGATAAATAAATATTGTTTTGGAACTTTTCCTTTTTGCTATGCTTGTGAAAGTAAAAATTTCCATGCCGGGACAATACGAATGTTTTTTCCAAATTCTGTGACATTCCGTTCATCTTCTGAAGTAATTAAAAGGCAGTTGTTGCATTGTATATTTTTAAAAGCCTCAATCTCCAGAAGATAGGTTTTTGGATCGGAAATATCCCATGCAACTTGAATAGCTTGTGTTATTTTTTCATTTTCAATCCATACGAAATCGCAATTATTGTCCCCTTCCAAAAAATGAAGCTTTCGCGTGTGACTTACCTGTTTTCGAAAATGTAGAAAAACAGCGTTTTCCAGCAATACTCCCTTATTCATATTAGTTGATGGGAGTAGTGCACGATAAAAACCGGTATCAATGCTGTAATATTTTTTTACGCTTTGCACTTCTTTCACAAAAGAAGTGTTGTATTTTGTAAGCGGTAAGAAAAGATAAATAGCTTCAGTCTGACCGATAAGTTCATAAGCGAAATCTTTACTGAACTTTCGATTTTGGGATCTTATTTCGTTAACGATTTTATTAATGGAAGTTGGTTTTGTAGCATTTGTAAAAACATGTTAGAGATATTTCTGAAAACAATGACAAAATGATGAATTTATTTCCTTTTATGCAAGGAAAAGTAATGCGATAATTTTTTGAAAATTGAGAAAACATGAAGTTAAACAAAAAAAGATAGAGTTTTGGTGTTAAATAAATTTAATTTCAAAAAAAAGTTAACTATAATATGATTTATATCAATAAATTAACTACCTTGCAGTGGTAAATTTTATTGTATTTTTTTAACCATGAAATTATAAAATATAGGAAATAAAATTATGAAGAAGACAGCTGTTCTAATACTATTTGTGTCGCTTTCAATAGGGGTATTGATTCAAGCACAAGAGACAAAAGAGAAAAGTCCGATACAGAAACTCATCGAAGAAAACAACATACCCAAACAAAAACACGAAAAGTTTTGGGTCATTTTGGAAAGAAATTACATAACCTATCATCCAGATGAAAAATGGAATGTTGTTTCGGACAGTTTATCCCCAGTTTGCACAGATGATAAATGTTATATTAAAAATTTGCTTGGACTTCAGGATGGAAAATTGTCCTATAAAGATGGGAAATGCATGATTGCTGTTGGTGCAGCTTTCAAACCAGGAAAAAAAATACCAAATCCTTATAAGTATGAAGAGGCACGAGAATATATATTTACCCGTGTAAGTAATTATTTTGAATGGGGTAAGAAATTTCGATCACTTTCAAACCAAGACCTTAAGGATGTGGAGATGTTGGTTAAAGATTATCCTGCAGAAACTGCACAATCAATTTTCAATGGTAAATCAATGTTTATTTATCCTTTAAATTTTAAGGGCGAGTACTGTCAGGAAAAATATCGCTATGGCAGGGGTGTTGTAGTATTAGGAAAATATAATATACCTCTTTATTTATATTTTTTTATGACAGATGAAAGTATCGTCGATTTTGATAAATATCTATCTGAATTGAAGGGTGTGTTCTGGTTTGAAGACAAAGAAATTATATGAAAAATGTATTAAAATCTTATAATTGTTTCTTTTTAGTAATCATTTTACTAATGATGAGTTGTTCAACTAAAAACAATATTATTAGCAATAAGAATATCACTAATGAAGAGATTGTTGTTTTGCATCAACCCGAAGGAAGTATTGTTTGGCCAATCAAGGGAACTATTTATAATGCAATAGAACCTCGGTATATTTCAGATGTAAATGGTTTTACGATCTCAGAACGGACTGATAATGATCAAGTAGTAATAGAAAAAACATTCGAACTTATGACTTCGGATTATAGTTTCTTATCATCTTCTTCTGGTTCTAAATTATGGTAAGCATTCGGTCTACTCCGTCCTAAATTAACTTTTGATCCTTTATATATTTGCCCACAAAAAAAAGATGTGGACATTAAAGAATTTTGAAAAAGCTTACCATCGTTTCCAATCCAGCGGTCTCAAAATAATGGAGCTTTGTCAGAATGATTGCTTTCTG
>DHSL01000059.1 GCA_002411345.1 Bacteroidales bacterium UBA5287 | reverse complement strand
TCAATCTTTTGAGACAGCCTCTTCAATATTTAAAAATCGAGAAAACAAATTATTGTTTTCCTGAAACTATTACATCTTTATTTATCTTAGATATTAGTCCTTGTAAAACTTTTCCCGGTCCTAATTCTACAAACTCAGTTGCTCCATCGGCAATCATTTGTTGAACTGATTGAGTCCATTTAACAGGAGCAGTTAATTGTGCATTCAAGTTTTTCTTGATTGTTTCAGGATCTGTTTCTCCAAGAGTCGAAACATTCTGATATACTGGGCATATTGGTTTTGAAAAAGTAGTAGATTGAATAGCCTCACTAAGATCTATTTTTGCAGGTTCCATTAACGGCGAGTGAAATGCGCCTCCCACTTTCAGAGGTAAAGCACGTTTAGCACCTGCTTCTTTCATCAGTTCACAAGCTTTATCAATTCCGAAAATTGTTCCAGAAATGACAACTTGTCCCGGGCAATTATAATTAGCTGGTACAACTACTTCGTCAATAGAAGCACAGATTTCTTCCACTTTTTCATCTGTCAATGCAAGAATTGCAGCCATAGTGGATGGATTTATCTCACATGCTTTTTGCATTGCAATTGCACGTTTATATACAAGTTTTAATCCGTCTTCAAATGTTAAAGCACCCGCAACAACCAATGCTGAAAACTCTCCTAATGAGTGACCTGCAGTCATATCAGGTTTAAAGTCCTCGCTTAATGTTTTTGCTAAAATAACCGAATGTAAAAAAATAGCAGGTTGAGTTACTTTTGTTTGTCGAAGGTCTTCGTCAGTTCCGTTAAACATGAGATCAGTGATTCTGAAACCAAGAATATCATTAGCTTTTTCAAAAAGCTCTTTTGCAATGGTAGAGGTTTCATATAAATCTTTTCCCATGCCCACAAATTGAGCACCTTGACCGGGAAAAACATACGCTTTTTTCATATAAACATTTAATTAATAATTATTATCTTAAAGTCACTTTAAAAAAACTATTTGAGATTATTCCATTGTTAGATTGTTCTCATTACCTCCTTTACGTATTTCCACACGTCTTATTTTACCGCTAATAGTTTTAGGGAGTTCATCTACAAATTCAATAACACGCGGGTATTTATACGGTGCTGTAACATTTTTCACATGATTTTGAATTTCTTTTGCAAGATCATCGCCAGCTTTATCTTTATAATCTGCACTTAGTACAATTGTGGCTTTAATAACTTGTCCTCTGATTTCATCAGGAACTCCAGTGACAGCACATTCAACGACAGCAGGATGAGTCATTACTGCACTTTCGACTTCAAATGGTCCGATTCTGTATCCCGAACTTTTTATTACATCATCTGTTCGTCCTACGAACCAATAATACCCATCTTCATCGCGCCAAGCTAAATCACCTGTATGATAAACATTGTTTGAATAAACAGATTCAGTTAATTCTTCATCACGATAATATCCCATAAATAGGCTTAAAGGACGTCCTTCATCTGTGCAGAACACAATCTCTCCTTGTTCACCATCTTCAGCTGATCGTCCATCGTGTGCAAGTAAATCCATTTTATACAGAGGATTAGGCACACCCATTGAACCAGGTTTTGGTTCAATCCATGGGAAAGTTATAATAGTTGGGGAAGTCTCAGTTTGTCCAAAAGCTTCTTTCATTTTAATACCAGTCTTTTCATAAAATGATTCAAAAACTGAAGGGTTAAGTGCTTCACCAGCAGTCGTACAATATTCTAAGGTAGAAAGATCATACTTATTTAGATCTTCAAGTATCAGAAATCTATAAATGGTAGGTGGTGCACAAAATGAAGTAACCTTATACTTAGACAACATTTCGAGCATATTTTCAGGAATAAAACGACCTTCAAAATCGTAAACGAAAATAGTGGCACCAACAATCCATTGACCATATAGTTTTCCCCAAACTGCTTTAGCCCATCCAGTATCTGCTACAGTCAAATGAATACTGTTTTCGTTTAAATTATGCCAATATTTTGCAGTAGTAATATGTCCAAGAGGATATTTGAAATCGTGAATAACCATTTTAGGTTGCCCAGTTGTCCCAGAAGTAAAATAGAGAATCATGATGTCATCATTTGTATTTACATGTTCCGGTTTTACAAATGGTGCTGCATTATTAATTCCATCCCAAAAGCTAATCCATCCGCTAGGAACTGGATCGCTAGTTATTATTCTTAAATCTATGGAAGGAGACCTATCCATAGATTTATCTATATGCTCAATGAGGTTCTCGTCATTAGACGCAACAATTGCTTTTATACTTGCAGCATTTGCTCTGTAAACAATATCTTTATCAGTGAGTAAATGTGTTGCAGGAATTGCAATAGCTCCAATTTTATGTAAAGCTATAATTGAATACCAAAATTCAATGTTACGCTTTAAAATAAGCATAACCATATCACCTTTTCCTATTCCCTGTGATTGAAAAAAGGAAGCAGTTTTATCGGATAATTCTTTTAATTCTGCAAAGTTTAGCTCTTTTTCGTCCCCTTTGTCGTTTGTCCAAATAAGTGCTCTTTTCTCGGGATTTTTTGTAGCCCATTCATCAACTATATCATATGCAAAATTAAAGTTTTCCGGAACATCAATTTTGTAGTTTTCAATGAAATCTTGTTGAGAAGTGAACTCGGTTTGTTTGACAAATTTTTCTAACATGATAAACCTTTGACTATCTTTTTTTTTAATATATACGTATTTTTTTTACTCATTACGGGTAAAGTATTACAGCAAGGAACTTTACCGGTTTATTGTGTAATGATTTCATACCATGAGGAAGAGTAGAATCGAAATAAATACTATCACCTTGATTAAGGACGATATTTTTTCCATTCATATTCAACATTAAACTACCCTCTAGTACAAAGTTGAATTCTTGACCTGGATGGATGTTTCTATAAAAATCTTCATCCATCGGTTTTGGTTCAACTGTTACAATAAAAATTTCAGCAACATTATTACTGAAACCAGCTGTAAGTGATTGATATTTATATGCTGAAACTCTTTCAACGGAGACTCCTTTATCTTTTCTGGTAATGAAGTAGGAGTTCATTCGAGGTTCTGTTCCAAACATTATTGTCGAAATATCTATATTGAATTCTCTTTCAATGCGTTGTAGAAAAGATACAGATACATCCTTTTCCCCATCTTCATATAGTAGATAGTTTTCAACTTCTACTTCCAGCTTTTGTGCCATTTCCTCAGGAGATAAATCAAGTGCATCTCGCAAGCCTTTAATGCGTTCTCCTATTTGTTTGAGATCTGTTGTCATATTGTTGGAAAATTATGTAGGTAATTATAATACTTGGTAAAGTTAGTTATTTATTTTTTATATTAGGAATAATTTAAACGAAAAGATAGAGGCTTAAAGCCATAATCGCCATTCCAGAAACGACGCCTATAATAGACAAATGATGCTTACCATACTTTTCTGCGCTAGGTAATAATTCATCTAATGAAATAAAGACCATGATTCCTGCAACGGCAGCCATTATAATTCCGTGTGTAATTGGTGTCCAAAAAGACATTAAAAAAAGATATGCAACAAGAGCACCAATTGGCTCTGCTAATCCCGATAATAATGAAAGCCATAATGCTTTTTGTCTACTGTTTGTAGCGTGATAAATAGGTACTGCAACTGCAATTCCTTCAGGAATATTATGAATTGCGATGGCTGCTGCAATTGGAATTGCTACATCCATAGAACCGAGTGAAGACATAAATGTAGCAATACCTTCGGGAAAATTATGAATAGCAATTGATAATGCTGTAATGAATCCTGTGTGTTGAAGTCTTTTATTAATTGTTGTAGTTTGATTCATTTCTTCCACACTATGAATTTCATGTGGATTTGATGATTTTGGAACAAGAAAATCTATTAACGTAATAAGCAACATTCCTCCAAAAAAAGAAATAATCATGTATAAAGTTCCTTGTTTTTCTCCATAACCATCAGATAAAGAACTCAGAGCTATGGGCATCATTTCCATAAATGAAACATAAAGCATTACACCTGCAGATAATCCAAGAGAAAGACTCAAAAAATTAGTATTAGTATGTTTAGCTAATAATGCTAACAATCCGCCGATACCAGTTGAAAGTCCTGCAAATAAGGTCAACAAAAATGCTATTAAAATTATATGTTGATCCATTTATTTTATTATTTGTTGCATGATTTCAGAATAAATAGATGGGTTGGAAGCGACCATTTCTTTTCCGAAAATATAGTTATCCAGGCCACAATAATCAGTACAGATACCTCCAGCCCGTTGTAAAATATAACTTGATGCAGCGACATCCCATGGAGAAAGTCCTGAATGAAAATAACCGTCAAATCTACCGCATGCTACATAGCAAATTTCAAGTGCGGCAGAGCCTTTGATTCTAAAACTGCTAGAGCGAAAGAGTTTGTATGCATTTTGAAATATTTCTTCAGCTTTGACATCTATTTGATATGGTATGCCAAATGATAAGTATGCATTCTTTAATGTTTTATGAGAGCTAACCGATATGATTTGACCGTTCAATCGAGCTTCACCATTTTCACCATCGAATGCTGAAAACAATTCTTTTGTCAAGGGGTCATAAACTACACCTAACACAATTTTGTTTTCTTTCATTAAAGCTATACTAACACCATATGGATTGTCTCCATGAATATAATTTGTAGTGCCATCCAATGGGTCAATGATCCATGTGAACTCTTTACTCTCATTTTCAATTGTATCTTCTTCTGTCAGGAAACCTGCTTCAGGAATCAAAGGTGTTAAGCATTTAACAATTTGTATTTCAGCCTCTTTGTCGATGTAAGTTACGAAGTTCCGTGTACCTTTTAACTCCACATTTGATCTTGATAATTTTGACTGCTCTTCTTTCAGAAAACTACCAGTCTGTTTTGCAATGTTGCAAACCTCAATATATATTTTATCTATTATTTGTGTCATATTTTAAATTAATAAGCTATCATACAATTATTTATCGGGGTACATTGAATTCCACCAACCCGATTCATTTTTCAACCATTTTGTAAACCATGAATAAATGGCATTATTCCATTCAATACGTTTTTTATAATCGTAGATTGCATGGTTTTCACCTTCAACTTGTATAAATTCTACTGGTTTACCAAGTAGTTTTAATGCAGTATACATTTGAATGCTTTCTCCGATTGGTACGTTCGTATCCGCTGTTCCATGCAATAGTAAAAGAGGGGTTTTGATTTTGTCAGCATTAAATAGAGGACTTTGTTTAATATACAATTCAGGATTATTCCATGGATAACTGCCGGCACTTGCACCTGCACTATATGTGTATCCCCAATAACCTTCACCCCAATAACTTGCAATGTTACTTATGCCAGCATGAGAAACTGCAGCTTTAAATAAATCTGTATAAGCAATCAAATATTGAGTCATAAAACCACCGTAAGAAGCACCTATGTTTCCGATTTTAGTACTATCAATAAAACTATGTTCATTGACGAACTTTTTAGTTCCTTCAACAATTTCTTCAGCAGTTTGTATTCCCCATGCATTCACATGACGAGCTGAAAACTCCTGTCCATAACCAGTTGTTCCACTGGGTTGTAAAGTATAGACCACAAAATCCTGAGCTGCGTAAACATGTAATGGATAAGTGCTTTCGAAAATACGTTGCGTGGGGCTTGTACCCCCGTAATAATATACGATAAGCGGATATTTCTTAGTAGGATCGAAATTGGGTGGGAGATAATATCTTCCATCGATTGTATCTCCAAATTGACTTACAAAACTCCAATCCTTGACTTCACCTAAAGTAAAGGAGTTCAGTCGATCAGCGTATGGATCTGCTATTAATATTGATTCCATATTCTTAAGATCTAGCAAATATGTTCGATTTGAATTGGAAATGCTTACGCCCGTATATGTCGCCCATGATGAATTATTAGCAACAGAAAAATTACGAATCACATCTTCTTTAAGTGGAAGTTTTATAAATTTCTTTGAACTTGGAGAATAACGATATACATTTTCTCTATCTCGTTCTTGTACCTGGTAATAAATGTTTGTATCAAAATCGTTCCATGATTGTGAGTCGATTGATGGGTTGAAATATTTTGTGACAGGATCTACTTTTTTGGTATTAATATCCATTATAAATGATTGCACATCATAGCTGTTAGCGATTTGTCCTTCTTTGATATTCAATCCTATTCCATTGAATGCTTCAGGAGCCCCAGCGATAAGAACTTTTTTACCATCAGGTGAGAACTGACCAAAATATGCATAAGTTTCGTCCTTGAACAATGTATCTATTTTCATTGTAGGAAGATGCAATAAGAAAAGTGATGTTTTTTTGAAAGGTCTTTCAGAATAATCTTCATTAGAAGTTGAAAATAGGACGTTTTCACCATCGTTTGAAACATCATTTATGAAAGTAGAGTTTCTACCAAAAGTAAGTTGTTGAGCAAGGCCTGAATCAAAAATGTATTGATAAATAAACCAGCGATCTCTATAATTAGGTTGTCGGTCTTCAGGAGATAACAATCGTTTCAATCCATTCGGGTTCTTAACATTCAAACTTTCTTTCGAAGTGTAAAATATTGATTTTTCATCAGGTGAAAAATAGAAATTCTCTTTTGGGAGTTTAGATGCAAGAATTTTGGTCTCCATTTTTAGTGGATCAAGTGTTAAAATAGTTCTACCCTCTTCATTATCTGTTACATAGTATAATAAATCAGATTTAGGCATCCAGCTCAACTGATCTCTATTAGTCGATTCTGATAATACTGTACGTCTTCTTTTAACGTCAAATACTTCCGTATAATTTTTCCTTTCACCACCTGGTAAAGTTTCGGTAAAACTAAGTAAGATAAATGTTCCACCAGGAGATATTGACGAAGAATTTACACGTTTTCCATCAAGCACATCAACGATAGACATCCTTCGTTGTTCATTATTATGAAAAGAATAATTAACCTTATCTGTTCCTTTGTCGGACATCAATTCGATTTTCAAAGCAGGAGCTATTTTGTCATCAGCAGAAGATAGTATTTTGATTATTACTCGAGTATTCCGCAGATTACCTGATAATGCAGCATCAACACCTTTTGCTGAGCTTAAACTATCCTGTGTTTCAGACTTTGTAGCCTTTTTTTCGCCATCAACATACACTTCCAGAAGATTAGGTGATGTAACTTTTAGTTTTGCATTACTAAATTGATCAGCAGAAATAAAAAAGGACAATAATTGAATTGTAAAACCATTTGCAGGCTTAGTCAATCGGAAAAAGCCATTATCCGGTGTAATTGATTGAGTGAATTTATTATGTTTAGGGAAAGCGATGTAAGACTCCAACAAGTTTAAGTTCGAGAACTTTTTATCATTCAGCCCAACGCTATCCATGATAATTGGTTTGTTAACAATAATTGGATTTGTAGTTGATACGCTTTGTGGCATAACGTTTTGTTGAGCAACAGCTGATGATATCAAAAAACCAAATCCCAAGAGAATGCTAATCAATTTTATATTCAACTTCATGACATGTGTACTTAAATTACTGTTTATATATGTTTATTTTGCACATTATTTATTACAACTCCATGTTTGTCCAAACAAAATAATTATTTGGAAATGAGACTTTAACAGGATCTTTAAAAAATGCATATACTGAGGATCCCGAGCCCGACATAGAAGTATATAAAGCCCCATAATCATATAATTGCTGTTTGATCTTTTGGATTTCCGGATACTTCTTGAAAACAGGTATTTCGAAGTCGTTCTTCATCAAAGTTTTCCATTCCGATATTGGTCTTTTAACTATCTCTTTCAGCGATATATCAGGTTTGCTTGGAGTAATCATTGAATACGCATCTTTTGTTGGAACGCTAAAGTCAGGTTTAACCAACACAAAATAATAAGAATCCAGATCAAGTTCTATGATTTCAAGTTCATCACCAATTCCAGTTGCGAATGCCGGTTTATTATATAAAAAGAATGGGCAATCCGCTCCGATTTTTGTAGCCATAGCAGCAAGTTCATCAATAGAAAAATCAGATGAAAAAGTCTTGTTAAGCAGACTCAGCATAAATGCAGCATCCGAAGACCCACCACCAAGACCAGCACCGAAGGGTATTGTTTTTAATAAACGAATTTCGATAGGAGGAATATTTATAAGTTCAGCAAATAAGTTATATGCTTTTATAACCAAATTTTTATCCGGATCACCTGAAATTGGAATTCCAAGTTGATGGAATCGATAAGGCTGATCCATGCTACAAGGTGTAATTTCCAATGCATCCTTCAGGTCAATAGGATAAAAAACCGTCTCCAGATTGTGATATCCGTCAGGTCGTTTAGAAACTATGTTGAGACCAAGATTTATCTTAGCATTTGGAAAGCAAATCATATGCACGTATTTTCCGCTAAGGTACATATTTTCTTTAAAAAATGAAAGAGAGATTAAATATCCTCAATTCAATCTTGATACAGATTTGACACCTTTAACTGCACGGAGTTTTTTGATAAGCTGTTCTAACATTGAAGTATTTGCAAGAATAACCGAAATATTGCCTTGGAAAAGCCCATCATTTGAATCAATATTAATGTTTCTGAGTTGTATACCATCCTCTTTTGAAATAATTGAGATAAGGTTTGACACAATATTGATCTGATCATTTCCGATGACGCGCAGCACAATAGTATAGCTTGATGAACCCGTAGTTTTGCCCGACCACCTTGCTTTAAGAATTCGATATCCGAATCTTGAAAACATATTTTCGGCGTTAGGACAATTGATTCGGTGAATTTTAATACCTTGAGAAGATACGAAACCAAATATTTCGTCTCCGAAAATAGGGTTGCAACACTTAGCAAGTTTATAATCTATACCTGTTAAGTTTTGATCAATAATAAGTTCATCACTGCTTTGAATAGTTTCAGTAGGTTGTAGAACAAAGTTTTCTGCACTTGAAGCGATTGAAAAGTCGCGATGTTCAGACTCCTTTTCCTTATTTTCAAATTCGATATAGTGGTCGATCACCCAATTTACCTCCAGTTTACCCGTAGCTATATCAATGAAGAAATCCGTAACTGTTTTATATCTAAGCTTTTTGATGAATTGTGAAAGAGTAGCTTCATCCAAATCTATTTTGCGGTTTTTCATGCGTCTGGACAACGTTTCTTTGGCGATATCCACCTGTTTGCCCGCCTCCTCTTTCAGAAGTTGTCGAATTTTAGTCTTTGCTTTTGACGTTACCACAAAGTTAAGCCAATCCTGTTTAGGAGATTGGTGTGCAGAAGTGTTAATCTCCACTTGATCGCCACTCTTCAGTTCATATTTAATAGGAACATTCTTTCCGTTGACTCTTCCCGAAACGCAGGTCGACCCTAATTTTGAATGAATTGCAAAAGCGAAATCCAGAATCGTAGCCCCTTTAGGCAGTTTAAACAAATCCCCTTTAGGAGTAAATACAAATATCTCTTCATTATACAGATTAAGTTTAAAATCACCAAGCACTTCCTGTAAGTTTAGGTCGTCACTTTCCAGCGATTCACGCAAGTTACTTACCCAGCTATCCAGAGAAGTTTCCTCTTTTATTCCTTTATATTTCCAGTGTGCAGCCAATCCACGTTCCGCAATCTCATCCATTCGTCTTGTACGAATTTGCACTTCGACCCATTTGGAATGCTGTCCCATTACCGTGATGTGCAATGATTCATATCCGTTACTTTTTGGAATTGACAACCAATCCTTCAGTCGTTTTGGGTTAGGTTGGTACATATCAGTTACAATAGAATACACTTGCCAGCACTGAGTTTTTTCCAAATCCAAAGGAGAGTCAAGAATGATACGAATAGCAAACAAGTCATAGATATCCTCGAACTCCACCTTTTGCTTTTTAAGCTTATTGTTTATGGAGTGTATCGATTTGGTCCGTCCTTTTATATCATATTTAAGTCCCGTTTTGTCGAGTCTTTCTTTTAGCGGAGTTACAAATTCATTAATATACGAATCACGTGACCGTTTTGTCTGATTCAGTTTTGAAGCAATATAATCATAAGTATCTCGATCAGTATATTTCAAAGATAGATCTTCAAGCTCCGATTTAACAGTATATAAGCCCAATCGGTGTGATAGAGGAGCATATAAATAAGTCGATTCAACCGAAAGAGACAGTCGTGTTGCATTATCCATAGACTTAGCATTCCTCATTTTCTGTAGATGTTGAGCGATCATAATAAATACAACGCGCGCATCTTCAGCCGTAGAGAGCATAAGTTTCATGTAGTTTTCCTGTTCGATAGCCGATTTCTTATCGTTGAACATGTTGACTCTCAGTAATCCATCAAGAATTAAAGCCTCATCATCTCCAAAGTCTTTTTTAGTGTTTTCAACTGAATAATAGTTAAAGTAAACAGGATTAAAAAGAAGAGTAGCCGCCACTGAAGATTGTTTCAATCCAATTTCTTCAATAATAATTACCACTGTTTTCAGTGATAATATAAATTGTTCCTGTGCGTTTTTATCACCATCATCAAATGACTGTTTGATTGAATCAGTGATAATACGTCTGAGTTTATTTGTCTTTTCTATATTCCAAGTTGTTCTTAAGAAAAGATATAGTTTTTTATAAAGATTAAAAAACTCATGTTTATTATTGTTAAAGAGATCATTCATTCTTTCCTCTGCTTCTATTCGACACGTAAATATACGAAAAAATAGTTTGTTTTTAGCTATCTTTGTCCATATAAAATTCAAAATAATAACTCACCTTATGAAAAAGTTTATATTAGCATTCAATTTATTATTTCCGCTATTCTTGTTTTCTCAAAATAGCGAGATTATCACATTGAATGACGGTTGGCAATTTAGTCAGACCGATAAAGACGAATGGCGTGAGGCCGAAGTTCCAGGATCCATTCAGCGCGATTTGATTCGTTATAAAGTACTTCCGGATCCATATTTTGGGACCAATGAAAATGAAGTTCAATGGCCTGAGAAATTGAATTGGGATTTCAAGAAAACGTTTACTTTAACAGCCTCTCAATTAAAAAAAGACGATGCAATATTGTTTTTCGAGGGATTAGACACATACGCCGATGTTTTCTTGAACGGTTCCAAGATATTAAATTCTCAGAACATGTTTGTAGGTCATAAAGTACAAGTCAAGAATCTATTAAGAGAAGGAGAAAACAATCTTTATATTCGTTTTTATTCGCCCATTGCATATATGATGCCCGTCTATTTAACTAATGGGTTCAACTATCCGGCAGACAACGATCACAGTGAAATAAGAATGAGTGTATTTTCCCGTAAAGCGCCCTATCATTTTGGTTGGGACTGGGGAATCCGTATCGTTCAGATGGGGATTTGGAAGCCAGTTACGCTCAGTCTATATGACAAAGCGAGAGTCGACAGTTATTACGTAAAACAAGAATCGATCACACAACAATCCGCGAAGATTGACAATCAAGTAGAAGTTTATTCCCTATCTGAAGAACCCGTTAAGGCTAAAGTATCCATTGATTATGGAATAGGAGCAGCCAATTCACAGACAGTTGAATCAGCAATCACCCTTAACAAAGGGCTAAACAATGTAAGCATTCCGCTTGAGATAACCAATCCTGAATTATGGATGCCAGTAGGTTGGGGAAAACCCAATTTGTATAATTTCAAGGTAAGCGTTATTATTGATAATAAGGTTATTGTGGAAAAAATAGAAAGAGTAGGTTTACGTTCAGTAGAATTAGTTCAAGAACCCGATGAACATGGAAAATCGTTCTATTTCAAGGTAAACGGTACCCCATTATTTGCCAAAGGCACCAATTATATCCCCGGTGAGATTTTAACCTCCCAACAAGATTCCGCATATTACAAGCAATTGTTCGACAACATTACAGGAGCCAATATGAATTTTGTGCGTGTTTGGGGAGGCGGCATATATGAAAGCGATTATTTCTATGAGCTAGCAGATGAAAAAGGAATTCTTGTATGGCAAGACTTTATTTTCGGTTGCACTCCATATCCCTCCGATGATGCCTTTCTTTCTAATGTGAAGAGTGAAGTCATTTATAATATAAAGCGCCTGCGCAATCACGCCTCGCTTGCTTTTTGGTGCGGCAATAATGAGATAGAAGAAGCCTTGCAACATTGGGGATTGAATAAAAAGCCAGCATGGATATATAAACAATGGACCGAAGGTTACGATAAAACGTTTAGAGATTTGATTCCCAGTATAATAAAAGAGTACGATGGTACACGTGATTATATTCATGGATCCCCATATGATTCCAATTGGGGGAACAAAGAAACATTCAATTCGAGTGACGTACATGATTGGGGATTATGGCACGGTCGTATGCCATTTGAGGCGCTTGCCGACAGAGTTCCACGCTTTGCAAGTGAGTTTGGGTTCCAGTCTTTTCCCGAGATGAAGACCATTCGCACCTTTGCCGAAGAGAAAGATTTCGACATCAATTCCGATGTAATGAAGATACATCAGAAGAGTGGAGTAGGGAACGAGTTGATCAAGGTTTATATGGATATGTATTATCATACCCCTAAGAATTTCGAAGATTTTGTATATATCGGTTTGATTATGCAAGGGAACGGAATGGAAGAAGCCGTAGAAGCCAATCGCCGTCATCAACCATATTGCATGGGTGCACTCTATTGGCAGTTGAATGATGATTGGCCCGTTGTATCATGGTCGAGTGTCGACTATTACAATAACTGGAAAGCCCAGCATTACAAGATGCGCAATGTGTTTGCCCCATTAGCATTAGGAGTAGAGCATAAAGACAACACCCTCTCATATTACACCATGTCAGATCATTTGAATGACATAGAAGGATTGCAGTTGACAGTTCAAGTCATTGATTTTTCAAGTAAGAAGCTTAAAGAATTCAAGCAAAAAGTATCTGCAAAAGCCAATAGAAGTACTGTTGTAAGAACATTCAATGATTCAGAATTAGTTACAGAAGCAGAAAAGCATGACGTAGTTATTCATTCATGGTTAAGTGATAAAAACGGTAAAGTCGTTTCAGTGAGAGACTATTTCTATTATTGGCCAAACAAGCTCAATCTGCCCGAAACAACCATAAGTACAAAAGTAAAATATGCTGACGGTAAATATACAGTAACCCTAACCAGTAAGAAGTTAGCAAAAGATGTGTTTGTAGAGATCCCCGTGTTGGGAGCACAATACACCGACAATTATTTCAATTTGATGCCCGGTGAAAAGAAGACCATTGTAATTACATCACCCGAGTTAAAGGCATCATTAAAAACCCCCATTACCGTTAAGCATCTAAGAGAAACGTATTAATATGAAGTCGCTAAGAGAATTATATAGAATAGGAAACGGTCCCTCAAGCAGTCACACAATGGGTCCCAAAAAAGCTTCCGAACTGTTTTTTAACAGAACACAAAATGTAAGAAGATATAAAGTAACCCTTTACGGAAGTCTTGCTGCAACCGGTAAAGGTCACTTAACCGATGTCGCCATTATGAACGTGCTTAATCCCAAAGCTCCCACCACAATTGAGTGGGAGCCCAAGATCTTTTTACCGTTTCATCCCAACGCCCTGAAGTTTGAAGCATTTGATTCAGAAAACAAGGTAATCGACTCATGGACAGTCTACAGTATTGGCGGCGGCGCCTTATCCGACGGTGAAAAAATTGTAGGATTAGGTCCCGAGATGGATCGCGATATCTATTCTATGAATAAGATAGACGACATCATGTCATGGTGTGAAAAAAGCGGTAAATCCTATTGGGAATATGTAGAAGAATCGGAAGGAAAAGAAATTTGGGACTATCTTCGTGAAGTTTGGAAAGCCATGCAGGATGCAGTCAATCGCGGGCTCAATAACGAAGGCGTTCTACCCGGTCCCCTCAGTCTTTCTCGCAAAGCATGCAGTTATTATATCAAAGCAAAAGGATATAAATCATCGCTACAATCCCGCGGCTTAGTCTTTTCCTACGCACTTGCTGTATCAGAAGAAAACGCCTCAGGAGGAGTTATTGTTACCGCCCCCACTTGCGGTTCCAGTGGTGTTGTTCCCGCCATATTATACCATTTAGCCAATATCCGCGGATTCAGTGAAGACCGAATATTACGAGCCCTTACCACCGCCGGATTGTTTGGCAATACAGTAAAACAAAACGCATCAATATCAGGAGCGGAAGTCGGCTGTCAAGGTGAGGTCGGTGTCGCCTGTGCCATGGCCGCCGCTGCTGCTGCACAACTCTTTGGCGGTAGTCCCGCCCAGATAGAATATGCCGCAGAGATGGGACTTGAGCATCATTTAGGAATGACTTGCGATCCCGTGTGTGGATTAGTCCAAATTCCCTGTATAGAGCGTAATGCTCATGCAGCCACAAGAGCTTTAGACGCCAATTTATATTCAATGTTTACAGATGGAATGCATCGTGTATCATTTGACAGAGTGGTTGAAGTCATGCGTCAAACCGGACATGATTTGCCCTCACTATATAAAGAAACCAGTGAAGGAGGATTAGCAAAGGGACATAAGTTTTGATATAGTGTTAAACTATTTTAATTAATTTAAGTAGTTTGACCTTATTATGCTACGAACTTAGTGAGACCATGGTGAGACCATCAAGGCAAGACTGGGATGGTAAAATAATGTTAACAAACGTAAAAAATAAATACATGAATAAATTAGTGATAAGCATTTTTTTTTGTCTGATCTGCTTAAGCTCCGTGGGTCAGAATAACTTAATATGGAAAATTGGAAATTCTGATAACAAAGCTTCCGAATTTGCATTAGGTCCCTCCGATTATAAGCATTTTTTAGCAAAAGATTTTGGTTATGAAGATCGTTATTTTCTTATAAATCATTCCGTAGAAAGCAAAGATTTTCCATATGTACTTCCCGGTCCCGATGATGGATGGGGTGGGACCGGTGGCACATCAGGCTGGCGAACCCACGAGATCAATATCCTTTTTAACCTCGAAAAAATTCCATCAGAAGGAGAATGGACATTATATGTAGATTTAGTAGATTCACATCCGAACCGATCATTAGTAAAACTATCAGTAAACAATATTGAGAAAAAGTTTAATATCTACGGCCATTCCGATGATGTAATCAGAGGAATAACCGAAAATGCGAAAGAGCAGGTTTTAGCATTTTCATTCGACTCAAGATCTTTAAAAGAAGGTGGGAATAAAGTGACAATTTCTGTTATTGAAGGCAGTTGGATTGTGTTTGATCAATTATATCTGGAAGGTCCAGTCAAAGCAAAATCAGTCAAAAACAATGAATGCCTATTTATCCGAGATGTAACTGCGGCTTCTTACGAACTTGAGCAAGATGGAGCTAGAAAGCAACCCTTGTTGGTAGATGTTGAACATTTGTATGGACATCCACAATTATCCGTACGATTAGACGGAGTAAAAATATTTGAAGCGCAGTTAGACACAGCACGATATGTGTTTGAAGTCCCGATGCCATCTGTACAAAATCTTAAGAAGAGTCGTTATCAGATATTTATCGACAATAAAATCTTAAAACAAGGCGAAGTGGTCCGTTCCCCCCAATCATTACAGACCTATGCCGATTATGTAGACACCAAAATAGGTACAGCCCACTCTCGTTGGATGATTGCTCCCGGTCCCTGGATGCCATTCAGTATGGTCAAGTTGAGTCCCGACAATCAAAATGGTGGTTGGCAATCCGGTTATCAGCCAACATTTGAGAGTATAGGCTGTTTCAGTCATATCCATGAATGGACCATGGCCGGTTTAGGGATGATGCCCACCAACGGTATTCTATTCACAAAAGTAGGAGATCAGTTTAAGTCCGACGAAGGCTATCGTTCAAGGATAGACAAAAACAGTGAAGAAGCCCCTCTCGGATATTACAAAGTCCTTCTAACAGACACACATATTTTAGCAGAATTAACAGCAACAGACCGCGCAAGTTTTCAAAAGTACACATTTCCGAGAGACAAAGACGGAAGAGTAATGATTGACCTTCATATACCATCAGAATATAATTATCTATTAAAGGACCTATTAATAAAGCAAGTTAGTGACACCCGTATTGAAGGCTTTAGTCACCAGATCTCAACATGCGTATGGAGTAATGATGCCGATCAGGATTATACCATAAATTTTGTAATAGAGTTTGACTCACCCATTAAAAAGATAGGAGGGTGGACCGATGAAAAAGGAGTGAGATCAAATCTGATTACCGGAAATGATTTAAAAGATGCAGGCATGTATGTTGAGTTTGACACCAAAAAGAATCCCATAGTAAAAGTGAGAACCGGTATTTCTTTGGTGAGTATTGATAATGCATCAGAAAATCTGAGACAAGAGATAACCGAACCCTTTGGATGGGATTTTGAAGCAGTAGTACAAAATCAAAAAAATGTATGGAACGATATATTTTCACGTTTAAAAATCACCACGTCCGATCGAATGGAAAAAGTACGTTTTTACACCAATTTATATCGTTCATACAGCAGGAACACTTGGAGCGATGTAAACGGAGAGTGGAAGTCGCCCGACAATAAAGTTCAGAAATTTTCCAATCCCGATCATCGAGCATTAGGATGTGACGCTTTTTGGAACACCTTTTGGAATCTGAACCAGTTATGGAATTTGATTACCCCCGAATGGTCTTCAAGATGGGTGAATTCCCAGTTGGCGCTCTATCAGTCAAATGGCTGGTTGGCCAAAGGTCCCGCCGGGATGAAATATATTCCGGTAATGGTGGCCGAGCATGAGATCCCATTAATAGTGTCCACATACCAAATGGGAATTCGGAATTACGATGTGGATCTGGCCTTTGAAGCAGTTAAAAAAATGCAAACAACCCCTGCAAAGCATGTAGACGGCGGTTTTACAGGAAACCGAGATTTAGTTCCATATCTCAAATATAAGTATGTTCCCATTGAAAAAGGTCGTTTTTCCAACACTCTTGAGTATTCTTTTGACGATTGGGCTGTAGGACAGTTTGCAAAGTCGTTAGGTAAAATCGAAGATTATGTAATATTTAATGACCGCGGCAATTGGTGGAGAAACGCGTTCAATCCCCAGAACGGATATGCCCATCTGAAGGATTCATTAGGGCGCTTCACCGCTGATTTTGATCCATTTCAGTCAGGTCGCAACGAACATTATGTAGAAGGAAATGCTTGGCAGTTAAGTTATTTTGTACCCCAAGATGTTCCGGCATTAATATCTATTATAGGAGAAAAAGATTTTGTAAAAAGATTAAACTGGGGATTTTCAGCCAGCGAACCATTGCGTTATAATGCACCAAACGATCAATATTGGGATTATCCAGTAGTACAAGGCAATCAGCAATCGATGCACTTCGCATTTTTATTTAATTGGGCAAACCAGCCCTGGTTAACCCAGAAGTGGAGTCGTTCCATATTAGACAGATATTACGGATTTGGAATAGCTAATGCCTATTTAGGAGACGAAGACCAAGGGCAGATGAGTGCGTGGTTTATAATGGCTGCCATAGGATTATTTCAAACAGATGGAGGATGCAGTATTAATCCCGTTTTTGAAATTGCCAGTCCCCTCTATGAGAAGGTTGAGATAGATTTAGGTGATCGTTTTGGAAGAGGGAAAAGTTTTATTATTGAATCGAAAAATGCTTCCAGAAAAAATAAGTATATACAGAGAGCAGTTTTGAATGGCAAACAGTTGGACCACTTTTATTTTCCTGTTTCGGAGTTGCTAAAAGGTGGTAAATTAATTCTTGAAATGGGGGTAGAACCCAATAAAACCTGGGGATTGTAAACTTATGCGTAAGCTTATCACATATCTTAAAAAAAGGGTAAAAGCTATCAACTCAATTTTAGAAAAGCCAGCCGATGAATATTCCACAAGAACGTTTCATGAACTTCGCGTAGAGATTAAAAAAGTAAAAGCCCTATTTGATTTGATAAATCATTGTTCAGAAGAATTTGAATTTGAAAAACATTTCAAGCCATTTAAAAAAATATACAAACAAGCAGGCAAAGTAAGAGATCTTCAGTTAGAAGAGCAATTGCTTGATAAGTATCAATCCTTTTTTGCATTAAGCGAATACAGAAGTAAGTTATCCAGTAAATTGTTGGAAGAAGAAATATCATATTTTACTACTATAAATCAAGATATAATTGATCAGCTCGATAATAAATTTAAGAAATTAACATCATTACTTGATCAGATACATAAGAAAGATGTCAACAGTTATTTAGAGAAAAAACGAAAGAATATTCAAAAATTATTGTCCGAAGAATCTTTAAAAGCATATGAACTTCATAATCTTCGTAAACAAATTAAAATATATGACTACAACCAGAAAAGTTTTTCCTCCAAAAAAGAATATCATCCCACATCCAATTACGACCAATTAAGCATTTATTTAGGCAAATGGCATGATTGCCAGGTTTTTATAAATCATCTGAATATAATAACAGAAGCAGGTAAACTAAAGTCCGAAGAAATACTCCAAATTGAAAATCTTAGGTCAAAAATATCATCCAGAAGAAAACGGTTATTCTGTAAAATTGAAGATATCATACTTCAAATCTCACTTTAAAAAGAGTTAGGAAATTAATTCCATTATTTTTCATTTTATAATCTTTCATTTAGTCGATTTATTACAAAATGCACAATGATTCTCCATTTTTTGTATCATTTTGACATAAAATGAAAATTTAAATAAACTAAATGCTATTTATACTTGCATATAAAAAATAATATGCTCATCTTTGCGATGTATTTCTTTCTTTTTGTTGCAAAAACATCTAAAATAAGAGAAAAATGAAATTTACAAAAATGCATGGTATTGGTAACGATTATATTTACATCGATTGTTTTGATGAACGTGTAGATCATCCCGAGACTTTAGCTGTTTCGCTTAGTGATCGTCATAAAGGAATCGGCTCCGACGGATTGGTATTGATAATGCCCTCTGACGTAGCCGATTTTCGTATGCGCATGTTTAATCCCGACGGATCAGAGTCTCCTATGTGCGGGAATGCCTCTCGTTGTGTAGGAAAATATGTTTTCGAAAAAGGTTTGACCGATAAAACAGCTATTTCTTTAGAAACAAACGCTGGAATTAAACATCTCCGGTTATTTCTGCAAAATGGAGAAGTACAAAAGGTAAGCGTAGATATGGGAGAACCCCTACTTCGCGCTTCGGATATTCCGGTATTATTTTGCAAAGAAGAAGTGATTGATGAATGGATCGATTTTTCTCCCGAACAATACTATGTTACCTGCGTATCGATGGGAAATCCGCATACGGTAATTTTTGAAAATGACATAGATAAACTAGCATTAGATCAAATAGGTAAAAAGATTGAGTTATTCGAAATGTATCCCGAACGTACGAATGTAGAATTTGTGGAGATTGTTTCTCCTCAAAAGGCAAATGTACGTGTTTGGGAGCGTGGCACAGGCGAAACGCAAGCCTGCGGAACCGGAGCCTGTGCCGTATTGGTTGCCGGAGTATTGACCGGACGATTGAAACGTCAATCAATCATTCAGTTGCCTGGAGGAGAACTTCAAATTGAATGGAACGAGGAAGATAATCATATATATATGACCGGTAATGCTATAACTGTCTTTGAAGGTAAACTATTAACTCTTAATTCATAAATATATTATGGCGCTTGTAAATGAACATTTTCTGAAATTACCCGGAAGTTATTTATTTTCTAAAATAGCAAAAAAAGTAGAATATTATAAAGCTACTCACCCAGAAAAAAAAGTGATTAGTTTAGGAATTGGCGATATAACACATCCATTAGCTTCAGTCGTAATTCAAGCTATGCAAAAGGCTGTTGATGAAATGGCGGATGCTTCGACAATGCGCGGATATGCTCCTGAAACAGGATATTCGTTTCTGATTGACACTATTATTAAAAACGATTTCAACACACGAGGAATCCAGCTTGATACGGATGAGGTTTTTATAAGTGATGGAGCCAAAAGTGATACCGGAAATTTCGGCGATATTTTGGGTTTAGAAAACAAAGTGGCAATTACCGACCCTGTTTATCCGGTCTACTTAGACACGAATATTATGGCAGGACGAGCCGGTAATTTGGATGAAGGTCTATGGAGCAACATTGTTTATCTTCAAGCGATTCCCGAGAACGGATTTATTCCCGAAATTCCTACTAAAACCATTGATGTGGTTTACCTCTGTTATCCTAATAATCCAACAGGAACAACATTAACCAGAGAACAACTTAAAGTATGGGTAGACTACGCCATAAAGAAAAAAATATTGATTTTGTTCGATGCTGCATACGAAGCATTTATTACCGAGGAAGATGTTCCTCACAGTATTTACGAAATAGAAGGAGCCAAACAAGTCGCTGTCGAGTTCAGGAGTTTCTCCAAAACAGCCGGTTTTACCGGCGTACGTTGCGGATATACCATTGTTCCGAATGAATTGAAAGTCTTTGATAAAAAAGGACAAGAACATTCATTGAATGCTTTGTGGCGGCGAAGGCAATCGACAAAATTTAATGGAACAGCCTACATTGTTCAACGTGGAGCAGAGGCTATTTATTCCACAGCTGGTAAACAGCAGATCCGTGAAACCATTGATTATTATATGGAAAACGCCCGCATCATAAAAGAAGGATTAGAAACTTCAGGATATGAAACTTATGGCGGCATAAATGCTCCATATATCTGGGTAAAAACACCCTCTGGTGTATCTTCCTGGGATTTTTTTAACAAGTTGTTACATGACTGTCAAATCGTTTGCACCCCCGGTATAGGATTCGGTAAAAGTGGAGAAGGTTTCGTACGGATGACCGCTTTCGGATCAAGGAAAAATACCCTCGAAGCAATGGACAGAATAACAAAACACTTAATTTTTAATTAATTATGGTATATTATTATTTATACCCTCGCATACAGAATCCCCACTAAGGGGATAATCAAAAAAAGTCAAGGAACGAAATAAAACAAAACATTCTTCCATTCATTTAAGCTGGGAAGTATTTTTCCCAGACGGGGATTGTTACAACCTTTTCCGAACAAAAATAAACGACAGGTTATATATAGTTTAATAGGTTCTAATCAGCTAATATTCAACAAGATATTAAAAAATGAAAAAGATATATTATATGGTATTTCCACTTCTTGTATGTTTTAGTGTACTAGTACAAGAAGAACATAAAGATTCACTCGATTTGAAAACAGATTTTACAGTTAGTTCTGAATTCATTGGGATTTCAGTAGTAGTGACCGATTTTTGGCGTAGGGTTGAAGAGTTTTATAAATATTAAAAACAAGTTATCTATGAGAAAGCGTTGGTTACTATCATTCAGTCTAGTTGTATTAGTAAGTATTCTTGGACTTTTCTATCCCGAAACAGAAGGTATTTTTAAGGTAATGGATCCAAATATAGAGTTAGCCGATGTAGCTTGGATGCTTACGGCTACCATATTGGTTCTATTAATGACTCCAGGTGTATCGTTTTTCTACGGAGGAATGGTTAGGGCTAAGAATGTCATCTCTACTATGTTACAAAGTTTTATTGCCATGGGTGTTATTAGTATCATCTGGGTTGTTTTTGGATTTAGTCTCACTTATGGTAAAGATATAGGAGGCATTATTGGAGATCCCAGGACATTTTTCATGTTCAACAATGTAGGTATAAATACTCATTTTCTGGCTCCAACTATTCCGTTAGCCTTATTTGCCCTTTTCCAAATGAAATTCGCCATTTTAACTCCTGCTTTGATTACCGGTTCTTTTGCAGAAAGAGTACGATTTTCATCTTATATCATTTTCATGATTTTGTATTCCATTTTTGTGTACGCCCCACTTGCACATTGTACATGGCATCCCAACGGTTTGTTTAAACAAATGCAGGTTGTCGATTTTGCAGGAGGAATAGTAGTACATGCCTCTTCTGGCATTGCAGCATTAGCAGGGGTGTTATTTTTAGGAAAGCGAAATTCACAAGGACAACACCGTCCGGCAAATATCCCATTCGTTTTATTGGGTACCGCTTTATTGTGGATTGGTTGGTTTGGATTCAATGCAGGTTCCGCGCTTGCTGCCCATGGAGTTGCAATTAAAGCCTTTTTAAATACAAATACAGCATCTGCAATAGCCATGTTGACCTGGTTATTTTTTGACGGTTTGCGCGGACATAAGATGTCTGCAATGGGAGCAGCAGTGGGTGCTGTTGCCGGATTAGTAGGAATAACTCCTTCAGCAGGTTATGTTACTGTAGGAGAAAGCATTTTTATCGGTTTTATTACAGCTATTGTGTGCAATATTGCCGTTTACTGGAAAAATAAAACCTCGTTGGATGACGCATTAGATGTATTTCCTGTACATGGTGTAGGAGGTATTTTGGGAACCATTCTTACCGGAGTTTTTGTAGACGGTTTATTGGATGGAAAAATCAAAATTTTCTTCAATCATATTTGGGCGGTCATGATCGTAATCGTATACACATTCATTGTCACTTATGTTTTATATTGGATAACAAACAAGATTGTTAAAATGCGTGTATCCCCGGCAACAGAAAAAATCGGATTAGATATTTCCCAACACGATGAAATTTACGAATAATAAATTTATAAATAATTTTTAAGAATTATGTCAACAATCATTCCAAAAGGCTATAAGCCTTCTGTTGCTCCCGAAGATATGGAGCAAGCTATCAAAGAGATAAAATTAAAGTTTCAGGACGAATTATTGCAAGCATTAAACCTGATTCGAGTAACAGCACCATTGTTTGTACTTTCAGGAACGGGAATCAATGACAACCTCAATGGTGTGGAACGTCCTGTTTCGTTTGAAATTCCAGCTGTTGGAGGTAAAAAAGCAGAAATTGTTCATTCGTTGGCAAAATGGAAGCGAATGAAACTCGGTGCGTACGGTATAGAGCCGGGCAAAGGCTTGTACACAGATATGAACGCCATTCGTGCGGATGAAGAATTAGACAACCTTCATTCCCTTTATGTTGACCAATGGGATTGGGAGCGTACCATTACTGCTACCGACCGGAATCTGGATTTTTTGAAAGAAATAGTGCGAAAGATTTACCAAGCTTTGCGCAACACCGAATCATCTATCTCTAATTCTTATCCACATATCAAACCTATATTACCTACAGAGATAACCTTTATTCATTCAGAAGATTTGCAAGTTGAATACCCATCTCTCTCTTCAAAAGAACGTGAAAACAAAGCTGCTAAAAAATACGGAGCAATATTTATTATTGGGATAGGTGGAGAACTTGCGGATGGGAAAATTCACGATGGTCGCTCACCCGACTACGACGATTGGAGTACACCAACTTCTGACAAGTATAAAGGGTTGAATGGCGACATTATTGTTTGGAATCCCGTATTAGAATCAGCTTTTGAAATATCATCAATGGGAATCCGTGTGGATAAAACCGCATTAGTCTTACAGCTCAAAATAAGAGGTTGCGAAGACCGCAAAGAACTTCTATTCCACAAAAGTCTACTCGAAGATAAAATTCCGTTATCGATAGGAGGTGGCATTGGTCAATCACGCCTCTGCATGTTCCTACTTCGCTGTGTACATATAGGTGAAGTACAAGTCAGTATTTGGCCGGAAGAGATGCAGAAACTATGTGCAGAGAACAATATTATTTTAAAATAACAACTAAACTATAAACAATGTCAAACTTAAGATTTAGTGCAGTTAAAGAAGCTTTTAAAAGAAAAGCGAATGAAGTTTCGGTACCATTGGAAAAAACTTCAGAGTATTTTGGCAAATATGTATTCGATCGGAATAATATGCATAAATACCTGTCGAAAGAAACCCTTAATTTAGTTCTGAATGCTATTGACAAAGGTGAACTTTTAGCTCGTGAAGTAGCCAACCACGTAGCCGCCGGTATGCGTATGTGGGCAATGGAGATGGGCGCAACTCATTATACCCATTGGTTTCATCCTCTTACTAACGGAACGGCTGAAAAGCATGATGCTTTTATTGATTTCGACGGTCATGGAGGAGTTATTGAAGAATTTTCAGGAAAATTGTTGGTACAACAAGAACCCGATGCTTCAAGCTTTCCTTCTGGAGGTATTCGCAATACCTTTGAAGCGCGCGGATATACTGCATGGGATCCATCTTCTCCTGCGTTTATCATTAACGATACCTTGTGTATACCCACTATTTTTATTTCTTATACAGGAGAGTCTTTAGACTACAAAATGCCACTACTAAAATCTATTGCAGCTATAGATAAAGCGGCAACCGAAGTGTGCCAATATTTTGATAAAGGTGTAAAAAAAGTATTCTCTTATTTAGGTTGGGAGCAGGAATATTTTCTGGTAGATAAAGCATTGTATGACGCACGTCCCGACCTTTCTCTTACCGGTCGAACCTTAATGGGTCATGAAAGCGCAAAAAACCAGCAGTTGGAAGATCATTACTTCGGCTCTATTCCTACGCGTGTATGTGCTTTTATGCGCGATTTGGAATATGAATGTTATAAACTGAGTATCCCTGTGAAAACCCGTCATAATGAAGTGGCTCCCAATCAATTTGAATTAGCTCCCATTTTCGAAGAATGTAATCTAGCGGTCGATCACAACCAATTATTGATGTCAATTATGGATGTAGTAGCCGATCGACATGGATTTAAAGTACTTTTACACGAAAAGCCATTCAAAGGCATCAATGGTTCAGGGAAACATAATAACTGGTCGCTTGGTACCGACACAAGTGTAAATCTTATGGGACCAGGTAAAAATGCCGACGAAAACCTACAATTCATAACATTCATATCGAATGTTATGATGGCCGTTTACAAAAACAATGCTTTGCTAAAAGCCAGCATATCATCGGCATCCAATGCCCATCGATTAGGAGCCAATGAAGCGCCGCCATCCATTATTTCTATTTTCATGGGTTCTCAGATTTCCGCTTTACTCGATGAAATAGAATCCAGCAAAGGAATTAAAGAAATAGAATTGAGTAAAAAAATAGGCAAGCGCTTTTCTTTGAATTATATTCCTGAAATCATGGTAGATAATACCGACCGCAACCGTACATCTCCATTTGCTTTTACAGGCAATCGTTTTGAATTTCGTGCTGTAGGATCATCAGCCAATTGCGCTGCTGCCATGTTAGCATTAAATACAGCTGTAGCAGGACAGCTCATGCAGTTTAAAGTCGAAGTCGATTCGTTGATTGCTTCCGGAAAAGCAAAAATAGAAGCTGTTCTTGAAGTGGTTCGGAAATATATTTGTGATTCAAAAGTCATTCGTTTTGATGGGAACAGCTATAGTGATGAGTGGAAAGCAGAAGCTCAAAAACGAGGACTAGATTGCGAAACCAAAGTTCCTATTGTATACGATGCTTATGTTACACCACAAGCAGTGGACTTATTTTCTCAAACAGGTGTATTAAACGAAAGAGAGCTTCATGCACGTAACGAAGTTAAATGGGAACAATACACGAAAGAAATCCAAATAGAAGCTCGCGTATTGGGTGATTTGGCCATGAATCATATCATTCCCGTTGCTACTCGTTATCAAGGACTTTTATTAGACAACGTTTCCAAAATATTCGCACTTTACGACAAAGAAAAAGCTTCTAAAATAGCCACTCATGACATTGCTATAATAGAAGATATTGCTGATCACCTTAATTATATCAAAATAAAAACAGATGAAATGGTAGAAACTCGTAAACAAGCAAATATTATTGAAAACGAACGCGAAAAAGCTTTGATGTATTGTGAAAAAGTCGCTCCCTATTTCGACGAAATCCGTTATCATATTGACAAACTTGAATTAACTGTCGATAACGAAATGTGGACGTTACCCAAATACAGAGAATTGCTGTTTATTAGATAAGTACATAGGGTAATATTAATATGAAAAAGAAAATATTTGATCAAAACAACTTATACAATCCCGAATTCGAACACGATGCTTGCGGTGTTGGATTAGTAATTGATATTCATGGTAATAAATCGCATAATATAGTTGAGAAAAGTCTGCAAGTGTTGGAGAATATGCTTCATCGTGGAGCCGAAAGCGCCGATAACAAAACCGGTGATGGCGCGGGTATTATGCTTCAGATTCCACATGAATTTATTCTATTACAAGGGATTCCGGTTCCGGAGCGCGGGAAGTATGGAACAGGGTTGATATTTCTTCCGAAAGATAAGATGCAAGCTCAATATTGTATGGATACGCTGGAAAATGTGCTATTGCAGGAAGATATGAGACTATTGGCGGTGCGTGATGTACCCGTCAATAGTGAAATTCTAGGCAGTATATCTCAAAACAACGAACCACAAATAAAACAGATATTTGTGGTAGATAAAGATTTTTCTGACAAAAATTTAGAACGTAAACTTTACATTGTCCGCAAAAAGACAGAGAAAAAAATACTAAAATTGTCAATCGAAGAAAAATGTAGTTTTTACATTGTCAGTCTCTCTACACAGCGTATTGTTTACAAAGGTATGCTCACTTCCACGCAGTTGCGCGATTATTTCTCAGATTTATCCAATCCTTATTTCACGAGCGGGTTGGCATTAGTACACTCACGTTTTAGTACCAATACTTTCCCAACTTGGGATCTGGCGCAACCTTTTCGTTTATTGGGTCACAATGGCGAAATCAACACCATTCGTGGAAACCGTTATTGGATGGAAGCACGAGAAAGTATTTTGCGTGCACCCGAACTTGGTGATCCTGAAGATATTTTCCCAATTGTAGAACAGGAAATGAGTGATAGCGCCTCATTAGACAACGTGTTGGAATTTCTTGTCATGTCGGGAAAATCACTTCCACATGCTTTGGCAATGCTTATTCCTGAAAGTTGGAACGATAATAATCCGATTCCTTCTGAACTGAAAGCTTTTTACGAATATCACAGTATTATCATGGAACCATGGGATGGTCCGGCAACGCTTCTTTTTACCGATGGACGGTATGCAGGCGGAATGCTTGATCGAAACGGTCTTCGTCCCGCGCGCTATTTGATAACGAACAACGATTTAATGGTTGTGGCTTCTGAAGCCGGCGTGTTGCCCTTCGAAGCATCAGAAGTTCGTGAAAAAGGACGGATTAAGCCCGGAAAGATGTTTATGGTTGATACAAAAGAAGGAACCATATTTTACGATTCTGAGTTGAAAGAAAAATTGGCAAAAGAACACCCATACAGTGAATGGCTGTCAAAAAATAGAATTCTTCTTTCTAATATTCACTCGGGACGAAGTGTGAAACACGGTATTGAAAATCACCGTCAGTTGTTGAGTGCTTTTGGCTATTCCAAAGAAGATATTGAACGGATTATCATTCCCATGACTACCGATGGAAAAGAGCCAATCGGTTCAATGGGTAACGACACGCCGTTAGCTGTACTATCCGAAAAACCGCAACGGCTGTTCAATTATTTCCGACAGTTATTTGCACAGGTAACCAATCCGGCAATCGATCCGATTCGTGAAGAATTAGTCATGTCGCTTTCGTTGTATATTGGTAGGCAGGAAACCAATTTGCTACAACCATCGCCTGAAATGTGCAAAATGGTAAAGTTACAAACACCTGTTATCGACAACCGCGAATTAGACATCCTGCGTAATTTGGGTTACAAAGGTTTCCGTACACTGACTATTCCTATTTTGTTCGATACCGCAGGAAACAATGAAGAAGAATTGGAAAAAGCCATTGAGAATATTTGTACACAAGCTGAACATGCAGTAAACGAAGGATATAATTACATTATTTTGAGCGATAAAGGAATCACTAAACAACAAGCAGGAATACCTTCATTACTTGCCGTTTCAGCTGTTCACCATCATTTAATCAACAAAAAGAAACGGATGCAGATAGCTATTGTAGTTGAAACTGCCGAAGCACGCGAAGTGATGCATTTTGCGTTATTACTCGGTTTCGGAGCAACAGCTATTAATCCATACATGGTTTTTTCTATTTTGGAAAATGCTGTTAATTCACACGAAATACAGTTAGACTATCATACAGCTGAGAAAAACTATATTAAATCTATCAACAAAGGTTTATTGAAAATACTTTCGAAAATGGGAATCTCAACGCTTCGTAGTTACTGTGGAGCTCAGATTTTTGAGGCTGTAGGTATTAGCCAAAAATTACTAGACACCTACTTTCGTGGGATGGTTTCTCGTATTGGTGGAATTGATTTGAACTATATAGCTAAAGATACCTTATTGGACCATTTTTCCGGTTTTACAAATGAGAATATTGAAAACAATTTGTCAAATAAAGGATTTTATACTTACCGTAAAAATGGCGAATATCATGCATGGAATCCTGAAACAATAAGCAAACTGCAAATTGCCACCCGTTTAGGTGATTATGGAAAGTTTAAGGAATTTACCCAGATTTCGGATGAAAATGAGTGTCCCATCTTTCTGCGCGACTTTTTCACCTACAAACGTAATCCGATTAATATTTCAGAAGTAGAACCAGTTGAATCCATTACCAAACGTTTTGTAACTGGTGCTATGTCGTTTGGTTCTATCAGTAAAGAAGCACATGAAGCAATAGCTGTTGCGCTCAATATTGTTCACGGACGCAGTAATACCGGTGAAGGTGGTGAGGATTCCGCACGTTTTATAATTGGTGATGACAGGTTGAATCGCAGGAGCGCTATCAAGCAAATTGCTTCAGGACGTTTTGGTGTAACTGCCGAATATTTGGTTAATGCTGATGAGTTGCAGATTAAAGTAGCTCAAGGTGCGAAACCAGGCGAAGGCGGCCAGCTTCCGGGATTCAAGGTAAACAACATTATTGCGAAAACGCGTCATTCCATTCCTGGAATCACCTTGATCTCACCACCTCCTCACCACGATATTTATTCCATCGAAGATTTGGCACAATTAATTTTTGATTTGAAAAATATCAATCCTACTGCCGAGATCAGTGTAAAATTAGTTGCCGAAAGCGGTGTTGGAACGGTAGCTGCAGGTGTTGTTAAAGCCAAAGCCAACCGTGTTATTATTAGTGGTGGCGAAGGAGGAACAGGAGCAAGTCCAATAAGTTCTGTTAAACACGCCGGCATTCCAGGCGAGCTTGGACTTGCTGAAACACAACAAACCTTAGTGAAAAACAACTTACGTGGATACGTTCGCTTGCAAACCGATGGGCAGCTTAAAACCGGTAAAGATATTATTATTTCAGCTTTATTAGGAGCGGAAGAGTTTGGATTTGCCACCAGCGCGCTGATTGTTCTTGGTTGTGTGATGATGCGTAAATGCCACCAGAATACCTGCCCTGTAGGCGTCGCCACTCAAGACGAAAAACTTCGCGCTCGCTTCAAAGGAAAATACGAATATGTGGTCAATTTTATGAATTTTCTCGCACAGGAAGTACGCGAGCATTTGGCACAAATAGGATTTCGCAGTTTAGACGATATTGTTGGACGCAGCGATTTACTTGAAATAAAATCGTTGAACCTGAGCGAAAAAGCAGCAAAATTAGATTTATCAAAACTAATGTATTTTGCAAACAATGGGAATGATATTCGATTCACAAAAAACAAGGAAAATAAATTAGATAATGTTCTCGACCGTAAACTGATAGACAAAGCTCAATTAGCTATTTTGGCTTCGCTACCAGTCGAATTCAAGTTAGGTATAACTAATACAGACCGTTCTACAGGTGCAATGCTTTCGGGGGAAATAGCCAAACGTTATGGTGCAATTGGATTACCCGAAGACACCATTACTGTTGAATTCAAAGGTTCAGCGGGACAGAGTTTCGGAGCATTCCTTTCGTTAGGCGTGTCCTTTCGTCTAGAAGGTGAAGCAAATGACTATTTAGGGAAAGGTTTGTCGGGAGGGAAAATTGTACTTGTTCCACCAACTGATGCCAACTTTGCACCCGAAAATAACATTATTGCCGGAAATACATTGATGTATGGAGCAACTTCGGGTGAAATATATATTAACGGCATAGTTGGAGAACGTTTTTGTGTGCGAAACAGTGGAGCCATTGCTGTGGTCGAAGGCGTAGGAGATCATTGTTGTGAATATATGACTGGCGGACGAACTGTTGTATTAGGTGTGACAGGCAAAAACTTCGCAGCTGGGATGAGTGGAGGATTCGCTTACGTGTTAGATATTAACGGTGATTTCGATTCGTACTGCAATATGGAAATGGTAGAACTTTCACTTATCGAAGACCAGTCAGATAGCCGTGAGCTATATCAATTAATTTCGGCTCATGTTAAATACACACATAGTCCATTTGCAAGGAAGATACTTGCTAATTGGGAGGAATATTTGAAACATTTCATCAAAGTAACCCCTATTGAGTACAAAAAGGTGTTACATCAAGAAAAAATTGAGGCAATTAATCTTAAAATAGAACAATTAGAAAGAGATTACTAATAATCAAAACAGTTATGGGAAATCCAAGAGCATTTATAAATATATCAAGAAAGGAAGCGGGCTACAGACCTATAATCGAAAGGATAAACGATTTTTCAGAAGTAGAACAAACCTTGAATAGTGAAGATCGCATAGTCCAAGCTTCGCGTTGTATGGACTGTGGCGTTCCGTTTTGTCATTGGGCTTGTCCACTAAATAATTTAATGCCCGAATATCAAGATCATTTGTCTAAAGGCAAATGGAAGGAAGCCTACGAAATATTGTCGTCAACCAATAATTTCCCCGAATTTACCGGACGTGTTTGCCCCGCACTTTGCGAAAAAAGCTGTGTGTTGGCATTAGATGAACAAGCAGTTACCATTCGTGAAAATGAAGCAGCTATAACAGAGTATGCTTTTCTACGAGGTTATGTAAAACCACATCCACCTAAAGTACGCACGGGTAAAAGAATTGCGATTGTTGGTTCCGGTCCCGCAGGATTAGCTGCTGCTGATATGTTGAACAAACAAGGACATACTGTTGTAGTTTACGAAAAGGATGAACAACCTGGTGGTCTTTTGCGCTACGGAATACCCGATTTTAAGCTAAATAAAGAAGTTCTCGACCGGCGTTTGCAAATACTTAAAGCGGAAGGTATAATATTCAAATGTGGTGTTATAGTAGGAAAAGGCTTTACTAGTGAACAATTGTTAAGGAAGTTTGATGCCGTTTGTCTATGTATGGGAGCTGGACAACCACGTGACCTGTTAGTTGAAGGTCGCCAATTGAAAGGTGTTCATTTTGCTTTAGAATTTTTACAACAACAAAACCGCATAGTTGCTGGAATGGATATTTCTAAAGAAAAAATTATTTCCGCCAAAGGAAAACAAGTGCTTGTAATTGGCGGTGGTGATACCGGTTCTGATTGTGTCGGAACATCTATCCGACACAAAGCCGCTAAAGTTACGCAGATAGAAATTATGCCGCAGCCGCCTGTGGCATATAATCCCGAAACACCATGGCCAGCCTATCCCAATATATTAAAAACTTCCAGTTCTCACAAAGAGGGTTGTGAACGTCGTTGGAGTTTAGCTACTAAACGCATAATAGGTAAGGACGGCCATGTTATCGGTGTAGAAGTTGTTGAAGTAGAGTGGACAAAATCTCCTGGAGGAAAATTAGAGATGTTTGAATCCGGAAAAACTGAAATTATTCCGGCCGATTTGCTTTTGCTGTCAATGGGCTTTATACACCCGATATACAAAGGCTTGTTGGACGATTTAGGTGTTAAATATGATTCACGTGGAAATGTTGCTGCCGTTTTTCCAAACCAATCATCTGTTACGAAAGTTTTTGTTGCCGGTGATGTTACTCTCGGAGCAAGCTTAGTAGTACGTGCTATCGCTTCAGGGCGAAAAGCAGCAGAAGAGATAGGTCTATTTTTAAAGAAATAAACCGTGGAAAAAAATAGGAATAATTATTACATTTCTAAGAAATCACTATCTTTATTGAATGATATCTATTATTTTTTCAGCATTGTTCATTTATATAGCTACCAGTATTGACGAGTTGCCTATTTTGTTTATGTTATATACAAAAAAGAGTAATAGAGGAAAAGCTAGAATCATTACCGGAGCTTATTTTTTAGGAACCTTTATACTTGTAGGTATTGGTGTGTTAGGTGCATTTGGTTTAGGGCTTTTTATACCCCATAAAATTCTGGGATTGCTTGGGCTAATACCTATTGCTATAGGAATCAAAGTCTTTTTTGAGAAAGAAGATGACGAGGAAAAAGAGGCAGAAAAAGTCATGAGTAAACATAGTTCGTTGATTTTGCAAATACTCGCTATTACTATTGGATTGGGAACAGATGATCTTGCAGTTTATATTCCCCTGTTCACTGCTTTGTCAGGAACAGAATTTTTAGTGATGACTATTGTTTTTGCCATTGCAACAGCGCTACTTTGTTTCATAAGTTTTAAACTCACTTCGATAAAACCCCTCACACAATTCATTGAGAAATTTGAGCATCCTATTGTCGGTGCTATTTTTGTGTTAGTCGGTTTTTTTATCTTATATGAAACCGGTAATTTATCTTTATTGGTCATTAAATAAATACAACCAATTTAGAAGATCATTTAAAAAGCGTAACTTTTAAATGATCATATCCATTTACAAGTGCGTTTTCTACCTCATATACAGCAGGTTGTATATTTTCGTTACTTACAATTATGTTCACTGAGCTTTGTCCCGGCACTATTATTGTTTCCGGCAATCCGTTTTTACTTATATTTTTAAGTGTAAAGTCGATATCAGACCCATTAGTAAAAACGAAACGAGTATTATTTGTATCCAGTGTTTCAGGTAAGCTTTGTTTTACTGAAGCATCAAATAAAGCATTCACATACTCTTTTTTTCCTGCAACAATGTTATAAGCGTACATCATTGTTCTTCCATCAAAAAGAGCTTCTTTTATTGCCGCTTCCGATTTTCCTTTAGACAAGACCAGCGTCATTGGTCGGTGTTTTATCTTGTTGAAATCATATAAACGATCAATAGCCTTATGCACATCCGTATTTGAAATGAAAGTCAGATTCTTTTGCAGAGACCAGTTCATTGCTTCGGGATAGTATTCAAATTCATTAAAAATCTCTATTCCATTCATCAATCCATTTTTTAGCATTTCTGTCTGTTCATCATACCATCTTATTGTATCGACTGCCCAACCCGGATGATTCCAGAAAATGAATGCCCCCTGTTTTTTAGCCTCCTCAAGTGCTTCTCTCCAATTATTTGATTGTAATTTATTAACATCCTGCAGAAACAGAGCATTTACATGACCGGGTCCCGGATTTAAATCAAAAGTAATTTCGCCCCCTTTTATTAAAATAATTCCTTTCTTTTTAGCATCATTTATTCCTCGATTATACGCCAGATTCTCTTCTTTTTGTCCTTTATTATGAGATATATGATCAGTAATTGCAATTACATCCAATCCTTCTTCCCATGCTTCCTGTACCCTTGTTTGAGCTGTTACATCACCATCAGAATTTGAAGTATGAATATGGAAATCACATTTCAGCACATCATATCCCAAAATATTTGAAATATTAATAATATTTCGTTTTTCGAATGGATAATCATCCATTTTTACTGCCCTGTGTACTTGTGAAAATGTGTTTGCACTTATTAAGAAGCCAATCATTATAAGGGAACATGTCTTTTTAAGCATAATCTGTAATTTTTTGGTATGGAAAACAGTTTTTAAGTATAATTTGAACAATGATATTTAATAATCAGGCAAATATAATGAAAATTCACATTGATATAAAAATAAATAACGGATGTATTCCCATTGAACACATCCGTTTACGATTAAATACTATTTTAGAGATTATTTTTCGTTTATTTGTTCGATATAACCTTCGACATCGTGATATGCAACAGACATAACTTCTTGAACAATTCCCCCTATTTGAGTAGCCATAAGAGCAAAGTTCATTCTTGATACATAAGTTTTACCATCGGCTTTTTCATATACTGAAATTCGGCATGGTAACATATTAGAATAAATGCGCAGCTTATCATCAGACAAAATTCGATAAGAATAATTAGGATTACAAAGTTCAATCACCTTTACGGGTGCCACTTCCACACCATTTTTTTTCATTGTTTCCTGCAAATCATGAATATATGAAACTTTCCATCCACTTTTAATTATAATGTCAGAAAGTTTGCTTATGGTATCATCAAAACCATAAGCGCTTTTACTCTCATAAAACATTTTTTCCATAACCTTATTTTATTATGATTCTTTGAGATCCACTTGAGGTTGTTTTAACAACACTTCATTAATAGCTTTTTTCAGTACATCCTTAGGTAACGCTCCCTGTGCCATTTGAGGGCTCTCTCCTATAGGGCAGAATAGAATTGTTGGAATGCTCCTGATTCCAAATTCCGCTGACAACTGTTGTTCAGCTTCCGTATCAATTTTATAAATATAGATTTGTCCGTCATATTCGGCGGCAAGTTCTTCCAGGATAGGAGCGACCATTTTACATGGTCCGCACCAATCTGCATAAAAATCAATTATACAAGGCTTATCGCCAAGATAGTTCCAATCACTAGGATTTTTTTCGAAGTTTGCTACTTTAGTTAAAAACTCTGCTCGTGTTAAATGAATTGTTTTTGCCATTTTGTTATCGTTTTTTCGTGAATTAATTTCTTGTTTTGTTTCTTTTGATAGTTCTGTAGAATTGTTTTTGTTATTATTGTTACAAGCAGTTAATAAAATTATTGACGCTGCAATTGCCATTAATATTTGTTTTGTTCTCATATTGGTGAGTTGTTTTTTTATTACTATTCTTTTTCGACAGTTGAATTATTTTCAATATTTTTTTTTGGTTCCTTTTCAAAAAGCGTAAAAAACAGATATCCAAAAATTGCTCCAAAGAATATCATTTTGTATGGATTTGATGTTATTGGACAAGTTCCTGAAACGCACCCATCAAAATAATAATATAAGTAACCGCCAATTGCTCCGGTAATTAATCCTGTAATCTTCAACCAATGTTTTGTGAAAAAAGCTTTCATTATTTATTTGTTTTATGAATCAACATTTTTTTAAAATACAATCCAAGAGTTGAATTACACGCTCATCTTTAATTGAATAATAGCAGTTTTTACCGCTTTTTCTGCAATTTAGAATTCTTTTAGCTCTCATATCTGTTAGGTGGTGAGAGAGTAATGATTGTTCACAATTTAAATCATTTACCAACTCTGAAACAGTTTTCTCTTCATGTTTTGCAAGCTGTATCACTATGCTTAATCTAGTTTCATTAGCTAAAGCTTTTAAAGTATAAGCTGCATCTTCCAACTGTTTTTTATGCGTTAATATGTTCATTTCTTGTTGTTCTTTTGTTATATCGATATATGAACATCTATTCATATAATTTTGTTCAAAGGTAATGTAAAAAAATATACCTCAAAATAAAAATGAAAAATTTAATATTTTTTTTGAATGTCAAATAACGCAAGAATAAATAAACTAGTTTACAGACAGTTTTAAGTGTAAAGTTATGTGTTATTTGAATAATTTTTACTATTTTTGGGCGAATTTAAATCAATTAATTCATGACAACCAGAAGACAATTTTTGAAAACTTTGGGAGGGGTTTCCCTTCTAACAATAGTTCCCCGTAATGTATTAGGGAATGGAATGATTGCACCAAGTGATGAACTTACAAAAGGAATCATTGGTGTTGGAGGTATGGGTAGAGGCCATATAGGTTATAATGGTACACGCGTTGTTGCAATGTGCGACGTTGATAAGAACCATTTAACTCAGGCAGCTGCCATGGTAAAAGACAAGATCAATCTATATCATGATTTTCGAGATCTGATACTAGATAAAGATGTTGACATTGTGCATATTGCAACTCCCCCACATTGGCATGGTATAATGGCTGAAGAAGCCGCCAAGGCAGGGAAAGATATTTTTTGTGAAAAACCTATGACACGAACCATAGGTGAAGGTAAGCGTGTTATGGAAGCCATTAAACAGCATGGAAATATATTCCGTTTAAATACATGGTTTCGTTTCGAAGACACATTTTATGGATTGGGAACCCAAGTTAAGCCATTAAAAAAGCTTGTTGACAGCGGCATGCTTGGTTGGCCCTTGAAAGTCACTATCAGTAAACACACAGGATTTGACTGGAAATTCTTTTGGGTAGGTAAGAATCATTTAGAGCCTCAGCCTGTACCAAAAGAACTAGATTATGATTTTTGGTTAGGACCAGCCCCCTACAAACCATATAATGCCCATAGAGTACATCAAACATTCCGTGGATATTGGGATTACGATGCCGGAGGATTAGGCGATATGGGTCAGCATTATATTGACCCCGTTCAATTTCTATTAGGAAAAGACAATACCAGTCCCGTTAAAGTAGAAGTAGACGCACCGCAACAACACCCAGACGCTGTAGGTACATGGAGATCAATAACATACACCTATGATGATGGCTGCCAGATTGTTTTATGGGGTGGGGATTACGGTAAATCAGATACTCCATATATTGCCGGTCCAAAAGGAAACGTATATAAAAACTTTGTATGTGATATTCCAAACTGGGAAAAGAAATTAGCTGAATTTCCTGAACCGATAGAACAGAACACAGATTTTATTGAATGTGTTCGTAACCGTCAGAAATTTGCACTGAACGAAATTAATGGATACCATTCTGCTACAATAGTTAATATGGGAGCAGTAGCATTACGATTGAATCGTACGCTTAATTTTGATCCTATTAAACAGTTATTTATTAATGACGAAGAAGCAAATCGTTTAGTTGATCAATCTAATCGTTCACCCTGGACTATTTAATCGTTAAATTCAAGAAAAGATGAAAAAGAATTTTAAATATATATTGTGTTGTTTGATATTAATTGTCAGCTATATTCCTTTTAGCATCAATGCTCAAACTCCACAAAGCCGATCAAAATCAACTATTGTTGCAGATGTATTAGCTCAGTTGCCTGCAGACAATCAAAAACAATATAATCAATTAATGACAGACTTGGTTTCTACCGGTGAAGAAGGTTTATTGAATCTTATTGGGAAGTTCAATCCTCCGGGAAACAAAAGCAATGAAACTATTGATTATGCAATCAGTGCTTGGACCAATTTTGTAGCAAATGATAATGCAAAACGTTCAGTTGCTGCAAATGCTTACGAAAAAGCGTTGGGACAATCATATGATAATGAGATAAAAGCCACTATTATCCGTCAACTTGAAAAGATTGGTGGAGATGATAATGTTGATGTATTATCAACTTTATTAAAAGATGAACGACTTATTGGTCCAGCTTCGCAAGCTTTGTCGAAGTTTAATTCAGATGCAGCCGGTTCAGCATTATTGAATGGTTTGAAGAGTACAACCAATGAAACTTTTCAAATACAATTAGTGAATGCACTTTCTCAAACAAATAATGATTCAGCCGAACCTGTTTTGCTTGGTCTTTTATCAAAAAGTACTTCACCCGTATTAGAAAAAGTAATTTATGACGCATTAGCTAATACCGGATCTAAAATGTCGGTAGAAATCTTACGTAAAGCAGCTGAAAAAGTAGGATATTCATATACAAAGTCAAATGCTACTCAGACATATATTACACTCTTAAGCAAGTTAATTACTAGTGAACCTAAATTAGTTGAAAAGGAAGCAAAAAACCTTTTATCTGTTGCGACCAAACAGAAAAAATCTGATTTAAGTTTAGCAGCAAACGAATTGTTGTTTTCTTTATCGAATACTAACAAAATGAACTTATTTAAAAATGTGCTTAAGACAGCTGATCCAGTTACTATGACAAATCTTTTGAATACATTTTCTTTTGAAAAGAATAATAAAGTAATGGATTTAGTTCAAAAGTCATTGTCTCCAAAAGCCTCGCCATCTGTTCAAGCAGCAATTTTATATTCATTAGGAAACAAAAAAATCGCCAGTGCCGTTTCTACAATTATAAACTACCTGAACTCATCTGATTTAATGGTTCAGAAAGCTGCGATATCTGCGCTGTCTATGATAGGTGGAGAAGAGTCAATGTTAGCATTAGCCGGTTTATTAAAAAGTAGTGATAACAAAACTGTTGATCTTGCAAAAGGAGCCCTATCAAGTTATAATGGTGATATTTCTTACACATTGGCATCTGTTTTTGAAAGTAGTAGTGATGCAGGTAAGATAGCCATATTGCAACTTATTGCAAATCGTCAGATGGAAAGTCAGTATAATTTGGTTTATAACCAGCTATTTACTGACAACAAGTCGGTTAAGGACGAAGCTGCTAAAACGCTTTCTTCTGTTGTAAGCAGCAAAAATCTTTCAGACCTATTCACTTTGTTAGAACAGTCCGATAAAGCATATATTCCTTCAATGCAAAAGGCTCTTAATAAAGCATTGTCATTTCTTTCAGCAGATGATCAACTGAAGCAGATTACAGAAAGAATGAATAAATCATCAAATAAATATCTTTACTACGAAGCACTTGCGAATACCGGTTCACAAGAAGCCATGAATGTTTTAACAAAAGCTTATGCCACTAGTACCGGTCAAAATAAATCGGCAGCTTTTGATGCACTTGCATCATGGAAATCATTTAATGTTATTTATTCATTATTGGATATTCTTAGAAACAGCACAAGTAAAGAAGAGAAAAGTAAATCAGTAGATGCTGTTGTTGCTTTAATTAAGAAATCCAATGTAACAGGTGCTGTTAAAAGTCTTTATCTTCAAGAAGTCATGGGTTTTGCTGAAACAGATCAACAAAAAAATAATATCATCAGTTTGTTAGGCGCTACAGGAATGTATCAATCGTTATTGTTTGTCGCCCCATTTATGAATCAGCCAACTTTAAGTGAATCAGCTGCTCAAGCTGCCATGAATTTAGCAATCAATAATCCTGATTTTGCCGGTAAAGAAACGACCGAAATTCTTGAAAAAGTTAGCAAAACATTGAATAATCCAGATGCTGATTATCAGCGTCAATCAATTACTAAATATTTGAATGAAAATTCAAAAGATGGAGGCTATGTATCTATGTTCAATGGTAAAAACCTTGATGGTTGGAAAGGATTAGTAGAAAATCCAATTAAAAGGTCAAAAATGAGCAAGAAAGATTTAGCTGCTGCTCAAGTAAAAGCCGATAAACAAGCAGCCATTGATTGGATTGTAGAAGATGGCAACATTATTTTCACAGGAAAAGGATTTGATAATTTATGTACTGATAAGCAATACGGTGATTTTGAAATGCTTGTCGATTGGAAACTTTATTCCGGACCAGAGCCAGATGCCGGAATTTATTTACGTGGAACCCCTCAAGTTCAGATTTGGGACACAGCACGTGTAAATGTTGGTGCTCAAGTGGGATCAGGTGGATTATATAATAATCAGTCAAATCCGAGTAAACCGTTAAAAGTAGCTGATCAAAAAGTAGGAGAGTGGAACACTTTTAAAATAAAGATGGTTGGAGATAGAGTATCAGTTTGGTTGAATGGTGAATTAGTGACAGACAATGTTATTCTTGAAAACTATTGGGACAGAAGTCAGCCAATATTCCCAGTTGAACAGATTGAGTTACAAGCGCACGGCAGTAAAGTAGCCTATCGTAATCTTTTTATTAAAGAGATTAAAAAAGCAGAACCCTTCAAATTATCTGATGCAGAAGAAAAAGAAGGATTTAAAGTTTTGTTTGATGGAACTAATATGCATAGTTGGACAGGAAATACTAAAGACTATGTTTTAGAAGATGGCAATATTGTGATTTATCCAAGTCAGAATTTTGGAGGAAATTTATATACTAAAGATCAGTATGACAATTTTGTATTTCGTTTTGAATTTCAGTTGACTCCAGGAGCCAATAATGGTTTAGGAATACGCACACCTATGGAAGGCGATGCAGCATATCAGGGAATGGAGCTTCAAATTCTTGATAATGAATCACCTATTTATAAAGATTTGCAAGTATATCAGTACCATGGATCAGTTTATGGTGTTATTCCTGCTAAAAGAGGTTTCTTAAAACCAACAGGTGAATGGAATTATCAAGAAGTAATAGCAAATGGTGATAATATTAAAGTCACGCTGAATGGTGAAACAATTCTTGAAGGCAATATTCGCGAAGCAGCTAAAAATGGAACAGCCGACGGTCGTGAACATCCCGGTTTGTTCAATAAAACCGGCCATATTGGTTTTCTTGGACACGGTTCAATTGTGAAATTCAGAAATATCAGGATTAAGGGACTAAAATAAATAGAGTAATCATTTTATAAAAAAACATCAAATAGATTTTTAAATGAAAAAGAAAATTTTGTCAATACTCCTATCTGTTTTTGCAATAGCACTTATTTTTGCAGATAAAGATCCTCGTGAAACCGAATGGTATAAACCAGAACCACCCAGAGTAACCCCCGGTAAAACTATTGGTCAACCTCCTTCGGATGCAGTAATCCTTTTTGACGGAAAAGATGCATCAAAATGGGAAACTAAAGATAAAAAACCTGTCCAATGGAAAGTAGCCAATGGTGAAATGATTATAGCTCCAGGATCTGGTCCCGTTTATACGAAAGAGTTTTTTGGAGACTGTCAGTTACATATTGAATTTAAATCTCCCGATCCTAAAAATTTCAATGGGCAAAATCGTGGTAATAGCGGAATCTTTTTACAATCGACCTATGAAGTGCAAGTTTTGGATGGCGATAACAATCATACATATGTAAATGGTATGGTTGGCAGCATTTACAAACAAAGTGCTCCATTGGCAAATGCCTATACAAAGAACGGGGAATGGCAAGTTTATGACATATATTGGAAAGCTCCTGTTTTTAGCACAGATGATAAATTGATTTCACCTGCAGTTATAACAGTTGTTTTAAATGGTATTCTAATTCAAAATAATCTCACTTTGAAAGGTGATACTCCTTACATTGGGTTTCCAACATATAAAGCCCATGGACGTTTACCTTTGATGCTTCAGGATCATGGAACTGAGGTTGCTTATCGTAATATTTGGATAAGAGATTTATGATTGATTTTTTATATCATAAATGAAGAGAGAGTCGGAAGATTCTCTCTTTTTTTGTTAAAACATTTTTTTTTAATATCGATTAGTTTTTGGCATCGTTTTCTTCATTCAGTTGAATAGGATTAATTTGTTCAAAGGTATGTGAATGAGAAATTAGAGTTTTATTTGAAAAGTTTTTTTGTACTCTCATAGTTGTAAACATCATTTAATTGATCTTCTGCAACCACAACCTTGAAAACGCGTTTAATAGTTTCGACCACAGTATGTGATTCTGTACGTATTTCAGATTCAGATTGATTAAAATTAATAAGTTTAAATATTAGAAAAGCTATGATGCCACCAATTAAAAGGCCAATCAATAAGGTAATACTGCTGTTATTATTTGTTAGATAAATAATTAAAATCAATTATATTGTTTTAGCAATTTGTAGAATTGAAGTAAAGCCATATTTGTAGCTCTTGATATATTTTCTTCTCGTGCACGTCCAGTGTGATAAAGTACGCTGACCTTTTTATCTTTGATTTTTGTACAAACCCAAACAGTTCCTACGGGTTTTTCATCTGTTCCGCCATCAGGTCCTGCAATACCTGAAACAGCAATACTGCAATCTGTATGGAATAATTCAGAAACTCCTTTAGCCATTTCTTCTACAACTTCTTGACTGACTGCACCAAATTTATCTATAGTCTCTTTTTTGATATATAATATGTTTGTTTTTATTTGATTACTATACGCCACAATACTTCCTTTATAATAATTAGAAGAACCAGGTATTAGTGTGATTTTATGAGCGATGAAACCACCAGTACAACTTTCAGCCGTTGAGATAGTTAAACATTTCTCATTTAATGACTTACCTATTAATTCCTCAAGTGTAAGTTCAACATCCGAAAGCATTAGATCTTTCAAAATTTGTTTTAATTTAACTGCTTGTTTTTCTAATCCTTCTTGGTTTTGACTACCGCGGGTAAAAAGACGTAAACGAATAATACCAAAAGAGGGGAGATAAGCAAGTGAATAATTTTGGGGAAGTTCATCTTCAAAATTCTTTAATAGAATTGCAAGTTTAGATTCTGTTATTCCAGCAATCATAAAAGATTTCTGCAAATATTGTTCTGATGAAAACTTACTTTGCAGGCGTGGAATAATCTCGTTTTTCATAACCCATTTCATTTCAAAAGGAACCCCAGGCATGGATACTAAAACTTTATTTTCGTCTTTATTGAACCATAAAATAGGTGCAGTACCTACTTTATTTTGAATAACTTTTGCTTTTTCAGGTACGAAAGCTTGATTACGCGTGAGTTCATTCAGTTCTAAATTTCGATTTGAAAAAACCTCAAGAATATTGGCAAGAACGTCATTACTAAAGACCAATGATGATTGAAAATAATCACATAATACATTTTTTGTAATATCATCATTTGTTGGACCTATTCCACCAGTCAAGAGTAGAATATCTACATGCTCGAATCCAAGGTTAATAGCTTCTTTTATTTGTGTTGGATTATCTCCCACAGATTCAATTTTAAGTACTTCAAAACCATTCTTTGTAAGTTCAGCTGACATCCATGCTGAATTTGTGTCAACAATTTGACCAATCAATATTTCATCGCCAATGGTAATTATTTCTATTTTCATTGATTATTTTGTAATTTTGAATGCAAATAACACTATTTTCAACGTAAAAAAGAAAAATATTGAGCTTTTATTTTTTTGTTTTAATAGATTGTTCTATCTTTGCAAACCAAAAAATTAGAATCAACTAGAAAAAAAATAAACAAAATGAAAAAGGATATTCAACCCACCAATTATCGTCCAGTAGTTTTTAAGGATATGTCAAACGAAGAGGTTTTTATTTCTCGTTCAACAATCAATGCAAAGGAAACTATTGAGATTGACGGTGTTACATATCCGTTGGTAAAGCTTGAAATTACCAGCGCATCACATCCCTTCTATACAGGTAAATCAAAACTGGTAGACACAGCCGGACGTGTGGATAAATTTATGAACCGTTATGGAAGCCGCAACAAAAAAAATACGAAATAATGGTTATTTTTTGACTTAAAGAAAAAAAAAGGTCGACATCTTCTAAAATGTCGACCTTTTTTTCTTGTTTTTATTCCTTAATTCAAAAAACTCACCCTGTGTTTTGGCTTATTATCTGATTATAATTAATTTTGTACTATAATCAACTATTTAATTGAACTAATGAAAAGGTCCTTTGTCGTATTGTTGCTTATTTTACTATCTTTTTTTTCATTGCAATCTCAAACACAATTAAGTGACAGTACAAAAATTAGTCTATTGACTGCTAATCCTTGGCCAAGTGCTGTTTATGCTATTTTTGGACATACTGCAATTCTTGTTGTCGACGATTCGACTCAAATAGATTTAGTATTCAATTATGGTTTTTTTGATTCATCTAAACCTCATTTTATATATCATTTTGTAAGGGGAGAAACAGATTATATTTTAGGTATAACCTCATACAGTGAATTTTTGGCAGAATATAAGTATAAGGGAGTGGAAGTAGTAGAACAAGAACTAAATCTTTCAAAATCTGAAAAACAAGAAATGTGGAATGCATTGTATTTGAATGCTTTACCTGAAAACAGAGAATATCGTTATAACTATTTTTACGACAATTGTGCTACCCGTCCAAGAGATATTATTGAGAATTATATTAAAGGAGAAGTTAGGTATACTCCAACAGATAAGCCTCAGAGTTACAGAGATTTAGTTGATGAATGTACGAGAAATTTTCCATGGATTCAATTTGGTATCAGTCTGTTAATTGGTACTGAAGCAGACAGAATAATAGATGTACGTGAAAAGATGTTTATACCATCATACCTTAAGAATTCATTTGAAGATGCTACTATTTTCAAGAATGATACTTTGCAATATCCTTTAGTGAAGTCTCAAAATGTGATATTGGAAGAGAATTTACCAAGTTCTGAATCGAACATTTTCAGAAACGTGTTGAAACCTTTTATTTTTGGATGGATTATGCTAATATTAACATTGATAATTTCAATGGTACAAGTTGTAAAGTTTAATAAAGCACGTATTCCAAAGATATTTGATACAATAATTTTCGGTATTGCCGGACTTGGCGGGTTGACTGTTTTTTTCTTAATGTATTTTTCGCTTCATCCTGCAACTAATCCAAATTGGAACTTTGTTTGGCTAAATGTTTTCGCACTCATTGCTGTTCCTTTATTTTGGGTAAAATCACTCAAAAACGTGGTTTATATATATCATTTTATTAACTTTGCAACATTAACATTTTTCCTGGCATGTTGGATTTTTATTCCTCAGCAATTACATCTTGCAACCATTCCATTTTCAATGTGCTTATGGATTCGTTCAGGAATAAACGCATGGATATTCAGAAAAGGAAAAAAGAAAAATAAAAGGTTTTCTTCTCCAGAAGCATTAAAAGCAGGGTGGGGACATTAAACTTAGCACAATTATTGCATTACTACTATAGACTAAATTTTTACATGATTAAGATACTTACTTCACTTTTTGCTTTTTTTTCTATAGCTTCTGTTTATTCACAAAGCGTTCATCAAACACCAAAGTTGGTTATAGGCATTACTATTGATCAATTGCGTGGTGATTATCTAGAATTATTTAAGGACACATTTGGTGATAAAGGTTTTAAAAAATTATTGAACGAGGGTTTGGTTTATTCTGACATAGAGTTTAATTTTCCCTATTTGGACGAAGCTTCTGCTACCACAACCATTTATACCGGAGCTAATCCTTCTTTTCATGGAATTCAAGGAAATTCCAAATATTTAATCAAACAAAATAAAGAGGTGTCATCATTTGCAGATATTTCATCTATAAATAATGTTGATGATCAATTATCTCCTTCCCCAATAATTGTTTCTACTTTAACTGATGAGTTAAGTATTGCTTCAGGTGACAATTCTGATATTTTTTCATTTGCACCAAATGCTATATCCGCTCTTTCTTCTGGAGGTCATACTGCAAGAGGTTCTTATTGGGTTGATGATATTAATGGAAAATGGATAACAAGTAAATATTATGATGCTTCATATTCATTTGTGGAAAAACACAATGGAAGTAATGAATCTTTATATAAAAAAGGATTATCTCTTGTATGGAAACCCAGTATGCCTATTGCAAATTATGATGCATTTCCATACACTCGTAACATTATTGATTTTCAACATCAATTAGGTGCTACTAAAAACAATCGTTTTCGCTTAATTAAACAGTCGCCTTTTATTAATACAGAAGTCAGGAAAATGGCAGAAAATGCTTTGGTTGAAAACAAATTGGGAACAAGAACTTATCCTGATTTTCTTTCACTTACATTTTATGCCGGTAATTATGATAATGCATTAGATAAGAATTATTCAATTGAAATACAAGATATTTATTATCGTTTAGATCAGGAATTGGCACAACTAATAGAAACAATTGACAAAACAATTGGTCTTGATAATACTTTAATATTTGTTGTATCTACAGGATATTTTAATGAACAAGAAATTTATCCAGAAGGTATAAAATTATCAGGAGGTGAATTCAATCCTGAAAAAATCAGAGCTTTATTAAACATGTACTTGATGGCTGTTTACGGCCAAGGTGAATGGGTAACAAAATACTATAACCAGCAGTATTACTTAGATCGAAATCTTATAGAAGACAAGAAAATTTCTCTTGCAGATATTCAACAAATAGCGGCTGAGTTTTTAGTTCATTCATCTGGCATTCATGATGTAATTACATCACATCAAATGCTTCACGGTGCATATAATCAGACTGTTCAATATTATAGGAATAGTTATTGTAAAGGTATTTCCGGAGACTTATTTGTAGAATTACAACCTGGATGGTCGGTAGTAAATGATAATAAATCAACAAATATAAAAGTAAGAAGTAATGCTGTAATATCTCCAGCAATCTTTTTTGGAAATAATATAAAACCTCAAAGAATTTCAACCCCGATAGATGCGACTCAGATTGCACCAAGTGTGGCGTACAGATTAAGAATAAGAGCTCCCAATGCTTCGAGAGGTGAAATTCTTAAAGAGCTATTCAATTAAATTAATCAATTTATTAGGATTAAAAATTACACACATAAGCAATAACAAAATGGGATTAAATAATATTATATCAAAATTATTTGGCAATAAAGCACAAAGAGATTTAAACGAAATCAGTCCGGAAGTACGCAAGATACAAGCTGTTTATCCAATGATTGAAAAATTGTCGAACGATGATTTACGAGCTAAAACAAAAGAACTTGAAAAGCGTATTTCTGATTATGTTGCTGAAGATAAAGAAAAGATTTTTGAAATTAAATCCGGCATAGAAACTTTAGAAATTGAAAAACGAGAAGAGGTTTGGAATCAAGTAGATAAATTAGAAAAGGAAGTAACAGATAAACTTGAAAAAATTTTAAGTGAAGTTCTTCCGGAGGCTTTTTCTATTATGAAAGAAACAGCTCGCCGTTTTAAAGAAAATGAAACAATTATTGTTACCGCCACTGATTTTGACAGAGATTTAGCTGCTAAGCATGATTTCGTAAAAATAGATGGTGATAATGCAGTATTTCAGAATCATTGGATTGCGGGCGGAAATGAAATAGTTTGGGACATGGTTCATTATAATGTCCAGCTTTTTGGAGGTGTTGTACTTCATCAAGGAAAAATTGCTGAAATGGCTACAGGAGAAGGAAAAACATTAGTTGCTACTTTACCTGTATTTCTAAATGCACTTACTCATAACGGTGTTCATGTTGTGACTGTGAACGATTATCTTTCAAAACGTGACTCTGAATGGATGGGACCACTTTACATGTTTCATGGATTATCTGTGGATTGTATAGATAAGCATGAGCCGAATTCAGAAGCTCGTAGAAATGCTTATGAAGCAGACATAACATTTGGAACAAATAATGAATTTGGTTTTGATTATTTGCGTGATAATATGGCTGTATCACCAAAAGATTTAGTTCAACGTACCCACAACTTTGCCATTGTCGATGAGGTCGATTCAGTATTAATTGATGATGCTCGTACCCCATTGATTATTAGTGGTCCGGTAGCTAAAGGAGATGATCAGCTTTTTGATGAATATCGTCCACGCGTTGAAATTATAGTTAAAGCTCAACGTGATTTAACAACTCGTTTTCTTGCTGATGCAAAACAAAAAATGAATTCGGAAGACAAAAAAGAACAGGAAGAAGCTGCTTTAGCCCTTTTTCGTTCTTATAAAGGTATGCCAAAAAATAAGCCCTTAATTAAATATTTAAGTGAACAAGGGATTAAGGCAACCATGTTAAAGACTGAAGCTTTTTACATGCAGGATCAAAGCAGGAATATGCATGTTGTTACTGATCCATTATATTTTGTGATTGACGAAAAGAATAATACAGTTGAACTTACTGAAAAAGGAATAGATTTACTTACCGGAAAATCTGATGACCCACAGTTTTTTGTATTACCTGATATAGGAACTCAGCTTTCTGAATTAGAAAATGAGAATCTATTGGAAGAACAAAAAATTGAAAAGAAAGATGAATTACTTCAAAACTATGCAATCAAATCGGAGCGCGTTCATACTGTAAATCAACTACTTAAAGCTTATACTTTATTTGAGAAAGATGATGAGTATGTTGTTATAGATAACAAAGTTAAGATTGTTGATGAACAGACTGGACGTATTATGGAAGGGCGTCGTTATTCAGATGGACTTCATCAGGCTATTGAAGCAAAGGAGCATGTTAAAGTAGAAGCAGCAACACAAACATTTGCGACAATCACATTACAAAATTATTTTCGTATGTACCATAAACTTGCAGGTATGACAGGTACAGCTGAAACTGAAGCTGGCGAGTTTTGGGATATTTACAAGCTTGATGTTGTTGTTATTCCTACGAATAAACCAATTGTTCGTAATGATATGAACGACCGAATTTATAAAACTAAACGTGAAAAATATAATGCTGTAATCGAGGAAATTCAAATTATGGTGGATGCTGGTCGTCCAGTTCTTGTTGGTACAACTTCTGTGGAGATCTCTGAGTTGTTAAGCAAAATGCTTACAATGAGAAAAATTAAACATAATGTATTGAATGCCAAATTGCACCAGCGAGAAGCTGAAATTGTGGCTACTGCAGGACAAAAAGGTGTTGTAACTATAGCAACAAATATGGCTGGTCGTGGTACAGACATCAAGCTTAGTCCAGAAGTAAAGGTAGCAGGCGGTTTAGCTATCATTGGTACTGAACGACATGAATCTCGTCGCGTTGATCGTCAGCTTCGTGGTCGTGCGGGACGTCAAGGTGATCCAGGTTCATCAATCTTCTTCGTTTCATTAGAAGATGATTTAATGCGTTTATTTGCAACAGAAAGAATTGCCGGATTGATGGATAGGATGGGGTTCAAGGAAGGTGATGTTCTGGAACATAATATGTTAAGCAAATCAGTTGAACGTGCTCAGAAAAAAGTAGAAGAGGACAACTTTGGAATTCGTAAAAGATTGCTTGAATACGATGACGTAATGAATTCACAACGTGAAGTGATTTATAAAAGACGTCGTCATGCTTTAATGGGAGAACGAATTGAAATGGATGTTGTTACAATGATACAAGAGACTGCTTATAATCTTGTAGAAGAAAATGAGGATGATTACGAAGGCTTGAAACTGGATGCTTTTAGAATAATGTCTGCCGAAGTTCCTTTTGATGAAGATGATATGAAACATATCAAACTTGATGTTAGAGCTGATCAGGTATTTGAAAAAGCAATTAGTGGCTTCAAACGCAAAACTGAAAAAATGGCAGAAATAGCTCAGCCGGTGATAAAAGACGTATATGAAAATCAAGGTGCAAGATATCAAAATATTCTTATTCCAATTACTGACGGTAAGCGCGTATATAATATCTCCTGTAATTTAAAAGAAGCATATGAATCAGGATCCAAAGCTTTGGTAAAAGCTTTTGAAAAATCTATTTTATTATTTACGATTGATGAAGCTTGGAAAGAGCATCTTCGTGAAATGGATGATTTAAAACAATCGGTACAGAATGCAAGTTATGAACAAAAGGATCCATTATTAATATATAAACTTGAATCCTTCAACATGTTTAAAATTATGGTGAATACTGTTAATACTAAAGCAGTAGCAATTTTAATGCGTGGACAGATCCCGGTTCAGAATCCTGAGAATATTCGTCAAGCAGCTCCTGAACATAAAACAGATTTCAGTAAATATCGTACACAAAAAGATGAGGGTACAGGGTTAGGGAACAGAAATGCTGGTGAACCACAAAAACAACCACAAAAACATGAACCAATTCGTGTTGAAAAAAAGGTTGGAAGAAATGAACCTTGTCCTTGTGGAAGTGGTAAAAAATACAAGAACTGTCACGGAAAAGAATAATAGATTCTTTTTTTGAATATTTTAAAGCTCTTATTCTAGTTTATAAGAGCTTTTTTTATGTAAATTATTGTAATTTATTTGTTGAAATTATCATGTAAAATGGTCTGTTTTAATGCTAGTACAATTTGTTAAATCCGGAAAAAAGTAGTAATTTAGTATCGTTTTAATTCAGGCCCAATAAGACTGTTAAATCAGTTGATAGCTAGAAAGATATAATTTTATAAAAAGCGAGAAATTCAAAAAATGACTGATCAAGAAGATAGAATTATCCCCATAAATATTGAGGATGAAATGAAATCGTCATACATCGACTATTCGATGTCTGTAATTGTAGCCAGAGCGTTACCTGATGTACGTGATGGATTTAAACCTGTTCATAGACGTATATTATTTGGAATGAATGGTTTGGGGAACACTTATGATAAACCAACAAAGAAGTCTGCAAGAATTGTCGGTGAAGTACTAGGTAAGTACCACCCTCATGGCGATTCATCAGTATATAATGCAATGGTTAGGTTAGCACAAGATTGGTCTATGCGCTATACACTTGTTGATGGACAAGGTAATATGGGAAGTGTAGATGGAGACAGTCCTGCTGCTATGCGTTATACAGAGGCTCGTTTGAATAGATTGGCAGAGGAAATGCTCCGAGATATAGAAAAAGATACAGTAGATTTTACATCAAACTTTGATGACACTTTAACTGAACCTACTGTTTTACCATCAAGGATACCTAACTTGCTAATAAATGGATCATCTGGTATTGCAGTTGGTATGGCAACGAATATTGCTCCTCATAATCTTACAGAATGTATAAATGGAATAATTGCATATATTGACAATCGGGAAATTGATATACCTGGTCTAATGAATTTTATCAAAGGACCAGATTTCCCAACTGGAGGTTATATTTATGGTTATAAGGGTGTTCAAGATTCATTTGAAACTGGTAGGGGACGCATAATTATTCGCGGAAAAGCAGAAATTGAAACAGAAAAATCACACGATAAAATAGTGATTACTGAAATTCCTTATTTGGTTAATAAGGCTGAACTCATTAAGCATATTGCTAGACTTGTTACTGATAAAAAAATTGAGGGAATTTCTAATGTAAATGATGAATCCGATCGTCAGGGAATGCGAATTGTTGTTGATGTTAAACGAGATGCTAATGCCAACATTGTTTTAAATAAATTATTTAAACTTACTGCATTACAGTCATCTTTTAACTCAAACAACATCGCTCTTGTAAAAGGAAAACCTTATCTGCTAAATCTAAAGCAGATGATTGAACAATTCGTTGAGCACCGATATGAGGTAGTAATAAGACGTACTAAATTTGATCTACGTAAAGCAGAAGAAAGAGCACATATATTGGAAGGATTGATTATTGCATCAGATAATATTGATGAAGTTATTGCAATAATCCGAAGTTCAAGTAATCCTCAAAATGCTATTCAACGTTTGATGGAACGATTTGAATTATCTGAAATTCAATCTCGTGCGATTGTAGAAATGCGTTTACGTCAGTTAACGGGACTAGAGCAAGATAAATTGCACGCAGAATATGAAGAAATTGAAAAACAAATTGCATATTTCAAAGAAATACTCTCTAATGATGATCTATGCATGAAGGTCATAAAAGATGAATTAGTTGAAATAAAAGAAAAATATGGTGACGAACGTCGCTCAAAAATAGTTTATGCTTCTGAAGAATTGGATCCTGAGGATTTCTATTCAGATGATGAAGTGATTATAACTATATCTCATTTTGGTTATATTAAACGCACTTTGCTGACTGAATATCATTCACAAAATAGAGGTGGTATAGGAGCAAAAGGAACCGAAACTCGCGAAGAAGATTTCGTGGAATATATCTATCCAGCAACAAATCATAATTATATGATGTTCTTTACTCAAAAAGGTAAATGTTTCTGGTTGAGAGTGTTTGACATTCCTGAAGGTAGCAAAAACAGTAAAGGAAGGGCTATTCAAAATTTATTGAATATTGATTCTGATGATTCTGTTACAGCATTTGTTAGAGTAAATAGATTAGATGATGAAGATTATAATAATTCACATTATCTGACCTTCTGTACAAAATATGGGGTTATAAAAAAAACACTTCTTAAAGCATATTCGCATCCGCGTCAAAATGGAGTGAATGCAATTACTATTAATGATAATGATCAAGTAATCTCTGTTCGATTAACTAACGGAAAGAAAGAGATTTTAATGGCCAATAGAAATGGACGAGCTATTCGATTTAATGAATCTGCTGTTCGTCCAATGGGAAGAACAGCGTCTGGTGTTCGTGGCATGAAACTTGATGATGATGGTGAAGATTACGTTGTAGGTATGATTTGTATTGATTCAAACACTAAAGATACCTTATTGGTTGTTTCTGAACATGGTTATGGAAAACGTTCATATCTCAATGATGATGATGGGGAAGCATTGTACAGAAGAACAAATAGGGGAGGTAAAGGTGTAAAAACACTTAGCATAACAGAAAAGACTGGGAAACTTGTTACGATTAAGAATGTCAATGAAAATAACGATTTAATGATAATTAACAAATCGGGTATTACTATACGTGTAAAAATTTCCGATATTCGCGTTATGGGACGCTCAACTCAAGGTGTTAGATTGATAAATCTTGACAAGAGAAATGATGAAATTGCATCGGTTTGTAAAGTTAATTCGGAGGAGTTGGAAGACAGTGAAATAACTGCGTTGAATGACGATGTAGTAGATGAAACAAAAGAATAATGATCATTTATCAAAATCTATATTAAACTTTTGGTATAATTTATGTCTAAAAAACTAAATATTGAATATTGTTATAACAATTAAATTGAAAATAAAATATTAATCTACTAAAGACGGAATAAAATGAAAAAATTATTATTCATTACTGTAACACTGTCATTACTATCTGTAGGAACAGTTTCTGCACAAAAAAGTGCTATAAAAAGTGCAAAGCGAGCTCTTGATGGTAAAGATTTGAATGAAGCTCGTTCATTATTGAAAGGAGCAATCACTAATCCAGAAACCATGAATGATCCTGAAACATGGAAATTATATGGAGACATTGGTAACAAAGTTTTTGATGATGAGAGAATTAAACAAACTCTTGGTCAAAAAGCTGATGATAATGCAATGTACAATGGACTTATGGAATCATACCTTCCATATATAAAAGCTGATTCTCTAGGTCAAATACCAGACAGTAAAGGCAAAGTAAAAAATAAAGTAAGAAAAGATGTAGCAAGTATTTTGAAAGCAAATCATCCTTTTTATATTAATGGTGGAGTTTATTATAATGAACAAAAAAATTATAATAAAGCTACTGAGTTTTTTGAGATTTATTGGAATATTCCATCATTACCAATGTATGAGGGGGAAGCAAATGCTTTTGTAATTGATAGTACTTTTCAAATAATAAAATATTATGCTATTATCACATCTATTCAGGCTGAAAATTATTTCAAAGCAGAAAAATTACTAAATCGTGCAATAAAAGAACCATTTATTGCAAATACTGCTTACATTGAAAGCGACCTATATGAGTTATTAGCAAGCACTTATATTCAACAAGGAGATTCAGCAAAATATTTAGATGTTCTTTATAAAGGTGCTGATAAATTTCCAAAAAGCAAATATTTTATTCCAAATCTTGTTAATGTGTTTATTCGTAGAGGTGAAAATACAAAAGCACTAGATTATCTGGATGTTGCAATTAAAAATGATCCTACAAATGCTTGTGATCTAAATAGTGTAAAAGGTGCTTTATTAGCTGAAAAAGGTAATTTTGATGCTGCTGAAGTAGAATACAATAAAGCATTAACTCAAGATCCTAATTGTGAAAGAGCACTGGAAGCTATAGCAGTGAATTATATCCTTCAAGCACAAGAACTTAAAGAATTAACTTCAAAATTAAGCGACAGACAAAAACAGATGGAAAATGACAAAAAAACAGTTGATTTCTATCAAAAATCTTTAGTTCCACTAGAAAAATATACAGAACTTCTTAAAGGACGTAATGCAGAAAAAAGTGAAATTAATCCAGCTTACATGAAACTTAGAAATGTATATTATAATTTAAGTAACATGGGTATAGACAAATCCAAAGAATTGGAAGTCATTGAAAAAGAGCTGGGGGTTAATAATCAATAATATATTATCTTAAGTTTAAAAGGGGCTGTTCCAAAAGGA
>DHSL01000012.1 GCA_002411345.1 Bacteroidales bacterium UBA5287 | reverse complement strand
TTTATTTGAGGGCTAATATAATTGCATTAAAAACTAAGAAAATCAGCGCTTATGAAGAGTAAATATATCTACTTAATTTGGTTTGTTGCCCTTTTACCAACCATGATTTTTCGTGACTTCACACCAAACAACGAATTGCGTTATTTAGATATTGTGGATGAGGCACTTAAAAGCGGAAATATCTTTACCTTTACCAATCAAGGGGAAATCTATGCAGATAAACCTCCTTTTTATTTCTGGTTGATGATGATCGGAAAATTAATACTGGGAGAGCATCGGATGTGGTATTATTCACTATTATCCTTTATCCCTGCATTTGTCACTATTATTACTATGACAAAATGGATCCGTCGGGAACATGGAGTTGAAGAAAAAACAGCCCCGCTGATGCTGATGACAACAGGATTATTTATTGGTTCAACATTAGTGGTCCGAATGGATATGCTGATGATTATGTTCATCGTTTTATCTCTATACTCGTTCTATCAAATGTATTACGGGCAAAATCTGAAACGTAACAGTTTCTTATTTCCAATTTATGTTTTTTTTGCGCTTTTTTCAAAAGGACCGTTGGGCCTTTTAATCCCATTTGTTTCAACAATAATGTTTTTAATATTCAAGAAAAAACTGCGCGATTATAAAAACTACTGGGGATGGAAGAGTTTGCTCATTATTCTGGTTGGCTGTATTGTCTGGTTCATTGGTGTTTATATTGAAGGGGGAAATGAATACCTGAATAACTTGCTCGTTCATCAGACTGTTGGACGTGGCATAGATTCATTTCATCATAAGGAACCTTTTTATTATTATGGAATCTCAATCTGGTATTCTTTGGCTCCATGGTCGCTGTTGTTTGTACCCATATTTATTGCAGCATTAATCAAAAAAAGAATAAACAGTGTACTGGAACAATATTTCGCAGTCATCATAATGTCTACTTTTGTTTTGCTTTCGCTAATCAGCTCAAAAATAGCAATATACTCACTTCCTCTGATACCTTTTTCAATATACATAACGGCGTTATTGTTCAACAAATTTAATATACAAAACATATGGATTAAATTAGCAATCGCTTTTCCGGCATTTATCTTTATATTTGCTCTCCCAGCTGTTATTTATCTTAGTAAAACAGAAGAGATGTTGTTTCTCCAAAATTGGTTTATATATATTGGAGCAGGTGTGTTATCGATCACCGGAATCATCATAATCTATTTCCTATATAGAAAAAAGGATACTTTCAGATCAATAAACACCATGGCTATTGGTTTTTTAATTGGAATTTTCATTATTGGCTGGTCGATGCCGCAGTTGAACGATCAGCTTGGATGGGGTAATTTATGCAAAAAAGCGATCGAATTGGCGGATAAACATCAAATTGAAGACTATCAGGTTTATAACATAAAACGATCCGAAAATATGGATGTTTACCTTGGAAAAGATATTATAAAAGTTGACAAGGAAAAGATATTGAGGGGGGCGCAAGATAACAGGTTACTTATACTTCCGAATAAAGATATAAGTATCGATAATGAGATTAATTCCATATTATCAGATAAAGAGCATTATCAGATTGGTAAATATACGATAGTAATTTTTAAATAGAAGCAGATGAAAATTGTTGTTACGGGTGCTGCGGGATTTATTGGATCTCATGTTGTTCGAGGATTACTGAAACAAGGACATTCTGTAATTGGTATTGATAATATTAATTCCTATTACGATGTGCAATTAAAATATGCACGTCTTAAAGCTGCCGGTATCGAAGAGAACGAAATCTTAACGGGTAATTATATTCAAAGTAATATATTTGAATCGTATCAATTCATAAAAATGGATTTAAATGATAGAGACCGTCTGCAATCACTTTTTGAATCAGAAAACTTTTCACATGTAATTCATCTGGCAGCTCAGGCGGGAGTAAGATATTCACTTAAAAATCCGTTTGCTTATATAGATTCAAATATCTCAGGATTTATGAACTTACTGGAGGTTTGTCGGCACAATCCTGTAAAACATTTTGTTTATGCCAGTTCTAGCAGTGTGTATGGCGAAAATAGTCACACTCCGTTTAAAGAATCTGATAACACAGATATGCCGGTTAGTCTTTATGCGGCTACAAAAAAAGCGAATGAACTGATGGCATATTCATATTCAAAACTATATAATATTCCGGTTACTGGCATTCGATTTTTTACGGTATATGGACCATGGGGACGACCCGATATGGCGCCATCCCTTTTTCTATCGGCTATATTAAAAGAAGAACCTATTCATCTTTTTAATTACGGGAAAATGGAACGAGATTTCACATATATAGATGATATTGTGGAGGGTGTGCTGAGAATTATTCCTTCACCTCCCAAAGCAAATCCTACATATTCAATTTATAATATGGGTTGTTCTTCTCCTGTAAAACTACTTGATTTTATATCTACAATTGAAAAAGTTACAGGGAAAAAAGCCATTATCGAATTGAAAGGGATGCAACCTGGCGACGTGGTATCAACTTATGCTGACACTTCTCTTTTGAAAAAAGATTTCAATTATCAACCTTCTACATCTATAGAAAATGGAATTCGTGACTTTTATCAGTGGTTTATAAAATTCTATGAATATAAGTCGCAGAGTTCTAATTCAATGAGGGTGCTTATTTGATTGTTAGAACTTTACCATGATTCCAATAGTTGGCAACACCGTACCACTAAAAGTCTCAATCTGTCGCAAAATATATCTTTGGGAATCATTAGGGTCATTTTGTACAACTCCATTGGAATTTTTATTGGTGTATATGGGCGGATTCTCTGATTGGAAGTTATAAACATTCTGAACGTCGATATAGAGGTTTAACATATACTTTTGAAAATAGAACTCTTTATCGATTCGTAAATCAAGCTGATGAGAATTTCTTAATCGCAAGGTGTTGAATTTTTTATAATCGATATATGCCTGATTTGTAACACTCCATGCGGCTTTATTGGTCGATAACTCCATGTCAATTGGGGAATAGGGGGCTCCGCCAACAAATCTCCATCGCATTGATAATGTCCAATTTTTTGGTAGTAAATAATTGCCTAATAGATTAACCAAATGTCGTGTGTCCCAATTCGATGGACGATAAATCCCGTTTTTGTCGGTAAATTCACTTCTAAATAGTGTATAGGTAAGCGCTGTATTTACTTTTTTGAGGTTGATAAGTTTACCTGAAAATTCAATACCGTAAGCGCGACCTTTACCGGTTGAGACTATTTCTTCATCGCCAATCTGTCCGTAATCTGTTCCTTTACCGGCAATACTCATTCCATCAACCACTGAAAGGGGGTAGTTGTCGTATAGTTTATAAAAACCCTCCAAATTAAATCTGGTCTGCTCTGTGGGATTGAATTCAATGCCGCTGATTAGCTGATTTGATATAATATGTTTTAACTTTTCGTTTTTGTTCACAAATTTGCCTGACTTGTCTTTAAATCCCATTGTGGTATAGGCTGGACGCATTGAATAACGACCAACATTCGCATTAATATTCCACTTGTCTGTTAAACGAAATGATGCTGAAAATCTTGGCGAAAGTTGATTGAGGGGATTACTCATATTTTTGTTGAAATTGTTCCCTATCGTGTTGATTCCTAAAGAGAGCGAGAGCCTTTCTTCAAAATAGGTGTCTGTTGCTTGAGCAAATACTTGATATGACCACAGATTGAAGTCTGTACTGTAAATAAGATCTTCAAGATTACCATTTTGAAAGATTTTTCGGTTCGTCTCATTGATGTAATGTGAATATGTGACGCCACCTCCAATTAATATTTTCACTGGAAGGTCGGGATAGGTTCGCTCAAAACGTAACTTGTTTTCTGCTTCATCAGAACGGTAGTCTGATATTTTTGGCAACGACTCATCATTGTCCTGAAATTTATAATTGCTGTTTCTAAGCATATTTCTACTTAAAACCCAGGTGTCGAAAAAGTGGTTGCTAAAGTGTTTGTAAACAGCTCCAACAGCATAATTCCATTGTTTGTATATAGGCAAATAACTTAATAGGTATCGCTGGGCTTCGGTGCCGGTTTCTTCAAGACCGGTGTTTAAAGTCATATTGTCAATGGCACCAAGACCAATAAATGAGATCTCGTTTTTTTGATTTATCTGATGCCTGAACTTAAATTGAAAATCATTATAGGTGGGAAGAAAAGGAAGTCCAATGACTTTAAATAATAATTGAAGGTACGACTGACGAGCAGAAACAATAAATGTAGAATTGTCTCCTGAGGGTCCTTCCAAAGTAAATGCTGCGTCCGAAGCTCCTACGGCTAATTGGGTGTGGATGTGGTCGCGACTGCCGTTTTTCTGGCGAATATCCATCACTGAACTAAGGGCATTTGTACGATTGGCGGGGAAAGCACCGGTATAGAAATTTACTTCTCTCACAAAATCGGGATTGATTACACCTACAGCTCCTCCGGATGATCCTTGGGTGGCAAAGTGATTGATAATGGGGATTTCTATGCCGTCAAGATAAAATACATTTTCTGAGGGACCGCCGCCACGTACTATCAAGTCATTACGGTTGGGGTCTGTGGCGCCTACTCCGGGTAACGATTGGACTGCTTTCGAAACATCGCGGTTCACACCGGCTGCTTTTTCTATATCGCTCTCACTTATAGTTAAAAAGGAGACGGGACTCTCAATCTTTTTAAGGTTTGTGGTCGGACGAATTACTACTTCATTTATTAGTGTCGATGACTCTGGTAATGCTATGTCAATGAATGTGGTTTGATTTCCTTGAACATGAACTTCGGGTGATAGAGTGGTCTCAAATCCTACATAACTTACAATGAGCCGTACAAAACTTGGATCTATATCGGTAAATACAAAATTACCGTCGATATTGGTCGTTGCACCTATAAGGGTGCCTTGAATCTGGACTGATGCAAATTTAAGGGGTTCGTTGGTCTTCTGATTATAAACACGCCCTTCAATTCTGCCTTTTTGGGCAAATGTAAATAGGCACGCTGATAAAAGAAGTATTGTCGCTATTATTTTTTTCATTAAAGTGTTATATTCTAATTTGTTGAAATTATAAAAATTATTGCACCATATAACAATAAACTATTTCAAATGTTCTTTATGAAATTGTTTTATTTAAGTTTGTTTTGATAAAAAATCAACAAAATTAACAATATAACACTTTAAATGATCTTGGATGTCTTGCAAATGATTGGATTATAGACAACTATACAGTATTTCACCGACTACATTTCCTGTGATATTGAATTTTTCACCGTAAGCAACACCTCTTTCGTTGAAACGACGGGTGATGGTTTCAATGGTTGCATTGCCTACTCCTTCTTCGGAAAGACGAGTGGTTAAACCGAGTGAACGATAAAATAATTCTGTCTTTTTAATTGCTAAATCAACTCGCTCTTCTTCAGTACCATTAACAATGCCGAATATGCGCTCTCCATATTGAAGTAATTTGTCCTTTTTTTGTTTCTTCATCACTCTCAATGTCCCGGGCATGACTATTGCCAAGGAGTGACCGTGAGTGATTCCATGAAGAGCGGTCAACTCATGACCAATCTGGTGGGTGGCCCAATCTTGACTGATCCCCATCCTGATAAAGTCGTTCAATGCTAGTGTGGCGGCAAGCATGTAATCGGCCATCAAATCATAATCGTGGGGATTGGATCTTATTTGTGGGGCAATTTCAATTATTGACAAAAGTATTCCTTCTGCCCAACGATCCATGATGCGTGACTGACCGGGGGTGGTCAAATACTGCTCTAAAACATGGGTATAGGCATCTGCTAATCCACATGCAATCTGATGATCGGATAGGGAATAGGTGACTTCTGGGTCAAGAATCGAAAATTGAGGATAGTCTCCTTGAAATGAGAGTTTCTCGACTGTCTCTCCTCTTGTAATTACTGCACCACCATTCATCTCGGAACCAGTGGCGGGAACGGTCATTACAGAAGCAAAACGAATCTGCTCACCGGCTTCACCTCTTAACACAATATCCCACGCATCGATATCTGAAACAATACCGGCGGCTATAAGTTTGGTACCATCTAACACGGATCCGCCTCCAACGGCTAAAAGATAATTTATATTATGATCTTTACCAGTTTTTATGGCTTTACGAAGGGTCTCCACACGGGGATTGGGCTCAATACCCCAAAATTCAATGTAATTGCGACCTTTTAATGCTTCTTTTACCTGATTGTAAACGCCATTCTTGGTAACGCTGCCGCCACCATAGGTGATCATAAGATTCACATCATCAGGAACTAAACCGGATAGTTCTGCTATTTGTCCCTTGCCAAATATTAACTTGGTGGGGTTCTGAAAAATAAAGTTATTCATATGCCTTTTTTGTGTTTATTTAAACAAATTGGAGGGGATTGTTGTTCAATAAAAAATTAGATAATAAGAATCACTGAAAACGCAATTATTTTATTACATCGCAACTACATTGCTCCTCTCAACATGGTCTCACCTACCTCTCACTATACTCCGATAAAAATATATGAATATTTTGATGAGGTAATAGAAATCATTCAATTTAATTAAGAAAAGAAGTGTGGAAATCTATAAAAAGAAAAAAAGACCACCTTTATAAAGATGGTCTTTTTCGTCTTCGGTTAATATAGATACTAGTATAAGGTAAAAAAGATTGTTTTAGGTTATCGGTACAAAGATATGCCGACTTTTGTTATCTCCAAAATAAAATGATATGTTATAAAACATAGTTTTAAAATATCATTTTTGCCTATAAACTAGCATTATTGAACTGAAATATAATGTGTTTGACCTGAATTGATTGCAAAAATAGCTAAAAAAAAAGAGTAAATATTATTAAAATATTCACTCTTTTTAATTTTTTCATCGTTAAAAATTATTTTCTTATTCCTAATTCTTTGATGATAGAACGATATCTGTTGATATCTTTTTCAATCAAATAATCTAATAAGCGGCGGCGTTTACCAACCAAAATTCTTAATGCGCGTTCAGTGTTATAATCTTTTTTGTTTGACTTTAAATGTCCAGTCAAATGCGAAATACGGTATGAAAACAATGCTATCTGAGCTTCAGGTGAGCCAGTATCAGTGTTAGACTTCCCGTGATTTGCAAAGATCTCTTTCTTTTTTGCAGAATCTAAATACATAATTTGTTTGTAATAAATTTATACTTTGGGTTGCAAAGGTACGGTTATTTTTTTAAATCGCAAGTGTTTATAATGATTTATTCTGAACGTTTTAGTAATTTTCCGCTTAATCTCTGAATAGCATTCGAAATCTCTTTGTCTGGTTCAATAATTGTATACTCACCCCAGAAATTGGGATCTTTAAAGTATTCAACTTTCTCGGAAATAACATCGGTCGAACTAATCCTTTCTTCTCTTGGAAATTTATTTACGTTTTCTGAATATTTATCAGTAACTGCAATTTCGGATGTTACATTGTAGTTGGTTGCAAATAATCCAAAAAGACGGTTGGTCCATCTTACCTTAAACCCAACATCTGTGGCAGTGTGATTGAGATACCATTTTCCGTTCTGTTCCATATAATCTACGTAATAGGCGGCATGGTCAATGTCAACTTTCATTCTAATTGGCTTCTTACGGATAAAAAGTGCTGCTGCATCTTTTCTTCCTTCTACATTCATGTTGAACTCCATACGGTTAAAAGCCAACGACTCCTTGTCTAAATAGATTGTACCTCTGAATAGGATTTCTTCAATGCCTGGTTTAGGCTCAAAATGAATGACATAATTTGGTTTGTCATTGATTTGCTCCATACCTTCAATCGTATAGAAATAATAATCACCTGTTTTACCGAAAACTATCTCAGGGTTTTTTGCTATGTCTAATAAAAGAGCATTACTGATCCCTCCCTGAAACCTTAATAAAATTGTGTCTTTAGCGGAAATGTCGGTGGCCTTACGACCAATATAAATTTTGGCTTGGTCATCACTTATAGAGGAATAGGAGGTCTTGTAAATATCTAAAACGGCTTCAACTAGCGAGATGTATTTAGAACCTTTTTTAATAGCTTCGCGATAAAACGATACCATCATTTCGGGATCATCGGAATAATTTAACATGATTCTACTGAGTGCTTCTTTAACCAGTAGTGTGCCGTCACCGCCAATTACTTCTATTTCCTTAAGGGTCGTGGAAACAGGCATCATTAAAACCTGATTGGTGGGTTTGGCGATTAATGTGTTAATGGGAACTGTTTTGTTTTCATAACCTAAATGTTTGAAAACTATATTGCCATTTATCTCCGATTTGGGTACTCTGATGGTGAAAAAACCATCCCTGTTAGTTACGCTTGATAAGCGAGTTCCTTCCACTGAAATGCTTGCAGTAATCAATGGATCTCTTGTATCCTCAGCTAATATTCGCCCCTGAACCAAATATAAATCCTGGGAATAAAGATTCACAAAACAAAAGCACAAGAACAAAAACGATGTAAATATTAACTTTTTCATAGTGTTAAACATGCTTTTAAGTGAATATTATTGTAACTTACAAAGAAAATGAATTTTTATACATTATGCAATAATTAGCAGTACTTTAACAAATAAATTTAATTTTAATGTTTAATTTTGTAATTATATATCAAGTGATTTATTGAAGAGTATGATTAAAAAATATGATTTCCTTGTAATAGGATCAGGAATTGCCGGTATGAGTTTTGCACTAAAAGTTGCAAAATACGGAAAAGTGGCCATCGTAGCTAAAAACTCGTTGGAGGATGCAAATACTTATTATGCACAAGGGGGAATTGCTTCAGTAACAAATCCTTGGGATAATTTCGAAAAACATATTGCTGATACTTTGGATGCCGGAGCTGGTTTGTGTGATGTGGCTGTTGTTGAACAGGTTGTAAAAAAAGCACCAATACAGATTAAGGAATTAATTAGCTGGGGAGTCAATTTTGATAAGGACGAAACAGGTAATTTTGATCTTCATAAAGAAGGAGGACATTCGGAATATCGTATCTTACATCATAAAGATAATACGGGGGCCGAAATCCAGGTTAGCTTGATTGATACGGTCAGAAAACATCAGAATATAGATATATATGACAATCATTTTGCTATTGAAATATTAACGCAACATCACCTGGGACAGGTCGTAACACATCATACTGAAGATATAGAATGTTATGGAGCATACATCCTCGATCAGGATACAAACGAGATTGATACTTTCTTGTCAAGGGTTACTATGATGGCTACGGGTGGAATAGGATGTATTTATCAGACTACTACAAATCCGCTAGTTGCTACTGGAGACGGTATAGCAATGGTTGCTCGTGCAAGGGGTTTGGTGAAAGGAATGGAGTTTGTACAATTCCATCCAACGGCATTATATCATCCGGGAGATCGTCCTTCGTTTCTCATAACTGAGGCAATGCGCGGTTATGGTGGTATCTTGAAAACTCAAGATGGTAAGGAGTTTATGGATAATTATGATGAAAGAAAATCACTTGCTCCCAGAGATATTGTAGCAAGAGCAATTGATACGGAAATGAAAAATAGGGGAGATGATTTTGTTTATTTAGATGTAACTCATAAAAAAGCAGAGGAAACAAAGAAACATTTCCCTAATATTTACCAAAAATGTCTTACCTTAGGGATCGATATTACAAAGGATATGATTCCGGTTGCTCCAGCTGCGCATTATTTATGTGGTGGTATCAAAGTGAATCTTGATGGAGAAAGTAGTATCAATAGATTATATGCAAACGGTGAATGTGCATGCACTGGTCTGCATGGGGCAAACCGATTGGCTTCTAATTCTTTGATTGAAGCAGTGGTGTTTGCAGACGCAGCAGCTGATCATGCAATTACTAGATTCAAAGATTATTCTTTTCAGGATTGTATTCCTCAATGGAATGCAGAGGGAACAAAAATGCCGGAAGAAATGGTACTTATCACGCAATCTTATAAAGAAGTCAATCAAATTATGTCTGCTTATGTTGGAATTGTTCGTTCGGATCTTCGACTAAACAGGGCATTGGAACGATTGAATATTATATATAAAGAAACAGAAGATTTCTTTCATAAATCAGTGGTTTCAAGGGATTTATGTGAGTTGCGTAATATTATTAAAGTGGGATATCTTGTTATTAAACAGGCTAAGGCTAGAAAAGAAAGCAGGGGATTGCATTATACAATTGATTATCCCGAAAAAGATCCCAAATCTAAATTATGACTTATGAATAAAAGCCTAAATATTAATGGCTCATTGATCGATTTTTCTGTTCCAATGGTAATGGGGATCATAAATATAACCCCGGACTCATTTTATACGAATAGCCGTAAACAGACTGAAAAAGGAATCGTTCAACGTGTTCAACAAATTTTACAAGAGGGAGCTGGAATTGTTGATATAGGGGGACAATCAACAACTCCTTCTTCTGTTTTAATGTCTTCTTCTGAAGAAATACAACGATTAGAACCTGCTTTAAATATCATAAGAAAAGAATACCCTGACGCTGTCTTATCAATAGATACCTTTTATTCGGAGGTGGCTCGATGGTCGGTCGAAAAATACGGGGTAAATATTATTAATGATATCTCAGGGGGACAGATTGATGAGAATATGTTTCAAACGGTTGCAGAACTGAATGTACCATATATTTTGATGCATATGAGGGGAATGCCTCAAAACATGCAGCAAATGACTGATTATGCTGACTTTATTCAGGAAATTATCTATTATTTTTCCGAAAAAGTAAAACTACTTAATCAGCTGGGTGTAAACGATATAATTGTTGATCCGGGTTTTGGATTCAGTAAAACATTAGATCAGAACTATGAGCTGATGGCTTATTTGAATGCATTTGAAATATTCGACATGCCTTTGTTGGTTGGTATTTCTAGAAAGTCTATGATTTATCGATTAACGAAATCTTGCCCTGAGGAAAGTTTGAATGGTACATCGGTTTTGAATACATTTGCTTTGTTAAATGGGGCAAACATTTTAAGAGTACACGATGTAAAAGAGGCTGTTGAATGTGTAAAGATCGTTGCAAAATTAAAAGAATATAATAATATCGGTTAATTATGTTTGAACATTTTGGGTTTAAAGATTTGATAGATATCCTACTGGTGGGATTAATGCTTTATTATCTGTATAAACTGGTAGACATATCTGGTATGAAACCCTTATTTATCGGGATCATAATGTTCTTAATCATCTGGGTACTTGTATCTAAGATGTTTGATATGGTGCTGATAGGTTCAATCATGGACGAATTAGTAAGCATTGGACTTTTTTTGCTGATTATTCTTTTTCAGGATGAAATCCGACGTTTTCTAATGTCTATGGGATCAAAGAAGGGATGGAAGTTTCTAGCCAAATTCTTTACACCTAAAGATAAGCATCAGAAAGATACTGCTCATCTTACTTCTTTAGCAATTGCATGCATGAATATGTCGCGCTCTAATACTGGTGCACTTATTGTAATTCAGGGTGATATGCAATTAGGGCTATATGAACAAACAGGGGAGATTATTAATGCTGATATTTCTTCTAGATTGATCGAAAATGTATTCTTTAAAAATAGCCCACTTCATGATGGGGCTATGATTATAGTGGGAAAAAAGATTAAAGCAGCTGGATGCATTCTTCCCGTTTCACAAAATCCAAATATTCCTAAACATTTGGGATTAAGACACAGAGCAGGTTTAGGCGTTACGCAAGAGACTGATGCAAAAGTGATTATCGTTTCAGAAGAACGGGGAAAAATAACTTTTGCTTCGCAAGGAAGATTAAAGATGAATGTCAATCCTGAAGACTTACAACAATTGTTGCTTGATGGCGACTAAAGACATGATTTTAAAACAATTATCGATAATTAATTACAAAAATATCACACAGGTTGAATTGGATTTGTCTCCTAAAATAAATTGTTTCATAGGAAATAATGGTATGGGCAAAACAAATCTGTTGGATGCTGTTTATTATCTTTCATTTTGTAAAAGTTGTTACAATCCTGTAGATTCACAAATCATACGACATGATTCGGATGTTTGTGTAATTAAAGGTAGCTATGAGTTTGAAGGATCAAGTGTCGATGAAATATATTGCGGTATTCGAAGAGGTAGAAAAAAACAGTTCAAAAGGAATAAAAAGGAATATGAACGTTTGTCAGATCATATTGGATTGATTCCTTTGATTATGATTTCTCCATCTGATAACGAGTTGATCACGGGTGCTAGTGAAGAACGACGACGTTTTATGGATATTGCTATTTCACAGTTCGATAAGGAATATATGTATGCGTTGATCAGATACAATAAAGCTTTACAACAGCGTAACTCTCTCCTTAAAAACGATGAACAGTTTATCGATGAAACATTACTCGATCTTTGGGAAGAACAAATGGTTGAAAGTGGGAATATTGTTTATCTAAAACGTAAGACTTTTATTCAGGAACTAACACCTTTTTTCAATGATTTTTATTCGAAAATAAGTCATTCAAAAGAGAGAGTTTCTTTTGATTATATTTCTCAATTATCTGAAATGGATTTTAGTCAAAAACTACGTTCAATCAGAATGCGTGACATAGCTATTGGACATACAACGGCTGGTATTCACCGTGATGAATTAGAAATGTTACTTGATGGATATCCAATTAAAAAAGTCGGTTCGCAAGGTCAAAACAAAACGTACTTTGTTTCACTTAAATTGGCACAATATAAATTTTCACTTGAAACAGGAAAACGTAAACCTATTTTATTGCTGGATGATATTTTTGATAGGCTTGATGCTGAAAGGGTTCACGAAATTGTAAAACTTGTATCGGAAGATGAATTTGGACAGATTTTTATTTCTGATACTAATCGTGAATCATTAGATGGGTTATTAAAAGCTACTCAAAACATACATCATATTTATTCAGTTGTAAAAGGAGATATTAACTTGGTAACTAAATAATAAAGTTATTAGTTTGTTCGATATATTTATAAAATAAACATCTTAATAGTCCATAATCGGACATGAATGAGTAAAATGATAAAGAAGTATGCTAAACCGATGAAAGACTTACTTTCAGAGTATTTAGATGAAAATAGTGAGTTGAAAATTAGAATTGCGGAAAATAGAGTTACTCAAGCTTGGTATAATCTTTTTGGTGAGTCTATTGCTGCTTATACCAAAAGTGTTTATTTTCGGAAAAACACATTATACGTTCAGCTTTCTTCATCTGTCTTAAGGGCAGAATTGCAGTTGAATAAAAAGAACCTGATCGCAAAATTGAACGAGATAGCTCAAATACCTATTGTTCGTGAAATAGTACTTCGTTAAAAGAATACAGATACTCCTGTGTAAAAACCCTTTGGATAAGGCGAATTATTGTGCTGAAGTAAGTCGTAATTTAAAGTCAAATGAGATCTTCCGAATCTAAAACCTCCACCAACAACTAATGACGGTACCAGACCTTGTGCTTTGGACGTAATGCCTGATGAGTTGTCACTATATGCTGACCATAAGTAATTGAGTTCAGCTTGAGTAAACAATGTAATGAATTTTACCGGATAAGTATATCCAAATATATTAAATCCTAGCTGATGATTGCGGTAAATTTCTGATATATTCTTAATTTTAGTGTAGTAATACTTTATTCCAGTTCCACTCATAAAATATTCGTTGAATTGGTATCCAACCTGAGGCCCAAAATTGAAGTAGGAATAATTTTGACTAAAGGAAAGTCCTAAGTTTGCACCATATCTAAATTTATTCCTGTCTAATACTCGTTTTTGATAAATTGAACTGGGTCTCAACTCGTTTTGATTGGATTGTAATTTGATTTTAATTGGTTGAGTATCTGAAATATTAGATGAATCGTTGTTATTCGTTGTTATAATATTTTGACCGTAAAGCTGACATAAAGATATTAACGGTAAAAAAACTAAGATGGATATATAGATTATTTTCTTTATGTTCATTTTAACCTGTTTATTGTTGATTCATAAATGAAAATGTTTTACACAAACAAATAGAGCTAAGCATAATAAGCTTAACTCTATGTTATATTAACAAGAATAATCTTTTCCTATTTATTTAATTAGTCGGTTGTTGCTGAACCGGTTCTGGTATTTGACCAACAGGACCTGTTGCAGGAGCAGGAGTAACATCAGGAGCAGTCGCAGGACTAAGTGGGGCTGGCTGAGTTACTTCAATTTGTGATTGTGGTTGGTTAGAACTACTTGCTGTATATTTTGCAGTTAAAATGCTAAGTATGATAACTATGCCTGCTAAAATCCAAGTTGCTTTTTCCAGAAAATCAGTTGTTTTTCGAACTCCCATTATTTGGTTTGTAGATGAAAAACCAGCAGCTAAACCACCACCTTTTGATTTTTGAACCAAAACGATTAAAATCATAAGTAAAGCTGCAATTAAAATAGTAACTAAAATAACGACGTACATATTATTGTTGTTTTTTATTCTTTTCGTTGATAATCAAATACTCCAAAAAACGAATTTGGTCGGCAAAGTAAACACTTTTTTCGGGAATAACCAAACTTAATCGCTTAATTATTGTTAGTGCTTGTTCATATTTTTTTTGTTTGATATATATTTGAACCATTATTTCATTCAATTGACGATTTCTTCTTTCATCATCTTCATCAATATTGCCATCAATAGTGTCTTCGTTTGCAGAATAATCACTGTTAAGTTGGAAAACTCCTGTAGTTTCAGCTTTTTCTAAAAAACTATCAATCAAGTCATGATGTTTCAACTGATGTTCAGTGACTTCTGATTCTTCTTGTTGAGTTGTTTTCAAATAGTAAAGATAATCATTCGAAATCAAATCAAGCGTACCATTATTAATTTCAGTTTCCTGAATAACATCTTTGTTTATGCTGTTTAAGTAGTTGCCTAATAACAAATTTGTGAGGTTTCCTTTTTGATCATCTTTGGTATATTCTTGAATAAAATCAGAAAACTCCTCTTTGTTAATGTAATAGAATAATCGTCTTCTGTCCGCTATAAGTAAAGCTGCCTTGTTAAGCTCTTTATTGTATGATGGATGTTGAATTTGCTCTAAATTTTTAACATAGAGTAAAATGGCAGTTTGAAAATAGGGATATTCAATCAATAATCTTTCTAATTCAGTAAGCGTAGTTTCATTTAACAGCTCTGAATTTTCTATTAGATTAAAGAAATTATCCTTTTTTGTACTCATATTACCAATCTGCCATTGTTGAATTAAATATTTGATCGACTAACTCTTTTATAATTTCAGCTGTTAATCGATCCTGAACTTGATCCAACATTACATTACTTGAAAAGGTACGATTAGCTGAAAAAGTTTCTTCTTTGTCCTTGCCTTCAACCTTATTGTTGGTAAAACGCATTCTAACGGTAACAGTCAATTTAGTTTCAGATGCATATGCATCTTCTTGAACTGCCATTGGTGTTAGTTCGTATCCAACAATTTCTCCTTCAATTTCCATATCGGCATTAACATCAACCATACGCAATTTAGTGTTACGAGTGAAAATGTCTTTCATCTCTTCATTGAATCGCTGTTCAAAAGGAGGATAAACTAATGGTGCCTGATTTGGAAAATTAGCTATATAGAGTGTTTTTGTTATATTATAATCAATGGAGGCATTTCTGAATTTATATGAAACAGTACAAGCTGCCATTAAACAACACATTAAACATAAAAAGACTACTTTTTTCATAGATCCTCTAGTTTATATTCTTTTATTTTACGATAAAGTGTTCGCTCAGAAATTTTTAGTTCTTTTGCAGCCAATTTTCTTTTTCCATTGTTACGATCCAAAGCTTTGATAATCATTTCTTTTTCTATTTCATGAAGAGAACGTGCTTCCTCTGAATATTCAGTAGCATCCTGGATATCATCATCTTTTTCGATATTTTTTTGCTGTATTGTTTTGTTCAGGTCAGGAACTTTAAAATCTACAGGTAAAGTAACAGAAGTCTTGTCCGGTTTAATGACTGGTAATTGTGAATCAAGATAATTTGACGATTCTGAGACATTTGAATTGTTTTTAGACTCAGAGATAATATTAGCAACTACTTGTTTTAAATCACCAATATCTTTTTTCATATCAAAAAGAATTTGATAAAGAATTTCACGTTCATTTGCAAAAGTTCTCTGTTCGGTTTCTTTTATATGTGAAATTGGAACAGGAAGCAAGCTAGATTCATTTTCAGGAATATATTTTTTGAGAATATCTGTTGTTATAATTCTTTCTTGTTCAATAACAGATATCTGTTCCGTTATATTTTTTAATTGTCTTACATTACCAGGCCATCTGAAATTCATGAGAAGTTCCTTTGCACTATCAGTCAAATTGATTGGAGGCATAGTATATTTTTCTGAACAATCCATTGCAAACTTCTTGAAAAGTAATGGAATATCATTTTTTCTGTCTCTTAATGGTGGTATTCTAATGGGAACAGAGTTTAAACGATAATAAAGATCTTCTCTAAATTTGCCTTTCTCAACTGCTTTTATCATATCTAGATTAGTAGCTGCAACAACTCGTACATCACTTTTTTCAACATTAGATGAACCTACTTTGATGAATTCTCCCGTTTCCAATACGCGCAATAATCGAGCTTGTGTTGAAAGTGGAAGTTCTCCAACCTCATCAAGAAATAAGGTGCCTTTATCTGCAACTTCAAAATATCCTTTTCTTGTAGTTAGCGCACCGGTAAAAGCTCCTTTCTCATGACCAAATAATTCTGAATCTATTGTACCCTCTGGGATAGAACCACAGTTGATTGCAAAATAAGGACCATGTTTTCTTTTACTGTACTGGTGGATAATCTGAGGAAAATTTTCTTTCCCAACCCCGCTTTCACCAGTAATTAAAACCGATAAATCTGTAGGTGCTACCTGCAGAGCAATATCAATTGAACGATCCAATTCCTGTGAATGTCCTATGATGCTAAATCGTTGTTTTACTTGTAAAATACTTGGTTTTGTCATTGTGGAATTCTATACTTTGAGTCTATTTGTAAATTCAAAGATACATTTTTATTTAGTATTTGCCAAAGCATATGTTTTTGTACGTAAGAACAATTCCAAATCTTTAGTGTCTTGATATTTATCAATCTCTAAAGCTGGAATTGGGTCACCAATAGTTATTACTATTTCATGATCTTTTTTATTTGCAAGTTCGTGACATAATTGCATTGTTTGTATCTTCCAACCAAAAAAACGACGTAACAAATAATAATACACGGAGTTTCTGCCTGAAAAATGTATTGGAATTACAGGAACATTTGCTTTTTGAATCAATTTAAGAATTGATGTTTGCCATTCTCTATCAGTGAAAACCCATCGCCCTTTAATAAAATTAATTCGTGAGGTTGATCCAGCTGGAAAAAAGCCTAGAGGATGACCATCGCGAATGTGAGCAATGCATTCTTTAATTCCATTTATAGAGGTAGCGGTAGGTTTCTTTGTTTTATAAGGGACTACAGTAACAAAGTTCTCTTCCATTGTGTCAATTATTCCTAATATGAAATTAACCATTACTTTGAAATTGTTTACCCTAGAGCCAACAGTTTCAATAAGTGAAATGCCGTCAATATGACCATATGGGTGATTCGAGACAGTGATAAATGGAACGTCTTTAAATTGATCCAAAATCTCTCCGTTCCTTATAGTTCTTGTTATTTCCAATTTATCAAGCGCATCTTTACAAAATGCAGGGCCGGTTAGGTGTTTTGAATTGTCATAAATATCGTTTGCATATTGTAACCCTGCAAATCTTGTTCCCCACTTAATTAATTTATCCCCAAATTTACCACGAAAAATCGGATGTGATTTTCTTATATCATCATAAGAAACTAACTTATCTCTCATACAGAACAATTTAAAAACCGTAAACAGAATATAAGAGCTATTTACGGTTAATTATTATGCTAAATTTTTATTATTAAATCATTGAATGAATTATATCGATTATATTCTTGCCTATGTCCTGTGCCTCTTCCATTGTAGGTGCTTCAGAATAGATACGAATGATGGGCTCTGTATTGGATTTTCTTAAGTGGACCCACTTATTAGGAAAATCAATTTTAACACCATCAATATCAGTAATTGTTTCGTCTTTAAATTTAACTTTAATGGCTTCCAGTAATTTATCGATATTTATTTCGGGAGTTAGCTCAATCTTTTGTTTAGACATATAATAGTTAGGGTAAGAAGCTCTTAATTCGCTTACCTTTTTCCCTGATTTAGCCATATAAGTCAAAAATAATGCAATACCTACCAATGAATCGCGTCCATAGTGTAAAGCAGGATAAATAATTCCACCGTTACCTTCACCACCAATTACAGCATTGTTCGCCTTCATTTTAGCAACAACATTCACTTCTCCAACTGCCGAAGCTTCATATGTTCCACCATTCTTTTCTGTAATATCTTTCAAAGCTCTACTGGAACTTAAGTTGGAAACAGTGTTGCCGGGGGTATGTTGTAAAACATAATCAGAAACAGCAACTAATGTGTATTCTTCGCCAAAAGGCTCTCCGTTTTCAGCATAAATAACTAATCTGTCAACATCGGGATCTACAGCAAAACCAACATTCGCCTTAGTATTCTTCATAAGCGAAGATAATTCTGTTAAATTTTGAGGTAGTGGTTCAGGATTATGTGCAAAGTTACCATGAGGTGAACAATGTAATTTAAATATCTCTTTTATACCTAATGCATATAATAATTCGGGAATAGCAATTCCACCAACAGAATTAACACAGTCAATGGCGACTTTGAAATTGGCGGCTTTGATTGCTTCAACATCTACTAAATCTAGAGAAAGCACATCGTTAATGTGATCTTGAAGATATTGTTTTTTAGAAATAGTCCCAAGATCATCAATCATTGAGAAAGCAAAGTTGTCAGATTCGGCAAGTGTGATTATTTCATTACCTTCTTCAGCATTCAAAAATTCACCTTTACTATTCAATAGCTTTAATGCATTCCATTGTTTTGGATTATGGCTGGCTGTGATAATTATCCCGCCATTTGCACCTTCTTTTGTCACTGCTATTTCAGTTGTGGGGGTTGTCGCTAATCCAATATTGACAACGTTGCAGCCTGTGCCTATTAATGTACCTATAACAATTTTGGAAACCATGTTGCCTGATATACGAGCATCTCTTCCAACAACTATCTTTGGTTTTTCCACACCCGAAGATTTGCGGATAAATGTTGCATAAGCAGCTGTGAATTTAACGATATCCGTTGGAGTTAGGTTTTCTCCTACATTTCCTCCAATAGTTCCTCTTATTCCCGAAATTGATTTAATAAGTGTCATGTTTCTTTTTGATTTTTAGTAATTTCTGTCGTTATGATGCTGGAAACGATATTCTAAATAATTATAATAAATAGGATTGTAACCTGAGTTAACATCGTAAGTGAAACCCTGTGTAAATGGAACAATTATTTTTACTACACCTAAATGACCTACAGCATCTAATGGTAGTATCCAACCGGGACACATACTTTGATTTTGATAATACTGAGTAATATCATTTGATACTGGTCTGCCAAAAAATTGCATTATTTCAGGATAAGGTGAGTCTAAATTATTTACTAATGGAATACTATTATCCTTAATGTATTTTCTTCCACTGAATCTAATATAGATTTCTTCATACATTTCGGGTTTTCTGTAGTAAAGATTTCCGTTTTCAGCTTTTGTCTTTACACCTCTGCTCACAATATTATAATAAATTCCCGTTTGTGGATCTTTATAAAATTCTTTAGGCTTAAAAATTGTATCTGCCGGGAATTCATTTAATACAACTATACCGCTGTCAGCAATAAATTTATCTATCGCGGTTTGCTCCTGTCTTAGCCATTCAACATAAGTTGTTGTTTTATTACATGAAGCAGCAGTAATAATAATTGCTATAAGTATAAATGGTATAAAACCTCTTTTTTTCATTCTGTTAATATGTTTGTTTGAATAGTCAAAAATACCTGCAAATGTAAGCAATGAACTTTAATTAAATGTTTTTTGAGTTGAAATAATTATTAATTTAAGTTTGATAATTATTCTCTTACGCTCAATTTTAGCTTTTCAGCATAATCTTGAATACCTTTTTCAAATAATTCAATAGCATCTTCTAATGATCCGTAATGTTCTCCACCCGATGCATTTAAATGACCACCTCCATTGAAATAGTTAGAGGCGAATTCATTACATGGAAATTCTCCTTGAGATCTTAAAGATATTTTTACCAATTTTTCGTCTTCACGAATGAATGTTGTAAAAATTATTCCCTTAATACTAAGTGGGTAATTAACGAATCCTTCAGTGTCTCCCTTATTGTAATTAAATCGTTCCTGATCTTCTTTGGTCAACCAAAGTAAAGCGGTATGCAATTCTGGAAAAATCTTCATCCGTTCAGATAAAGTGAAACCAAGCAAACGGAAACGGTCTGCTGAAAAATTGTTATAAACCTTTGAATATATCTGATCTTTATCTATACCTTTTCTTAATAACAAACTGATAATATAATAAATTTCAGGCGAACTTGATCCATATGTAAAAGAACCGGTATCTGTCATCATACCGCAATAAATACATTCTGCTTCAACTTTTGTGAGGCCATCGTATTCATTTGCCTGATATAATAATCTGAAAATTAATTCACTGGTCGAAGATATTTTCGGAATGGAAACAACCACATCGCAACCATTAGTCGGGTCAAGATGATGATCAATCAATATTTTCTTTGCAATTGATTGTTCTATAAAAGGACCCATTTCTCCAATTCTCTTAGGAGCATTGTAATCTAATATAAATATCAAATCTGCACTTTTTATAATTGTTTGTCCTGCATGTGGATTATAATCATAAATAAGAATCTCATTGCTCGCAGGCATCCATTTCAGAAAATAAGGGAAAGAGTTAGGAACCATCAGCTTAACTTCTTTACCCATTCTTTTTAGAAAATTATACAAGGCCAACGAGGATCCAAGTGCATCTCCATCAGGCGAAAGATGAGTCGTTATTAGGATTCTCTTACTGTTCTGTACATGTTGTAGAATAGCATCGATATCTTTTGTGTCAATTATTGCTGTTATAGCAGAGTCTTTTTCCATAAATAGGTGTTTGAACAGCAAAATTACTATAAATTTATGTAATAAGCGCCCATTTCAGTCACGTTGTGAAGTTTTAAACCCATTATAGCCGACTCATCCATAAGCCTTTTTGCTGTATATGCAGGAAGTGAACTGTCAGTCACTATTATTTTAGCACGAACTAATGGCGATAATTCTTTCAAAGAAAACGATCCATCTTGCGATAGTATTAAAACATCTACATTTAATGGCACATCAATCGTATAATCCTTTGATTTATTCTCACATAACCTTAGGATCTTCTTGGATGGATGAGGTAAAAAGTTATTGCCTTCTACTCGTATCGGAGCGTTTTTCCCATTAGAAAGAATTTTTATTTCTGTTCGATTGGGACTATTGAAAACTACCATACTATCCGGTGGTTTATTAAATAATGTATATGTATGGGTAACAAGTAAAATCAATAATATAGTTAATGAACCAACCAGATGTTTCTCTCTTCCTTTTATAAACCAAAAACTTAATCCAATAATCAATGTAAACAGAATCAGTAACTGCAATATGTTTATACGGATATCCGATAATTGAGCATATGGCAGTGATTCAAAAAAGTATACTGAGTTGAGTGTAAAATCCGTTAATGCTTTCAAAATTCTGATTGTTAAATCGTATAGCCATTCAAAAACATTCAAGGGGATATGGGTTAATAAAGCTATAAAAGGTGTGGCAATGCAGAAGTATGTTATTATTGTAGTCAATGGAACAATTAACAAATTGGTAAAGATAAAATAGTTTGGAAAAGTGCCAAAGTAATACAATACAATTGGAAAAACTCCAAGTTGTGCCGAAATAGAAATAAGTAACATGTCCCAACCTGTTTTCACCCATCTGTTTGAGGGATTATATATCTTGTAGAATTGCGGTACAAAGAATAAAATAGCAAGTACAGAAACAAAACTCATTTGAAAACCAACATCAAAAAAAGTGAGTGGATTAATCAATAATATAGCAAAAGCGGATAAGGCAATAGTATTGTATGAAAAACCTTTTCTGCCAATAGCTTTTCCTGCACATACCAGCGACAACATGATTGCTGCTCTTACAACGGCAGGTGACATACCTGTTATAAAAGCATAAATCCATAACAATACAATAATAATAAGTTGTTTGATAACATTTGTCGGACCGGATTTACCAAGAAAAGATAGAAGAAAAGAAAAGACAAAATAAACAATTCCCACATGCAGCCCGCTTACAGCAAGTACATGCGCGGTTCCAGATATTCTAAATGCATTTTGCACTTTTTCGGTTAGGTCGGCTTTATATCCAATAGTTAAGGCCGAAATAAATGCAAAACCGTCTAATGGAAGTTCAAAAGATTTATAGAAATCAAGAATTTTAATTCTAAATCTTTGTGATAATGTCACAATGGTATTCACTGTTTTACCTGTGGCTATCCATTTATTAAATGGAACATAGACAGAAGCAGAAAAGCCTTGATTTTTCATATAGGAGACATAGTCGAAATCATCAGGATTGCCAAAGTTTTTGAGTGGCTGCATTTTTGCCTTGAATAAAAACTCAGTACCGGGTGACAATGAATAGGCGGACGAATCTTTTTCTAAATATAAAACAACTTTTTTCTCTTCAGGATATATTAATCTAAAGTTACACGCAATTGTTTTAGACTTTTGTTCTGGTATATCTATCACATATCCTAAGTATAAATCTTCGTTGTTTGAGAATGTACAAGTTGAATTGTTTTCTCTATATTGAAAAGATAAACAGAAAAGAAAAAAAATAAATAGAAAAGAACCCGCGCCGAAAATCCATCGTAGTTCAAATTCAAATTGACGCTTTACAAAAAATGAAATGCAAATCAATAATATTCCTATTAATCCAACAATCCAAAAGTAATGAATCGGAGATATAAGGGAACAGAAAAAAATTGCTACTAAAGCAGGCAGTAAAAACCAAATAAATGGTAATTTGTCTTTATTAAAAACAATCATTGGTGATCAAATAAGGTTAACGGTAATATGGTTTATAGACTTTTTAAAAGATGAATGGTTTCTATTGGATCATCAGCTGAAAATACAAAACTTCCTGCAACCAAAACATCTGCTCCGGCATCAAGTAATTGTTTTCCAGTAGATAAATTTACACCACCATCAACTTCTATTAATGTATTTAGTTGCTTACGTTCTATAAGATTTTTAAGTGCTGACACTTTTTGGACGGTATGTTCAATGAATTCTTGTCCACCAAAACCTGGGTTGACAGACATTAAAAGCACCATGTCTAATTCTTCAATTATGTCTTCTAAAAGCATAACTGGTGTATGCGGATTTAATGTTACAGCAGCTTTCATACCTGCATTTTTAATCCCTTGAATCACCCTGTGAAGATGAGTACAAGCTTCGTAATGAACATTCATCATAGACACACCGGCTTTCACTGTCTCTTCAATAAATTTGCCGGGTTCAACAATCATAAAATGAGCGTCGAGAGGTTTATTTGTGACTTTATTCAAAAGTTCAATCAACGGGAAACCGAATGAAATATTAGGCACAAAAACTCCATCCATAATATCCAAATGAATCCAATCGGCTTCGCTATTATTAAGCATTTCTAGCTCTGATTCAAGATTTAGGAAATTGGCGGATAGAAGTGAGGGTGCAATAAGGTGATTCATATGAGTAATTAATTATTTAATCAAAGATAATCATTTTTTCTTTAAAAGCCAAGCTTTAAACCACTCAAATTAAGGATAAACCTCGATTATTATCAAACAAATAGACCTATTTTGCAAATATTCTTTCAAAAACTTACAGATTGAATTTTGTTGTAACTTTTTTTACATATCTTTGTTTCAAATATATAATAGATATAATATGAATAAATTAGTTTATTTTATTGCCGCATTGACAATTGTTTTTGCAAGTTGCAAACCAAACACAGGATATAATTTAAAGGGAACTATAGCAGACTCAGCATACGAAGGAACTATGGTTTATCTTCAGGAATTAACCGATAGTGCTATCGTAAATGTGGATTCAGCAAAAGTTATTGATGGTGCTTTTTCTTTCAAAGGAAAAAATGATTCAACAGTTGTAAGAATTGTTACTCAAGATCAGAAAGTAAATCCTCAAAATAGATATATTGTTCCAGTTGTTCTTGAACCAGGGAAAATTGAATTGACTTTCGATTCTATAATAACTGTTACAGGAACTCCTTTAAATGATAAATACGATTCTTTCAGAGCAGGAGAACAAAGAACAATAATAACTAACTTGGATAAGATCATGAATGATTTCGGTTCTCTTCGTGCAAATGGGGAATTGACTGAAGAGAAGAATCAAGAGCTTATGAATCAATATGATGTTCTTATGAAACAATATGATAGCGTAAACTTTAATTTTACAAAAGAAAACATTCAAAACCCATTAGGTGAATTTCTTTTTGTATCTAACGGATCATCATTTTCTCCAGAGAAACAAAGAGAATTGATAAATCTTGCAGGCGAAAATCTAAAAGCAAAACCTGTGGTAAAAGATATGATAAGTTATCTTGATAATTATGAGAATGTAGCAATTGGAAAGAAATTTATTGATTTTACATCAAAGGATGTAGCAGGAAATGATGTCTCTTTATCTGATTATGCAGGAAAAGGAAAATATGTATTAGTCGATTTTTGGGCTGCATGGTGCGGACCATGTCGCAGAGAGATGCCTAATGTGGTAAATGCTTACAAAAAATATAAAAACAAGGGTTTTGAAGTTGTTGGAGTTTCATTAGATCAGTCAAAAGAAGATTGGATGAAAGGACTTAAAGACTTAAATATGACTTGGCCGCAAATGTCCGATTTGAATTATTGGGACAGTGAAGTAGTGAATCTTTATGCAATCAAGGGAATTCCACATACAGTTCTCTTAGATAAAGAAGGAACCATTATCGCGAAAGATTTGAGAGGAAATGCTCTTGATAGCAAACTGGCAGAACTGATGCCATAAAAAAGCAAGAAAGGAAAATTATATAAAGGCTGCATATTAATGCGGCCTTTATACATTTTAAGGTTTTATAATAGAAAAAATCTTTTATAACATAAAAATATGGTTTTTTTCCTTGGACCGAAGGGTAAATAATGTGCGTTGATACAAAATTTATATTTAATTTTGTGCAAAACAAGTTAGTAATGATGACGGAAAAAACAACCATTTATTTATTATTATCATTTATATGTTTTTCTTTTATACTTTTACCCGCTCAGGCTCAAGAAAGAACTTTTAAAGTTGTGATAGATCCTGGACATGGAGGAAAAGATCCGGGAGCATTGGGCGCCTCGTCAAAAGAAAAAGATATTGTCTTGTCGGTTGCAAAAAAACTTGGGGACTTGATTCAAAATCATCACAATGATGTTGAGGTTATTTATACTCGCGATCGGGATAATTTTGTCGAACTGAATAAAAGAGCCGAAATTGCTAACAAAAAACATGCGGACTTGTTTATATCATTACATTGCAATGCTTTGTCCAAGAAACAAAAATCGCCGCAGGGAGTAGAAACATATATTTTGGGCTTACATAGGAGCAGTGATAATCTGGATGTGGCTAAAGCTGAAAATGCTGTAATTTTATATGAAGAGGATTATTCAATAACATATCAAGGATTCAACCCCTCTGAACCGGAATCGTACATAATTTTTGAGTTCATGGCAAATCAATTCCTTCAACAAAGCGTCAATTTAGCTACATTGGTACAAAACCAGTTGGTTGATAATTCAAAACGAATAAACCGAGAAGTTCGACAGGCTGGTTTTTTGGTGCTAAGAGAAGTTGCAATGCCAAGCGTATTGATAGAACTGGGTTACATTAGTAATTCCGCTGAGGAAAACTTCTTGAAAAGTACTTCGGGACAAGAATCACTGGCAAAATCTATATTCAATGCTTTCAGAAGCTATAAACGAGAGTATGATAAGAAAAGTTATGTGTTCAATAGTGATAAAAGTGCTCAACAGAATACTTTATCAACAAGTGATGAAGAGAGTAGAGTTACTGGAAACGATGTGGAATATAGAATACAGTTGTTTGTCTCTTCAAAAAAATATGACGAAAATGCAACAATATTTAAGGGATTGAAACCAATCTCATATTATAAAGAGGGTGCAATTTATAAATATACTTATGGAAGCAGTACAAATAAGAATGAAATAGAAAGCAAAATCAAAGGGGCAAGAAAATCATTCAAAGATGCTTTTATTGTAGAGTTTAAAGACGGAAAACGCATTAAATAAACTGATGAAACAAAAGACAAATAGAAATTTACTTATAGGAATTGCTTTTATTGCAAGTCTTGTATTATTGTATTTTGGATTGAACTACCTTAAAGGTAAGAACATATTCAAAAAAAGTAACATGTACGTAGCTTTATTTGACGATGTTACTGGATTGGCAACGTCAACGCCGGTTTATGTCAATGGATTCCAGATCGGATTGGTTGATAATATTGAAATGGCTGGTCAGGAACCTCTACAGTTTGCTGTTAGAATAAGGCTAAATGAAGAATTTAAGCTGCCAAAAGGGAGTTCGATGGAGTTTAGTGTCGACTTTCTTGGAGCTGCAACAGCAAGCTTGCAACTCAATCCTGAAAGAACTGCTTATTATGAATCAGGAGATACTATTTTTGGGAAAAAAGAAGTCGGATTAATGGATGGGGTCACACAAATGGCTCCAAAATTGGATTCTCTGTTGATAGTAGTAGATTCTGTTTTTATGGGTATTAATAAGTTGGTGTCAAACCCGACAGTGGAAACGGCAATTCAAGATGCAGGATACAGTATTGCACAGCTCAAAACAACTACTTTGAGTTTGAATAGAATCATGAAAGTAATGGAATCGGATATCCCAACGATGACAAATAACTTGAATGTTGTAACTAGCGATCTAAAAGATATTTCAAACGAAATAAATCAAATGGACTTGCAAAAAACATATGCTTCTATTGATGAAACGTTGGCTAATCTGAAAGATATTTCAGAAAAAGTTAATAGTTCTGAAACGTCTGTCGGAAAATTAATAAATGATACACAACTTCACGACAGCCTAGCCAGTACTCTTAATATGGCAACCCAATTGCTGGAAGATATTCGGACAAATCCTGATAAGTATTTAAGTGTTAGAGTAAGACTGTTTAAGTAAATTAAAAATAGCAACAATTAATACTTAATTAGAATTATTCTAAATAAATATTATTTTCAAAAATGAACTAAATTGCAGTAAATGAGCATGTTTACTGATATTTCGAGTACCTTTTCTTTATAAAAGTTGTCTTCTGAACACTTTTCTTATATGGTTGATATTCAAAGTTGTTAAGAAAAAGCACTTTTGTAAAATACTGACGGATAGTTATATAAATGTACATGGCTGATTTTTAAGACCCTGTTTTTTTCTTCAATATTCAAACGCAAAATGGATTTTTTTATCTCGAAAATTATTCCAAAATTTGCATTCCACAAAGAGGAAAACAATAAGATTTTCTTCCCTAGAAAAGTAAAATGAGAACTGATTATACAAAAATATGGAATAGCTGTTTGGATGTTATTAGGGATAACATTCCCGAAATGGCATTTAATACTTGGTTTGCCCCAATCATCCCTTTAAAGTTTGAAGAGAATGTACTGACAATACAGGTACCTAGCCAGTTCTTTTATGAATATTTAGAAGAGAAATATATTGACCTGATTCAAAAAACCTTGTTTAGGGTAGTAGGAGCAGGAGCGGTGCTGAATTATCGTATTTTGGTTGAGACCGAAAATAATACAGCCATTGAAATGAGAGGTGAGTCTAAAACTATTGTTGAGAACAAAACTCAAACAAAAAAGAATCTCACAAAAACTCCTAGTCCTTTCGATAGGGTATCAGTGCCTGATTTTGATTCACAGATAAACTCAAAATATACTTTTGATAATTTCTTTGAAGGAGATAGTAACAGACTCTCTCGTACAGCTGCTGAAGCTGTATCAGAAAATCCAGCTAAAACAGCTTTCAACCCGTTGTTTATTTATGGAAATTCAGGTGTTGGAAAAACGCATCTATGTCATGCAATAGGATCAAAAATTCTTGATTTATATCCTGATAAAAAAGTGTTATATTTATCGGCTCATTTGTTTAAAATACAATATACTGATGCTTGCCGATTTAATACACTAAATGATTTCATTAATTTCTATCAGGGAATAGATGTTTTAATAATGGATGATATTCAAGAACTGTCGGGAATAGAAAAAACCCAAAATACATTCTTTCATATCTTCAATCACCTGCATCAGACAAATAAACAACTGATTATGACCTCGGATTGTGCTCCTACAGATATGCAGGGAGTGAACGAACGATTGCTTACACGTTTCCGCTGGGGATTGACTACACGCTTGGATAGACCGGATAAAGAACTCAGAAAAAAGATTCTGAATCATAAGGTGTTGACAGACGGATTGTCTATATCCGATGATGTTATCGAATTCATTGCTGAAAATGTGACGGAAAATATTCGCGATTTGGAAGGTATCATTGTTTCATTAATGGCACACTCTATTATTAATAATCGTGAAATAGATATAGATCTTGCACGTAGGGTAATGGAACAAAATATCAAGTTTGAAAAGAAACGCATTACACCACAACATATTCAGGAGGTTGTAAGCGAATTCTATCATATCGATAAAAGTCTTATCCAATCGTCTTCAAGAAAAAGAGAAATTGTGCAGGCACGTCAGGTAACTATGTATTTTGTGAAAAAACATACTGAATTATCACTCGCTCAAATCGGTCTGCAGATTGGAAACAGAAACCACGCAACTGTACTGCATTCATGTAATACTGTAAATGATATGGCTGAAGTTGACAGAGGATTCAGAGCTGATCTCGACGAAATGGAACGTCTGATACAATCATAATCATTACAATTATTTATTTTTATCTAATTTCGAGTCAATTACTGATTCGAAATTATTATTTTTGTGGTTATCTTTATGATTAACATACACTGAATATGATAAAACAGCGCATAAAAATACTATTTGCAATTTCAATAATTCTTATTTCGTTTAGCCCACTTTTCGGACAGATACCAGAAAATTACTACGCATCGATAAAAGGAAAAAAAGGGGCTGAATTAAAAACAGCACTCTTCGAAATAATTAAAGATCCACAGGTTATTTCTTATTCGAAAATATGGACTGCATTCGAAAGTACAGATGCACAAAGACGAGATAGGGTTTGGGACATGTATTCAATGAATGCAGCAGGAAAAGCTGATTATTATTTTGCCTTTAAATCAAACCGATGTGGAAGATACAAAAAGGAGGGTGATTGTTATAATCGTGAACATTCAGTTCCAAGAAGTTGGTTTTATGATAAATATCCAATGAATTGCGACCTTTTTCATATTTATCCTACTGATGGATATGTAAACAATAGAAGAGGAAATCTACCGTTAGGTGAGGTGGGAATTACTTATTGGATCTCTACTAACGGGTCAAAAGTTGGACAGAATACAACGGGCGAATTTACATCTACAGTTTTTGAACCGATTGATGATTTTAAAGGGGATTTTGCACGTACTTATTTTTATATGGCTACTGCCTATGAGGATAAAATTCCATCATGGCAATCTGAACAGATTGGAGGAGAAACTTATCCTGGTTTCACTAAATGGTCGCTGGATATGTTGCTGAGATGGCATAAAGAGGATCCGGTAAGCCTGAAAGAAGTACGACGAAACGAAGCTGTGTATAAGATTCAAAAAAATAGAAATCCATTCATCGACTACCCTCAATTAGTCGAGTATGTATGGGGAGAGAATACTCAAAAAGCGTTTAACAACGAAAAAACAATGGATAGTTACTTAAAGGTGGAATATAGTCCATTCGAAAGATTTTTGAATAAGGTATTTGGATACATGAGATAATTGACATGAAACAAATTACACTACTACTATTCATTTTTTTTGTATTTAACGCTGCTGCTGCAGATTCACTGAAAATAGCAGTTATTTCTGACCCGCATTTTTTAGCTGAAGAAATTGCAAAACCGGGTGCGGCTCTCAATGCTTATGAAAAAAGTACGGGAAGAGACATTTCGGATTTACATGCTGTGCTGGATAATATATTTGATCAAATCGTCGAAGAAGATGTAGATATTCTACTTATTCCGGGTGATTTAACTAATCATGGCTCAAAACAAAGCCATAAGGCATTTGCTAAAAAATTGCAAATATTAAAAGATAAAGGAATACAAACGTATGTGATTCCTGGAAATCATGATGTGAATGTTCCTAATTCAAAATCATTTGTTGGTGAATTACCTAACATTATTGAATCTGTTTCTCCTGATGAATTTGCATCAATATATGACGCATTTGGATACGGAAATGCAATTTCACGTGACGATAATTCACTTAGCTATTTGGTGGCAATAAACGATAGTACATGGCTATTGAACTTCGACACGAATAAATACACTGAATATACCAATAATTCAATATCGTCTGGTAGAATTTTACCACAGACAATGTCGTGGGCTATTGATGTTCTTAAACGGGCAAAGCAAATGAATGTCAGAGTGATAGGGATGATGCATCATGGCATTGTGGAACATATTCAGTATCAATCTTCTTTCTTTTCGGATTATCTTCTGGACGATTGGCAACAAAATGCCGAAGTACTGGCAAATGAGGGTCTTAAGGTGGTGTTTACAGGGCATTTTCACTCTACTGATGCGGTGGAATTGATTACCGTAAATGGAAACAGGATTACTGATGTAGAAACTGGAAGCCTTTCTCAATATCCATTCCCTTATAGAATAATTAATTTGAAGGATAATGAATTGTCTATCAATACTCGTTTTGTAAAATCTATTCCTGAAAATCCTGATTTATGGGATGAATATAGTAAGAAACAAGAAAACTATGTGAGAAATAGTACTTCTGGCAAATTTAAAAATATGGGAATTCCAATCCCACAAGAAATAATGAACGCGCTAACGGAAGTAATTGTGCAGGTAAATTTAATGCACATGACAGGGGATGAACAGGTTACTCCTGAAATGGCGAATGCATTAAGTTTGATGACGACTTTACTGGATATTCCTGAATCGGAAACGACTGATTTTGAACTGGATTTCCCTCCGGGAGATAAAAAATTAACGATTCTGTTGAAATGAAAGTTTGTTCAAAATTATCTAATCACTTACTCGATAAATGTATCGAAGTTGGGTGCGACGAGGCGGGGAGGGGGTGCCTGGCTGGACCGGTATTTGCCGCTGCAGTAATTCTGCCTGAAGACTTTGAGTGTGAGGCATTGAACGATTCAAAACAGTTGACTGAGAAACAACGAGAAAAATTGCGCCCAATAATAGAACAAGAATCGTTATATTACGCAGTTGCTACTTGTAGCCCTGAGGAAATTGACGAAATGAATATTCTTTGGGCATCTGTTGAAGCTATGCACCGAGCAATAGCACAACTGCCAATTGAACCTGAACATATAATTGTTGATGGTAACCGATTTAGACCATATAAATCTATTCCACATACTTGTGTTGTAAAAGGCGACAGCAAATTTATGTCAATCGCTGCCGCCTCAATTCTTGCAAAAACTTATCGTGATGATTTTATGAAACAAATGGATAAACTTTTTCCTGTTTATGATTGGAAAAGTAATAAGGGTTATCCTACTCGTATTCACCGACTTGCAATAGAAAACCACGGAATAACACATCTGCACCGCAAGAGCTTCAGACTACTTGATAATCAAATGGAAATAAAGTGGGGTGATCAAAATAAGTCGATTTAGTGAATGGCAGCGATAAGTTTTTGGACAGCTTCTTCAATCGTGGTCTCACTGTTTAATAATGTTGTGAATTTACTTCCAATTATGGTTCCGGATGCTTCTTGACAGGCTGCGTCAAAAGTTAATTTATTGGATATACCAAAACCAATGAGACGGGGATTTCTTAATTTCATATTGTTCACGCTTCGGAAATATGAAAGATTCTTATCACTGAAAGAGCTCTTGGCGCCGGTCACGGATGCTGAAGAAACCATATAAATAAATCCTGAAGTATTTTCGTCTATCAACTTAATCCTCTCTTCTGATGTCTCTGGGGTAATCAACATGATTACATGTAATCCATATTTTTCTGCTACTTCTTTGTATGATTCCATATATTCAGCAAATGGCAAATCTGGAATAATCAATCCGTCAATTCCACACTTGGACGCTGTTTCACAATATCGCTCAAAACCAAACTGGATAATTGGATTTAAATATCCCATCAATACAAGTGGTATGGTTACTGTCTCTCTTACATTGGTAAGTTGTTCAAAAAGTACGCGCATACTCATACCGTTGTTTATTGATTGTGTGCTTGATGCTTGAATTACCGGACCATCAGCCATCGGATCACTAAATGGTATTCCAATTTCTAACATGTCAACACCATGTTTCTCAAGGGTCTGAATAACTGATAGGGTGTCGTCTAATGTGGGGTATCCTGCGGTAAAATATACTGAAAGAATTCCTTCCTTTTTGTCTTGAAATAATTGGTCTATTCTGTTCATTGTCTAATCTCTTTTATGAAGTTCTGTAATAATTTAATGTTTTTGTATGCTGGGGTGATTTCAAAACGACTGTTTAAATCGATACCTGCATATTTGGGATGTACAAAAGATTTGATCTCTTCTACATCGTCTGGGGAAATACCTCCGCTCAACAGAAACGGGGTGTTGCCAAAATAATCAGAAAGTATTTCCCAATTAAACTTTTTACCGGAACCGCCAAACAATTCGGTCTTGGTGTCGAAAAGGAAATAGTCGCAAAATGATTCATAGGGCTTGAACTTTTCTGATTCAAATTCTTTGTTGTCTGTTATACTGAAAGCTTTGATGATGATTAAACCGTATGTTCTTAATGTTTCGCAAAACTCGGGGGATTCATTTCCATGTAGTTGGACAAGATCTAAACCAAACATGGAGGATGTTTGAAGTATGGTTTCTAATGCTTCATTCACAAAAACTCCTACGCGCTTGGACTTTAATGGCAGATATTCTGGCACTTCTGAAACAAAACGCGAAGATTTATTATAGAAGATAAAGCCCATCCAATCAACGCCTAATTCTTCTACTGCACGGATATTGTCCGAATCTCTCATGCCACATACTTTGATAATCATAATGATTTTATTTGAGAGATAAATGTGCCTAATGAGTCACCGGGATTAGCTGTTTTCATAAAATTCTCGCCAATCAGAAATCCTTTATAACCTGCTTCGCGCAAATCTTTAACTAATTGGGGTGATGATATGCCGCTTTCTGAAACTAAAACGGCTTCTCTTGGCAAAAGGTTTATCATCTTGAACGACTTTTCAACATCGGTCACAAATGTGCCTAAGTTACGATTATTTATTCCAATCAATAGGTTGGAATCAGAAATGTAATCAATCTCTTTTTCATCATGCAGTTCCAACAATACATCCATTTTCAACGAGTGGGCAAGTTTTGTGAAATGACGACTTTCATCTTTTGTTATACATGCAGCAATAAGTAATATCGCGTCAGCACCCACTGAAGAGGCTTCGTAAATTTGATATTCGTCAATGATGAATTCTTTACGCATAATGGGAATGGATACGGATTTGCGGACTTCTCTCAGGTCATTCAAAATCCCGCCGAAAAACTTGCTGTCGGTAAGTACGGAGAGTGCTGTCGCACCGTTTTTTTCATATCCTGTTGTTATGCTTACGGCATCGGCTTCTTGGTTTATCCACCCCTTGGAAGGGGATTTACGTTTAAACTCTGAAATGATACCACTATTGGAACACTGCAAGGCTTCTTTTAAAGAATGATGTTCTTTGGGATCTTGCTCAATAATTCGTTCTAATTGCTTTATGGGGATAAGTTGCTTTTTATCTGCGACTTCAATCTTTTTATATGAGATAATCTCATCTAACATATCTTTCATATTCTAATCAACTGTTTAATACTATAAAATTCTCAAGGGCATGGAGTGCGTGTTTGCCATACAACGATTCTCTGGCAATTTCAAGACACTCTTCTATTGGTTTGTCTTGTTCAATAGTCTGAATGCCGTATGCTGCATTTGCTAAAACTACATTCATCTGGGTTTCAGTGGCTTCGGTATGCAATACATCCTTAAATATTTGAGTGGCTTCCTCAGGGGTGTCTCCTCCGTATAACTCGTTCTGATGCACGCGCTTGAAACCTAAATCTTCGGGTGTTAATAGCTGCTCTCCTTTGTTAGATACAATTTTGAACTGACTTGTAAGTGAGATTTCATCATATCCATCGAGACTGTGAACAATACTGAATTTCTTGTTCTCTTCTTGATAGATATAGTTATAGAGTCTCGACATCGCTAAATCATAGACTCCAAGCATCTGATATTCTGGCTGAACGGGATTGACTAACGGACCTAATACATTGAAAAAATTGCGTACGCCCAAGTTCTTACGAACACTTGCAACGGCTTTCAATGCGGGACTGAAAAGGGGGGCGTGCAAATAAGCAATATTACTCTTGTCAATGCTTCTGCGATGGGTGTCTATATCGGTGGTGAACTTAACGCCTTGCTGTTCTATAACATTGCTCGCGCCACTAATTGAGGTGGCACCGTAATTTCCGTGCTTTGTTACTTTGTAACCTGCACCGGCGACAACAAAACAGGCAGTTGTGGATATGTTGAAGGTGTTTTTGCCGTCTCCACCTGTGCCTACAATGTCCAATGGTTTAAATTCAGACAGGTCGGCTTGCACTTTCATATCTAGTAATGCATCTCTGAAACCGAGTATCTCGTCTACAGATATGCTCCGCATAAGAAATGAGGTGATAAGTGACGCTACTTGAACATCGGGAATACCGCCTTTGACAATGGAAAAAAGTACATCTTTTGCTTCATCACGGGTGAGGTATTGATAATCAAATAGTTTATATAATATTTCTTTCATTGTGGTTTATTTTAAAAAATTGTGAATGATAGTTATACCCTGGGGTGTTAAAATGGATTCCGGATGAAACTGGACGCCATGGATATCAAATTGCTTGTGCCTTAAAGCCATTATATTGTTCTCATTGTCTATGGCTGTAATCTCAAGTTCCGGGGGAAAGTTCAAATTTGATACTGTCCATGAATGATATCTGCCTACTTGAATTTGTGAAGGCAATCCTTCAAAAAGTTTGTCGGCGACAATTATTTTGACTGGGGTTTGAACGCCGTGATAGACTTTGGGCATGTTTTCTATTGTTCCTCCAAAATTGAGCGCAATGGCTTGGTGACCAAGACATACGCCTAATATGCTTTTTGATGTTCCATACTTTTTTAAAAGGGGCATCAAATCACCGGATTCTTCTGGAATTCCGGGACCGGGTGAGAGTATGATTTTGTCATAGTTCTTTACTGTATTCAAGTCGATTTTGTCATTGCGAATCACATCTACGTCTTTATAACCCAACGATTTGATGGCGTGGACTAAATTGTAGGTGAATGAGTCGTAATTGTCGAAAATGAGAATCTTTTTCATAATGGGTAATCAAATATTGAATAGGTTTGCAGCTGCATCTATTGCCTTTTTCAATGCGCCGAGCTTATTATTGACTTCTTGTAATTCATAACTATCGTTACTTTGAGCTACTATCCCGGCTCCTGCTTGATACCATAATTGGTTGTTCCTGCTTACAAATGTGCGAATCGTAATGGCTTGATTCATATCGCCGTTTAATCCAATAAATCCTATACAGCCGCCATATGCACCGCGGTTATGTTTTTCCATCTCTGTGATAAGTTGCATGGCACGTACTTTGGGGGCTCCGGAAAGGGTGCCGGCTGGGAACGTATCAAAAAATGCTTTGATTTTATTGGTGTTCTCATATAGGGTGCCGCTGACTCTTGATACTAAATGGATTACATGTGAATAGAACTGGGGCTCTTTGTAAAAGTCGACGGCTACATCATGGGCATTTCTGCTCAAATCATTACGCGCAAGGTCTACTAACATCGTATGTTCAGCGTTTTCTTTTGGATCATTCAACAAATATTCTACTGATTTCATATCTTCATGGTAATTGCCTGTTCGCTTGGTGGTTCCGGCAATGGGGTCTATCTGAATTAGTGAACCAGAAATCTTACAATGGGTCTCGGGGGAAGAACCAAATATTCTATATCCGCCAAAATCAAAATAAAATAAATAGGGTGAGGGATTGATGGACCGTAGGGCGCGATATACCTTGAAATCATCGCCGGTAAAGTTCTGGACAAACCTACGGGAAAGGACAATCTGAAACACGTCACCGCGACGACAATGGTCAACACCTTTCCTAACGTATGTTTTGAATTCGTCATCTGTGATAGTGCTGTATTCTTCTCCTTCGGGGAAAAAGTTATATGAGGCAAAATTGCGGATATTCAACAGCGATTCTACTTTACTAAGATTGCTTGACTCATCTTCTGATAGTAATTCAACTATGGTAATTTCATCCTTGAAATGATTGAAAACGAGCATGTACTTGTAAAGTATATAAAGCATGTCGGGGGCGTCATTTCTTTTGTCCTTACTTTCTTTGACTTGGATCTGTTCGGTATACTTAACGCAGTTGAATGTGGTATAACCAAATAATCCGCACATTTCCTTGTTTTCTCCTTCTACTTTAATCTCGGTAAGAAAACTACTCAATGCATCTGAAATGTTATAAGAATCAGACAACTGACATTCTTCCTTAGTACCGTCGGGAAACTTGACGGTGCTGATCCCTCGGTTGACTTCAACACTGGCAATGGGCTTCAGCCCTAAATATGAGGTGCTGTCTTCTTTGGCATGAAAATCGGAACTTTCCAGTAACGCCGACTGGGGAAAAGTGTCTCTTACTTTAAGATAGATACTTACGGGGGTGTGTAAATCGCCTAATATCTTTTTTGTATTTGTATGAAATGTGTAACGCATATCATTTACTTTTTAATTGTTCTTCGTAATCAAAGTATGTTTCCAAATCTTTATCACCACGCCCCGAAAGGGTTAAAACGACAACTTCCTCAGGGTTGAATTGGACTTTATTTAGTGCTGCCAAAGCATGGGCTGATTCTAATGCTGGAATAATTCCTTCTTTTTGGGTTAACTCTATGGCTGCTTGTAACGCTTCGTCATCGCTAATGGCAAGGACCTCCGAACGATGATGGGTAGCCATGTTTGCGTGAATGGGACCAATACCGGGATAATCAAGTCCGGCGGATACGGAATAGGCTTCTTTTATCTGACCGTCTTCGGTTTGCATGAGTAATGTTTTGCATCCGTGCAAAACGCCTATCTTGCCTAAGTGGATCGTTGCTGCTGAATAACCGCTGTCAATGCCTTTCCCGGCGGCTTCGGCTAACACAATCTTTACTTTTTCGTTATCGAGATATTCATAAATAGTGCCTGCGGCATTACTGCCTCCACCAACACATGCTACAAGATAATCTGGATAGTCGCGACCTTCTTTTTCAAGTAGTTGGACTTTTATCTCTTTGCTGATGACAGATTGTAAACGGGCTACCATGTCTGGATAGGGATGGGGACCAATGGTGGAGCCGATTATATAATGGGTGTCCTCGGGGTGACTGCACCAGTCTCTAATGGCGTCATTGGTGGCGTCTTTGAGGGTCATACTGCCTGAAGTGACGGGTACGACTTTTGCGCCTAACATTTCCATTTTCTTTACGTTTACGGCTTGGCGCTCTATGTCTATTTTTCCCATGTAAACGGTACAGGGCATTTGCATTAATGCACACACTGTGGCAGTGGCAACACCGTGCTGACCGGCACCGGTTTCTGCAATTATACGGGTCTTGCCCATCTTACGGGCAATCAAAATTTGACCAATGGTGTTGTTGATCTTATGGGCTCCTGTGTGGTTCAGGTCTTCTCGCTTTAAATAGATCTTGCATCCATAACGTGCCGAAAGTTGTTGAGATAGGTACAAGGGGGATGGGCGACCGACATAATCGCGGAGCAATAAATCAAATTCTTTCTTGAATTCTTCGCTCTCCATGATCTTCAAATAGGAGTCTTGTAATTCTGTAACACAACGATGAAGGATTTCAGGAATGTATGATCCTCCAAATTCACCGTAATAACCTTTGTCGTCGACTGAATAGTTTTGCATATTATATTGTTTTTTAAATTGTCATAAACAGAAAAAGCCTGTCGCAGGTGCGACAGGCTTTCTTTTAATTTTTTATATGAACTTTCTTTTTAAGACATGACTGTACTTTCCCTTACGACTTATTGAGTAATAAGAGGTGCCACCAATATCCGTTTGAAAGTAATGTATTCATATTTTTTGTCTTATGTTGTCGCAAAGAAAAAGAATTCGTATTTAAAAAACAAATATTCTTTCGTTTTTAACATTCTTAAATTATTGCAGTTGTTTCAAATCCGGTACGCTTTACAGTCTTTTCAATGTCTTCTGCAGTAAGTGAATCGGTCTCTACTGTTAATATCTTATCGGGATTGTTAATGTCTACTTCCCACTTTTGTATGCCTTCTTTCTTATCAAGAAAGGGTTTCACTTTTGCAACGCAATTGCTGCAATTGATGTTTGTTTTGAATTGTATAGTTCTCATATGTTTCAACAACTTTTGTTTATGTTTGTTCGTTCTTAATTTCTTCTGTTATACCTCTTAAGCTCCTTTCACTATGGTCTCACTCTTTCCCCGGGACTCACAACAATTATTACTTCTTACTTTTGAGTCGCAAACTGTTCGTTACTACACTCACCGAACTTAATGCCATTGCGGCTCCGGCAATCATCGGATTTAACATGAATCCTGTCAATGGATATAGTACTCCGGCGGCAATCGGAATGCCGATAATGTTGTAGATGAATGCCCAAAAAAGATTATGATGGATAGTCCTTACAGTTAGCTCTGAAAGACGGATTGCTTTTGGAATCTTTGTGAGATCGGATGAGATAATGGTCATTTTCGCTACGTCCATCGCAATATCACTTCCTTTTCCCATAGCTATACTCACATCGGACTGGGCTAAGGCGGCACTGTCATTGATGCCATCACCAACCATAGCTACTACTTTTCCTTGTTGTTGCAATGTCTTTACCATTTCTGCTTTTCCATCGGGTAAAACGTTGCCTTTGTAATTCGTTATTCCTAATTCCTTGGCTAATGAGGCGACGACTTTCTGACTGTCTCCAGTATATACTGCAACATCAATATTCATATGTTTCAGTTGATCAATGGCTTCTTTGGATGTGGGTTTCAACGCATCTGTAATGGAAACGACTGCTAACGCTGTACGCGAATCTGCAAAGATGGAAATGGTATGGGCTGCTTCGGATTCTTGTGAAATCCAATCGCTCATTTCTTTGGATATTTCTATTTGATGGGATTGAATATATTTCTCATTTCCAATGTAGTATAGTTGGTTCTCAAAAAGTCCTTCAATGCCTTTACCGCTTACTTGCTTAATCTGAATGGAACTGAGCAACTGTGATTGATCGACTAACTTTGAGGTGATGGCTTCTGCTAATGGGTGCTCGGATTGGGCTTCAATACTATATAGGATGTCGCGCTGTTGTTGGGTAATGCCGGGGGACCAAAAAATATCGCTTACTCGTGGCTTGCCCTCGGTAATGGTTCCTGTTTTGTCAAGAACTATAACGTTTATGTTCTTGGACTTCTCAAGACTCTCAGCGTCTTTGATAAGGATGCCTTCTTCGGCTCCACGACCAATGCCGACCATTATCGCGGTGGGTGTCGCTAATCCCAATGCACAGGGACAGGCAATTACAAGGACGGTTACAAAGGCCATAAGTGCTTGTGCAAATGAGTTGTCGCCTCCAAATATCATCCAAAGAATAAAGCTGAGGGTGGCAATAGCAATGACTACCGGAACAAAGATGGAGGCGATCTTGTCGACTAATCCTTGCACTGGGGCTTTACTTCCTTGTGCTTCGTCTACCATTTTTACTATGTGGGCTAAAAGGGTGTCTTTGCCTACTTTCTCTGCGGTAAACCGGAAACTGCCTTTCTGATTGATGGTGCCGGCAAATACTTTGAGGCCGGATACTTTCTCTACATGAATGGGCTCGCCGCTGATCATACTCTCGTCGACAAATGAACTTCCTTCTGTAACGGTACCGTCTACGGCTATGCGGTCTCCAGGTTTTACTAGTATTGTATCGCCAAGAACGACTTCGGCAATAGGAATCTCCTCTACTGTTTCATTGCGAATTATTGTTACAGTTGATGGTTGTAATCCCATCAACTTCTTAATGGCGGTCGATGTATTGCCTTTGGCACGGGCTTCTAATAGTTTCCCTAATAGAATAAATGCGATAATTACTCCGGCTGCTTCAAAATATACATGGGCTTCTAATCCTCTCCGTTCCCAGAATTCTGGATAGATCATGTTGAATACGCTGAACAGATATGAGACGCCGGTACTCAGAGCTACTAACGTGTCCATATTGGCTGATCTATGGCGTGCTTGTTTCCAGGCACCGACAAAAAACCTTTTGCCGAAGATAAACAGGATAGGGGTGGCCAACAGAAGCATTATCAAATTGGCATAGGGTATATGCATTAGAAACATCCCTATTATGACCAAAGGAATTGAGAGCGTAATGGCTCCAATAGTATGATTCTTAAGCTTCTGGAAATTATGCTTTTCTATCTTCTCTAAATTGTCGGACGATGTTTCTTTTTCATCAATTAACATGTCATATCCAATTTCCTGAAGGGCGGTTTTCATTTGCTGGGGTGCCACTACTTCGGGAATATAGGTGATGTTGCCTTTACCATTTCCGTAATTAACTGATGCTGACAAAACTCCAGGTACATAGGTGAGAATATTCTGGGTACTTGAAGCGCATGAGGCGCATGTCATATTTAGTACTGGATAGGATTGTTGTGACGTGGCGATTTCTCCATTATATTGTTTAACAACGGATACTATATCGCGAATGATTTCTGCTTCATCATCTTTATACTTGGACTCAATGTCGAAGGTGATTTGGTCGTTTCTTTTATTGAGTGATACTGATTGTATTCCCTTAATTGATGAAATAGCGGATTCTAACAAACTTTCGTCTGTGGGATATTTTGATAACCTTAATTGCATAACTTGAATGTTTAATAACTATATTAAACAAATTCGAATCGATTATGTTCAAACTGTCTGGTTATAAGCTCAAAAACCTCGCTGACGCATTGCTTCAAATGTGAGGATGGCAGTGGAGACTGACACGTTAAGTGAATCGATTTTCCCTCGCATGGGAATCTTTATGCGTTTTGTGGCATTCTTTAACCAATAGTCGGTAAGTCCTTCTGCTTCTGTACCCATAACAATGGCACATGGATGGGTGAAATCTATATGTTGGTAATATTCTGATGCTTCAAGTTCGGCTGCAAATGAATTTATGTTTTTGACATTCAACCATTCTAAAGCTTCGGATGATGAACAGACTGCGGTTTGTACTGTGAATAGTCCGCCTACACTTGAACGTACGACATTGGGATTGTATAAATCGGTTTGGGGATCGCAGATAATTACTGCGTCGACTGCGGCTGCATCGGCTGTCCTAAGTACTGCTCCCAGATTGCCGGGTTTTTCAACGGCTTCAAGCATAATCACAAACGGATTGGAAGATAATCGTAAGTCTCCCAAAGTGTGTGATTTGGGTTTTGCTAATGCTACAACACCGTCTGAATTCTCACGATAGGCAATTTTTGCAAATACTTCGTTAGTGATTTCAAATATATCTTCTTCCGAAAGTGTGTTCAGTACTTCCGGATATTTGGTTTTCTCAAACATTTCACGACATACAAACGCTTTGTCTATCTTGTAGTTTCCTTGCATGGCTAGCGAAAGTTCGCGAGCTCCTTCTATGACAAAGATTTGTTGTTGAGAGCGTTCCTTGCTTTTCGATAGTTTGACCACATTCTTTATGGCCGGGTTCTGGAGACTTGTTATCATCTGAATTAATCTTTGTTCATTTCATCTTGTATAAGACTGATATGGGTTCTGGAGACCTGTTATCATCAAGATGGGGCTAAAAATTACTGTTCTTTCTTTTGCTCTTTCTTGACAAGATAGGTGTCGATAGCTTCTTTGAATGCTTCTTTGGGAAGGGCGCCCATCGATATTTGAGGGGTTTCATCCATTGGTACAAACAGAAATGTGGGGATGCTTTGAATACCAAATGCTTTTGCTAACTCGCGCTCTTTGTCGATATTTATCTTATATACATAAATCTCATCGCTATACTCGGCGGCCAAATCGGCAAGAATAGGTGAGGTAACGCGACAAGGACCGCACCAAACGGCATAAAAATCTATGATGGCGGGCTTGTTACCTAAGTATTTCCAGGTTTCGGGATTCTTTTCATAATCCATAACCTTTTCTAAAAACATGGCTTTGGTCATTTCAATCGGTTTGGCTTTTTGCTCTTTTGGTGGCTCAGCTGCAACGACTGATGCTACAAAGCTTAATATCAATATCGTCAGTTTTATCGTTTTCATCCTTTTTTATTGTTTAATTATCTTTTATTTGGAGCTAAAATTGCGTTCATATCACTCTTATTACTCTCTAATTAAATTCTCATAATCAATTCAAGATCGGTATGGGGTATGCTCATAATCAACTCGTAATAAGAGCAAGATTAGCACAAATTCAGTAAGTGATTCGCAGATAGTATGCTTAACATCTGTTCAAAACTCGCTTTTATCTTTGTACGAAGTACTACCGGGTTGCATTACTCCAAATTCTTTTGCCATGACTTTGTCAATATTCATTTTCCAGATCTTTACATTATTAACGGCTGGTAGTGAATATTTAAATGTTTTGTCCGTGTACTGAAGCATGATAATATTCAATGCTTTTACCTTCTCGTCGTACTCATTTTCAAATATGATCTTCCCTTCACAAACCACACTTTGGGCTTTCATCCTATAGCTGCAAGCTACTTTGGGATGTTGATGAATTAGTTGAGGAGTTGTACAAAACGTGATGCATGCTTGGGGATTTTTATCCAGTGTTCGGATAGAACGCCCTTCTTGCGCAGAATGAAGATATATAACACCATCTTTATATCCAAAGTTCATTGGAAGAACATAAGGAACGGAATCTTCGTCGGACATACCAACAAAGCATATTTTACATTCATGGATCACGTTCTCGATCCGTTCTTTCTCTTCAATGGAAAATGTTTTCATCTATTTTATCGTCGTCTATAATTCCTTGGTTGTTGTAGATGGACCGTCAACAGTAAGGATACCGTTTTCATCTATCTTCATTTCGTCAATGAAAACGACTCTTTCTTCTCCTGTTTTTGCTGTACGACCGTGATAAACGCAATACATCTTTTTACCGTCCTTCGACCAAACTACACTGTTGTGGCCTGTTCCGGTGACTTCGCCTCCGCGTTCTACATTCTTTTCTAAAACGGGATTATTTGATGCTTTCTGAAAAGGTCCTAATGGATCGTCTGATACTGCATATCCAACTGCATAATTCTTGCCTCCAAAGAAATTGGCTGAATACATCATGTATATCTTGCCGTTGTTTTCAAAGGCAAATGAACCTTCTGTCCATCTGCGATTTACTTCGCCGCTGGTGACAGAGCGACTTTCCCATTCTGTCTGCGGATTATCCATTGTAGTGGGTGGTTGAAGCAGCAAAACGGGTTCTCCTATTACTGATGTGAAATCATTCGATATCTCTACTCCATAAACCCAACTTTCTTCTATTTCATCAAAAAGATTCTGAGAACGAGCCCAGACTGCCACCTCACTCTCAACTGGATGTTTATAGCAACACCGTGAATAATAAAGATATGTTTTGCCATTAAAGTTCAGGATGTTGGCGTCAATAATTGGATAACCCGGGTCGAAAAGCGGTCTGTCGGAAACTTCTTTGAAAGGTCCAGTCGGCTTATCAGATACTGCTACTCCAATACGAAAGTTCTCTAATTCGTTGGTCGGGTTCTCTTTCCAGTCCGCACTAAAGAACATATAATATTTACCGTTGGATTCGTACACTTCGGGGGCCCAATAGTTTTTCAAAGTCCATGATTCAGGGGCTGTTCCTGAATAGACTTGTCCCTCGTAATGCCAATCGATAAGATTTTCTGAACTATAAGCCCCAAATCCATTTTCAACACCACCGGTTCCATACATATAGTATTTTCCGTCCGGTGCAGATATCACGTATGGGTCTCCAAATGCTACCGGCAGCGGATTTGAATATGAAAGGGTATCTGAAGTGGTTTTGTTCTTTGAATTGCAACCCGCAAGAATTGCTGTAAATATTAAAGCAACGCTTAAGTTTCTAATGAAATAGTTATAAGTCATAATTTCTGTATTGTTACTGAGTATTATTTTTGAAATTGGTCTTTTTAAGTAATCAAATCAATTGTATTATCTTAGAAGATGAAACAGCAAACATAGCAAAAAAAAACCTGTTTATAGTTATATCATATTGAAAAAGTATTGTTCATATTGTTGCTGCTATTCTATTTCTGATCGTAGGCTTTAAGAATGACATCCACTTTTTTCTGTCGGTTACGAGATTTGATGCGTTGAATGGTTCGTATCGGATCTAAATCTAGATCTCGATAAATTGGGGTGACTTTGTTCCTGATTTTCCGCATGAATTCAGGAGAATCTTCATCGGCATAAACTCCTAAACCATAATCGTTGCGTGTGTATTGTGCTGATTGTGTGATGCTTCGCGCATCTGGTATCGCGTGTACTTTCCCATCTGAGTAGTCAATTGAAGTTCTGGCAAGCTGACTTTTATAGTCTTTGTTTGTATAATTTAATTCAATGTCTACAATTTCTTCTGGGGAGACTTGATTTATTGTCTGAATCTTGTCGTATCTGGTAGGAAGTTTGGTTGTTGGAGATACTTTTAATACTTCGCTCTCCTCGTTCAAAGGTCGGATTTGCAACGCTTTACTTTTAGGCAATTGATTTAATTCGGGTTTTGTAATTGTTCCACCAAGAGATTTCTTTAACTGAAGTTTAAACTCATCATTTGTGTGTTGTGCGTAAACATTTCCTGTTACACTACATAGGGTAATCAGTATAAAAAGTTTATGTACAACAAAATGGTTATTCATCTTTTAAATATTCAAGAGCAAAAACTCTTTAATAAAAGAGATGCAATTGCCGAGCAAAACGTTGCACGGTTGCACGTTAATAAATACAAAAACGCGAGCTTTTAAAAGTTGTGGATTTAGGATTCCATTGTAAAACTGGTTGATCCTATATGACTGCCATCAGCAAAAACATCAGCTTTATAGGTCCCTGGTTGCAAGTATTCTTCAATATCCCAGTACATTGTGACTGAAGTCTCTTCACCTCCATATTCAATTGTTCGCTTCATTGAATATTGAATATTGCCACTCTCAAAAGGGAATGTATTTCCTTGACTTTTGGAAAGTACGCCACCATCGGGAGTTAGAATCCTAACAAATATTGTTCGTTCACCTGGTTCGGCAGTAATATTTCTTGATACAATAAAAGACACAACAAATTGAGTGCTTCTATTCAGACGACTTTGTTCTTTGCCCCTATCGTTTACTGCTTTAGCACGAATATTAGTAGCAACCAGTTTTGAGGCAAGCTTCACTTTCTCAGATAATTGCTCTTTTTCTTCTGAAACCTGCGAAAGGGTTTGGTGGGTTTCTTTATATTGACGAGTGATTTGTTTGTTTTCGGCACGCAACTGTTCATTCTGTCGATTAAGAGAGTCAATTTGTTCTACGTATGATTTTAAGACAGCACGCAAAGATCTTAACTCGGCTTTCAATCTCTTGATTTCGTCTGCGTTTGATGCATTGGTTTGTCGGAGTTGCTCCTGTAATCGTTGCACTTTAGCCTGTTCATTTTCCAGCTGGTAGAGCAAAGAGTCATTCTTTACACTGAACTTGAAACCTTCATATTGAAGAGAGATCGCTTCATATTCATCTTCGAGTTCTTGCTTATTGATTTCTGTTTGCTGTTCCAACTCACTAATCTTCGAATTCTTATTTACCAAGAATCCAATCAGTATTGCCAGTAAAATAACTAATATGCCTATTATGGCTATAAATTGTGGAGTACGTTCTTTTATATTCATTTTTTGTTAATTGACTATAATTCAATTGGCCACAAAAATACTTGTTTTCAATGGAAAACTCAATTGTTATCCCATCTTTTTGGTTAATTTAATATATTAATACCAAATATGGATTCTTTATTACTGAAATTGAGTGTAAACTCATGCAACAGTCGCCAGTAATATCGCTTGTACATATAATATTCTTATTTATTGATATTGAATATAAACCGGACGTGGTTTCAATTGCAGAAGTTCGTCTGGGGTGAGCATATGAAAAGGCTGCAATTTTGGATCGTTTTTATAAAAGAGCTTAAACCCCGTGAATTGAACAGGTTCAGTTTTAATGAATCTATCCTGTGTACTGTATTTTATTGCAGGAGGCCCAAAGCCGTCCATATTAATAACGATCTGTACTTCTGGTCTAAGTTTTATGTTTTGATAATTTGTAATCATCCCTTTTGTAAATCGATGAACCACAAGTATTTTTGGAGAAAGATTGTGTTTCCTTACCAATCCGGCTAAATATTCAGAGCAATAATTAATATCTTCCGCATCATAAGTACCGATTTTTGTACCCGGTTTACTTTTATCCTTCATTGAAAATTCTGGATCTATTCCCAGATGTACTTGCGGCATGGATAGATATTTCTCTAATAGAGGAACTTCTTCTTGTACACTACTCAAGCCTACCTGAATATCCAAAAAGACAATCGCGTCTCCCATTTTTGCGATGTTCAGAGCAGAATCAATCTGATGTGCCGGCATTCTCATTCTGTATTTTCCATCGCTCATTGGATCATTTTGAGCGACTACCGCAATATAGTGAACTGCAGGAACAACAGGTGTTTTTGGATCAGCAACTTCCCATGCTTTGACCTCTTTATTCAACCTTTCCCACATTTCTTTTGGAGGATATTCTCCTAGTGCTCCCATCCTTTTGGAGTACAAGTTACCGTAATAAGCCACCACTCGGTTATACGGTAAAATGGCACCATTCAGTGGAACAGGTTGGTTTTTAACCGGCCAAAGTCCCGTCGTATCTCCATTTGCAGTGTAAAACAACAGTGAATCGTGCAGAATAGAATCCGTTGGTTGTCTCATTAAGTCATTATCAATATTAGTTTTAACTTTTGAGTTCAAAAGATTGTAATGAGAAGTTTGACTTTTGGATGATTTATCGATTCCGTTGCAACTGAATAATAAAATAGAGATTGTAATTAATATGGCAGTTCTCTGTATTTTCATATTATATCTTAAGTGCTCTCTTTTAGTGTATATCTGACAAATATACAATGAAAACCTTACTTCCAATTCTTTTCTGTGACTTTTTTATTATCTTTATCCATCTAAATTAAACTAGAATAATATGAAGAAGGGTCTTTTGTGCATCGTCTTTTGTCTTTTTGTTTTTAGTATATCTGCAGATGAAGGTATGTGGATGTTGAATTTGTTGAAACAGCAGAAGTATTCGGATATGAAGAAGTTAGGACTGAAACTTAAAGATTATGATATCTATAATCCCAATGGAAATTCACTTAAAGATGCAGTTGTACAATTTGGTAACGGTTGTACAGGAGAGGTTGTTTCTTCTGAAGGTCTTGTTTTGACAAACCATCATTGTGGATATGGAGCAATTCAGAGTCATAGCACATTAGAGCACAACTATTTAGATGATGGTTTTTGGGCGATGAACAGATCTCAAGAGTTGCCGAATCCAGGACTGACGATTACTTTTATTGAAAATATTGAAGACGTAACTACTTATGTTAAGAGTTGTCTTGATCGAGATAAGTCGAATGATAAGGATGGAGTCTTTTACTTGTCCCCTTCCTATCTTAACGGTTTAGCAAGAGAAAAGGTTGGAGAAGATGTTTTAGTTAAAACTCCGGGAGTTGTAGTGGAGATTAAGCCGTTTTACGATGGTAATCAGTATTATATGTTCACAAAAAAGATATATTCTGATATAAGGTTAGTTGGTGCACCTCCCAGTTCAATAGGTAAATTTGGTGCTGATACTGATAACTGGATGTGGCCAAGGCACACCGGCGATTTCTCTGTATTCCGGATCTATGCAGATAAAGACGGCAATCCGGCAACTTATTCACCAAGTAATGTACCTTTGAAACCTAAAAAGTGGTTGAAAATATCGACCAAAGGCGTTCAGGCAAATGATTTTGCAATGATTTTGGGTTTCCCGGGAACAACTAATAAATATTACACATCTTGGGAAGTGGCCGAACGAAGGGATATTGACAATACAGTCCGCATAGAGATGCGTGAGATTCGTCAGGAAGCGATGTTAGAAGAAATGCTAAAAGATCCTGCAGTTAAAATACAATATGCATCAAAGTATTCAGGATCAACTAACTCATATAAAAATGCGATAGGTACAAATTGGGCAATTGGATTACGTGATTTTGAACAGTTAAAACTCGATCAGCAGAATAGGTTGTTAGATTGGGCTAAGAATAAAAACCAACCAAAATACAAAGAAGCACTTGATAATATTGAACGATTAGTTAATGAACGATCCAAGTTGAGGTATCAAAATTGGATGCTTAATGAAGGAATATTGCGAGGAATTGAGTTTGCTCAAGTTCCCATGAACGGGAGAAATATGTTAGTTTCTACCCTTGAAAATGGAGCCAAAGACGAAGAAATTGAAAAAGGTTTGGCCCAACTTGAATTGGATTATCGAAAGTTTGCGAATGAAAATTATAATCCATTGGTAGATAGAATTGTGTCGAGTAAAATGTTAGAGGCATATATTCAGAAAGTAGCACGTGATTCTCAGCCGAAATACTTTGATATAATCTATTCTCAGTTTGATGGAGATCCGACAGCATTTGTATCATATATTTTTGATGAATCAATATTTGGCAGTGAAACCAATTTGAAATCATTTATGAATGATTCTGAGAAACTTAAGAGATTGAAAGAAGATCCAATGTTCAACTTTGCTCAATCAGTAATGAGTGAGTCTCGAACATTAAGTATGCAGTTGAGTCAATTTGACATTCCTTTTGCAAAAAATCGTCAAACATATTTAGAGGGAATACTTGCTATGGACGGGACAGCGTCAAATTTTCCAGATGCAAATTTAACTTTAAGATTAAGTTATGGAGTGATAAATGGATATCAGCCAAAAGATGCAGTAGTTTATTCATATCAGTCGACAATGGACGGAATTATTGAAAAAGAAGACTCGACCAATTGGGAATTTATTGTTCCGGGCAGATTAAAAGAGCTGTATGAGACCAAAGATTTTGGTAAGTATGGATTAACAAATGGCAAGATGCCCGTAGCATTTACTGCCACAACACACACAACCGGCGGTAATTCCGGAAGTCCCGTTATGAATGGAAAAGGCGAATTAATAGGTATAAACTTTGATAGAAACTGGGAAGGAGTTGGTGGAGACATTCAGTATTTACCAGATTATCAACGAAGTATAATTGTAGACATCCGTTATGTTTTGTTTATCATTGACAAATACGCAGGAGCTACCCATTTGATTAATGAAATGGACTTAGAATAGAATAAGAATAAGAAGAGGGGAAATTAATCTACCTCTTCATATTCATCAAAGAGTCGGCTTCTTGCGACCATGCAAGCACCAACAATACCAGCTTTATTTTTAAGTTTAGAGAGAACGATTTGCGTATCTTTATTAACCAAGTTAAGCGAGTATTTTCTCACTGCGCTTCTGATGGGTAGTAGTATAAATCCTTCAGCTTCTGCTACTTGGCCGCCAAGTACAACAAGTTCCGGGTTAAATAGATTGATAAGTCCTGCAACATATCTACCAAGTTTAGTTCCAATTTCCTCTATGATTTCGATACACAAAGGATCTTCCATGTTTGTTGCCTTAATTATATCAGTTAGAGTAAGTTTATTAAGGTCCTTAACATGTTCTGTGAGGATTGAAGCTTCTCCATTTTGAATTCGTTCCAGTACTTTTCTATGTATTGCAAGTCCCGATGCTTCTGTTTCGAGACATCCTTTTTTACCACAATGGCAGATGATTTCGTTATCGAACGCAGGGAAGTGTCCAAATTCACCAGAGAATCCCGATTTGCCGTAGTACAATTTTCCATCAACAATAATTCCTACTCCCAGTCCCCAACTAATGTTTATAAAGATCACATTTTTTTGGCTTTCGACTACTCCGCTCATGTATTCACCATAAGCCATTGCTCGTGTATCGTTGTCAATTCCAACTTTTATATTCAGTTTTCTAGACAATATTTTGCTGATTGGTTCTTCGCTGAAGAAGAAGTGGCTATAGCTATATCCGGATTCTGGATTTACCCTACCGGAAATATTGAGGTTTATGTTATATACTTTATCTTTTAAACTTCCTGTTTTGTCGATAAAATCCTGGATATGTCCACAGAGTGTATCAAAAGATTCAGGAGTATTTTCAAATGTATATTGAATCCCCATTTGGTGGCTTACTATGTCGCCCCTAAAGTTCATGAGTGCAATACTTAGGTGATGGCGCGTCATATCAGCCCCAACAAAGTATACAGATGACGGATTTAGTCCATACAATAAAGGATGTCGTCCTCCATTTGTTTGGATTTTACCATATTCCATTAAAAAGCCATTTTCTGTAAGTTCAGAAATGAATTTTGTGACAGTAGGAACGCTTAAGTCAAGAAGTTTAGCCAATTCCGCTATTGTATCATTTCCTTCTGTAACAAAATGATTGATAATATTTTTCCTGATTTGAATATTCTTCGGATTATTATCGCTTGTTCGAAAAAAGTTTTTACTCATGATTCTAGTTTAAATATTCGTAAATACATGAAGTCTAAAATGTTGATTTTAGATGCAACCAATAATTAAATATTAGTTATATTTTTCTATTTGATACAAAAATAGTAATTTATTTTAAAATAGAGTTGCAAATAATGATAATTGATTAAGAAACAAATGATATTCACAAAATTTAAGTAATGCTTTTATTTTTTATAGTAGGTTATAGTTATTATTCCTCTTTTTATTTTTGTAAAGACCATGTTAAAGTGAAGAAGTTTTTGTAAATTTGGACTCTGAAAAGACCAATATTAATTTACTAAATATTATTCATTATGGACTTCTTAACTAATGACAAATTAACAATCGTTGGCGCTGCCGGTATGATTGGTTCAAACATGGCTCAAACCGCTGCCATGATGCGTTTAACTCCGAACATCTGTTTGTATGATGTTTATGCACCAGGTTTAGAGGGTGTTGCTGAGGAAATTTTTCACTGTGGCTTTGAAGGATTAAATCTTACATTTACGACAGATGTAAAAGAAGCTTTCACTGATGCTAAGTTTATGATTTCGTCTGGTGGTGCTCCCAGAAAAGACGGTATGACTCGTGAAGATTTGTTGAAAGGAAATTCAGAGATTGCTGAACAATTAGGTAGAAATATCAAAACCTATTGTCCCGATTTAAAGCACTTGACCGTTATCTTCAATCCAGCAGATATCACCGGTTTGGTAGCATTGATATATTCAGGATTAAAACCATCTCAAGTAACCACCCTTGCAGGTTTGGACAGCACCCGTTTACAGAGTGAATTAGCTAAACATTTTGGTGTAAAGCAAAGTGAAGTTACCAACACTCGTACTTACGGAGGTCACGGTGAGCAGATGGCAGTATTTGCTTCAACAGCAAAAGTACAAGGCACTCCGCTTACAGATTTAATAGGTACTGACAAATTAACCAATGAAGAATGGGTTGCATTAAAAGAACGTGTTGTTAAAGGAGGTTCAAATATTATCAAGTTACGTGGTCGTTCATCATTCCAGAGTCCCGCATACGTATCAGTAGAGATGATTCGTGCAGCTATGGGAGGTGAATCATTCCGTTGGCCGGCTGGTTGCTATGTTAACAGCGAAGGTTACGATCATATTATGATGGGAATGGAAACCACTATTGATAAAGACGGAGTTCATTATGCACCAGTTAAAGGTACAGCAGAAGAAATTGCATCATTAAACGAAAGCTATGAGCATTTAAAAGCCCTTCGTACTCAAGTTATCGAATTGGGTGTTGTTCCACCGATTGATCAATGGAATTCAATCAATCCTAATTTATAAGATTAATAGATTTAAATTGTATATTTTAAAGGGGCTGTTCCAAAAGGAC
>DHSL01000045.1 GCA_002411345.1 Bacteroidales bacterium UBA5287 | reverse complement strand
TCCAGTTTTTGGGGAGTATCATACTATTCACATAATTACCATAATAAAATGAATGAATGGCTGCACCCAAATTCTCTGCACCATTATTATCTGGTGTAAAAGAAACATAAACATAACTATTTATCCCCATACTGTAAGCTAACGTATTCAATACTTTATCTTGTATTGTATGACTTGTACTGTAAAATGAAGTGCTGCTTCCAAAAAGACAGTTATCGTCATTTACGTATTTCAGACTGTTAAATGTTTCTGAATCAACAACTCTTATATCATAGCCATTTCCTAATAATCCTAACGATTCACCCTCTGGAGATTAGTAAAAGCAGATCCGATACATCTTTTTTGTTCCGATTCAGTGAGTATAGCCACTGTTTCAGCCAATTGTTGTAAATTTTTTTTGTTAATTTTTTTCATTGCTCTATTTTTTTTGTAATTTTTGTTTTAATATATAAAGCCCAATACTTGTAATACCCTGAAAAATTGGAAGTGGAGGCACAGTATCAGATAATAAATTATCAATTTTTTCTTGAGATACAATATCTGAAAAAAGTTGGGAGGGACATTCTAAGTCATATAGCAAATTTTGCCAGAGATAATGTTTCGTAAAATCCTGGAAAGACAAACTTTCATCTACTGTTAAGTCCTTAAATTGATTGAAAAGAATTCCCGTTATTTCATCATTGAGGGTAAAGTTCATTCGTTGAATCAGCTGCTTTAAAACGATCATTTCAGCCTTATTTTCCTTGTCACTTTCTATCCTTGCCGATAAATAAGCGAACACTTTCAACTTAAGTTGCTCTATCTCATTCTGATATAAATTATTTTTTTCTAATGTGGAAATAAAAAATAATAAGGAGCTAATAATAGGCATGGGTATCTCAAAAAGCGTGTTTCCGGTAAAAAATTTATTATAGGTTTTCAAAAAATCACAGATTAATTGTTCATACTTATCACTCTCTCCAGCAACCATGTGTGATAATACATAGAATTTCGATAATGATAGATTAATATTTTGGTCGTCTATTTTCCTTAGATTCAGACTGAATAATTTATTTTCAATATTAAAAATATCACTATCGTTTTTTTCATTTTCAATATATCCATGATTTATCAAATATTTTATGCCTAAACTTACTCCAAAAATTCCATCAAAAATATCTAATGGCAGTTGGGGGGTTATATTTGCTAAAATGTCATCAATTATATGATCGCCAACATTTTCATAAATGCTGCTATTGATGTGTCGTGAATAATGATAGAAAAAAATGGCAAGTCCCATTTTTCCTTTTAATAATCCGGGACTGATGTCGCTATATATATTCATGACCAAAAAATTGGCTATTTTTTTCAATTGTTTATCCATTTTTCGTGTTATTAATAATTTTTTTGAAAAAAGAAATTAATTCGGGAACATAATTGTCAAAAGAGAACAGATATTTGCTCTTCCTCATGTTTTGTCTTAGGATTTCCATCTCTTGGGAATCTTTGAGTTTTCTCACTAAATCTCTGGGATTTGAGAAAATAATTCCAATATTCAATTCCTCAACTTTAATTTGGGTTGCGACAATATTAGGGTTGTTATCTTTTAAGATTACCGGAACTCCCGCGGCAGCATACGTATTGATTCTCGCCGGAATATTCAAATCATCCCAAGAAGTCCTTTTAATATCTCCCGAATTATTACTTGGGAAAACATGGAGCCATCCTGCATCGTATTGCGAAAATTCCTTCACCCAGTTTGCCGAAGAACAATGTGGGTGGATGTGTAAATAATCCCCAGCTATCTTTTTTAAATTTTCAAAATGATCTTCTTGGATTTCATGGTTGCTTTCAAAATATATGTGCAAATGAATACAATTCATAGAAAGAACTTTCACCATATTGTTATCGATTCCGATCGGACGTCCGGCGATAAAGGTATGTATTTCTCCGTCTCTTGTGGATAAACGCTCGGAATATTCATTTGTGAAATATTTTTTTTTGGGTAAATCCCCATCCAAAACCAAACAAACATCTTCGTTGAAACGGATAAATTTTGAGTACCAATCTTTCACCGTTTTATTTAAAAATATTTTACCGTCTGCAAAAGCATACAAATACATGAGTTTATCCCAAGTACCTTGCCGCAGGCAAATAGATGAACCCTCTTTGAAATGCCAAACGAAAGGTATGCTCCTTTTTATTTTGGTTAAAACCTCATAAGCCAGAGGAACTGCCGTAAAATTCAGAAGGGCATAAATGATATCCGGTTTTAATTCTAAAACGATCTCCAGCCAATTATCGTAAGGAATGTCTTTAACATTTCCGAATGGTAAAGGTCCAACAGTATTAAATCCAAATGAAGGTATAGCCCATAAACCATATAACATATGACCAGCTTCTTCTAAAGCGTAAATTCGCTCTGCATTGTATGCCAATTCTCCAACTAACAAAATTTTAAGAGATTCCTTTCCCATTTTTTGCTTCTTGCGGAATTTTGCATACATTGCAACTTCATCGATACATTTATATGGAGATGTTTTGAATTTGACAGGAGTTTTCACTTTATAATGATTCCGATATTTGTTAATACCACCCGCTAATTTTTCCGAAATAAGCTTACTACGTTGAAAAGGTTGTATTGTCCAAGAGCAGGTTACAATGTAACTTGGAATAAAAACACCTTTATCCAATAGCTTATTCCAGTACATTTCATATAAATCTGCCGTTACAAATTCGTCACGGTTTACCCATCTATCACTTGTTTTTATATGCATAACCTGAACAAGTTGTAAATAGGAATAATTGGGAGCAACTCCTAATGTATTATTTTTTTTCGATTCAGCAAACATAGAATCAGAATTTCCCACTTTCATTCCACTATACACAAAAGCAACATTATCATAACTGTTTATAATATTGAATAATGACGCAAGATGGTTTTCAAAATAAAAATCATCCGAAGGTAAATACGAGATATGCCCGTATTTTGCCATATCCAAACCTTGATTGATGGCATACCCCAAACCTTCATTGATCTTGTTCTTAATGTATTTTATCTTGGGGTTTGACAAATAATCAGATATAAAATATTCTGTTTCGTCTGTACAGCCATCATTTATGATTATCAACTCCCAGGTTTTAAACGTTTGATCAAACAAACTTGATATAGCTCTTCGTATAAACCCTGACTGATTATAAGTAGGCATTATAACTGAAATTCCTTCTTCCATATTTTTAGTATTAATTAATAGTTCTGAATAAAGAAAGCGCATTCTCGACCGTTTCATCCATATTGATATATTTGTAAGCTCCCAAGCGCCCTCCGAAAAAGATATTTTTCTCTGTTTTACCCAATTGATTATATTTTTCGAATATCTTGTTGTTTTGTTCCGTATTGACTGGGTAGAATGGTTCCAATCCTCTTTGCATTTTATGGGGATATTCTTTCGTGATAACAGTTTTAGGCTGTGTCCCAAATTCAAAATGCTTGTGCTCGATGATTCGGGTATAGGGCACACTTCGTTCAGTATAGTTCACAACTGCATTTCCTTGATAATTTTCCATATCAAGTAACTCATGTTCAAACTTAAGCGACCTGTATTCCAACTCACCAAAACAATATTCATAATATTCGTCAATCATTCCCGTATATATAATTGTGGAGGCCTGTTTTCGGATTTCCCTGTTTTTTGTAAAATCACAATTGAAAAGAAAATCACATCCATTGAAACATCTTTCTATCAACTCATTATATCCTCCTATGGGTATTCCTTGATAAACGGAGTTGAAATAATTATTGTTATATGTATATCTTATAGGGATTCGTTTAATGATAAAAGCCGGTAATTGGTTTGCATTTTTACCCCACTGTTTCTCAGTATAACCCTTAATCAGCTTTTCATAAATATCCTTTCCACATAGAGATAAGGCTTGCTCTTCCAAATTTTTGGGACAATTAACATGTTGCCTTTGCCCCTCAATTATCATCTTTGCCTCTTTTGGAGAAACAATATTCCATAATTGATGAAAAGTATTCATATTGAAAGGAAGGTTGTATAGCTTATCTTTGTATTTGGCTAATGGCGAATTTATAAAGTTATTTAATTCTGTTAATTTTGAAATATACTTCCAAATTTCAATATTACTTGTATGAAAAATATGAGGTCCATATTGATGTATATTTATACCTGCTACCGATTTACAATATAGGTTACCGCCTAAATGAGCTCTTTTCTCCACAACAAGACATTTTTGTCTATTTTTTATAGCCTCATAGGCAAAGATGGCGTTGAATAATCCAGCACCAACAAGGAGATAATCGTAAGTAGATTTAGTCTTCAACATAAAACCAATTTATTGCCATTCCTCTAAAATATAGAGTTTACGATTTCTCGACTGTACACGAATATTACTGCTATGCGTTTTATTCTCCTTGATTTTACCTTTCATGTCTATTATATATGTATAATAATCTAATACTCCTTGAAATATACTGTTTCTATAATCTAGAAATTTATGCAGAATTCCCTGCTTGGATGAGATAGACAAAAGTTCACAAGGATTATCACTTTTTGATAAGGTGACATAGCCAAAATGTTGATCACTGGCTTGGGAAAGGACAGTCTGACTGATTTGATTTCCTTCTGAAGAGTACACTATAAGAAGATATCTAACCAATCCAATTCCAAACTCAGTAATACATTCTCCTAATTCTGTACAATATTTGCTAAGTACAACCCCAACATAGTCTCCTATTTTAATCTTAAATCCATACAGATAATTATATTTCAATGGATTATCATCGCATGGTTTGCCGGGTTCACAAATATATCTGTTGATATAGTCCTCAGGAACAACACTACTCATAGGAAAAATGATCCAATCTAAATCAAGAGAGATATCATAGGGTAATTCTATTTCTTTGTAATAACTCAGGTAGTCTTCAAAACTACCTGAGTCCTGTGCAATTAGAAAACAGGTAAAAATAAAAAATGATACTGTTAATAAATATTTTTTCATAATATAAACTTATTTATTTGTCTTTACGCTGGTAACTGTATAGTTAAAACTTGCATCAGGAAATTTTCCTGTCAACTTCCCGTCTGCTGTAAAGGTAAGGATATTATTAATCTTATTTTCTTGAGCGGGACCATATCAACGTTTCTACCCATGTTTTATTCTCAACGACCTCAGTCGAAACCAATTTTCCTTTGTTGAATATCATTTTCATGTACTGTTTCCTTTGCCATATGTCACGGTCGAGAGGCTCTTTTTTAGGGTTGGCTTTTTTCACATAGAGCGTATCGGTAAACCAATCAGCCGGCATAAGCCCATAAATCGGTCCGCAAATCTCAATATTCGGGATATTTTTTCTGTTAAAACATTTACCGGTAAATTTCTCCATCGAGGGGTAAACAATTTCATCGTCTCTTTTTCTTTCAAAAGGAAAATGTACCCTACATAAGTATAAGTGTGTATTTAGCAATAACCAGGTCGCTATATATTCTTTTTCACTATTCCCTTCGGAACCAAAAGGTAAACCAAATGGTAAAAAAGAATCACTTTGGACCATTACTCGACTGACCTCATATTCTTTCTCACTATTTCCATCCGCATCAAATGGTAAATCAAAAGAATTACCGTGAATAATCGTTGTATCGCTGTAAATTTTTCTATATCCGTGGAAATACGATAAAGGGGACTTATTTATCAAATATTTATCGGAGTCATCGGCAAAATATAAAACATCAAATGTTTTTAAAAGTTTATGTGTAAAATCATCAAATAACACATCTGCTTTCATTTCTACTTTCTGTCCATAAAGATGAAGCGACAAGAAAAAGCATAATATTAAAAATATTCTTCTAAACATGATAAACTGGATTTAATAATACATATTATAAAACAAATTCTGATAATAACGGTACTGGCTGTAAATGCTTTCCTGGAATTCCGATGAAGCATATTCAAAATATTCATTGTAAATTGTAACATTATATGCATAATACTCGGAAGCAACATTCTCATGTGTATAAAAATTATAGTTTTCATAATGATCCTGTTCATGTATAAGTGTACACATTATATCATAAAAATTGCCGTTTTTAAACATATCGGAGACGTTGTTAATGGTGATATAACTATATTGGTGATCATAAATAACGGAACCGTCTGGATATGTATAACTTGTTCCAAAATGAGTAGTTCTTCCCCCTGATGTATATAGGAGATTACCAACTTTATCATAAAGTGCACCAACATAAATGTTACTTAGTCCCAGTTCCATTGCCATATAGTTAATAACATTCGCTTGAGTTTGTTCATCCGAATAAAATAATGAATTGCTGCTTCCGAATAAACAAGTATCGTCATTACAATATTGCAGAGAATAGAAAGTGCCTGCATCAACAACTCTAACTTCGCAACTATCACCCATAAAACCCAAAAGATTACCTTCATAAGAATAGTAAAATGCAGCTCCGATAAATCTTTTTTGTTCCGATTCAGTGAGTACAGCCACTGTTTCAGACAATTGCTGTAAATTTTTTTTGTTAATTTTTTTCATTATTTTTCATATTTAATTATCAATAATTTGTTTTTTAATTTAAGTGTCCTATTCCTATAATACATTAAATAAAGAGTATTACCCGAAAATAAGATAAAGATATTTTAGCAGCATTTAGAAAAATATCATCAGGAGGTCATTAATAATAATTTCAAATTGGAATTCATGAGGTTTGCATCTGCGACGAAACCAACTCAAAATAATGTCCTTTTTTCTCCATCAGTGTTGCGTGATTACCTATTTCCACTATAAAGCCTTTATCCAGAACCACTATTTGGTCAGCGTTGCGAATGGTGCTGAGTCTGTGTGCTATAACCACAACAGTCCGGTGTTCAAATGCATTGTTTAAAGCATCTACTATTTTCCGTTCATTGATAGTATCTAAAGCATTAGTCGCCTCGTCCAAAAACAAAAATTTTGGATCTCTGTATAATGCACGTGCGATAAGTAAACGTTGCTTCTGCCCACCACTAAGTCCACGTCCAGTTTCACCAATAGTTGTTTCAAAACCTTTGGGCATAGCGTTTATCTCCTCTTCAATTTGTGCAATTCGACAAACTTCTCGGAGCCGATCGTAATTTATGCGTTCATCATCCAAAACTATATTATTGAGAATGGTGTCACTAAACATTTTACCATCCTGCATCACTACACCACACATGTCGCGCCATTGACGTAAATTGATGGCATTTACATTCATTGTATCCATTTTTATCTCACCATAACTGGGTTTATAAAGTCTCACCAAGAGTTTAAGTAAGGTTGATTTTCCACTACCGCTACCTCCGACAATTGCTGTGATTTTATTTTCCGGAATTTGCAGGTAGATATTTCGTAAAACTAAAGGGGAATTCGATGTATATTGAAAATGAACGTTTTCTAATGTGATAGATTTTTTTTCAGGTAAAATGGTAGTGCTTCCAATAGATAACAATTCCTCTTCATCTTCCAACTGTCGAATTTCATTAATACGCAAAAAACTGATTTTTGCATACTGTGCAGAGACTATAAAATTAATGAATTGCACCAAAGGACCATTCAACATTCCGATGATAAACTGTGTGGAAATCATTACTCCAAATGTTATATCGCCTTTTATAACCGCCATGGCACAGAAAAATACGATGGTCATATTTTTGATGCTTTCAATAAACTGTGCACCTAGATTCTGCGCATTAGTTACAGCAAGCACACGCTTATTGACGTGATAAAGTCGTGCCTGAATGTCCTCCCATTTCCAGCGACGATGTTTTTCATAGTTGTATATTTTAATATCTTGAATAGCTGAAACAGTTTCTACCCAGTAACTTTGGTTTTTTGAAAGAAGTTCAAAATATTCCCAATCCAATTTTTTACGAATACTCAAAAACAGCAAGACCCAACAAACATACAGAATGGAACCACCTAAAAAAATATAGAAAATAATAGAATTATAAATCAACAGTATTACAGCAAAAACAACAAAAGTTAGAGTAGAAAAAATTAATGCCAGTGAATTGTTCATAATGAAACTACGGATACGTTCATGGTCTTGCGCCCGTTGGAGAATATCACCCAACAACTTGTTTTCAAAAAACGTAACGGGCAATTTCATCAGCTTTATCAAGTAATCAGAAATAAGAGCAATATTCACCCGTGCAGTAATATGCAGTAAAATCCAATCACGCAGCACATTAAAAATCATCACACTAAATAAGATCGCAATATTGCCTATCAAAATCATATTAATGAAATTCACATCGGAGGTTTTTATTCCTACGTCTATTACCGCTTTAGAAATAAAGGGCAACATCCCCTGTAAAGCGGTAACAACGAGCATAATTACGAAAATCAATCCGAAGTTACGTTTATAAGGAAAGAAATATTTCAAAATACTCGAAAAGCTGTTCCGCTTTTGTTCCCGTTCGGATTTGTTGTCTTTGAACTCGGCTGTTGGTTCCACAGCAAGTAACACACCTTGATTTTCACCTTTTTGATACCAGCCCCTCCGAAATTCCTCGTGACTGTATTTAATACGTCCTTTAGCAGGGTCTGAAACCCATATATGTTTTTTATCGGAGTGATATACAACAATAAAATGGCTGTCTTTCCAAAAGACAATAGCAGGAAAGGGAATGCTGTTTACCACATCGTCGATTGTGCATTTAATGGCAAGCGTACGAAGCCCGATACTTTCTGCACCGGTGCTAAGATCAAGCAGTGATACGCCTTCTTTGGTTATGCCACAACGATCGCGCAAAAACTGCAAAGAATAAAACTTGCCGAAATGTTTGGCGATGATTTTCAGCGATGCCGGACCGCAATCTTGCGAGTCCATTTGATATTCTACTGGAAAACGATGGAAGAGCATACTTTATTTTTCTCCTTTTGCTTTTAAATTATCAAAAAGTCTATCTATTAGCCGTTTGCGTTTAGTGATTATTTCGGCTGTTCCTTTACTCTCAAAATCCAATGGCAGTGTTTTCCCGAAATTGGTTTGCGTACCATCAGGAAATGAAATAACTACTAAATATGTGTCTATTTCTCCAGTTTGAATTTTTATTTTGTTGGTTATGCGTGATACTGATTTTACCACACCTTTCAGTAGTCCGTATTCATCATAAGGGTAGTTATTTATTTTCACGTTAGCTGTTTGCCCTATTTCCACTTTTCCAGCTCCGTATGAAGGTATCATTACTTCGCCCAATATGTTGTTTTTATCGGGAATGATGGAGAAAAGTTCCTGACCCGCCTTTACAAAACTATTATTCCGCCAAAATCCAAGATATTCCAACTCTCCGGCTACGGGTGAGTACTGTAAATAACGTTCTTTCCAAAGGTTTATAGCATTTGACAGTTCATTTTTTCGGCTTATAAAATCGGAATAGGCTTTTTCTTTGGTTTCCGTTTCTTCTAAAAGGATGCGTTGAATTTCCAACTGATTTCGGCTCACTTCTGATTGTTTCATCAGCCGACTGCTTTCCAAGTTAAGTTGTGATTCTTGAAGAGAAAGATGTGCAGTATGCTGCCGTTGAAATTCCTGTTCACTGATACCTTTTGCAGCGAGCAATAAACTATCTTTTTCAAGCTGGTTTTCAGATGTGTGTATAATTTGCTTTTTGAGTTGCATCTCGTTATTCAGATTGGCAATTACTGCTTCATCTGATCGAATTTGCTGTTGCAGATTTTGCCGCATGGTAGCATAAATATTGGATGTCAATACTCGCTCATATTGCAGGAAAGCCGACAGAAATGCGTTATAAGTGGAACTTACTTCACCGAGAATAAGTGAATCCGGTAACAAATTTTTTCCGCTTACACCACCATTCAGTATTTTTACAACTGAATCTACCCACAAGATATGCTTATAGTTGGCTCCGCTTTCCAAGTAAGAAATCACATCACCTTTTTGAAGCTGAGTTTTATTGGTTTGAAGTAAACTGATACGTCCGTTACTGTTAGCTACCAAGCGGACGGGTGCAGTGGTTGCTGTAACGGATATTTGACCGTCCACCGTATCAGGATATTGTATCAGAAAACCGAGCAGTACGATAACGCCCATTAGTACACCAACACACAAAGCCACCCATTTTACCCAATAAGTGGGCATACGGTCGATAATGGCTTGAACTTCTTCCGATTTTTGGCTGATTTCGTCTTGAGTATTCGATTGCTCAGCCGACAGGTGATAACTTTGAACTACCGGCACAAGTAATGATGGAGGTGTTTCTTGCTCGTTTTTGTTGTATTCGTTATTTATCATAAAAGAGATCGCAATGTATAAAAATTATAAGACTTCTTTTTTTTTGTAATTTACCACCGTTTTTTCCAAAATTTTATTTACTTCCTCACTCCACACATCCCAGTTTAGGCGTGTTTCATATTCTTTTCGGGATGATGCGCGGAGTTTTAGATAGCTTTCTTTGTCACTGAACACTGCTTTTATTTTTTCAGCATAATCTTCACCCGTAGCTGTAGGAGGAAGTAAAAAACCGTTTTTCCCCTCTCGCACGGGCTGGCTAACGCCTCCTACATTTGTCGCTACACTTGGTACGCCGTAAGCAGAGGCTTCGCAGAATACAATACCAAAAGCATCGAACTCGGTAGGCAGAATCAAAAAATGCGAGTGGTACAAAATATCACACAACCGCTCCAAATCTTTGGGTTTTGACTTATCCAAAAACGGGATAATGGTTAAACCCTCGTCTTCTTCCGGCATTTCGGGTGGCACGCTCCCGATAATAGTCAGTGTGCAGGGAAAGCCTTCGCTTTTTAGTTTACGGCATGCTACTAAAACTTTGCTCCCGCCTTTCTTCGCCCAATTTCGACCGATAAAAACCAAATTGCATATGCTTGTGTCGATATTACACCTCCAATCTTGTGGACGAGGAATATTGGCTCCAAATTCAACGACATGGATTTTATCTTTATTGCACGAGTAATCACAAATTGCACTTTCTTTTGCCCATTTGGATGAAAAAATAATGCCGTCTGAGTTATCAATCATTCTTTTTTCTACATCATTTGCTATTTCTTCAAATTTTACAGATGGCAAGTAAATGTTTTTCTTAAATAATTGAAATGTACTATCTCCTATATATATTATTGGCACTTTTACTTTCAAATAAGCACCAAAAAAGTAGTCACGGACAATAATGATGTCATAGTCATATCTATTTATCCTTTCAGAGATAATTTTGCCATACATTTGAGCGTACGACTCAGGATGGAATACATTCTTTGAATGAAATATAGAAGATGAATTAATAATTTGATTTCCAACCCACTGGATAGAACTTTGTTTACCCAATGAACTTGTAATATAAAATAGAGTGCCTGACCAGTTTTTAATATCAAACGGATTTAAAGATGAAAGGAAGCAAATATTCATATTTTAAATTATTTTAATAAAAAAGTAAGCACTTCTAACAGGGAGTTAAGGTTTGCTTATTTTCTCTTTGGTTGAAATCAGTTTGTCACATAAATATCTTAAAAAAACATTCCTTTTAGTTCAGAAAGATATTTGTCAAAATCTGCAATATTCTCCTTTGAAGTTTAACGGATAGAAAAACTTTGTTAATTATCTTTTTTTCATTTGAAATTATTTTTATTTTCTCTTTTCCCCCAGAAAATACATTACTATCAATGTTTCATGAAATCATCAATCCAAAATTTATATTCTAATTTTTCTTTTTTTATATTTGCCCGCTTCTTTAATTGTTTGATTGGTGTAAGGCATGTAATAATAAGAACTTGTCCAGAGTTTAAATATATCTTGTAATAATGGTTAATTGTTGTTCTAATTAACGGAAAAAATACATTTATTTTATTTATGTCGTTTATATTAAAAACTGCATAATTTTTATTGTTCTGTTTATAGATAACTGTATCTGAATTTTCTTCAATATAAATAGAGGAACCTTTGTCGTTTTTTATAAAATAAATAAAAAAGACCAAAGGGTAAGCCGAATATATCAAAAAAAGTATAGATAATGCAGTTATTATGAGAATATTAATATTTCTGTCTTTTAAGCCTATTTGTAATATGAAAAACGCTATACCCGCAAAAAAAACAACATGCAATATATTAAAGAAAAAATACAGAACACATTTCGCAAAAGATAGTTTAATTACCATGGTAGTTTAAGGCCACATTGAACCGGTGGCCGGATTTAATTCATTCTGAATATAATTATCTAATTCAATTGTCATTTTAATAAAATAATCGGCTCCGGCCTTATACATATCCATATAAGTAGCTAAAACTGCTCCCTGCCAACCAATTGATCCAATAGCTTGCATTGCAAGGTTATATATATCTTCATTCGTAAGTTCTTGTCTATTTATCGGGTCTGCTACTGTATTATAAATATCTGCAACGGTTACAGCGGCATTCAATACTTTTATATACTTACCACCTTTTTCTACAACATTTTCTGCAATTGATAAAACTGTACCTGCATAACCTAAAATACCAGAATCGTTAATGGTTGGCAACTGGGGAGTATAACTTCCTGTTACTACAACATCGGTAGTTGCATAACTGGCAGCTAAATACGTACCAGAACTATCTCCATTAAACAATATATATCCACCTGGAAAATATCCACTAGTCAAAAATTGATCAAATTCGGTTTCTGTATATGGGTTAGTTTGAGTCCCATTGCCGCCGCCAATCAAACTACGCTGGATGTTTTCATTCAATACTGGCATCACTTTTGCCAATTCATCCAAATTTTTTTTAGTTAACTTTTTCATTTTTATTTGTTAATAATTTGATACAGATATTTCAGGATTATCCGTACTCCTTTTTTTACACCTTTACTGATGATACGATCATGTATGCTACATAAATTTATTTTTTTGTGTTACTTTAATGAACGAGAAAGTATACTAATCTTCATAATAGAAAGTTTTTTCTATCTTTTTCCAATAATGATTATAATTACTACGCGCCTTATCTGTAAAAAAACAGAATAAACCTATATAGCCTCTTTCTCTTTTCTGAAAAAATAAAACATCAATGTATTTGTATTCGTTTTTATAATAATCGTTTGGTGAAAGACAAATTGAAAGTTTCATGGCTGAATCGGAATTGAATTTTTTATGTGCCTCTTTGATGGAATAAAAATCTATTAATTCTTCCCAATTATCTTCTTTTTCCTTACCAAAAAAGACTTTAATAATGTATTTCATAGTATTAACTGGAATATTTTCAGGATCGAAATCAGGGAATAATTGCCTCATATCCAATATTTCCTCTTTATTGAATAGCCTGTGAGTTTGCATATATACCATGAACTGATTATCCTCAGATTGTAACTGATTAAGAACGCAGGTAAATGCTTCTTTAAGTTTCGGATTTTCATTGAAGCATTCAGTATAGCCCACTTCTTTAAACCCGTCAGGCTTTGAGTAAACAACATTCATTGAAGTAAGAACCCTAGATATTGTTCCCATCCATTCATATTCAAGAGCTGTTGTATCCTCATCGATTACTGTAATATTCGTTTGGTTTTGGGCAATACAAGACAGATTACTCAGAATAAAAAAAAACAAAATAGATTTAATCGTTTGCATATATTCTTCTTAAATTTTAAATTAAAAAATTAATTCATTCATAGTTTGTACATACTTTATTATATTATATTAGATTAAATGATTTTATCACTTTCATACATCACAAATAAATATACACTTAACACTATTTAAAAATATACCGTATTTCATTTTTACTCACACAATAGATATATCCGTTATATAATCTTCTAAGAATTATTTTCAAGCATATGATCCTGAAGAGTCATACGATCCTGAAGAGTCATACGATCCTGATACTGGAGAGTCGGTATAAATATAGCCGACAGAATAAAGTGCGGAATATTGGTTATTATATACCGTCCCGTATTTTTTATTTGTTGGATCGTAATAATGATATACAGCATTTCCACTTGAATCTTTAGATACACTTGTTACTACTACAGCGTGATCAATACCACCAGAATTATAGGTCATCATAATCCTTTCTCCGTTCGTAGTATATCCAGATGTGGTAACTCCTGAACCAGCAGGAATCTCTCGTACATCAAATCCACCATAAGAACCAATTGTTGGAATATCAGAGGTATTGACACCGCCACTACTTGTTGGCACATATCCTAAGTTTCCAGATGTTTGTTCATAATAATGATTCGCATTGTATATATCTCCATCGAGATAATCATAAGCATTAAATACGCATGAAGGGATATACCCCCCCATATAGGATTGCTGTAATTCTTTATTCAACGAAGGCATAACTTTTGCCAATTCGTCTAAATTCTTTCTAGTCAACTTTTTCATGTTTTTGTATTTATTAATTAGTGGATTCAGTCGCCGATAAGTGTTTTATTATAGTTTTTTACTCAAGGCACTTAGTTGTAAATTTTAGTTTTTCACCTTTATTAAAGTAAATTACAAACTCTTCCTGGTATTTACGAAGACTATCCCAACGAGCTTCATATGTTTTACTGTATGGTAGATTAAAAGGTTGCAACTTGAATATGCCGAAGGTCCCAGACATCCAATCAGCCGTTAATAAACCTTCTTCATTAAATTTTCTATTTGTTAGAGCCTCAATACGTTTTTTCTGTTCATTTTTACCTGGTAGTTCGACTATTTTCTCTACTAAATTACCATTCTTATCCTTTACCATTGTGAAATATCCACCGACAAAAGTATAATCTTTCAAATACAATTGATTGTTTTTTATAACCCATTTACATGTAAAACCTTTAGAACCATTAAACATTATATTTACCATTCCCCCTTCATCATTGCTGAATAAATTTGAATATCCATCAAAAAAAACAAAAGGGGTAACTTTAAAGAAAAACATATTCCCATCTTCCAATAAAAGGGTATCACATAATGTGTCATGATATCCGTTTAGATTGCTATAGATTGCATCCCGTGTTCTCTTCTCTACATCTATTTGTTGGCATAAAGCTATGGGTGTTATTAATATGGACAGTACCACTAAAATATATTTTTTCATAGTTTATTTATTTTATTTGTTTATAATTCATGCAATGTATTACTAACTTGCATAAAAAATATTAATAGTAATTAGCATCATAGGATCTATATCACTACGTTACCCGAATAGTTACATTCGCTTAGTAACCGGCTACGCCACAATATCGATAAGCGTCTTCAATTGAGTTTATTGTTGGATAAGCACTTCCTGAAATTGAGCCGGTAGAGTACTGTTCATATAAATATCTAGCAGTCATTCTTCTATAATCATCATTTGTAGAAGCATAGGTGGCACTATTTACTTGTTGCGTAATAGCCTCTACCTCTGTTGTCGGGGAATTAATATAATTGGTAGCCATATGATAAGATTCATGGTCTAATGTACTCAATAAAGACGACTCATTTTGTAAGCAAACTCCCGAAGAATTCATCGTAAACACATGCCCACTACCACCAGGTTCTGGTACAAAACCAGCTTGCCAAGTGTAATCAGGTCTTAATTGAACATTAGTTATACCGTAACTGCTTAAATAACCCATCATTACTTTATATTTAACACTTGTTGAAATCGAGGTATCCGCTAAACTTACGCCGTAAGTTCTATTAGGATTAATTCCATATTGTACTAAATCATCATATTCAGAATCAGAGATAACTTTAAAGGCATCTCCTGGCCCAAAATTTCCTAAGAAATTACCACTTTGATCATAAAAGATGTCTCCACCAATAAATGATCTCTGCATATTTTCATTAATTGTAGGCATTTCCTTTGCCAATTCATCCAAACTTTTTCTTGTTAATTTTTTCTTTTCCATAAAACAAATAATTTTAAATTTAAAAAATTGATTTGATTGTTTTAAGCTAAATGTAGCTTATTCTTATTGGTAATAAATATTTTTTGCGTTATTTTTAATATTTCGGTAAATCTAATCAACTCTTTTTCTTGAAGTTTTATTAAACTCTCAAAAGTTCCTTTAAGTTCCGGATAGTCTTCTTTATATCTTTCTATAAACCAATCCAGAACTCCAAATAATATATGCTCGGTTGTAGCTTTTTGTTCCTCTCTTTTTTGATTGGTAATCTGTGTTTCAGAAATTCTATAATGCAATAATACCTGACTGTCTATGTAAAATTTACCGCCTAATTTTGCTATTTCTGTCCAAAGTTTCAGGTCTTCGGCATAAATGTAGTTTTTTTCATAATGCAATTTATTTTCAATTAAAAAATTTCTTCGTATCACCGCGGTGGGATGAAACATAAAATTTCCTTTCAAAAACTGAAGCAACGGAAACTCTACTAATCCGTTAGCACTTACGGCAATACTCCCTGGCGGTATTCTTTCTCCAATATGCTGCATCCATGTACCACAGACAGTAATGCTTGGCTCGGATTCCATAACGCTATACTGCATTTTAAGTCTGTCGGGATGCATAATGTCATCTGCATCCATACGGGCTATGTACTTACCCCGCGCCGCATCCATTCCAAGATTGAGCGATGCTATATAGTCATGCTTATTTTCAAGTAAAACAATGCGTTCGTCATTGTAAGATCGGATAATATCACGTGTGGAGTCTGTAGAACCATCATCTACGATGATACACTCAAAATTCGAGAATGACTGCCCGATAATACTGTCGATGGCTTCTTTAATATACTTTTCAGCATTGTAGGCGGGCATTACGATCGAAATAGCCGGAATGGATTTTCCTGTTATCATTTTTATTTTATTTTTGGATTAACTTCCTGTACACATCAACAGTTCTGTTTATCATCAGTTCGAGGCTCAATTTTTGTTCGTATAGTTTTCGGGCATTTTGCCCGATTTTTTTTCTCAAACTCTTGTCATTCATTAAACGGATCATTTTGTTTGCCATCATCTCTACGTCAACAGATAATCCAAATACAGATGAAAATCCGGTTCGAACTTTTAACGCGTTCACCTCGTCTGTAAACATTTCATCCAATCCATCTACATTAGTTGTAATAACAGGCATAGCAAACATGGACATTTCAACACCCGTATAACTGGCTTGTTCTTGTAAAGAACCAATTACGCCAATATCATTTTCGAT
>DHSL01000027.1:47246-80775 GCA_002411345.1 Bacteroidales bacterium UBA5287 | reverse complement strand
TAAACAAAAATCAGGACGATACACTTCTTAAATTAAAGCGGTTAATTTTAATGTTGCTGTTGTAGTTATTCAAATTGTCTTGATTATCGACTTTTAATAAACCGGTTTCGTAATCAAAACCTCCTGCAACATAATATTTTGCCATTTTACCACCACCGGAAATATTGATATTTGCTTTTGAGTTGGTTGTACCATTTTTAAAAAGCATGTCATACCAATTGATATTTGGATAGATCATAGGGTTATCACCTCGCTCTGTTGCTCTGATCTTTTCTTCACTGTACCATGGGGGAGTTGGAATATCATCTGCATCGTGCTCCATATCATCGTAACGCGAAACAAGTGCATTATTATATAAACGCATATATTCAACACCATCAAGAAGTTCAAGTAATTGTGTCGGTTTAGAAATGTTTACATCTATACGGGCAGAGATTTTTACTTTTCCTTCAGTACCTCCTTTAGTGGAGACAAGAATAATACCGTTTGCACCACGAGCTCCATAAAGTACTGTGGCTGAAGCATCTTTTAATACAGAAAAACTTTCAACGTCGTCTGGTTGAATACGTGCAAGGTCGTCTGTGGTTGCTTCAAATCCGTCAATCAGGATAAGTGGATTGGATTTGTAACCGAATGTGGTAACACCGCGTACAAAGAACTGGGCATTATCGGCTCCTGGCTCACCGGTTATCTGGTACGAAATAACACCGGGAATTTTACCCGCAAAAGCATGAGTTAAGTTGGATGAAGGAATTTTTAAGTCACCCATCTCAACAGTTTCAATAGAAGCAATCACACTTTCCTTTTTTTGCTTTCCAAAAGCAACAACCGTAACTTCATCAAGTTCACTTACGGCCGGACTAAGTTCTACTTCAAAGTACGTTTCATTGCCTACTACAATAGTTTTTGATTCCAAGCCTATGAAAGAAATTACTAATTTCTCATTAGGAGCGGCTCTTAATTCAAAAGTACCATCCACGTCTGTTGTTACACCCCTTGTCGACTTGTCAATCATGATTGTCGCACCGGGAATTGGCTGTTTTGTGTCAGCTTCAATTACTTTTCCTTTAACTAATGTCTGAGACTGAGACATCAGAGAAAAAGGTGTAAACAAAAAAATAAGATAAAAAATAAATTTAACTTGTTTGTTCATTGTTTATACTAATTAGATTAAATTTAGTTTAAGTTAATTGTCAATCGGTAAATATTTAATTAATAGTTAATAAAATCATTAATACTAGAAATAGTATGATAGTAAACAGTAAATATGACGTATTGAATTAAGCTTAGATTAGGATAAATGTTGTTACCTAAGACAATACATGATATTAAAATATTTATTTTCATGCTAAAGCTTGCAAATATAGATAAAAAAAATGATAAATGCACACTTATTCGTTGTTTTTTTGTAAATCTTTGTCCTATAGTAATGTGTACGCAGACAAAATAAATAAATTAAATCGCAATTCTATTCTGGTTTTAACTCTTGTTGGTATTTAATCTGTTGACATTGATAAAATAATTTAAAATCATGAAAATGAATAAAAAAGAATCTACGAAATTGAAGGAATTTTATTCTAATATGATTTTTATTAAAATTAAATGACTAAACTTGCAACGAAAACTTTGAATTGATAATATTGATTAATTAACTGTTTACTAAAATTATATACATCATGAAACAAAAACTACTGATTCTATTAACACTACTACTTTTTAATTTTAATTTTTTTTATATCAATGCTCAAAATATTATAGAAAGAATTGAAAATAGACAAAATGTGATTTATGGATACAATGATTCAGTTGGATTGTCTTTGGATTATTCTAATACAATCTGCGACACATTGTTTTATGATAATATAATCATATTATTGGAGTCTTCTCCTTTGCTGCAATTGGATGAAATAAGTGCGTTGGTTAAACACGAAAGCAAACAATCTTTCGATAGCATTTACAATTGTTCCAGAGGATACACGGCTACATGGAAAATGGAGAATAAGAATCTGTATCTCCTTAATGTACACAGGTGTCAAAATGACGACAAGCAGGTGCAAAAAATCATGGGACTGAAGAGGTTTAAAGATATTAACAAGAGATCTGTTAAAGCTAATTGGATTTCGGGAAAAATTTGCGGGGGGACTGATGCTGTAAGAACTAATTACGGTTATGCTTTTAAACAAGTGTATGAATTTGAATTTAGTAAGGGAACACTGATTAATGAGACAAACAATATGTTCCCGACCGGTTCACTGGAGGATGAACTGGCGTTACAATTGTTTTTGAAAAAGAGCAGCGGAGCATTGTTGGGAGTGTACTTGCACTTTGATAGACTCAAAAAGTTCAGAGAAAATATTGCTAGAGACGACAAAAATGGATTCTTTAACGATTTAATTCCTTTAATAACTTCAACGGAGGGTGAATCGTACTATGCTCCAAGACAGTCGACCAAAAAGTTTACTGTAAATAGTATGAGTTTGGATAAAAGTAACTTTGCACGGTCAATGATTTCACATATGAACTTTGCTAATATGTTGCCCAAAGGGAGTTTTTACCCTCTTTTTTTACGGAATGGGGTCATTTACCAACCTATCAACATTGTGTTTTCATGGAATCTCTATGGAGATATTGAAAATACTAAACTTCAATATTATAATGTTGTTCCAAAAAGAACGATTCCGGATGGTTGGAAAATTCTTGGTGAAGATGAACCAAAATGAAATACTGAACGGACTACAAATCACTTTTCTCTCTCTAAATCGTTCTTGCGTTTTAAGGCTTCAAGATAATAATAATCGGCATAATTCAAAGGTACATCTACCTCTGAATTGTGGGGCAAACTGCCAACGGAATGCATTAATATGAAATTTCCGTTTTCTCCTAATGGGGCTCTGAAATTACTGCTTGAAAGGGTTTTCATAATCTTGTCAGCCCATTTTTTGTAATTCTTTTTGGTGGAATAGGTGGATAATTCATATAGGGCGGAGGCAAGTATTGATCCTGCTGAGGCATCGCGATATGTTTTGGGAATTTCGGGTGAATCATAATCCCAATAAGGTACTCCGTCTTTGGGATAATTGGGCTGATTGGCAATGAATTCAAGGGCTTTCTCTGCTTGCTCTAAATATTTTTTATCTTTTGTTTTCCTATAACATAGAATATATCCATAAACACCCCACGATTGACCTCGGGACCATGCGCTTTCGTCGGAAAATCCTTGACTTGTGTTTCGGTGTCTTATGGTTCCGTCTTCTTTATTGTAATCAATTACATGCCAGGTGCTGTAATCTTTACGATAATGGTTCTTAATTGTGTTGTCGGCGTGACTAATGGCTATTTTATAAAAGGTTGAATCTCCTGAAAGTTCAGTCGCGTCAAAAAGTAACTCTAAATTCATCATATTATCAATAATGACCGGATATTCCCAATCTTTGGACTTGTTTGCATTCCAAGACTGAATAACACCTGTGGCAGGATTGTAGCGTGTTGATAATGACTTGGCCGCTTGTATTATAACTTTTTTGTAGTCTGCTTTCCCGGTGAGCCTTAAGCCATTTCCATAACTGCATCCAATCATAAATCCTACGTCATGATTGCCGGTGTAATACTGAATAGTATCCAACATCTCGGTATATTTGATCGCTTGGGTTTTCCAACTTTCATCTCCGGTTAATTCATATATATACCATAAACTGCCGGGAAAAAAACCTGAGGTCCATTCTTGAGCTGGGATAAATTTCATTTTCCCATCGATATATGATTTCGGATTCAACAATTTTGTTGAACCCGAAATACTTTTCAATAGTTGTGTGTACTGATTTGAAGCAAAGGTTACGTTCTTAGTAATAAAACTCTTTTTGCCGGTTTCTTTGTTGTTGCTGCGACAAGGTTGAATACTCATAAATAGTATGAATAAACAAACGAATGGTAATATTTTTTTCATCATCTTAATTAACATTGATTTTATTACAGAAACATATCAAATGCGACAATCAGTCGACTTTATTTAATAATCTTGAAGTTTTAAATAGTCATTTTCTTTCCAAATGGGCTCAATAGTTGTGTTGTACCTTTTTCGAAAATCTTGATAATTTTTATCTTTATTTTGAGTCCAACCGCATTCTGCATAGGCGGCTAATCTTGGGAATATTTGAAAATAAAGCCTGTCTTTCGTTGGGGTGTACTCGCCCCACATCTGACAACCAAGGCCATAGATCTTCTTCTCATCTTCTTTCTTTAATCCTTCGGGGATGGGATTGAAAGAATAGGCTTTCTCAAACGAAATGGATGAGTATGGATAATCTAAATAGGTAAAGAGACGATTTGAATTAACTACATCATAACCCTTTTCAATGGCTTTGTTTACTAGACTGATGTCGCCGTCCCAAAACTGAACGATGGTGCCGGGGGCAAGACTTTCGGATTGACTTGCTTGAATATGGGCTTCTCCACGAATATTGTCGCCTGTAATCTCGTTCCAACCAATCATCCTGCTGCCTTTGGATGCAAGATATTTAGAAAATCTGTTAATCGACCATACTTGCAAATCGGAGAAGGTGGGGATATTGTTGGATTTCATGAATTCAACAATCTGAGGATTGTTCTGCCAATGGGTGTAATTGGCTTCATCACCTCCAATATGTACAATTTTTGAGGGGAATAATGCAACGACTTCATCTAATACATTGCGGATGAATTCCTCAACTTTGGGGTCAGTAACATTGTACAAATCTCCCCAAAGACCGACACCTTCCTTACTGCTGGTAGCACCTAACCAGGGATAGGCAAAAATTGAGGCTGAAGCATGACCGGGTACTTCTATCTCTGGTATAATACGAATGCCTCTGTTATCAGCGTAAGCTATAATTTCTTTAATCTCATCTTGGGTATAATACATTTTTCTGCTTGGATACTTTTCATCCCATTGGGCTGGTGTTAATCCGCCATTAGAGAAATCTCGCTTAGAACCGACTTCTGTAAGCTTTGGATATTGTTTAATCTCAATTCTCCAACCTTGATCATCTACCAAATGCCAATGAAACGTGTTCATTTTTAAACGTGCCATTTCATCTAATAACAGTTTCACGGTTGTCATTCCTTGAAAATGGCGACTTTCATCTTGCATATATGCGCGCCATGGAAAGGCTGGCTCATCTTTAATGGTACATTCGGGTACAGAAAATTCTCCGTTTGTGGTTTTTATAATCTGTCGTAATGTCTGAATGGCATAGAGGGCACCGCTTTTGCTGGGGGCGCTGACTTTAATTTGATTTTTTGACTTGTCTTGAACTTTTAAGATATAGCCTTCTGCATTGTTTGAAGCTTTTTTATCAAAAGAAATTACAAGGTTTGCATTTTCTTTTCCACTGAAATATGTGTTAAATCCTAATTCGTAAAAAATAGAGGAGACATATTGTTTGTCTAACTCTGATTTTGAGTCTATATAAATGTTGAAATTCTTTTTTAATGAAATATTTTCCCCTGAAGTAACTACTTCTCTTGGCTTGGGTAATATTGGAAGATCTAACTGGGCACTTAAATTTACATTGAATGTAAATAATAGAATGATAATGGCTACTGCAATAAATCGATTGTTCATAATAAGAAATTTATATTTTTAAAGTTCAAAAAAATTACTCAGAAATATATACATAATTGAATCTGCCTTCAGGAGCAGTATCTCCATTTATATACCAATCCATAGGATCTTCGTTTTGCATGTTATCAGACCATTTAAACTCAAAATCAAGCGCTTGCGCGTCATTGAAAATGCTTTTAATGGGAAGATTATAAACAAGCATGTTATTTTTGAACTCTAAAGATACAACTTTAATTGTTAACCATTTCCCTTCTTCAAACTTTTCCAGCTGGTTTTTACCGCTAATCCTGTAATCATATCCGTACCATCCAGTATCATGATCGCGATCTGAATTGATATATAAACTCATCCAATTATTACCGGATTGCTCGGAAATATTGCCTACAGTCTGGGCATAGAAATAGATGTTTTCTTTGTCTCGGGCGACTTTTAATATTTCAAAATCATTCCTGCCGGTATTATTAACATAGGTCATCGGGGGATTTGATATGGCTGCTGGGTGATTTCTGTGTTGTGTGTCGCCAATATAATCTGTATAAACAGGTGTAATCTGTTTCCAATCGTCAAAATTTGTAATGGCTTTCGAAATCCTTGCTTTTGGTACGGGATTGACGCCTTTATATTTTCTTATGTTGGTGACCATTTGCATGTAATAATTGTCTTTCAAACCTGAAGTTAATGTGGGCTCAATATCCCTACTGTATTCAGGATTGGCCTGGTCGCAAAAATAGGAGTGTTCTTTATTGTTGTCCTGACTACCCCATCTGCCTGCAACCCACTCATTCCATCCGGTGATAAAGATGAAGGGCACATTTTGTTTTAATGCGTAATCCCATTGTTCCTGGAAATTATAACCGTAAAAAATGTCTGTTTCTGGATTACCATGTGATCCGTTTCGGTAACTTCTGCCCCAATTATCCATATTTCCATAAAAGGCGGATCCTCCCATACCTGCCGATGGGTTTGGATGTTGGCAAACGGATACATTTATGATTTCTCTTTCTCCTTTGTGATTTTCATAAACCATTTGGGGACGCTTGAAATCAATCCAGGGCCAACCGTTTTGCTGATCGGGTTCGTTTGGCCATTGGGCTTCACGATAGGTGAAAAAAGTTTCAAAATCTTTACCTTTTGCTTCGTTGGTCCTACCGATAATCAATGGCTTGCCTTCAAAAACATACCAGGTTGAGGGATAGCGAATAAGGGCTCCTACTTTATAATATGTGTTGTATATTTGTTGCATTGTTTTTCCCGACTCCGTATTTGTATAATATACTAACTTAGGGGCTTTTCTTCCTTGATCTTGTAGGGCTTTTATGGCTTTCATCAATGCATGCGACTGTCGTTCATAGAAGATGGCGTTTGTTGCGTCGAGTACCAGAAAATCTATTCCGGCATCGGTCAACAACTGCATATTTCGTAAGTGAACCCAATAATCGTCTCCACTATAATAACCGAAAATTGACTCTCCCCAAAAATAATAGGATCCTCTGCTTGTAGTTCCCCAAAACTCGTTGTCTCCATCTTCAAGGACTTCGGGGTGTTGGGGGATAATTTTTGATAGGTCCCAATATTTTTCGGAGGTTTTTGATGCTGGATCGCCTTGCCAAAGGAAATAGAAAATGCCGACTTGCCGATCGTTTCTAGGATTGCCGACGTCTTCATTATTGGGCAAAACACGACCTAATTCATCTGTTCCTGCTAAAGGAAAAATAAAATCTTTTGAAGTAGTACCCGACTCATCATTCGATGGGTTCTCAATTGTTTCAAGATTCTTGTCTTTGCATGATGATCCCATCACAATGAACGTGACTATGATAAAGGATATAATTCTGAAGACTTTCATAGGATTTCTGTTTTATTTTTTCGGACTGCCAAATACTTTTTTTACTGCATCTAAATAGCCATATTTCCAAATTGTGTCTGGCTCTAAATAACTTCCCTCGGACCATTCATTCCATGCATTTATGGTGATGATTTTTGGCTCGATATTGTTACTGTCAATATACTCTTTGGCTTTCAACAGATATTTTTCGAATTTCTCAGGGGTGGAGTTATTGATGTAACCTGTTTTGAATGGAAATCGGGGATTGGCATCCCAACTTATGGTCAAATTGGGATAGTAGGTCATGGAAAAATCATCTTTGAAGGTATTCCACATCGCCGTAGATGCGTCACCCCAGGTCTCGTAATCTCCATCGGGGTTCTGAAGATGGGCCCAACAGTAGTTGGTTAAACTCTTGAATCCGAAATAATCGAGTACTTCATTCTGACTTTTAATGCTGTCACCAGGAACTCCATCGATGGTGCTGGGGAGGGCTTCCCATAGAATTCCTTGCAGATGCAATCCTGGAAAACCGGCATCAATGGTTTTTTGTGTGAAATAGTCAAGGGCTTCTTTTGTCTGCTCTGGACCACCTAATCCGTTTATAAGGGTGTTTAACTCGTAAATACAAAATACAGGCTCTTCGTTAATCTTATAATAGGAGGGGTCTTTAAAGTACTGATTGATGATTCTGTCTACGATAATGTTAAATTGATCTCTATCTACTTCTCCGTCCCAGAATATTGAATCTTTTCGTGGATTATCAACATCCCAATAGGTGGTTGCATCATGATTTGCCCACATTAAATAGAACTTCATCCTGTTATTATTGGCTTTCAAAAATCCTTCGTTAATGCAATCTTCTAAAAAGGGCTTCCCTTCAAACCAATACCAGTCAAAAATAAAGGTGTTTACTCCATAGGATATGGCTTCGGTAATCTTTTTATCCATATCCAAAGGATTAGCTTCATCTAAATATCCCCATAATGGGACTTTGGGTTGTTGATGACCTTCTTCTTTGGAAACGGCATTGTAAATTATCTCCCATTCGCCTTTCTTATCGGGAAAAAGGAATTCAGCTCGGGGCTCATAGTGATAGGCAGGCCAATAAAAGGCGGCGACGGTATATTGATTTTCTGCATCTTTGGTTTTATTCTGAGATGGCTTTTTGCAACTAACGGTGCTCAATAATCCAATCGCTATTAACAAAAAAATGATTTTAATACTGAATCGTTTCATATTTATATTGTTTTATAATCAACATTATTCTTTTGTTCTTCTCACAATGGTCTCACCTACCTCTTACCTACCTCTCTCCATGGTCTCACTTACCTCTCACTATGGTCTCACTCGCTTTTAAACTTACTCACACCTTCTTCTCTCAAAAAATCGCCAAAAAAAAGATGCTTTTCTTGACTACTAATACTTCACTGAATGAACGTTTACTGGTCCGAATAGTCCGGATGGTTGCAATTTGCTTTGTGCATTGTATGGATTCACAAAACTCCAGGTCTTTCTCTGATTTTTTGGCAATTGCTGGTCTCCAATAATTCGATTCATCCAATTGTTTACTATTTCAATTTTTAAAGTGTTTGTACCTGGTTTTACTAACTTCGAAATATTTAATCGATAGGGTTGGGTCCAAACTCCTCCTGCATATTCATCGTTGATATATACTTTTCCCATCGCTGTCAAATTGCCAAGATCCATTATTATATCACTGTCTTTGATATCACTGTCGATATTAAAGGTGTTTTCATAGACGGCGGTACCGGAATAGTATTTTATAAGATCATCTGAAAAAGTGGTCCAGTCTTTTAATGTGTCAATAAGAATGGGCTTTACAGGACCTCGTTGGGAGGGGTCGAAAGTGATTTTCCAATTGCTGGAGATATTTGAAATTAATTGCATATCGGGATAGTTGACTTCAATGTTTGTCGATACATCAGTCTTGGAGATTTTACCTCGAAATACAATGAAAGCGCTTTCAAATGGAGCAAGTTTGATGGGTACTTTAGTACTCTGACCGAATGATTCATAGGCTTTCAACTTGCGTGTATTGCCATTTGTCGCATCCCATAACTCTGGCTGAAGTCCGCGTACCCTAAACTCTGGATATATAACTTTTTGTTCATTGGTCTGATTCGAAATGAAATAGATCTCTGTTCCGTTTTTCAGTGTACGGTGACCGTAATGAATGGTATTGTCTTCGGGTAACTTGCAATCGGGAACGCAGTTTATCAATTTGAAGGCGTCTTCCATAGTCATTCCGTTCAAAATCATTCCTTTACCTGCTTTGCGATATTTAACAGTAACGCCGTCAACATTATCCCATAGCTTTTTAGAGAGGTCTTGTACAATTTTATCTGCTTCTGGCTGATTTTCTAAACTGGGTGAACGCTTTGGAGCGGGACCCATAACAACTCCTCCGGCAAGTATCAGTTGCTCAATCTTTTTCAATAATTCTGGGCGCATGGTTTCTTGCTTGGGAAGGACTAATATTTTGTACTGGGTACCGTGAGGAAGGGTGAGTAACCCATTTTTTACGGTCATATACTTCTCGATTACTTCGGCATTGATATAATCAAATTGATATCCAATGGGTAACGAAGGATCGACTATCCCTGTCATCTTGGGGGTGTCTTCTCCAATAAAATAGGCGGCATCTGCTACATTTAATCCTTGTTGTAACATGTAATTTACTCTTTTCAAATATTGGATATATACATCTAATTGAGAGAACCAGGTGTTCTTGCGGTCAAACTCGTTGCCAAACCATGCGTTGACTCCTGGATTCTTGTCTTCATAGGGTTGGGAGATATATACGTGTAATAGTGTGTTATTTATGCCTTCTGCAAAAAAACGGTCGTTGCGCTGTTTCATCATAGCGGGATAACGAGAGTAGGCGGGACCGCCTGCTGTATTTGATTCTGCGGAAATTTTGCTCTTCCCGTAAATATGACCGGCAGAGGTGGCGGCTCTGTTCTCAATATTTCCTAAATCGCCTTCACTCCAAAATTCTCCACCTATTTCGTCGGATTGACCGCCGTACATCAAAAATTCACTGGGAAATCCCCAATGACCGTAATTCTCAAGCCAGGTCTTCAAACCGTACTTGTGACTGGCATCACGTAAACCACCTACATAGTCATAGGCGACTTTGTCGGCTACAAAACGACGCATATCCCAGAGAAAACGGTCGGACTCCTTCTCATTATTAACAACATAACCATAATATGTGGGCAAAAATGGGGTGGGGTCGTAGTTATAGCGTTGTTTGAAGTCTTTTATGAAGCCGTCGGTGAAATTCTGACCGCCGGTCTCATAACTGTCTTGAACGACTACCTTAAAGCATTTTCTGTCTTTCTCGGGAATTCTTTTTATTATTTGCCCTATGAATGCATCAAAATGACTCTGGATATGCTCTTTACTCATCTTGTCTATTTCAAGTCCGGTTCCTTCTGGCGAAGCGGGTGCATTGGTGACTTTTGTTGGGGTCATACCTGTACGCATTATAATCCATTCGCCGGCGGGTACATCCCAACTGAGGGTACCGTCGGAGGTGATTTGATTACTCAAATCAATAATATCGTCTGCTCTTACTACTGTTTCTGAATCATCAATCTCTGCTTGATCTGGCCATAAATAGGCGTCCCAATAGGGGAGTGGGGTGGACCACATTTTTGCAAGGGTTTTTTCACTGAAACTTTCAATTCTTGGGGTGGATTGTAACGCGATTTCGGTAATACCTGAATTGTTGCTGATATTGGTAAATATCAAGCGAAAAGTCTTGGCTTCTATTTTTCCTGTCGATACACTAATTGGGGCATAGGGGATAAAACCTACGTTTAATGCGGGATTGGAACGATTAATGTCGAACTCTTTTATGGTTTTATATTCATCACTGCCTGACATCTTTACTTGAAACTGACATTTTGCAGTGATGGGATGATTGGTGGTCTCAATAGTAATATTGCGGATGATGATATTGTCTTTGGAATCTATATCAATGGCTATTGGTCCGTTACCGGAAAAAGTGATTCCTGTTGTTTTGTCTCCGTCAAAGGCTTTGTTTATATCTTTGATGGCGGGAGATGTGGCGATAGTGGCGGTTTCATTGTTGATTATCTGATTCTTCTTTTTTACCGGCCAGGCTAAGACCTTGACGTCCTGAAAAATGTCCTGGGGCTTATCAAGTTTTTGAACGAACTTCTTGGGACCGGTTACAGTGGTCTCGGATGAGGCTAAATAACGCATGGATTGTTCGGGTTTAACCCAGGGACCACCGGACTGACTCCAACCGGGTGAATTGAATATTCCTATTTCAATATTCAACTCTGTGGCTGTCTTTAACGCTGTATGAAGAATATCCCACCATTCTTCAGTTAATATCTTGACTTTTCCAAAGGGTAGGTCTTCTATGCCGATATTGCCAATGAATGCTCTGTTAATACCGACTTTTTTCATCGCTTGCAAATCTTTAACTACACCTTCTTTTGATATGTTGTCGGATATCCAATACCAATAGACACTGGTTTGTATAGTGTCTGGCGGAGTTACAAAACTTGTTTGTAATTGATCTCCAAAGGCTCTGCTATTCTGATTTTGAATGCTGCAATTGGAGGATGAGAATAGTATTGAAATGCTAATCAAAATGATAACAAATATATTTGGCTTGACTCTTTTCATGTTTTAATTGTTTAATTTATAGACTGCTAAGATTGCAGCTTTGGACTGCTTTTGTATAACTTACGCTTTATAATAAAGGTTTCTTATTTGATGATTTTCACGCCTTTGGGCGCATTGATTTCACTTTTTATGCGATCGTCGACTTGCTTAGTATGTTTAACTTTCACAATTCCAAAAGGTGTGGGAAATGTTCCTTCTGCATATTTTAAGTCTCCAAGATGGGGCTTAATCTGTATGGTTTTACTGCCTGGCTCTAATACTTTTATTCCTAATACGTGTTCGGTAAGCCATGAGGTGGGACCGGATGCCCAACCGTGACAAAGACTTGCTCTTAATCCAACATAACAAAAGGCACCTCCATCTGCGTGTATGTCAAATAGTTCTTCTTTTGGTAACTGGTCAATTCGGGTGGCGTTTGTTCTTTCTTCGTAAATGAAGTTTTCCCAAAAGGTTGTGGCACCAAGGTCTAACATCGCTCCCCAATAATCGGAAATAATTTGCATGGCTTCTTTGTATTTTCCGTCTTTTGCTAAGGCTTCTAACATATAATAGCCGTAAAATGTGGCAAAATTCTGTGATCCATTATCTAAAATCACGGATGATCCTGCTTGTGGGGTGGTGATATTGGCAAGTGATAATAATGCGGCTGCTTGCTTATTGTTATGGTCTTCTGGAATGTATTTCTTCAAAAGGGTAAGTGCGTCGTCACAAGTCTTCTCTAATGATGGGTCTTTTAACCATTTGGCTATGTCTTTCCCTGCTTGGATAGTAAGAACGGTTAATGCTTGTATGCCTGAATGAATTACATCAGCATCTTCTGATGTGGGCCAGTCCAAAAAGCGGGTCCCGTTCAAATTCTCTTTTCCGTTTTTATCTATTTGACTGGTAATTTGTTGGATCAATGCGGTTAAATAAGTATGCTGCTCTTTTAAATAGGAGATATCTCCTTGATGTAAATATAAATCTCTGTGAATAATGATCCACCACATTGAGTAGGTGGTCATACCATTCATCCAACCGGGTAATGGAGTGGTGTCGCGAGCAAAATCGAGACTTTTATTGATGACGTCGTTTTGACCGAAGACTCTGTTTATCGTGGCTACTTCTGGGTGCATATCACCAACCCATACTAATCGGTCTCGTTTGATCCCATCCCATAAAGATTCTTGCATATTTAAATGAACGGTATAGGCACCGGTTTCCCATATTTTGTTAAGGCGCTCATCGTCACACTTAAATGTGCCTAAATAGGGAATGTCGCGATAGCGAAATATTGCGCGGACGGATTGTAATGGCAAATCTACGTCTTTGTCTAATAGGTCTATTCGTACAAATCGATAACCTGAATTGCCGATCTCAATGGTGCCGAGCCAAGGAACTTCTAATGTGAAATCACGAAGCGAATGGTCATTAGTTGCTGAATTCATGCCGGAAACGACTGATCCTGTTTCACTCATGGCTTCTGATACGGATTCGCCAAAACGAACACGGATCTTAATTGGTTTTTTTTCGCCTCTAATGCCGGCAGCTAATTGAATCCCACCGTATAATTCTTTTCCATAATCTAATAAAATGGAGGCTTGATTTTCGGAATCTGAACGAAGTACACACATGCCTTCACCACTGGTGGAAAGCTGACCGTTAAAATCTTTTAGTAAGACTGCTGAATTCTTGATGTTGACATTTTGATTGTCGGATTGCCAGACAATCTTAACGGGATTAACATAACTACGGGTTATTTCATCATGAGACAGGTTGTTCTTGAAATTATTCTCCAAGACACTGTTTTGGGAAATCAGATTGAATGAAAGAATAGTGAAGATCGTAATAAATAGGGCCTTGAATTTCATATGCTTGTAATTTTTATTCTGTTCGTATAATTATATCTGTTAATTGACTTTTAATGTGCTTTTGCCTGAACTAATATTGTCCACTACAGCAAAATTGCCGTCTTTAGTGAACTTTATGGGTTTGTCGTTTAGTGTTACTCTCTGATTTTTACTGTAATATGGGAGATAGACGACTGCTGTTGTATTTGCTGGAATATTAATTTCTAATGCAAATGTTTTACCGGGATCATTGGTGAATTTTACGTATACATCGCCTTGTATTGTTGGATGCTTTATCTCTGCATACTTGAGCATTGAGGGCTGGGGTTTGATCCTGATTTTCTTAAAACCTGATTCAATGGGTTCAATACCCATTAATTTTCTGGGAATTAAATTGGCTGGGGCTGCTCCCCATGCATGGTTCCAATCTTGATTGGATTTATACTTGTTGTCCCAGGCTTCCATAGTGACTGTTGAACCTGAACGGATCATATTATACCAACTTCTGTCGGTTGTTGATGTTAATAACTTCAATCCATAGTCTGCATCACCGGCATTATAGATTCCTTCAAGCAAAAATTGTGAACCATAAACACTGCAGGCCATATCTTTTGAATGAATGAATTTCATTATGCTGGTAATGTTTTTATCGTCGACAAGTCCAAATGCAAGGGGAAACATGTTCGCATGAAGTGAGCTATGTTTTGAGCCTATTCCATCAATATAGAGTCCAATTTTTTTATCAAATAATTTCTCGTTGAATGACTTCTTTAATCTTTGGGCTTGAGCTTTATAGTAGTTGCTGTCGTCTGTTTTGTTTAGTAGCGTGGCAATCTTAGTCATTATTGTGAGCGCCTGATAATGAAAAGCATTTACTACGGTATTTATATCTGTGAATTCATAACTGTCAATTTCTCCATCGTGTGGCCAATCTACAATATCTCTTAGTTGCCCGTTAAAATGAATGGAGCTGAGTACTTCTTTGTTTACTTTTCCTGTACGGGTGCTAATCAAACCGGATTCATCTGATAAAGATGTGAGTGTTTTTGCTTTTAAATCTTCGTAGTATTTTTCAAGGGATAGTTTATTCCCTGTGTATAAATAATCTTCCCAGGCTATTAAAACGGATTGTAATATCCATTCGGTTGGCCATGTCGGATGGTTTATTAAATATTCATGTGTGTATCTGGCTAAACTGTATTCACGGGCAACGCAGTAATGTGAGAGCTGATTAATTAATGCATCGGCTTCATATGGGATTCTCTCACGATCACCATCAATATAAACACCTGTAAATGAGGTGGCTTTGATCGAATATTTGGATAATTCCCATACTTGATTCAATATTGTGTCTGAACTGTGAAAATAGGAGTCGGATTCGTTGAAGGAATAATTAACGGTTTCTCTTGAGATATCGCTATTCGTAAGCTTATGTGCGTAATTCTCTATCTCACAATACCTGAAAGGGGTGACTTCACCAATATAGTCGGGCATTAAAATGGCTTGTGATCCTGTGTTTCTTTTATCGGGTTTAATAGTGACGATATAGGTATGGCATCCATTTTTTGGAATAATCTGATATCTGGAATATCGTATGCTGCCTTGAGGGTTACGGTTTACATGTCCATTGCGTTGATCTTCACCTAAATGGATGGTAATGGTGTCATTTGTGTTTTCTGAATAGAGGGTGATTCTTATTCGTCCAAAAGCAGCTTTACCGAAATCAATAAAATAACTGTTTTTATTAGTTTGATCTATCGAAATGGGCTTCTCATCTTGTTTCTGAAGTGGATATCTGTCAGTAGAGTAATCTTGAAGATTTTTAGCTGTCTTGAAATGGGATGGTTCTGAAAAACTGGATTCATTTCCGTGATTATCTCCAATTTGAACTTTCCAAAAATAGACCTTGTCTGGCTCAAGGGGTTTACCGCCATACAATATATTCAAAGATTCATCGCTCAGCACTTTACCTGTGTCCCATAAATCTCCCTTGCCTTTTCGCAATGAATCAATATTCGATGATACTAAAATTCTATAGGAGTTTTGTATCGTATTCTGTAAATCGGAATGAATGTTCCACCCAAAAAAAGGCTTATTCATGCTGATTTCAACGAATTGAAAGTTCTCGTTTCGTAGTAAGGACTCATTTAATGGGGCTGAGGACAGAAAACCGTTTAGATATGTTTGTTCTGTGTTTAATAGAAGATTTACACTTAAGTTATATGGAACAAGTTTGTCCTGAGTGAATGCAGTCTGGCAAATAAATATATTTACTGTGACAATAAGTAATAAAATTCTAAACTTGAAATGTCTTAAACTGGATGTGAATGGCATTGTGTTTTATATTTTATGTCGACCCAAATTCCTGTATTCCAAAGGGGTACAGCCGACTCTTTTTCTAAAGAATGATAGGAAATACTCATAAGAACTGAAGTCTAAATTGAAAGCAATCTCTTTGATCGAATGGGAACTTTCTGCTATTAACTCTTTTGCTTTTCTTAATTTAAGTTCCTGAAAATATTGGGCTGGTGCGTAACCGGTATATTCTTTAAATGTTTTTCTGAACCATGAATAACTTGTACCTAATTTGGTTGCTATTTCTTGAATATCTATTTGATGATAAATATTCTCTGTCATGATGATCTTAGCCTTTTCAATAATTTGATCTGAATTGTTTAACTCAAAGTTTCGGTTGTGAGAATATGACAAAATCAAACCAATGATATGAAGTACTATACCGGCTAAATATTGTTGTGCAGATTTTTTCTCATCTTTTGCTACTTGAATGGCAGATGTATATAGCTTTACCAAATCTTCATTCACACCAATATCAAGAATCTGATTGTTCTTGTTAATGAACTCATTATTTATTATATTTTCAATAATAGATCCTTCAAAACCTATATAATACTCATTCCAGCCTGATTCTGCTGAAGGACAATAGGTGTGCCATTGTCCTGGAAAAAGTAGAATAATCTGACCTTTTGAAATCTCTGTTTTCTTTAATGTCTCAGAACGGAATTCTCCCTTTCCCTTGCTGATGTAGAGAATTTGATATTCTGTTAATACTCTGCCTTTGCAAGGATTAAAATAATAACTCTTAGGGTGTTGAGTGGATGGGTAAATGGTGTTTGGTGCAATTGGTTGAAAACCTACGGTGTTTACTGTAAGTCCAAAACTTTTATCCTTTTCATTTACTAAAAGATATTTAAAGTCAATTCCAAAATTATTGTATCTCATAATGCTTTTCTTTTCACTCAGTTTTAATGTTACAATCATACAAATATAACTAAAACTATTGAAATACAATGCGGATAAAGACGACTTAGAAGATAGTCATAAGTTTTACCGCATTGTATTTTCAAACAATAGAGAGAGTGAATATAATATTAAATAACTTTTCTTTTATGCTATTTAAAAAGATTGGGAATGATTAGCGAAAATATCAATACAGCCATCCCCAATATCAGATAAAATGTTGCTTTTTTACCTGCACCTTTCCATTCTTTTAAGATTATTCCCCAAACATTGCTGAAAACAATATTTAGTGACATTAAAATACTCCAGGAGAAAGCCATCATCACACTTCCGGGTTCAAAGTAACTTTGTCCCATTCCTAATCCAAAAAATTGGGAATACCAAAGTAATCCTGCCAACGCACAGAATAAAAGATTGTTTATTAATACCTTGCTGGAAGAGCGACCAATTTCTCCGCCTGTTTTATTTTTGCGGTTCATGTAAAGACAATAAACTAAATTGGTGAAAAATCCGCCTATTGTTACAAGAAGTGTTACCGGATTCTGAGCAAATAATTCATTTGAACCTAAATTAATAGCTGCTTCTTTTATTGGCGCACCGGCAGTTAATCCAAGATTAAAACAGGCACTCATTACTCCCGCAAACAAAGCGATTAATAATCCTTTTTTAAGGGCAAAATCTTTAATGGCTTTCTTTTGCTCTTCTTCAGACATGTTTTTAGCTCGTAAACTTCCTGCAAATCCGACAAGTGCAATACCTGTTAATGTAACAGAAACAGCTAAAAGTAGAATCAATCCTTTTGGTGAAAATAGGTCATCACCGGAAAGGATTGAAGGGATAAGTGTTCCAAAAGCAGCGCAAGTACCCAATGCTACGGATTGTCCTAAGGCAATACCAAGAAAACGCATGCTTAATCCAAAGGTTAAACCTCCAATTCCCCAAAGTATTCCATATCCAATAGCTTGTAAAACTGCTGATGGACTTGATGAGTAAATTTCTATCAATTCTGGAAAAGAATTAGCCAAAAGAGCGCCTAAAAATGGAAAGACTAGCCAGGCGAAAATACCTTGAGTAAGCCAAAAGTTTTCCCACGACCACTCCTTTATCTTATTGATAGGAACGTATGAGCTTGATTGACCCATACTTCCTATTGCAATTATTAGCAGACCAATTAAAGTGTTCATGCTTTATCTTTTAGATGTTATTTCTAACTCATACTGTTCGATTTCCTTAATATAATCATCGCCAACAAGAATATTCTGGTTGTGACAATAATAATTGTACACTGCATTCCATGGCATTGATTTTAATTCTTCCAAATAGGCCATTCGCTGAAAGTTTTTATCGGATATTTCAAATTCTCTTAATTTATCGGTGGGCTCTAAAAAAGCTTGTAACATTGCTTTTTGAGTGGAACGAATACCCAATACATAGGCTCCAATTCGGTTGACGGATCCATCAAAATAATCTAATCCTACATGTACACGATCGGAATGACCTGAACGTACAATTTCTTGAGATAAAGCTAATAACTCGTCGTTCAAGATTACAACATGGTCGCTATCCCAACGTTCAGGACGACTAACATGCAGATTGATTTCAGGTACGTATAGTAACATTGATGATATTTTATCTGATATTACTTCTGTGGGGTGAAAATGACCTGCGTCTAAAGTTAAAGCCATATTGTTTTTTACTGCATAACCCATATAAAATTCATGAGAACCAACTACATAACTTTCACTCCCTACACCAAATAATTTACATTCAACACAGTCTATTAGGTAATCGGTGCTTATCTTTTCGGATAATACATCATCTAAAGCTTCTTTGAGTAGTTCACGATGTTTAAATCTTGAAACAGTTTTGTCTTTCTCTCCATCGGGAAGCCAAATATTATGAACACATGGACTACCTTGCTGGCGACCAATTTCAGCTGCTATTCTCCTGCAACAACGAAGGTGCTCTTTCCAGAAATTTCTGATTTCAGGATCAAAACTTGACATTGTATAACCACTGTCTGCTTTTGGATGTGAAAAAAATGTAGAATTGAAATCAAGTGCAATGTTTGCTTTCTTAGCCCAGTCAATCCATGATTGAAAATGAATCGGCTTAATTTGATCACGTTCAACAAATTCACCATTAAAATCACCATAAATTGCATGTAATCCTAATCTGTGTTTACCAGGGATGAGTGAGAGGACTTTTTCTATATCCTTCTGTAACTCGTCGATGGTTCGTGCTTTTCCTGGATAGTTCCCGGTTACCTGAATTCCTCCTGTAAGATCTCCATTAGGATTTTCAAATCCGGAAACATCGTCTGCTTGCCAACAATGGATTGATATTGATAGCTGGTTAAGTTTCTCAATAGCTGCATCTGTATCAATCCCAATAGCTGCATATTGATTTTTTGCGTCTAAATACGCTCGATTAATTTGTTCTTTATTCATGATTTAATGATAATGATATATGTAAATTCTTATAATTCTTTGTAAACATCAAGGTAGTTCAAATATTGTTTTTCCCAAGTTTCAACATCCTTAGGAATGAAAGTTTCTAGCTTTACGGAATTTCTTACGATTCTGCGCATCTCACTTTTATCATTTACTAATCCGCAAGCTTTTGCCTGGAGTAGAATATTTCCGATTGCTGTAGCCTCAGAAGGTCCAGCTACAACTGGCAACCCAATAGCATTTGCTGTATATGAATTAAGGAGTCTGTTTTGAGATCCTCCACCAATAATGTGCAGTGTTTCAATCCTTTTTGTGGATAATTGTTGAAGACTTTCTAAGACTTGCTTATAACGGAATGCTAAACTTTCGTATATACAACGGGCAATTTCACCTATGGTTTGTGGAATATATTGTCCTGTCAATTTGCAGTAATTCTGAATTGACTCAATCATTGATTTGGGATTAGCAAAACATGGAGAATCAGGATTAATAAAACATTTGAAGGGAACAGCTTTTTCTGATTCAATAACAATGTCGTTATAAGATAATGATTGGTGTTTCTCCCAATCTTTTTTACATTGCTCAATAAGCCACATTCCACATATGTTTTTAAGCAAACGAATTGAACCATCGGTGCCTGCTTCATTGGTAAAGTTGAAAGAATATGTCTTTTCGTTGATTACTGGTTCTAATGACTCGATACCCATTAATGACCAAGTTCCGGAACTAAGATATGCAAAATTGTCATTCTCGGCAGGAGTGGCAAGTACTGCGGAGGCTGTGTCATGACCGGCGACAGCTATCACAGAAACATCTTCCTGACCAGTTTGTTGTTTAACATTGTTGGATAATTGGCCAATTGATGTTCCTGAAAAAACAATCGGTGCAAAATTATCTTTAGATAGACCAATAGAATCAAGTAAAGTTGATTCAAAACTACGATTGTAAGGATTTATTAATTGAGAAGTAGATGCAATTGTATATTCAGTTACCATTTTACCGGTAAGTAAATAAGATAAGGCATCAGGCATAAACAGAATCTTATCAATCTTGCTATATGTTGAGCAATTTCTGTCTTTTTGAGCGAATAATTGATACAGTGAGTTGAAATTCATTATTTGAATCCCAGTCATTTTATAAACATCTTCTTTTGAGATGATATTAAAAAACTTTTCGGGTGCACCAAAGGTTATCGGATCACGATAACTATATGGCATCCGTAAAGGTTCTCCATCTTTGCCAAAACAAACAAAATCAACTCCCCAAGTATCAATTCCTATCGATTTAATGGGTATTTGATCAGCTTTGATTTCAATAAGAGATTGCAAAACTTTATTGTACAGATAAAAAAGGTCCCAATACATGCGACCATTTATATTTGTAATTGGATTAGGAAACCGATTGATCTCCTTTAACTCCAAAATGCCATTGTCAATTTTTCCTAAAATTGCTCTTCCGCTACTTGCTCCAAGATCAATGGCTAGGAAAGAGGTTAAATTGTTTTTACTCATAAATGAGATTAAATTTGTAAGATTAATACTAATTGCGCAAAATTAAATGATAATGAAAATAAAAGGATTACATAAATGATTCAAGAACTATACTTTTTGACATTTCTTTTTAAATTATGAGTTTTATTTATTTTTTAGTATGAATATCAAATAGTATAGTTTATAAATCAATAATTGAATTAGATGATATAAGGAAAACACTACATTTGCTTAATAAATTATAGAATTAATTACCTATAAGAACATCTGAATAATGATGTCAATTTATTAATGGATATCTTAGAAATGATACTTAATATAATATTATAATGTATTACCCAAAAGTAAATGCTCACATGCATACTCCTTTTTCCTTTAGCGCATTTTCTGATGTGAAAGAAGCACTGGATAGGGCTTTGTGTGAAAATGTAAAGGTTGTGGGAATCAATGATTTTTATACGGCTGATGGTTATGGTGAATGGGCTGTCGGATGCAAAGAGCGTAAGCTGTACCCACTATTTAATATTGAATTTATATGTCTTAATGAGGATGATCAAAAAGCCGGATTAAAGGTGAACGATCCTGTTAATCCAGGTAGGACATATTTAAGTGGAAAAGGATTGACTTATCCATTTAAACTTAATGAAACCTTTGCAAGTCAACTGATAGATGTCCAAAACGAATCCTTTTTCCAGGTTTCAGCAATGTGTAATAAATTAAATAAATTATTGAAAGATAATGATGTTGATATTATACTTGATATTGTTTGGATTAAAAATGAGTTGACAAAAGGCATGGTACGTGAACGTCATTTGGCAAAAGCTTTAAGATTGAAAGTGTATGAGTATTGCCAAAATGATGAATCAAGGATTAAAAATGTGTTCGAAAAAATCTTTAATGCAAAAGTGCTGAAATCTGATCCAACTAATATCGCAGGGGTAGAAAACGAGATTAGAGCTAATTTGTTAAAAGCAGGAGGGGTTGCTTTTGTTCCAGAAGATCCTAAAGCTTTTTTGCCAACAAAAACGGTTTGTGATATTATAATTGCAGCTGGTGGAATTCCTACCTACCCTTTTTTGGCAGATAACGACAAAGGTGAATATACTGATTTTGAGAAGGATTTGAAAAGTGTTGCCGAACAACTTACTCAAAGGGGATTTCATTCTGTAGAGTTTATAACGACACGTAATGATGTGAATCTTCTGGAAAAATATGCAGATTATTTATATAATCAAGGTTTCATAGTTACATTTGGAAGTGAACATAATTCACCTGTGATGGAACCTGTTGAACTATTTGCAAGAAATAATACACCTTTAACAGAACTATTGATGAAAATAAACTATGAAGGCGCATGTGTTTTAGCTGCCCATCAGTTTCTAGTATCACAAGGAAAAGAAGGATATGTTGATAAAAATGGTTATGCAGATCGTTCAAAAAGAAATGACTATGTAAAATTGGGAGACCAATTGATTAAAGATTTATAATATCAAGAAATGATAAAAGCTGCACAAGATGAAAGAAATAGATGACTTAATTCAAATATCACAATATTACGGAAAAGATAAAAGGTTCGTTATTGCGGGTGGAGGTAATACCTCTTATAAAAACAACGATAAAATATGGGTGAAAGCAAGTGGGCATACGCTTGAAACAATCACAGAGGATGGATTCGCTATACTTGATAGGAGAAAACTAAATTTGATGTCTGAAAAAGTATATAGCTGTAATCCTATTGAACGTGAAGAGGAAGTGAAAAATGATCTCTTTGCTGCAACAATAACTAAAGATAAGCGACCGTCTGTTGAAACTTCGATGCATAATGTAATAAACTATTCATTTGTGGTCCATCTACATCCTACAATTGTAAATGGTTTGATGTGCTCGAAGAATGCTGAACAACAATTGATAAACCTTTTTGGAGATAAAGCATTATATATAGAATATACTGATCCGGGATATGTTCTTTTTAGGAAGGTAGAGGACAAAATCAAAGTGTTCAGAAGTATTTATAAAAAAGAACCTCAATTAATCTGGTTGCAAAATCATGGAATTTTTGCTGCTGCTAACACTATTGAAGAGGTAAAGGAATTATATTCTGAAATATTTGATACTCTGGAGAAAGCACTGGAAAAGTCGATCCCTGAAGAAAATGTGAATATTGATCCCGCTATTGTGGAAATTATTCCAGCAATAAGGATGATAATCTCAAAATATGAACTGAAAACGTTAAGAATAAGAAACAATGAACTTGTTGAATTCTATAGTGAAAACATAGAAAACCAGCAATTAATAATACATCCGTTTACTCCAGACGAAATTGTCTATTGTAAATCAAATTATCTGTTTTTTAATGGAGAAACACCAGAAACAATTTTAGATGAAGCTGAAATACGAATAGTATCCTTCAGAGATAAATACGGTTACTTTCCTAAAGTGATATTAATAAAGGGGTACGGATTAGTAGCTGTAGGTGATAATGATCTTCAATGCGACACAATTCTTGATGTATTTGAAGATGCTATGAAAATTGCATATTTATCATACTCTTTTGGAGGACAACATTCAATGTCTCAAAGTCAAATAGATTTTATTGATAATTGGGAGGTTGAAAATTACCGACGTTCAGTAAATAAAAGTAGTGTTGACGGAAGATCAGAGAATAAGACCATAGTGATTACCGGGGCTGCTCAGGGATTTGGTAAAGGCATTGCACAATGCTTGCTAAGAGAAGGTGCAAATATTGTAGTAGCAGATCTTAATGCTGAAGTAGGGATTGCGACTGTAAAAGATTTGAATTCAATGGAAAAAAAGAATAGGGCACTTTTTGTGAAAACTGATATAAGTAGTATTGAAAGCCTTAATAATCTGATGTTCGAAACTGTTTGCCATTTTGGAGCGATTGATTGTTTTATAAGCAATGCTGGTGTTTTACGTGCCGGAGATTTGGAAAGCATGACGTTAGATAACTTTGATTTTGTGACTCGAATAAATTACAACTCTTATTTTTATTGTACCAAAATAGTGAGTCGCATCATGAAGTTGCAAACTAAGTATGCTTCAAAAGATTATTATGCAGATATTATTCAAATTAATTCTAAATCTGGATTAAGAGGAAGTAAAGCCAATTTTGCCTATGCAGGAGGTAAATTTGGAGGGATTGGCCTAACTCAGTCGTTTGCTTTGGAGTTGGCACCTTTCAGAATAAAAGTAAATTCTGTTTGTCCCGGAAATTATTATGAGGGTCCGCTATGGAGTAATCCTGAAAATGGATTATTTATTCAGTATCTTAAAGCAGGCAAAGTACCCGGAGCAAAAACAATTGAAGATGTAAAGAATTATTATTTGTCACAAGTACCCATGAAAAAAGGATGTTCTCCTGAAGATGTTACCAAGGCAGTACTATACCTGATTGAACAAACAGGTGAAACTGGGCAAGCATTACCAATAACTGGTGGACAAGTGATGATGAGTTAACAAAAAAATCGAATAATAAAATAAAGATATGAAGACAAAGGCAGTTAGACTGTATGGTAAAAAAGATTTACGTTTAGAAGAATTTGAGTTACCACCTATAAAAGAAAATGAAATTCTAGCGAAAGTTATTTCTGATTCTATTTGTATGTCATCATACAAAGCTTCGGTACAAGGAAAAGATCACAAACGGATTCCAGATAATGTAGCTGATAATCCGATAATTATTGGTCATGAATTTGCTGGTGAATTAATAGAGATAGGAGATAAATGGAAACATAAATTCAATAAAGGAGATAAATTTTCTATTCAACCGGCAATAAATTATAAAGATGGACCAATAGGAGTTTTAAGTGCACCTGGTTATAGTTACCAATATATTGGAGGAGATGCAACATATGTGATAATACCAAACGAAGTGATGGAACGTGATTGTCTGCTTGTTTATCGTGGCGAAGGTTATTATCCAGCATCTTTGGCCGAACCACTTTCTTGTGTAATTGCTGCTATGCATGCCAACTATCATACAACTTCGGGCAGTTATGTTCATAAAATGGGAATTGTAGATGGAGGCAAAATGGCAATATTAGCAGGTGTTGGCCCTATGGGATTAGCTGCTATCAATTATGTTTTACATCGTGAAGATTGTCGTCCATCTCTGTTAATTGTTACGGATATTGATCAAACGCGTTTGGATAGAGCGGCTTCGTTATATACAGTGGAATTTGCTTCTAAACAAGGAATTGATTTACGTTATGTCAATACATCTATTATGAATGATCCAATTAAAGAAATGAAAGAAATAGTTGGAGGAGAAGGATATGATGATGTATTTGTTTTTGCGCCAGTCAAACCTCTTGTTGAACAAGGGGATGCAATATTAGCTTTTGATGGTTGTCTTAACTTTTTTGCAGGTCCTGCTGATCCGAATTTCAAAGCGATGTTTAATTTTTACAATGTTCATTATTCATATACTCATGTTGTAGGTACAAATGGTGGAAATAGTGATGATATGATTGAAGCTCTTAATATAATGAATAAAGGTTTAGATCCAGCAGGTTTGATTACACATATTGGAGGTTTAAATGTTGTACCTGAAACAACGAATCATTTGCCTGAAATTCCGGGAGGTAAAAAGCTGATCTATACCCATGTAGAAATGCCGTTAACCTCAATTACAGATTTTGAACAGTTGGGTAAATCAAATGAGATATATAAAAATCTTGCTTTGATATGTGATAAACATAATGGTTTGTGGAGTGTCGAAGCTGAAACTTATTTATTGGAAAACGCTGACAAGCTTAATTTATAACTTAAAGCATATTCATATTGAAATGAAACAATTAGATGTAAACTTAATGCATCCGGTGGAACAGATTCATGTAATCATCGGTAGAATTTATAGAAGTGGAATGACCACAACCTCAGGTGGAAATATTTCTATCAGAGATGGGAATGGAGATATCTGGATAACTCCATCGGGAGTGGATAAGGGAGCACTTATGACTAAAGACATAATGTTGGTAAAAAAAGATGGAACCATTGAGGGGCTTCATAAACCATCATCTGAACTACCATTTCATAAAGCAATATATGAATCTCGTCCCGAAATAAATGCTATAATTCATGCACATCCACCGGCATTAGTTGCATTCAGTATTGCACGCAAAGTGCCTGATACAAAGATTGTTCCCCAAGCTCATAGCATTTGTGGAGAAGTCGGTTTTGCACCATATGGAACTCCAGGGAGTGAAGATTTGGGTAAAAAAATTGCTAATGAGTTTAAAGATACCAGATATAAAGCTGTGATCATGGAAAATCACGGAATTGTACTTGGAGGTATAGATATGATGGATGCATATCAACGCTTTGAAACTTTAGAGTTTTGTTCCCGTACAATTATAAATGGACAAAGGTTGGGTGGTGTAAACTATCTTACAGATGAACAAGTTGCAAAATATGTAAATCATCTTCCTGCAACTAAATCATATTTTATGGATGTTGAACATCCCTCAATAGAGCGAGCTTTGCGTTCTGAAATGGTAAGTATTATACGTCGAGCTTGTAATCAAGGTTTGATGATATCAACTTATGGAACAGTATCTGTTCGTTGGAAGAATGATGATTTTCTTATTACACCAAGAAATGTTGCTAGATGGGATATAGTTCCGGATGACATTGTCCAAATTAAGAATGGTATGTCAGAAGCTGGAAAAATACCCAGTCGTTCTGTTGCACTTCATCAGCGAATTTATCAGCTAAATCCACACATAAATTCCATAATTTGCACACAACCGGTGAACCTCATGGCTCATGCAGTTAGCGGTTCAAAGTTTGATGTACGCACGATCCCTGAAAGTTGGATTTTCTTGCAGGATGTACCATCTATACCTTTTGGGTTGATATACAATGATATAGACAAGGTCGCAGAGATGTTTAATCATAACAGAGTAGTTTTGGTTGAAAACGATAGCGTGTTTGTTACAGGTGATAAATTGTTGAGTACATTTGATTATTTGGAAGTCGCTGAATTCTCTGCCAATTCACTTGTTATGGCAACATCAATCGGAAAGTTAAGTCCAATAAGTGATAAAGAAATAGAAGATTTAAGAATTGCATTTAACGTTAAGTAAAATCTTATATCAATAAAATGATATTTTCATTATAAAAGTGACTTTTCTTCAATAAAGCATATTATTTATTGATCGTAGTCTAAAGAGTAAGATATGATGTTTTTATTAATTTTGTATAAATAACAAAAATTGTACACATGGTTTATTTAGTAATCATGCCCAAGCAGGGCCAATCCGTTGAAAGTTGCATTATCACAGAGATAAAAAAGAAAAAGGGCGATTTTGTTAAGAAAGGTGATATCCTTTTTTCATATGAAACTGACAAAGCTTCTTTCGATGAAGAAGCTACCAATGATGGTACAGTTTTAGAAGTTTTCTATGAAGAAGGTGATGAAGTTCCAGTGTTAGAAAAGATGATGATAATTGGAAATGAAGGCGAAGATTATTCTGAATTAATAGCAAATAATATCTCCACCGAATCTATCCATGAATCTAAAATCGAGCAACCAGATATTACGAATTCTATAACAACTTCAGTTGTAGTTGACACATTAAAAAAGGAATTAGAACCAAATGATCAGTTGTTTATTTCTCCTCGTGCAAGTAAATTGGCAGAGAAAGAGGTTCTAAATTTAGAATATGTTATTGGTACAGGTCCAAATGGCCGAATAATTGAAAGAGATATTCAAAGTCATATTAATAATCAAGGTAAATTAACCCCTCTTGCAAAAAAAATGGTGTTGCAAGAAAAACTACAACCTTCGGGTAAAGGGTCCGGTTTGTATGGGAATGTTCGCTCAAATGATCTTAATCCTCTTGCAAAAAAAGAGAAAAGCGTCGATTTTGAAGACAAAAAAATATCAAATATGCGAAAGATTATTGCTCGATCAATGCATTCATCTCTTCAAAATTCGGCTCAACTTACACATCATCTTGGTGCTGATGCACGATGTATATTGGAACTTCGCGGAAAGGTAAAAAAAGCTTTAGAAAAAGGTACTATCGCAACAAATATCACGTTGAATGATATGGTTTGTTTTGCAGTTATTAAAGCTCTTAAAAAATATCCAAATGTAAATACTCATTTTTTGGGAGAGACAAAACGCTATTTTAATAAAGTTCATTTGGCACTTGCTGTAGATACGGATCGTGGACTTATGGTTCCTGTGGTAAGAAATGCTGATGATCTTTCAATAATAGGCTTATCTAATAAATTAAAAGAGATTGCCGAAGCATGTCGTAAAGGAAATATCGATCCTGATATTTTATCATCAGAGGCTGGTACTTTTACGGTATCTAATTTAGGAAATTATGGAGTTGAAATGTTTACGCCAGTAATTAATCTGCCTCAATCGGGAATTCTAGGTGTGAACACAATTGTTCCACGTCCAAAAGATTTGGGGAATGGTGTTTATGCATTTGTTCCGTTTATTGGGTTAAGCTTGACATACGACCATCGTTCTCTTGATGGAGGAGAGGCGACTCGTTTTTTGAAAGAGATTGCCAACGAAATTGAGAATTTAAAACTAGATGTTTTCTTGTAAATATAAACTTAAAGTAAAAAATAAAGATATGTTTGATTTAATCATTATAGGAGGTGGCCCAGCAGGATATGTGGCTGCTGAACGGGCTGGAAATAAGGGACTTTCGGTTGTGCTGTTTGAGAAAAAAGCAATAGGTGGAGTATGCTTAAATGAGGGATGCATTCCTACGAAAACATTGTTATACAGTGCAAAAACATATGAAAACGCAATTCATGGGAATAAATACGGAATTACTTGCGAGAATGTTACATTTGATTTTAAGAAAATCATGTCGCGAAAAAAGAAAGTTGTTCGTAAACTTGTACTTGGAGTTGAGGCAACTATGAAAGCTAACAATGTGAAGGTTGTAGTGGGTGAAGCAATGATAAAAGGGCGAAATAAGGAGGGCTTTGAAGTTGAATGTAGCGGAGAATCTTATCATAGTAGAAATTTGCTTATCTGTACCGGTTCAGAGGCATCTGTTCCACCAATTCCCGGATTAAAAGAAGCCGGGGATTTGATTTTGACTAATCGTGAAATATTGGAATTGGACAATATCCCTGAATCATTGGTGATAATTGGTGGTGGAGTAATCGGAATGGAGTTTGCGAGTTTTTTCAATAGCTTTGGTACAAAAGTCACTGTTGTGGAAATGTTGCCCGAAATTTTAGGGGGGTTGGATTACGAAATCAGTGCGATGTTGCGTGATATTTATTCTAAGAAAGGGATTCAATTTAATCTAGGTGCAAAAGTAGTTCAGATTGACGGAAATAAGGTGGTGTATGAGAAAGATGGTGTCAGTCAGAGCATTGAAGGGGAAAAAATCCTCTTGAGTGTTGGAAGAAGAGCAAATATAAAAGGATTTGGACTTGAAAACCTGAATGTAGAGACAACTCGATCAGGCATAAAAGTAGATGAAAAAATGAAAACAAATATTTCCGGTGTATATGCAGCTGGAGATGTTACTGGATTTTCATTGTTAGCGCATACAGCGTCACGAGAAGGAGAGGTTGTGATAAATAATCTTACTGGGGGTAACGATATTATGCGTTATGGTGCTATACCCGGAGTTGTTTATACAAATCCTGAAGTTGCGGGTGTAGGTGAAACAGAAGAGAGTGCAAAAGCTAAAGGATTATCATATAAAGTAGCCAAATTACCTATGACTTTTGCGGGTAGATTTGTCGCAGAAAATGAGGGAGTTAACGGTCTTTGCAAAATTCTGATCGGTGAAAAATACGGAGAAGTAATTGGAGTCCACATGCTAGGAACTCCATGTAGTGAGATTATTTTCGGTGCCGGAATGGCAATAGAACAAGAAATGACTCTCAATGAGCTGAAAGAAGTGATATTTCCTCATCCTACAGTAAGTGAAATTATCAAAGAAACTATTTTTAAATTTTAATAAAGACATTAGAATAAATTATCATAATCAAAAAAATTAAATACTATGCCAAAAGTACAAATCATTGATCCGACAGAAGTTCGTAAACCTGGATTCATTGAATTCCAGCCGATACCTGTGAATCAATATCAAAAGACAGTAAAAGAAGAAAGAGATAACTTTACAGATGATGAATTAATAACCATTTATCACGATATGGTGTTGATCAGGGAGTTTGAAACCATGATCAATCTAATAAAAATAAAAGGAGAATATAATGGAACTCCTTATAATCATCCTGGTCCTGCTCACCTTTCCATTGGACAGGAATCAGCAGCAGTTGGTATGGCATGGACGCTAGATATTAATGATTTTATTTTCGGAAGTCATCGATCACATGGTGAAATATTGGCAAAGGGAATGTCTGCAATCCATAAATTGGATGATAAAGTTTTAATGGAAATAATGACCACATTTTTTGATGGCACAGTTCTTAAAATTGTAGAAAAAGATTTTCAAGGTACTACTAAAGAACTTGCTCGTCGTTTTCTGGTTTATGGAACATTAGCTGAGATATTTGCACGTCAAACAGGATTTAATAAAGGACTGGGTGGATCGATGCATGCTTTTTTTACACCATTCGGAGTTTATCCCAATAACGCAATTGTTGGGGGATCAGGGGATATTGCAGTCGGTGCTGCTTTATATAAAAAAGTGAATAGGAAACCTGGTTTGGTTGTTGCCAATATTGGAGATGCTGCTATGGCATGCGGACCCGTTTGGGAAGGAATCACTTTTGCTGCCATGGATCAATTTAAACAATTATGGGAAGGTGAAATGAAAGGTGGTTTACCTATCATATTTAATATTATGAACAATCAATATGGTATGGGAGGTCAAACAGCCGGAGAAACTATGGGTTATGGTATTGCTGCTAGAATAGGAGCCGGTGTTAATCCGGAACAAATGCATGCAGAAAGGGTAGATGGTTACAATCCACTATCCGTTATTGACGCCTATAAACGTAAACGAAAAGTTCTCGAAGAAAAAAAAGGTCCCGTTTTACTCGATATACTTACATATAGATACAGTGGACATTCTCCTTCAGATGCATCGTCATATCGAACGAAAGAAGAGGTAGAAGCTTGGGAAAAACATGATTGTATTTTTTCATACGGAAATCAGTTGATTGATGCAGGTATAGCAGTTCAAAATGATCTTGATGCAATATGGACAGATGTCAAAGATTTGATTTATAACATGTTTGTAAAAGCGATTGATGATGAGATTTCTCCACGAATGAATAATCGTGAGGTAATAGGGGACATGATGTTTTCAAATGGTTCATTAGATTCTTTTTCAAATGTAACGCCTGAAGTTTTACAACCGATGGAGGAGAATCCTCGTGTAAAAAAAATTGCTTCCAAAGAACGTTTTGCTTTTGACAGCGAAGGAAAGCCATATAGTAAGATGAAACAATATCAGTTGCGTGATGGAATATTTGAAGCTATTATAGACAGATTTTATAAAGATGCCTCACTGATAGCATATGGAGAAGAAAACCGTGATTGGGGAGGTGCTTTTGCTGTTTATTCTGGACTTACAGAAGCACTACCATATAATAGACTATTTAATTCTCCTATTTCTGAAGGTTCTATTGTAGGAACGGCAATTGGGTATGCAATGTGTGGAGGTAGAGTCATTCCTGAAATTATGTATTGTGATTTTTTAGGAAGATGTGGTGATGAAGTTTTTAATCAATTACCAAAATGGCAAGCAATGAGTGGAAACGTGTTAAAGATGCCGATAGTTTTAAGGGTTTCAGTCGGTTCAAAATATGGTGCTCAGCATTCCCAGGATTGGTCGTCATTGGTAGCTCATATTCCAGGTATTAAGGTTTGTTTTCCTGCTACACCATATGATGCAAAAGGTTTGATGAATGCAGCACTACAAGGTACTGATCCTGTTGTTTTCTTCGAAAGTCAGCGCATATATGACATTGGTGAACAGTTTCACAAAGGTGGAGTACCTAAAGAATATTACGAAATACCTTTTGGTGAACCCGATATTAAGAAGGAGGGAAAAGATATTACTATTTTAACAATAGGATATACTCTTTACCCAGCCTTGAAAGCTGCTGCTGAATTAGAAGAAAAATACGGGATGAGTGCAGAAGTCATTGATGCTCGTAGTCTTGTTCCTTTTAATTATGAAAAAGTAATTGAGTCTGTAAAGAAGACCGGAAGAATCTTACTCGCAAGTGATGCAACAACACGTGGGTCATTTTTGAACGATTTGGCAGCGAATATTGGATCACTTTGTTTTGATTATTTAGATGCACCGATTTGTGTACTTGGTTCGCGTAATTGGATAACACCGGCACATGAACTTGAAGATTCCTTTTTTCCTCAACCAAGTTGGTTTATAGACATGATTCATGAACGTATTCAGCCTTTGAAAGATTATATTCCAGTGGAGAATTATACAGATGGAGAGATAATCAGACGTGCGAAAAAAGGCGTTTAATAATAAATGAAATGTATGGTATTAATATTAAGTAGCCTTTAAGTGAATTCCTATGACAGACAGAGATGTATTTGATTTTTATAAAGATGCGACTTTTCTGTATGATGTTTTTTAATTGACAATTCATTATAATTTAAAGATTTAATTGATTGCAATAGTTTCATCGTCAAATAATTCTTCTTTTAATCTTTCTGTTGAAGAATATCTTTTTTCTGAATATAAAGAAGAAGTTTTGTTTTTGTATGTAAATACATCTTCTGTCATCATTGGATCAAATCAAGAAATAAAGAAAGAAGTCAATGTTAATTATTGCGAAAAGAATAATATCCAAATTGTTCGCAGAATATCGGGTGGGGGAACTGTTTATCATGATAAGGGTAATTTAAATTATTCATTTATAAGAAATAAACGAAGTAAAGAATTACAATTGAGTGGTGATTTTCTTATTCCAATTGTGAAGGTTTTGGATATCTTTCAGATTCCTGTTGATGTAGGAAGACGAAAAGATTTATGGTTGAAAAGTGGTCATAAAATTTCGGGAACGGCTTCTCATATTTCGAAGAATAGGGAGTTGCATCATGGCACACTATTGTACAATACTGATTTATCGAGACTTCAGCATGCTTTGGAGCCTGATATTTCTTTAGAAAATAATGAAGAAATAAAAAAGAAAAGGACAGCATCTGTAAAGAGTCCCGTCAAGAATATTAGTACATTTCTGCTCGAAAACGAGATTTCAGCACCAAGTAATGAATATTTTTTTCGTCTTTTTATTGAGAGATTGATGAATTACTTTCAAATAGAAAAGTTATTTCAATTTTCAGAACATGATTTAATACAAATAGATTTGTTGAGGAAAAATAAATATGATCAACAGAAATGGAACCATAGGTTATAAATTAAAAG
>DHSL01000027.1:0-47096 GCA_002411345.1 Bacteroidales bacterium UBA5287 | reverse complement strand
CTTTTAATTTATAACCTATGGTTTAAAGAATGCTGAGTATTTTCTTAAAATATGCATCGGCATATTGTTGCATTCCCAAGTCTGAGGCATGTATACCATCTGTCTGACTATCCATGCTTAATCCTAATTCTTCAAATGTCATATAATATAAATTCTTCGCTTTGCCTTTCATTATTTTATAAACAGTGTTCAATTGTTCATTGGGCTTCAAGAAACGTTCCTTCTCAATATCAGATGTATGATAACCCATATATCCGTCATGCTCAACTAAAAGAATGGGAGCGTTACTTTTATTCCTTAAAATTCGAATACCTGTCTCTAATCTTTCTTTTATAATTTCAGTTTTATCATTGGTCATATTGGGCATACAATCAATAATATACATACTCGCGTCTATTTCAGACAACAATTCAAACATCTCTTTCTCCAAGAGGGCATTCCCAGAGAATCCCAGGTTAATTACAGGTTTATCAATATTTCGTTGTAAAACATTTGTCCAAGCCATTCCAGGCCTTGAAGCACAGGCACCTTGAGCAATAGAAGTGCCATAAACGATAACTGGTTTTTCATTAGTTGGACGAATAAATTCAATATTATATCCATTTGGAACTCCAATTTGCAATTGACTTACCTCGTTGTACAAAGGGAGATAAAGAGTGTATTCATTCCTTTTTTCTTTAGGATTCATGATTTTCAAGTTATCGAATTGGTAACTAATTGTATCAGAAAAATTGAATCTTCCCTTGCAATAATTCTGGCTGCCATCGGTATTCTTCATATAAAGGTCTAATCCGCTAACCCCTGTAGAAGGCATGTGCGGCATTGATAAATTTCCAGTTACTTGATATTTTACTATTATCTCAGGTGAATCAGTATAAAACTTTATATATAAACCAGCACTATTGGTTGATAAATCCCATAAGGGTTTACGTACATTTACTTTAGCTCGATTCGGAAGGCGATGATATGTCTTGCCGATTTCTTTATTCCAGCCTCTTCCTTGTATTGGTAATAATGAATTATCTACAGGATTATACCATATAGTTTGTGCTGATAAGTTTAGACCTGACAACAAGCTTAATGCGAATATTAGGGTAATCAGTATTGAGTTTTTTTTAATCATTTTAGTTTTTTTATAATGAAGTTTATTTACTTTGAATGAATCTAAAGATTAATTTAAGATTAAAAATCTAGTTAGTTCACCATAATATAAAAAATCAAATTATTTCATATTCTATGCACATTATGATATATTATAGGATATAATTATTTGATAGCTCTTAGTATTTCGCGTTTTCCTGGAGGTCCTGGCAATCGCTCAATTTTAAATCCTATTGATTGAAGTATTCTCCTAACACTTCCTTTAGCACAATAAGTATTTAAAATCGCACCTTTATTGCAGTGTTTATACAAATATTGAAAAATTTCATAAGTCCATAATTCGGGTTGTTTTTCTGGAGCAAAAGCATCAAAATAAATAACATCAAATAATGATGTTAAATGAATTTCACTTGGATTGCTTACATCTGTATTAAGTTTTTCAATTGAAAAATAGGGCGAGATAACTTGCTTGCTATTCCACTCAGATGTATGTAATTTTATATACCATTCTTTTTCGGTTGTCGATTTTCCTTCAGAATAATTTAATAATGTTGCTTTTTCAAGTGGAACAGGAAATAATTCAAGGGCTGTATACTCAATTTTTTTTTGATCCTTTTCTGCCTCTAATAACGATAAATATGCATTAAGACCAGTTCCAAACCCGATTTCTAATATATGAATTTGCTTTTTTGTACATTCATGCAATCCTGCATTTATATAAACATGCATCGATTCTTGCACCGCTCCATGTGTGGAGTGATAATGTTCATTTAACTCTGGTACAAACAAAGTATGAGAGCCATCTTCAGTAATTTCAAAATTTGTTTTCATTTGCATAAACTAAAAACAAAAGTATGAAAAATTTGTTTATTCTTTCGTGAATGATTCAAAATCCTTACATTTGTCTTAATGAAAAAAGAGTTTATTATATTTATTCTTTTGTTGATATTTCTATTTTTGCTTTCATGTAAATCCAGTACTCAAAAGCAAGAAGAACATGTATTAACAGTAACGATTGAACCACAACGTTTTTTTCTGGAGCGTATTGTCGGAGAACATTTTAAAGTTAATACTTTAGTTCCTCCTGGGTCAAGTCCGGAAACTTATGAACCAGCACCCGCTGTAATGGTTGATCTTGGAAAAAGTGATGCCTATTTCAAAGTAGGCTTTTTAGGATTTGAAAATGCATGGTCTGAAAATCTTCAACAGAATAATCCAAATGTAAAAATTGTAGATTGCTCTGCGGGGATCGACTTAATATATGAAAGTCAAGATCATCCTGATGAACATGGACATCATCACGGGGGAGCTGATCCGCACGTGTGGTCATCACCTAAAACGGCTAAAGTTTTTGTGAAGAATATGTTTGACGCAGTTATTGCAATCGATCCAAGTAATAAAGATCAATATCAACAGAATTTTGATTCACTAAGCATATTAATTGATAAAACAGATAGTGTAGTGACAAATATGTTGAAAGACATACCTTCACGGAGTTTTATAATTTATCATCCTGCTCTAGCATATTTTGCACGAGATTATGGCTTGAAACAGTATACCATTGAATTTGAAGGAAAAAAACCATCTCCTGTTCAAATTAAGAATATTGTAGATTTAGCTAAAAAAGAAAATATTAATATCGTATTTGTTCAACTTGGCTTTGATTCAAAAAATGCAGAAGTAATTGCCAAAGAGATTGGGGCCAATGTGTATACAATCAATCCTTTAGCTTATGAGTGGGGTGAAGAGATGATACGAATAGCAAGTATTCTTGTAGATAAAACAAATGAGCAAACTAATTGAAATAAGGGAGCTATGTGTGGGTTATGAGAATAAACCCGAAGTACTGAAAAATGTATCATTGGATGTATATACTGATGACTTTCTCGGAATAATAGGTCAGAATGGAGGAGGAAAGACTACTCTTCTAAGGAGTATTCTTGGTTTAATTCCTATTTCATCTGGATCAATTACTTTTTTTGACAATGATCAAAAAGTTGATTCTATAAATATTGGGTATTTACCTCAAATTAATCAGATAGATAAAAAGTTCCCCATTTCTGTTCAGGATGTAATTTTGCTTGGAGTGACTCCTCATGGTGTTTTCAAACGTTATTCGAAAGAAGATTATAGTAAATTACATAAAGTCGCTAAACAGATGGGTATTGAAAATCTTTTACAACGATCTATCGGAGAACTTTCAGGTGGGCAACTACAGCGTGTATTACTTGGGCGTGCAATTGTTGATAATCCAAAATTGCTTGTACTTGACGAACCTGATTCCTATGTCGATAAAATGTTTGAATCCAATATATATAAATTACTTGATGAGATAAATAAAGAACGGGCAATCATTTTAGTTTCGCACGACATAGGTACAATTATCTCAAATGTAAAGAACATTGCCTGCGTTAATCAGTCCGTTGATTACCATAGTGGTACAAATATATCGACACAATGGCTTCAGAAATCATATGGATCGTGTCCAATTGAATTACTTGGTCATGGGAATTTGCCACATCGGGTTTTGGAAGAACATGATCACACAGGCAATGAATCACATAATCACAATTAAGTGAGTAACATAATTACTATTATCAATTACTGTTTAATCAAGTATTCAGCTATTTGAACTGCATTCAGTGCTGCTCCTTTGCGAATTTGATCTGAGACAGTCCAAAATGTTAAACCATTTTCACTTGCAATGTCTTTGCGAATTCGTCCTACATAAACTTTGTCCTTTCCAGCTATATCAAGGGGCATCGGATATTCCCTATTAGCTGGGTCGTCAACAACAATTACACCATCAGCTTCAGAAAAAGCTTTTCGAGCCTCTTCAATAGATAATGGTTTTTCAGTTTCTATCCATGTAGATTCAGAGTGAGCGCGCATAACAGGAACACGAATACATGTTGCACTAACTTCTATATCTGAATGCATGATTTTACGTGTTTCGTTATACATCTTCATTTCCTCTTTTGTGTAGCCGTTATCAGTAAATGTATCTACTTGAGGTATAAGGTTGTATGCCAATTGATAATAAAACTTTTCAATAGTGGGTTCTTCCCCGTTTACAAGCTGTTTATGTTGATTTTCAAGTTCTGCCATTGCAGAAGCACCAGCTCCAGAAGCTGCCTGATAGGTAGATACGTGAACTCGCTTGATATGAGATACATTTTCAATTGCCTTTAAAGCAACCACCAATTGAATTGTTGTACAATTAGGGTTGGCAATAATTCCTTTAGGACGGTTAAGCGCATCTTCAGCATTCACTTCAGGAACAACTAAAGGTACTTCATTATCCATACGGAAAGCACTAGAGTTATCAATCATTATAGTGCCATGTTTAGTGATTGTTTCTGCAAATTCTAAAGAAGTTCCACCACCTGCAGAAACAAAAGCTATATCAACTCCTTTAAAATCATCGTTATGTTTAAGCTCTTTAACAGTCAGGGTTTCTCCTCTAAATTTATATGTGTTTCCTGCACTTCTGGAAGAACCAAATAGAACCAGTTCATCCAATGGAAATTGTCTATCATCTAAAACACGGAGCAACTCTTGGCCTACAGCTCCGCTAACGCCTACAATAGCTATTTTCATTTTCTGTAAATAAATTAAATATATTATTATGTGGATAAAGTATACTACTTGAAAGATACAAAATTATTCATTTTTACGTAATAAACAATACCTTACTAAATTCTAGATATTTATTTTCAATCCATCATAAGCTGTTTGAGTATTAGGAAAAATATTCTGAGCTTCTTTTAAAAGGGGTAATGTGTTTGTGTATCTTGAAGAAAAGTGACCTATTATCAATTTCTTAGCGCCAGATAATCGTGCAATTTCTGCTGCATCTTTTGTTGTCGAATGAAATGTTTCACGTGCTCGGGAAGCATCTGAAATTGAAAAAGTGGCTTCATGATAAAGCACATCTACTCCTTCTATAAAAGGAACGATGTTAGGACAAAAAGCTGTGTCGGCACAATATGCATAACTCCTTGAAGGAGTGGGAGGTGTCGTCAATAAGTTGTTGGGAATAGTTTCTCCATCATTTGTAATAAAATCATATCCCTCCTTAATGCCCTGTATATCACGAATAGGAATTTGGTAAAAGTCAATCATATCTTTTTTAATATGACGTAAACCTTTTTTTTCTTCAAATAAAAAACCATTTGAAGGAACCCGATGATTTAAAGGAAAAGATGAAATACGAATAGTTTTGTTTTCATAAAGTATTTGAAGACCCTCACTTGCTAAAGGGATTATTTTAACTTCAAAAGGAAGATATTTGCAAAAAAAGTTTAAAGTATGCCTTAACCAAGGTTCAATTTCTTTGTGAGCATATAAATCAATATCACCTGTTCTACCCAATAATTGTAAAGTGGAAATCAATCCAGGAAGACCTAAAACATGATCTCCATGCAAATGAGAAAGGAAAATACTATGTAAACGACTCATTTTAACTGAGAATTTACGCATTTGTAGCTGAGCACCTTCTCCGCAATCCACCAAGAATATTTTTTCGTTCAAATTTATTGCTTGAGCAGATGGATTACGAAGAGTGGTAGGTGTGGCAGAGCCGCAACCAAGTATGTCTATTTCAAAAGCATTCATTACTTTATTGAATCCCAATAAATTTATGTAATTGTATACTTAAGGCCCATTCTGGATGAAGTTTAACTTGTTCTACACAATAAAGGATGTTTTCCTGAACTGGTATTATCTCGTCGAATATAGGACTGAGATAGTATTTTTTTGCTTTTGGAAAAGAAGAAATGTCAGGAATGATATCACCTTTAGCAATGACAAGTCGAATTTCGTCAACCTCTGGGTTTAATGCACAAATCGCAGGATAATTATCTTTTGGACTACAAACTTTATAATCTATTCCTTGTGGAATCGGATGTGTTCCATTTGATTCAATTGCTTGATTATAACCTTTTTGTTTAAAAAATGAGACCACTTTTTCGGATAATTGGAGTGTTGGTTCGCCACCTGTCCAAATTATCCAATGGGAATTATAATATTTAATTGCATTTAATATTTCATCTAACGACATCATTTCACCTTCCACGAAATTAGTATCGCAAAACTCGCAATTTAAATTACAACCGGATAAGCGAATAAAAATTGAAGCCTCGCCAACTCTTCCTCCCTCACCTTGGAGCGAGTAAAATATCTCATTGACTTTAAGGTTCATAAATGGCTGATGTTTTGGGAGTTTCGCTAACCTCAACAGCATAAAGCTCAGGAAAAAGTGGCTTAAATTTATCATAAATCATTTTTGCCAGATTCTCAGCCGATGAATTAAGCGGATCCATTATGTCATTCAGATTTCTGTGATCCAGATTAGTATTGATGTATTCTTTAATTACATTCAATTCTGTGTAATCTCTTACAAAACCGGTGTCAGTGAGCGTGTTGGATCTTAAATGCACGGTTACATCATAGTTATGCCCATGCATTCTGCTGCATTTATGTGATGCAGAAAGTCCTTTCAACGTATGAGCCGCTGAAAAAGAGAATTTCTTACTTATTTTGAACATTGTTCTTTATTTTATTTACTGTTTTATTACCCTAATTGTCTAATTGTAAGTATGTTCTTACTGGATAGTGATCAGACCATTTTATCTTGTCTACTTTTGTTTGGAATGCCTTAATATTTGGACTATGAAAGATATAGTCAATCCTGAATAAAAAGAAATTTTCGTGATACGTAATTCCTGGTCCAAAACCGGTAGAAACAAAAGCATCCTTTAATCCTACTTTCATCTTGCTGTATGCATAAGATATTGGTGTATCATTTAAATCTCCGCAAATAATTAGACCTTCAGAAGTTTGATTAGCTAAATAGCTTTTCACCTTTTCTACTTGGCCTACTCGTGTCCGATAAGCTTGACCGAGTCTTGAACGAATATTGGTTGTTACAATATCTAAATCCACTGTTTCTTTACGTTGGATGAAATCATTATAGAGCTGCTTGTCTGCGGCAGTGATTCTATTTGATTCTAAATGAACATTTGCAACAGTATAAATTTTATCATTGATTTTAATATTATAAACAGCTGCACCATTATATGATGATTCAAAAATTATTTCGTGTGTCTTGACAATCGGAAATTTTGAAAAACAAGCTAAACCGTATGTGTGATATTTTCCGGATGATTCAAGCCCCGTAATTGTACTATAAGGATATTTATTAAGAATTCTGTTGACATCACGTTGAGAAATCAGTGATTTACCCGTTTTGCTGACTAAATATTCTTGTAAACAAACAATATCTGCATCTGTATTGGCTATATATTCTAAGATAGGATGTTCATTTGACGACTTTTTTGATTCATTAGATAATCCCTGAATATTGTACGATAGAATCTTGATGCTTTTCTCGGAAATCTTGTCTTCTTGAACATGAAGTGGAAAAAATGTTAGGGCAGGTTTGTAACAAATTGCAAAAGCAAGTACGGTTATAATAGCAAGTTCCCATTTTTTGAAAATTATCCAAAATAATAAATAGCAAAAATTAATCAATAATAGAATTCCAAATCCTAGTCCTATATAAGAAAATAAATTAGTTTTCAGTGGAGATACTTCCCAGCTTAAATACGATGAAAGCATTAATAAAATGACAAAGATATTTGTAGCAAATATCATCCATTTTACTAAGTTTCTTAATCTAAATTTCTTTTGTTTATTTTTTGCTCGCATTGAAAAGTTTCTCTTTTTCTTTAACCGATAAACTGCTATAACCCGATCGTTTTAATTTATCCAAAATAGCATCAATTTCTTCCTTATCATTCTGTTTCCTAAAATTATAATCTCTGTCGGTCTCATTCTTTTTGTATGTGACTTTCATTTTTGCATTTCTATTTTTAGGCTTGAATAGATTGATAGTTTTATCAACTAAAACACTCATCCATTCTGTAATATCATTTCCTTTTTTATATCGTGAAGCAAATATATAACCGGCAATTGCTCCACCTATATGGGCGACATGACCTCCCGGATTATTTACATTGTCTAAAGCTAGAAAATCAAGCAAAAATACAAAAACTGCAATATAAATGATTCTTATACTACCAAACAAAAATAAATTTATTCTTATTTCTGGACGATAAAATGCAATTCCCATAACAACTGCCATAACAGCTGCAGAAGCGCCAATCATCAAACTATCACCCATCCCAATATAAAAAGGAATAAGGTTGAAAGCAACGATATAAAGAATGGCACCTGATAATCCACCAATATAATATAAACTTCCAAGGGTCCTTCCACTGAAATACTGCATGAAAATACTTCCAAACCAATATAACCAAAGCATATTAAACAGAATATGCCAAAAACCATTATGGACAAACATATAAGTGATTGGCGTCCAAATTCTTTGTAGTAATTCGGTGAGGTCGGATGGAACAGCAAGATATTGAATAAAATTCAACTGATGAAGGTTTAACAACGTAAGAACAACCTCAAATGCTTTAATCAATAAAAAAATAATACTGTTGATAAAGATAATCTTTATCATTACATCACCCGTTTTATATATGTTTTTTAACTTGTCAATAAAATCTCCCATCTTTTCTATCTTTTTTCTTCCAATAAAGAATTGCAAGTAACCCAAAAAGCATACCTCCCAAATGTGCAAAATGAGCTACATTATCACCTGAAAAATTTGCTACGCCAAAGAAAAGTTCAACAATTCCATATCCTAATACCAACCATTTGGCCTTAATAGGAACAGGAATTGGGATAATCATCATTTCAACATTTGGAAATATCATTGCAAATGCTAACAATATTCCAAAAACAGCACCCGAAGCACCAATGGTTGCACTATTCAGAATCATATTTAAATTTCCCTGAAGAGGATCGGAATAATTCATCCCACGCATAATAATTGAATAACCATTAGCATAAACTTCAGAAATAGCTTCATCTGACATGCCGTTTTTTATGAATAGTAATCTGAAATAAACAACTAACATCTGAATCGCAGCTGCACCAATACCACTTATAAAATAATATGAAAGAAATCTTTTTGATCCCCAATATTGCTCAATAAATCTACCAAACATAAATACTGCAAACATGTTCGAAAATACATGAATGAAACTTCGTGTGTCATGCAAAAACATGTATGTAATGGGTTGGAAAATTTTAAATGCAGGTGATTCAATATAATGCAATCCAAGTAAATCTGAAATATCTATTCCTCGTCTTAATAATAAAGATTGTGCTAACCAAACAATCACATTGATAATAATTAGGTTCAATGTGACTGGGGGGATTGAAGTTGATATTCCAGCTCTATAATTATTCATAACCTTTTAATAAATTCTGTGAGGGGCAAAATTACGTATTATTTCCTTTTAATGACCGTTTTTTAGGCATAATATGATTTTTTTTGGGTAAAAATGAATTCTTTTTACATTTTTTCTTGATTATTGAATAATTATCATTTATATTTGGAGCGGAATGGGCTTGTAGCCTTTACTTTATCATGTATTTTAATTTTTTAATTAACATTTTATGAACAAATCAGAATTAATTGATGCAATAGCTCAAGAGTCAGGGCTAAGCAAAGTAGATGCAAAAAAAGCGTTGGACGCAACCCTAAACGCAATTGCTGGAGAAGTAAAAGGTGGTGGCAAAGTTGTATTGGTAGGTTTCGGAACTTTCTCTGTTTCTGAAAGAAGCGCTAGAAAAGGAATTAATCCACGTACAAAACAAACAATTGAAATTCCTGCAAAAAAGACAACTAAATTCAAACCAGGAGCAGATCTTGCTAGTTTGTAGTCTTGATGAGAATTATAAAAGAGGGATAAGTCGTAATAGCTTATTCCTCTTTTATAATTTTTGGATATTTAAAAAGAAATTCTTTTGTAAAAAAAAATAAAGCATTACCTTTGTGAACCAAAAAAAAAATGACTCCGTAGCTCAGCTGGTAGAGCAATTGACTCTTAATCAATGGGCCGAGGGTTCGAGTCCCTCCGGGGTCACACTTCAGAAGAGAAGAATACAGCAAACTCCTAATAATCAATCGATTTTAGGAGTTTTTCTTTTTTACACACCTGCCAAACACAGCATAATAATGCACCTTAACGGTGGTGAAAAAGGTGGACTTTATTTTTATGCTGCATTGTCCACCTTATAGAGTTTTACTCATTGATTCACTGCGTTTTGCATAGGTTGATTTCGAATTATTAAAACTAATTTTAAATCAAATTAAATGCGTATGAAACGGAATTATTTTTCAGTGTTGTTTTTTATCAAGAAATCAAAGCTATTAAAGAACGGAGAAGCACCTGTATGTCTCCGTATTACAGTGAACGGACAGCGGGCAGAAGTGCAGATCAAACGGAGTGTTAATATCCGTAAGTGGAATAACAAAAAAGAGTGTGCTGTGGGTAAAGACCGACAGTCTCAGGAATTGAATCATTATATTGACACGGTTCGCACTCGGATTCTACAAATACACCGCGAGCTGGAGATGGATGGAAAACCGATTACAGCCGAGATTATCAAACAGCAGTATTATGGAGAAAACAATAAGCCGAAGATGTTGCTGGAAGTATTTAACGAGCATAATAAAAAATGCAGGGATCTATTAGGCAAAGACTATGTACTGGGGACTGTCCTTCGTTATGAACGAACTGTTACCTATCTTTCAGAGTATATGAAGAAAGATTATCGCATCTCTGATATTCCTATCCGTGAATTGGATCAAGCTTTTATCACAGGCTTTGAACATTTTATAAAAACAGAGAAATCTTGTGCACAGAATGCAACTGTCAAATACCTCAAAAACCTGAAACGTATCACTCGGATAGCTTTGGCTAATAAATGGATGGACACCGATCCTTTCTTCGATATCCAGTTTAAGTATACCCCGACCAACCGCGAATTTCTTATCGAAGAAGAAATACGCCTACTTTTAGAGAAAGAATTTGCTATTGCTAGGCTTGAAGTTGTTCGTGATATCTTTGTGTTTTGTTGCTTCAGCGGCCTTGCATTTACCGATGTACAACATCTTAGGGCAGAGCATATTTTTTGCGATAACAACGGTGAGTATTGGATTCGCAAGCCCAGAGAGAAAACCAGCAATATGTGTAATATTCCTTTACTGGATATTCCCAAACAGATATTGGAAAAATACAAGAATCATCCCGAATGTCTGCGAAAGGGCTGTTTGTTACCTGTCCCATCTAATCAGAAGATGAACGGATATCTCAAAGAAGTGGGTGAAATGTGTGGTATTCAAAAAACTCTTAGCACTCACGTCGCACGTCATAGCTTCGCTTGTTTGACTTTGGCGAACAAGGTTTCTATGGAATCTATAGCCAAGATGCTGGGACATACAGATATCAGAACGACTAAAATATACGCAAAGGTACTTGACCAAACTATCTCCGATGAAATGCAAACTTTAAAGCAGAAGTTTGCAATCTAGAGTATATCTGAAATTGACAGGGAATATTTTTTCTTCTCTTCTCACAAAAGAACAGGAAGCGAATAAAACGCCAAACTCTAGTCCTTGCGGATTTCTAATCGAAAAGTTTGTCTAATTCATTCCACTTCCTGTAAGGGGGAGGTTATCAGAAAATAAAAAAAGGAAAATAATATTTATTGGTTTTGTGTGGGAGTGAGATTAGGCTGTGTCAGTTAGTCTTGCCCCCATGCTTTGTAATAGTTATCCTCCAGCATTTTTTCTATATCCGATAATTTGTAGAGAATCTTACCTTCCAGTTTGTAGAAAGCAATTCTTCCCTTGTCCCTGTAATCCTGCAAAGTGCGCTGGCTTAGATGGAGCATCTCACAGACCTGATTGTTGTTCAGGTAACGTTCTTGACTGTGAGAAGAAGATAAACAATCCAAGCCTGCATCCAGATTATAAGCGACTTCATCAAGAGCAGCCAGTAGTTCTTTTATCTCTTCCGAATTGGAGCTTAGAAAATCATTCGATTCCATATTTTCACACTTATATTTTTGGATTATCTTTTTTAGACTTCTCAATAAAAGCGCACACATCACTTGTCTTGTAATAACACTTATGCCCTATCATCGAATACGCAAGGATTCCTCTATCCCGATAACTTTGCAAGGTACGAAGAGAGATATTCAGTAGTTGACAAACATCCTGATTATCCAGCCATTCTTCCCTATTGCGATAACGAGCCAAACCTCTGCTCTTTTCAAGCAAATGCTTTATACGCCCCTTTATCTTGTCTAAGGTTTTCCCTTCAATAATTTTCAATTCCATTATTTTATAAATCAATCGGTTATTCTTTTATCCGTCTGCAAATAAATAGATTAATTTTCACAGTATTCCCTTATTTTTAGTAACTGGAAGCTTGTGTCTGCTTATGTCCGGCGTCAGTGCTATTTCTTTTATTCAATCAATTTGAAATTAAAACAGGCTTCAATATTTATTTTGATACTGCATTCACAAAGTCCATCATTATTCTGTTCACTCTATACATTCCTATTTGAGATATACTTCTGTATCAATTGGGAATTATCCGTACAGCAGAATCCGGCACTCCAATCCTCTTTGCTATACGATTGAAAATGAGTAGTGCAGCAGAACAGTGAATAAGAATCCCTGATAATACATTGATGACCTGATTCTAAAATCTTATTTGTTTCTTAGGGATGACTCTTGGCTTATTCAGATCCTCATTTCAGAAATGAATGAAGTAGAGGAATCAATAAATCCATCATTTATTCACTCATTAATTCATTAAACAATGAAACATAAAAAGATTTCCAAAGAGAAATACATCACTCTATTCTGTCGGGATAAGCGTATTCGGGGACGTTCAGCAATCTATGTCAGTCCCGAAGTACACAGAAGATTAAAAAGGATAGCTGCTTTATTCCGATTCGAGCATTATACCAGCTTATCTTCTTTAGCTGACCGGATTCTGGATCATCATATTGAAACCTATGGAGCACTTCTAACCCAACTGAAAGAGGAAGCCGACAATAGATTCTTGAACGGTTCAGATTATTCAAAGGACAACGAGGATATTGATGAAGATCCTGAAGAAGGCGATTGATTGTTATGTGCGACTCAATCTCTACATTTAATGAATCCGCCTTACAGCGGATTTTCTTAGACACTGGTCTAAGGCGAGTTGTATTTTGAGCCACCGGAAATAAATTCCAGCCACTCAAAATAACTCGCCCACTCATCTGCCGATTCGGGGAAGGACAGCTCCCAAGTCGCCGTCCGAATGATAAGTTTTCTATAGAATAAAAACTTAAAGACTTTTCACAATGAAAAAAGAAAAACAGAATACCGGACGAAAGTCCAAAGCTGGCAGGAAACCCAAGGCTACCCCAGCCATCTACCGCTATGATATCCGTTTGAACGAAACGGATCACTGCAAATTTGAAACCTTGTTCGACTTATCAGGCTTCAAATACAGAGGCCATTTTATCAAAGATAAAGTTCTGAATACTCCCTTGAAGATTATAGAGGTTGACAAAAAAATCAGTGATTATGTCATCAAATTATCTCAAATCAGGAGTCAAATGAGAGGAGTCGGGAATAATTACAATCAGGTTTTACGCTTGCTAAAAGAACAATTAGGTGAACGAAAAGCATTGGCTTATCTCTACAAACTGGAGAAAGCCATGATCGAGCTGGTACACACCTACAAAGAAATAGAACAACAGCTACAAATACTGGAGGCAAAATGGTTGCAAAAATAAGCTCGAATACATCCCTCTTTGGTACACTTTTGTACAACAAAAATAAAGTAGATAAGGAGGAAGCAAAACTGCTTTCTTCTAAAAACGTATATGAAAGAACAGACGGTTCATTCTCCATGCAGACGACAATCAAATCTTTTGAGCCTTACCTGATAGCGAATAAAAGAACCGAAAAGCCGATCTTCCATGTGTCGTTAAATCCGAGTCCAAAAGACGCACTCACTAATGAACAGCACAAAGATATAGCTGACCGCTATATGGTAGATATGGGGTACGGCAATCAGCCTTATGTAGTGTTTAAGCATACGGATATCTCAAGAACTCATTTACATATTGTATCTATCCGAGTAGATGAAACAGGCAAGAAGTTGGATTCCAACTTTGAGAATATGCGTTCGATGAAAATATGTAGGCAAATAGAGAAAGAGTTCAATCTTCATCCGGCAACTAAGCAGGAACAGCAAGTCAACAACATCCCTATTAAACTGCTCAATTACAAAGAAGGCAATGTAAAACAACAAGTGGGTAATATCGCTAAAGCTATATTGAATAACTACAAATTTCAATCCGTTGGCGAATTTCGAACACTTTTAGAAAAGATGAATGTAAGTGTGGAAGAAGTCAAAGGCTTGAAAAACAGCAAACCTTATCATGGGCTTGTGTATTCAGCTTTAACAGATAATCCAGTAACAATGATAAAAGAAAAGATCGGTACTCCTTTTAAGTCTTCACTCTATGGAAAAGTTCAGAGTATGCAAGCTTTGGAAAAGCACTTCGAGAAGTCGAAGCAGCAAATACAAGACAACAAGACAAAAGAATGCCTCAAACCCATACTAACAAAAGCGATACTGCAATCAGGGTCAATAGATGAGTTCTGCTTGCTGTTGAAAGAGAAAAACATAGAGCCGATATTCCGGCAGAATGAAGATGGGCGAATCTATGGCGTTAGCTTTATAAATTATCAAAACAAGACGATTCTTAATGGCTCACGATTGGGTAAAGAGTTTTCTGCAAACGTATTTCATGAAAAGTTTGCCGAGAGAAATAGGAATCCTACTTTGGAAGTAGAACCAATGGAAAACCAAATTGAATCTGATGCGGATTTTATTACTTCCTTATTTCCTTCATTTTTCGAGCAGCACAGTACAGATTACGATGCTGGGAATTTTGCTAAGGAAAAACAAAGAGAGGAAGAGGTCAGAAAGAGGAAAAACAAATTTAGAAAATAAAAAAGTGAAGAATAGATAGAACGAAAGAAACTTTAATGAGTACGATTATGGGAACCTGCCCTAAATATGCAAACTTTTTCATTACATGGAAGGGAGGACTACTTTTCTAGGCGAACTTCATGAAAAAGTCCATAAGAGTGCATTATTATTTCAATAGAAATAATAATGTTAATCTCTCATTCATGGTCTTACAAATTTCGAGAATCTTTTTTCTTCTGAAAACAACGTAGCTGTATTTATAAGTGCCAAGTGAGAATATGCTTGAGGGAAATTACCTAACTGTCTTTTTGTATCAAAGTCCAGATCTTCGCTGAATAGCCCGAGATGATTCGAACAAGTAAGTAACTGTTCAAATATCTCTTGTGCTTCGTCTTTCTGCCCTATAACGAATACAGCACGAATCAACCAAAATGTACATATCGTAAATGATGAAGAAGGCAAACCAAAATCGTCACTGGTCTTATATCTATACATCAGGTCCTTGTGAAATAATTCTTCCTTAATTCGTTTCACAGTTTTCACAAATCGCTCATCGCTAGCGTCAATAAATCCATATTGCTCCATCAATAATAGAGACGAGTCCATATCTGTATTATCATAGGCTTGCGTGAAGCTCTGTATTTCTTCATTCCATCCGTTGGTTAATACATCATTCTTGATTTCGTCGGCTAGATTCCTCCATTCTAACTCGTATTCAGATTTACCTAGAAAAGTAGCTATGCTTACAGCTCTGTCCAAAGCTACCCAACACATCACTTTTGAAAACACAAAATGTTTCTCTGTATTTCGAAATTCCCAGATACTCTGATCTGTATTTCTCCATTCTGCAGATACCGTTTTAACGATGTTTTTTACTATTTCCCACATTTCTTCTATCTCGTCCAATGTTCCGGGAAAATGCATGTAGTAATTATATATCACATTCATCAGATAACCTAATGAATCATTTTGACGCTGATTGTATGCTGCATTCCCAATTCTCACCGGCTGTGAGTTTTCATATCCGGGTAAATGATCCAATATTTCTTCTTTAAGCGTGCGGCTACCATCAATGGCATACATGATTTGAAAAGAATCTGTTTTTGATTTCAGTATTCTTTTGACAAATCCCATAAATCGCTTGGCGGCAAAAAGATGTCCCATCTTTAATAATGTTTCAATTGACATCGACGCATCCCTGATCCAACAAAAACGATAGTCCCAGTTACGCACCTCTCCTATTGTTTCGGGTATACTGGTGGTAACTGCAGCAATAACAGCACCTGAGTCCTGATATGACATCAATTTTAAGATTAATAAACTACGGGATATCACATCATTATATTTGATGAATTTACGAGAACGATTATTCCAGTTCAGCCAATACACCTTCGTACGCTGATACTCCAGATAGACTCGATCAATGTCTATAGATATAAGTTTTTGTCCATACGAAAGCACTAGATATTCCTCTTTTTCTAGAATTATTTCTTCAGAGTTTAGTATGCTTCCGAAATTGAGACTCGAATACAAATACACATTATCATCCACATTCTCACATGATGAAGTTTTTATATAGTCTTGGAATTCACGATGTGTAGCCATTTCTTTCGCATAGTTCATTACAGGCTCATATTTTATTCGAAAGCGGGGTATACCTTTCAGCGGTCGGATGTAGCGATAAACCTCTGCAGGAAAAAAATGGTCCATTTGCAACGTTCTGTATCTGGGCATGAAATCAAGGATCTCGAAACTTCCTTCCTCGGAAGTAAATTGCGTACATAATATATTTGTCCCTTTCAAATACCTTTGAGAACAGGTGTAATCTTCTGACACAATAAAAGCAAAGCTTCCACCCGATTTTTTATCTAAAATTTTAGAAAATACTGATGGCGAATCAAAGTTAGGTATGCACAGCCAATCGATACTTCCTTGTTCCGAAATTAAAGCTGCCGATTTACAATTTCCTATAACTCCGTAATTTAGATTATCCATATTATATTTTCTCCTTTTATTTTTTTTGCGTATATTGCATACAATATAGTCTTTGTTTGAGTCAAATATACTATTAGCTCCTACTATTTAGTATTAATTCACATCTAGAATGCTATTCTTCTCTTGCCTCTCAAACGATATATATTGACAGAAATATATCAGAATTTTCAAATTCCAAATTAAACGAATGAAGCTTATAATCATATCAAACAGATTACCTCTGAAAATAGTCGGAGACGACAATAATCACAAAGTAATTCCTAGTCCCGGTGGATTGTCAACCGGACTCGATTCATTAGAAACTAAAATTGATAAACACTGGGTCGGCTGGCCTGGAATGTATCTTGAAGAGGGCAATGAAAAAGAAATAATAAATAGACAACTTCAAGAACAGAATTTTCATCCGGTATATTTGTCTCCGGAACAAATTGAGGACTATTACGAAGGATTTAGCAATAGTGTACTTTGGCCACTCTGCCATTATTTTTCCAGCTATATACATTATGAAAATAAATATTGGGAAGCCTACAAAGAGGTAAATACCCTATTTTGCAAAGCAGCCTTAGAGATAATCGAGCCCGAAGATATTGTATGGATACAGGATTATCAGTTGATGTTACTTCCTCAAATGATTCGGGACCAAGTATCCGATATCAGTATTGGTTATTTTCATCATATCCCTTTCCCTTCCTATGAATTATTTCGTGGCATACCAGAACGAGCTGACTTATTGAACGGTTTGCTTGGAGCTGACTTAGTCGCATTTCATACACACAGTTATATGAGGCACTTTATTAGTGCAGTTTATAGGGTATTGAAATTGGATTGTAAATTGGATGAAATACAGATGGACAGACGCGTAGTAGATGTAGATGCTTTCCCTATGGGGATCAACTACGATACGTACCACAACGCTTTATTAGATCCCGCCATAAAGAAGAATGCCGAAGAATTGAGAGCTAGTTTTGGGAGTGGCAAACTTATTTTATCCGTTGATCGGTTGGACTATAGTAAGGGAATTATCATACGCCTAAAGGCTTTCGAAGAGTTTCTGGAAAATAATCCAGAATATCTAGGTCAGGTCTCATTAGTAATGGTCGTTGCTCCTTCACGTGATAATGTAGATATCTATACAGAGTTGAAAAATGAAATAGATATGAAGGTTGGAGCTATCAATGGTAAATATTCAAGTATAGACTGGACTCCGGTATACTATTTTTACCAAGCATTCAACTCAGAAGAGTTGGCAGCACTTTATCATATAGCCGATATAGCCTTAGTTACTCCTCTTCGAGACGGAATGAATCTAGTAGCCAAAGAATATATAGCAACCAAGAGAGAGAATGAATCTGGTGTACTAATTCTGAGCGAAATGGCTGGAGCTTCCATTGAACTATCGGATGCAATTATTGTGAATCCAACTGATACGAAAGAAATAGAGAAAGCGATATTACAAGCATTGGAAATGCCTATTGCTGATCAATTGGAAGCTATTGCAGCTATGCAAGAAATCATATCGACACAAACAGTTAAGCAATGGGCTAAAGATTTTATTGAAGAGCTGACAAGTATAAAAGAAAAAAATGATGCATTGCAACAGAAAATAGTCGAAAAAGACAACTTTGAAATAATAAAACAAGCATACGATAAAACTAAAAATAGACTTATAATTCTTGATTATGATGGGACTTTAGCCCCATTTTATAAAGAACCCATGCAAGCATACCCAACGCCCAATTTGCTCAAAATACTGGAAGAATTGAGCTCTGATTCACGGAACCATGTTGTAATAAGCAGTGGACGCAACAAACAGACTCTAGACAAATGGTTAGGAGATTTACCCATAGGATTAGCAGCCGAACATGGTGCTTTTTATAAAGAAGATGGTATTTGGCATCAAATGTCTCAGAACCAAGAATGGGATGAAGAGATACTTAACATTATAAAGCAAACAGTAAAGAGAACTCCAAAATCGAAACTGGAGATGAAAGATACAGCTCTTGTATGGCATTATAGAAATGTTGACGTTTGGTTAGCCGATTTGCGAGTTACGCAACTTATTAATGCTTTACTCAATCCTTGTGCTCGCCATAATCTTCAGATAATGAAAGGAAATAAAATAGTGGAAGTAAAGTCCGGCGATATCAGTAAAGGGTCAGAAGCCAATAGATTAATTGACAAGGGGAATTATGATTTTATTATGGCTATAGGAGACGATACCACAGACGAAGAGATGTTTATGGCATTGCCTCAAGAAGCCATTACAATAAAGGTGGGACAGAGTTCAAATGCTGCCATCTACAATTTGCCAACACAAAAACAAACTCTTCTATTCCTTCAGAAATTAATGATAAAATAAAGACGATTATTACTTGCTGTTTTATAATAATTGCATAATTATTTGATTTTAAATAAGACAGCAATTTATTTTCATACCTTGTATGCTAGGACTAGTAATGTTCATATTTATATGTTAAAATTGTAAAGACATGTCAAAATCACAGGATAGCAAAAACGATAAATCTGGTAAAAAGGCTCCTCAGAAAACACTAAAAGAGAAGAGAGCAGACAAGGCTGAAAAGAGAGAAGAGAAAGCAAGAAAAAGTCGTGATGAAGCTTAATAGCCTCAAACGAAACCAGTATTAATACTAATCTGATTTAAAACACGATATCAACTCTTCCAGAGCATTCAACTTCAATCTTGAATAGGTTTTCTATACCCTCAAGAGGAAGAAGACTACACTTCACAACTTCATCATTATCTACATAGCTAGATATTGTAAATTTTCCCTTTCTACTGCACACACAAGTTATCAGAATAAAAGTTCTAGTAGGTGACACCTTGTGGATGAGCAAGTTTTCGTCTTTTGAAAAACAAAACACCTAATCATAAATAGTAAACTTTAGTTTGAATGTATGCAAATTTCAGACAAAGTAAAATCCAATAACAATGCAACAGTTAAATATAATTATGTAATAAATAATGCTAACGTTATGATTACCTTAAAGATTTAACTGTAGTACTTCTATATATTTTAAATGTATTGCAGCAAAAGCTCTTCCTTATAGAGCTCACATATCATATATTTTATTAAAAAAAATGACAAGAATATGCAATACCGAATAGAAAAAGATTCAATGGGAGAAGTGAAAGTTCCTATATCTGCTTATTATGGAGCGCAAACACAAAGAAGTATTAATAATTTCAAGATAGCCCAAGATATTAACCGAATGCCTATCGAAATCATACATGCATTTGCGCATTTGAAAAAGGCAGCAGCCATAACAAATTTTGAAGCAGGAGTGTTAGCGGAAGATAAAAGCATTCTTATTTGCAAAGTCTGTGATGAAATACTAGAAGGCAAATTGGATGATTCCTTCCCATTGGTTGTTTGGCAGACCGGTAGTGGAACCCAGACAAATATGAATATTAATGAGGTGATAAGCAATAGAGCACAAATACTATCAGGAGGAAAATTGAGTGATGAGAAAAAATATCTATCACCGAATGATGATGTAAATAAATCACAATCATCCAATGATACATTTCCAACTGCAATGCATATTGCAGCATACAAGATTCTTACAGAGATAACTATCCCCGGAATTGAAAAACTAAGAAATACACTAAACGAAAAATCCAAACGCTATTTATATGTAATAAAAACCGGACGCACACATTTCATGGATGCAACTCCGATCACATTAGGACAAGTATTTAGTGGTTATGAAGCACAGCTTCGTCATGGATTAATAAATATAAAACACACATTGCATCATTTGAGCGAGTTGGCCTTAGGTGGTACTGCCGTAGGAACGGGGATAAATACGCCTAGTTATTATGCTGAAAATGTAGCTAAGAAAATAGCTTTACTTACAGGACTACCGTTTACGACAGCTCCAAATAAATTTGAAGCCTTAGCAACACATGATGCAATAGTAGAATCTCATAGTGCACTCAAAGCCATAGCAGTCAGTCTGATGAAAATAGCCAATGATATACGTATGCTTAGTTCTGGCCCTCGTAGTGGTATAGGGGAAATACGGATACCCTCTAATGAACCAGGATCTTCCATCATGCCCGGCAAGGTAAATCCAACACAATGCGAAGCATTAACTATGATTGCAGCTCAGGTGATAGGAAATGATGTTGCTATCTCAGTTGGAGGACTATCAGGTCAGTTTGAGTTGAATGTGTTTAAACCTATGATTATCTATAACTTCCTTCATAGTGCACGGCTTATAGGAGAAGGGTGCATCAGTTTTAATAATAATTGTGCAATTGGTATCGAACCGGCATATGAAAGAATAAAAGAAAATCTTGACAATTCTTTAATGCTTGTAACTGCCCTTAATCCTAAAATAGGTTACCATAAGGCAGCCCAAATTGCTCAAATAGCTTATAACGAAAATAAAACACTAAGACAGGCTGCTATAGAATCTAAATATCTCACAGCAGAGGAATACGACCAATGGGTGAATCCTGAAAATATGGTTGGACTCAATAATCGCTCGTTAGATAATGACGGTCTTTTAGAGAACCATTAGAGATATCTAGATGTTTTATTTATAAATAGATATACTCTTATTATTCATCTAATAAGCTTATAAACAAGCTTGACACCTATATATTTTACACAAAAAATCTTTAATGCCTTATGAAATACGATATAGCTATAATTGGAGGAGGTCCTGCCGGGTACAACGCTGCAGAAAGAGCAGTAGCCAACGGACTAAAGACCATTCTTTTCGAGATGAAAGATTTAGGAGGAGTATGCCTCAATGAGGGTTGTATTCCAACCAAAGCTCTTCTATACTCAGCAAAAATACTCTACAATATCAATAATGCCTCCCATTATGGGATTAATGGAGAACTCAAGCCTCAAGCAGATATAAAAAAAATGATTGAGCGAAAGAATAAGACTGTTCAAACTCTTACTTCAGGCGTTGCTATGAAACTAAAATCGATGGGTGTCATAGTCGTAAAGGGGAAGGCTATTGTATCAGGAGAAAAGGAAAACAACCTAGTAGTGTCATGTAATGGAGAAGAATATAATGTTAAGTATATTCTTCTGTGCATGGGTTCCGAAACTATTATTCCAAATATAAAAGGATTATCCGAAGTAAACTATTGGACATCTAAAGAAGCGCTCGAAATAACTCAATTGCCTAAAGATCTCACCGTAATAGGTGGTGGTGTCATCGGTATTGAATTTGCCTCATTTTTCAATAGTATGGGAGTAAAAGTTGTTGTTATTGAGATGTTGCCCGAGATATTAAGTACAATGGACAGAGAATTGTCTGCCCTGCTCCGTAAAGAATATGCCAAACGGGGCGTAGATTTTAGACTCAACACCAAAGTTGTAGAAATAACAACCAAGGAGGTTATTGTTGAATATAAAGGCAAGACCGAGAAGATACCAACCAATCAAATTCTTGTTAGTATTGGACGAAAAGCGGTAACACAACAAAGCGGACTGGAAAGTATAAACTTAAGACTTAATAAAGGAGGAATAGAGGTAAATGAACAGATGCAGACAAGCCATCCCCAAGTTTATGCTTGTGGCGATATTACAGGATATTCGCAATTGGCACATACAGCTATTCGTGAAGGAGAGGTTGCGATCAATCATATTTTAGGACAAAAAGACAAAATGAATTACAATTCTGTACCCAGTGTTGTCTATACCAATCCTGAACTAGCAGGAGTAGGTAAAACAGAAGAAGAATTATTAGCTGATAACATATATTTTCAGGTACTGAAATTACCCATGGCATATTCGGGACGGTTTGTTGCCGAAAATGACAGCAAAAATGGTATTTTAAAACTTTTGGTAGATCAAGATAGGCGAATTATAGGCTGTCATGCGTTGGGTAACCCTGCATCTGAACTGATCGTTATAGCCAGCATTGCTATAGAAAAGGGATTTACTGTAGAAGAATTTCAGAAGCAGATATTTCCTCATCCAACAGTCGGTGAAATGTTTCATGAAGTATTATTCTCGTAATGTTGTTCATTAATAACACCAGCATTTCTCCTTATTTCAACTTATCAGCTGAGGAATATCTATTGAAGTATATGAATGAAGATATTATTATGCTGTGGCAGAACGAACCATCCATCATTATCGGAAAGAATCAACATCTGGAAAGTGAGATAAATGAAGAGTTTGTAAAAGAAAAAAGACTAAAGGTCGTACGTCGTCTTTCGGGTGGTGGAGCTGTTTATCATGATTTAGGAAATTTGAACATTACATTTTTTCAAAGCAGCAAAGAAATAGATTTTATGAAGTATACTAAGAAGATACAAGAGTTGCTGAACACGATAGGAGTCAATGCGATTGCCGATCATAGACAAGGGCTAACTATTAATGGGTTAAAGATCTCAGGTAGTGCTCAATGCATACATCGAGGTAGAGCAATATTTCATGCAACATTACTTTTCGAGTCGAACTTAGATAATTTGAATGTAGCATTGCAAAGTAGCGAGAGGTCTTTAACTGATGAAAAATATGTGAAGTCTATCAGAAGTTCAGTTACGAATATTAAAGATAATATACCTGTACCTCTATCTATCAGTGAATTTAAAATAATAATAAAAGAGTTCTTCTTAAATAATAACAATCTAAGTTCCATCTATACTTTCACAAACAGCGATCGAGCTGCAATTGAAAAATTAGCTAACGAGAAATACTCGACAATAGACTGGAACTTTCACAAAAACAACAAGATATGTCTAGATTTGAAATAAAGATGCCTAAATTGGCAGAAAGTATTACCGAAGGTAAAATCACTTCATGGTCTGTACAAGTCGGAGATGTAATTAACGAAGACGATATACTCTTTGAAGTAGAAACAGCTAAGGTTAGCTCTGAAATACCCTCGCCTGTAGCGGGTAAAGTTATCGAAATTTTATATAAGGAAGGCGATACCGTTCCCATAGGTACAGTTGTTGCCATCATAGAACTAGACGGAGAAACCTCTGGCGAGGGAACAAGTGGAATCACAGAAGAAAAAGAAGCAATCCCGTCTGCTGAGGTTGTAGTACAAAAAGAACAAGATTTGACCACTTCTCTGGATGAGCAGACTCCTAAATTAGTCAAAGAAGATGAGGAAAAATGGTTTTCTCCTATCGTATTGCAACTAGCCAAAGGGGCCAGCATCACGTCCGATGAGTTGAACTCCATTGAGGGCACTGGATATAAAGGGCGAGTGAGCAAAACCGATATCACAAATTATATTAGTAGAAAAGAAAAAGGAATTAGACCTCAACCGATATCATCCGCTCCTACTGCAAAAGAAGAAGTGCAAAAAACAGAAAAAGCAATCACTACACCTCTTCCTCAATCAGCAGAAGATACAATCCTTTCAATGGATACAATTCGTAGCATTACTGCGGAACGTATGGTTGAGTCTGTGCAAACCTCGGCGCATGTAACTACCATTGTGGAGATAGATGTCACCAAACTGGTGAAGTGGAGAACCAAGAATAAAGACAGTTTTATGACTCGGGAAGGTATTCCTCTTACTTACATGCCGGCTATTGTAGAGGCTACAGCAAAAGCTCTTGTCGAATTCCCAGAAGTCAATGCTTCGGTAAATGGAAAACAAATTATTCGTAAAAAAGACATTAACATAGGTATCGCAGTAGCCCTGGACGGGTGGAATCTTATTGTGCCGGTTATAAGAAATGCAGATAGACTAAATATAAGTGGACTTGCGCAGGCAATACACAGTTTGGCGGATAAAGCGCGCACTAAGAAACTGAAACTGGACGAAATGCAAGGTGGCACATTTACAATAACCAATTTTGGATCATTCAAAAATATAATGGGTACTCCAATCATTAATCAACCCGAAGTTGCTATTCTCGGAGTAGGATATATTGAGAAGAAACCAGCAGTAATAAGTACCGAGGACGGAGATGTTATTGCCATACGACACAAAATGTATTTATCACTTTCCTACGATCATCGGATTATAGATGGTGCACTTGGAGGTGCATTTGTTCGTCGGATAGGCGATCTTCTTGAAAATTGGCAAATCTAAGTTTGCAGACTCATGTAAGTTATCTATTAAAATAAGGCAATAATGAAAAAATATAGTATAAAAACGACAGAAAAGGAAATCCTGCAAAAATGGTTTTTCCTCATATCATTAGGTAGTGCAATTGATAAAAAAGCACCGGATTATTTATTGCAATCGTTAGGGTGGTCATACCATGCACCCTACTCTGGACACGATGGGATACAGTTAGCTATAGGGCAAGTATTTCAGCGTAATGTAGATTTTCTGTTTCCCTATTATCGTGATATGCTGACAGCTCTATCAGCAGGCTTGACTGTAGAAGAGATTCTATTGAATGGTATATCAAAAGCCACTGACGTGGCCAGCGGTGGACGCCATATGTCCAACCATTTTGCAAAACCTGAATGGAATATTCAGAATGTATCATCTGCTACAGGCAATCATTCATCTCAAGCAGTAGGTGTAGCACGGGCTATAAAATATTATGGAAAAAAAGCTGTAGCAATATCAAGCACCGGTGAAGCTGCCACATCAGAAGGTTATGTATACGAAGCCATCAATGGTGCCAGCAGAGAGCAATTGCCTGTCATATTCGTCATACAAGACAACGGCTATGGAATATCAGTACCCAAAGAAGTGCAAACGGCCAATAGAAAGGTAGCAGAAAACTTCGTAGGTATCAAAAATTTAAAAATCATCTATTGCAATGGACGAGATGTTTTTGAATCGATGAATGCTATGACCGAGGCTCGGGAATATGCCATTGAGACAGGCTGTCCGGTTATTGTACAAGCAAATTGTGTGCGTATAGGTTCTCATTCCAACTCCGATAAACAGACATTATATAGAGATGAAAATGAATTAATGTATACACAAGCTGCAGATCCTATGGGTAAATTCCGACGCATGTTGCTGCGTTACAAACGGTTTACTGACGAAGAACTGCTTAAAATAGAATCCGATGCGAAAAAAGAGTTAAACGAGGCTCATCGTAAAGTGATTGTTGCCCCCGATCCCGATCCAAAGACTATTTTTGACTTTGTTGTTCCCGAACCCTATCATCCTCAAGTCTATAAAAATGGTGTACACAGCGAAGAAGGAGAAAAGAAGAGCCTGGTTACAGCCCTCAACGAAACTTTGTTAGCTGAATTTAGACACAATCCTGATACATTCCTATGGGGACAGGATGTTGCTAACAAGGATAAAGGAGGTGTTTTTAATGTCACGAAGGGAATGCAACTCGAATTTGGAACTAAACGTATATTTAATGCACCTATTGCTGAAGACTATATTGTTGCTACTGCCAATGGGATGAGTCGTTTCGATCCGAAAATACGTATTGTAATAGAAGGTGCTCAATTTGCTGATTATTTTTGGCCTGCTTTGGAACAATATGTAGACTCAACTCATGATTACTGGCGCTCGAACGGGAAATTTTCTCCTAACATTACCATACGTCTGGCATCTGGAGGCTATATCGGAGGAGGTATATATCACTCTCAAAACTTGGAGGGTGCTTTGTCTACACTTCCCGGAGCACGTATTGTATATCCTTCATTTGCTGATGATGCTGCAGGACTTTTGCGTACAAGCATACGTTCGGCTGGACTTACGCTGTTTATGGAACCTAAAGGATTGTATAATGCTGTGGCAGCAGGAACAGTTGTTCCTGACGACTTTGAAGTACCATTCGGAAAGGCTCGAATTCGAAGAGCAGGAAAGGACTTAACCATTGTTACTTATGGCAACACAACTCATTTGAGCCTGGAAGCCGCTGATATGTTATCTGATAGTGATGGATGGGATGTGGAGGTTATAGATATTCGGTCGATAATACCACTCGATAAAGAAACTATTTTCGAATCGGTGAAAAAGACAAGTAAAGTATTAGTAGTACACGAAGATAAAGTGATGTCTGGCTTTGGTGCTGAATTAGCTGCTATAATTGGTACGGAATGTTTTCATTATCTAGATGCTCCAATTCAACGTGTTGGTGCTACGTTTACTCCTGTAGGATTCAGCCCTATATTAGAGCAAGCTATATTGCCTAGTAAGGATAAAATCTATGAAGCTGCTAAAACATTACTTCAATATTGAATAATTAAATAAAAAATAAGATGAAAAGTATAGGATTATTTTATGGTTCGGGAACAGTGAAAACGAGCAAATTGGCTAAAAAAATTCAAATGGCTTATGGTGAAGCTGAGGTCGAGTTAGTAGCAGTAGAAACGGCGTGGATAGATGATTTTAAATCCTATAAATATATAATTCTAGGATCATCTACTTGGTTCGATGGCGAACTCCCTGACTATTGGACAGAGCTGGTTCCTGCCCTTGAAGATTTGGATATGAAAGATAAAAAAGTAGCAATTTTCGGGCTTGGTGATCAGGTAAAATATCATGAGAACTTTGCTGATGGTGTAGGTCTTCTTGCTCAATTATTTGAATCCGTTGGTGCACAAATATTTGGTCTCACATCTCCTGAAGGTTACAAATATACCAGATCAAAAGCATATCGAGATGGTAAATTTTTAGGGCTTGTTATTGATGTTGAAAATCAATCGAGCAAGACAAAAGGTAGAATTGAAGAATGGGTAAAGCAATTGAAGAAGGAGTTTAAGTAAGAATCTCAATATAGTTCAATGAACTATTATCACTTTTTATTTATTAATATATTTTGAAATGCTGATTCAAGCTTCTCGAACGCAAAGTGAAATCCCATTTCCTGTAGATGTTGAGGAAATACATATTGTCCATCAAGAACCATTGTAGCTGCCTCGCCAAGAATCATTTTCAGCAAAAACGAAGGAATGCGAAAAATACGTGGGCGAGACAATGCTGCAGACAGACTATCCGAGAATACTCTATTACTTTCAGGATTAGGAGATGTAAAGTTAAATATGCCTTGTGCCTCGGTGCTATCCAATAGTAAGCAGAGTCCTTCGAGCATATCTTCTATATGTATCCAAGAAATATATTGCTGCCCGCTACCAAATACTGCCCCAAGTCCCATACGAAAAGGAAGTAACATCATAGGTAGCATTCCTCCTTTGGGGGACAGAACTATTCCTGTTCGCGATATGCAAACCCGTGTACGCTCACTTTGTGCATCCAACGCCAACTCCTCCCATTTTTTGCACAGTTGATGAAGAAACCCATCCTCGGCCAACATATCTTCTGTTAAAACTTGACCACTTTGCACGCCATAGTAGCCAACAGCCGACCCCGAAATAAACACCTGAGGCGGATTGCTACTGTTTTTAATCAATTCCGTCAGACGAGCTGTTATGTTCCATCGGCTGTTGCATAGTTCCATCTTTTGCTTATTTGACCAACGTCTTCCGATGATTGGCTCTCCTGCCAGATTAATAACTGCATTGTATCCATCCAATGTATCCAAAAGCTCCAATGAAGAACAATAATCTATTTCATTTCCTAATTTTTGTGTGGTCCTCTTTACATTGCGGGTCAAGAGAGTTATTTTATGACCTTGTTTAAGCAATCTCTCGATCAAATTGCTGCCTATCAGCCCTGAGCCTCCTGTTATAAAAATACGCATATCTCAATCAATTATAGGTTTTTCAATATAAGTACAAAATCACAGAGTTTTTTTATCAATAGACTATTTTTATTCCTGCTCCCCACTTCATTTCGTTGCTCCAACTTCCTGTTAAAGCAATATGTTGAGTAATGAGATAATGAAGTGCTACACGGTATTCCTTGTCCGTATTTGCCATTAAATCCATTCTTAAGCGGCTTGTCAATGCTAAATTTTCACGTTCAAGCTGTAATCTGGCTTTTCCGTACATATTCACTCCTGCATCTGCCAAAATAAACCATGGCAGCATATAACGTATACCGGCTACGGCATAAATACGTTTATTCGTTTTCCATTGGCCAAACATATTTAGCTCATAACCCCCTTTCATATATGACCATTCAACACCGACATAAGGCATCAACCACTGCATACGATCCAAATAACGACCGACTTTCAGATTAGCCTCCCATCCATATTTCCTTTCATAACCTAATTTCCATTCTCCCAGTATCGCCCACCGAGTATTTTCATAATTAAGCTTCCCCACATTACCATTAAACAAGAATTCATTCTTAGCAGTAAGATAAAACATTTTATCGGCTGCATATACTTGTTTTAAAGCAGCTTCTTTGTCAGGTAATTGCGAGTTTATATTCGAATTTTCATATTCAAATATCTTCCCCATACCTGACATCATATGATAAAGAATATGACAATGAAAGAACCAGTCTCCATTCTCTTCAGAAGCATGAAACTCTATCGTGTCTGTCTCCATAGGCATAACATCTATGACATTCTTGAGAGGAGCATATTCACTATGTTGGTTGATAACTCTGAAGAAATGACCATGTAGATGCATCGGGTGACGCATCATCGAATTATTGAATAAAATGATACGGATATTCTCACCTCCTTTGATTAATATTTTATCGCTTTCTGAGATGGTTTTGTCATCTATCGTCCAAACATAACGTTCCATATTACCGGTTAAAGTAAATCTTAGTTCACGCCAAACAGCATTGTCCGGCAGAGTTGTCTTTATTGTAGAGCGAAGCATGGAATAGTTTAATGTCACCGATTCATCTGGCTCAATGTTGGAATTCTCTTCTCCTCGAACGATTGATTCTATTTGTGGCTCTTTATGGGCATCATGATCGTTATGATGGTGTACCTTAGGAGTCTTAATCTCCGGATACATATTCTCGTAACTATCTATTTGTTTCAAGCTCATATCCATCGGTTTCATATTCCCGCTCATATCCATCATACTATTCATGCTTTTCATTCCTTCAAAATATTTTAGACTCTGTAGCGGTGCTAAAAAATGCTTTTCTCCTTCTCCCAACCACACTCGAACAAAGCCAGTCCGATCTTCAGCTGTTGCTGAAAGTTCAAAAGATCTTCTATTTTCGGGAACAGTAACCACAATATCGAATGTTTCGGCAACAGCTATTAATATCCGGTCAACCTGAACAGGTACGACATCTTTTCCATCACTCGCTATTACCTCCATCTTTCCACCCGAATATTGTATCCAGAAATTCGTAGATGCAGAGCCGTTAATAATTCTTAGCCTCACTTTCTCTCCAGCTCTATAATCTGGAAAAAGAATATCTTCTTTCCCATTCACCAAAAACTTATCATAATAAACATCGCTGATATCCATAGAAGACATGCGTTTCCATTCATTGACAAACTTTGTTCCTAAATGCCCTGCACGTAATGCTTCCCAATAACTTTGAGTACTTCCTTTCTTAATATTCCCCCAATCGGAACCGGTCATCAGCAAACGCATAACTTCATGAGGGTTGACATCGGTCCAGTCGCTCAATAAAAGGGTATGTTCGGGCAGTTTATCCTCATCACGTAATGTTAAGTCATCCTCTCGTTTTTCTATAACCAATGGTCCATAAACACCTAACTGATGTTGCAGACCACTATGCGAATGATAAAAATATGTTCCGTTTTGGACAATAGGAAAGGTATAGACATGAGACTCTCCGGGGTATGTAGGTGCAGTAGTCAGAAAAGGAACGCCGTCATGTTCCACTGGAACTATCAGACCATGCCAATGAATGGTTGTTTCTTCATCAGTCTTATTATGTAAACGTATTACAGCTGAATCGCCTTCAACGAAACGCAACATAGGACCAGGTATTTGCCCATTGATAGCTAAAGCTTTTGTCTTTTTTCCTGTGAAACTAACAATGGTATCATGTACGACAAGGTCATATTCTACGATCCTCTTCTCTTGCCCGTATACGTCAGGCTTAAAGAATGAAAATAGCAAGACAAACAGCATAAATGGTCTTAAGAGAGTCTTCATCTTGATATTTGTTTTTTCTTATTTAAACATAATTATTAATAATAAACTCATTATCAGCGATATATAATAAAATGCCAACTTCATAGCACTTTAGCTTGAAAATATATAGTTTCAATACCAATTTGAGTTAAAGCACGAAATCAGCTCATCCAATGCATCCAATGCCAATTTAGGACCAGGCTCTGCTTCCTCAGGAGGAAGGTAGCTCCACCTGATGACTCCATTATTGTCTATCAGATATATAGCTCTTTTGCTACAACCATTTATCGGATCATACACATCATACAATTTAGAAACAGCTCCTTTAGGTTCGAAATCGGAAAGAAGAGTGAATTGGAGATTCATCTTTTGTGTAAAAGTTATTTGATTATACCTGCTATCAATCGAAATATCTAGTATCACAGTATTATTCTCTTCAAACACCTTTATTGCATCATTGAACAATGTCAGTTCATCACTATATACCGATTCTTGGGCCGGATAAAATACCAAAACTATATTCTTTCCATTCAATTCCTGAATAGATAATTGCTGCTCATAAACTGTGCTCAGTCTAAATTCCGGAGCTTTTGTATTATTTTTCAACATATTTATTGTTTTTATAGGTTCAACCAAACTACAATAGAGTAACTTTCCAACAATTACTCTAAATTAATTTATCAATAACGGAGGCTTACTCGTATTAAAATTACACGCCTCTCAATTGTCGTTTTTTCAATTTAGATTTGAATCATTTTGTATGATGAAGCAGTATCTAATCTTCGCCTAGCTTTTTCATCCAAATCTATATCTATACTTTTTAAGATATCGCTTAACTGTACATTATTCGATGCACTTGCGATAGGTGCGGTAATTGATGGAGTTGCCTGTAGCCAAGCCAGAGCTATTTGAGCACAAGTTGCATTATATTGGTCTGCTATGGATTGCAATTCGTTAATAATACGCATACCCCTATCATTCAAATATTTTTCGATATCACCACCTCGCTGGCTATCCTTTAGATCAGCCACAGATTTGTATTTTCCTGTCAGAAAGCCACTGGCTAGTGAATAATAACAAATAACACCTAAATCATATTTCTCTGCTAATGGTTCATAATCCTTTTCATAGCCTTCCCTTTCATATAGGTTATATTGTGGTTGTAAACATATATAAGCTGGTAGACTGTTAACCTTACTAACCTCCAATGATTCACGTATGCGAGCAGAACTCATATTAGAGGCTCCAATATATCTAATCTTTCCTGCCGCAATTAGGCTCGCATATGCTTCTAAAGTTTCCTCAATAGGAGTAGATAAATCATCATAATGAGTAAAATAAAGATCGATATAGTCGGTATTGAGTCGCTTTAACGAGTCTTCTACAGCTTTTATTATGTATTCTTTCTTCAATCCTTTTTTACTGTCTGACATTTCTCCACCTACTTTAGTAGATATCATCACATTATCTCTTTTCCCATTTTTTTTCAACCAATTTCCAATAATTGCTTCGGATTCACCTCCATTATGACCTTTTACCCAAACTGAATATATATCGGCTGTATCAATGAAATTGAAACCGGCATCGACATATGTGTCGAGTATCTCGAATGATGCTTTCTCATTTGCTGTCCATCCAAAGACATTTCCACCAAGGACAAAAGGATATGTTCCCAAATTTGAATTACCAATTTTTCTTGTTTTTTTCATAACGCAATAAACAATTGATTTATACGAATATTTTTACTAAAAATTGGAAGAGAAGCAAAATATTATTTCAAATCTTTTTTCATCGACAGAAACTCTAAAATGCTTCCTTCCAACTATAACTATATTAGAACGGATCTTCCAACAAACTTGTGCGAATCAATTTTTTATTCACAAACTCATAAATACCCAATTCGGATAATTCTCTGCCATAACCGGATCGCTTAGTTCCACCAAAAGGCAAATCAGGACTAGTCCATGTTGGATGGTTTATAAATACCATCCCTGAATCAATTTGATCCGCAATTTTTCTGCCTCGATTTGTATTTTTTGTAAAAATAGATGCTCCTAAACCGAAAGGTGTGTCATTTGCCAATGCAATAGCTTCTTCTTCTGTTTTAACTTTAAATATACAAGCTACTGGTCCGAATAATTCTTCCCTATAAGCCGGATTATTTTTATCAATATTTGTCAAAATTGTTGGCTCCATATAGAATCCAGGTCTATCAATCTGTCTCCCTCCTAATTCTACTTTTGCTCCTCCTTTAATTGCTTTTTGTACTTGATTTAACAAGAGCTTTAAGGCTCCCTCACTCGAAAGGGGACCTAATTTAGTAGCCGGATCCACAGGATCGCCAGCTTCAAATTCCATCAGTTTTGCTTTAAACTTATTGAAAAACTCGTTATACACACTATCCATTATGATAAAGCGTTTTCCGGCAACACAACATTGACCAGTGTTATTCATCCTAGCCACGACAGCCCATTCTACCGCTTTATCAATATTTGCATCATCCAAGATAATAAACGGATCGCTACCTCCTAACTCTAAAACCGATTTCTTTATATACTTTCCAGCAGCTTCAGCCAGACTTGCACCTGCTTGTTCGCTACCGGTCAGTGAAACTCCTTTTATTCTTGTATCGGCAACAAGCTTTGTAATCTTATCACCCGGAATGAGAAGATTTGTGTATAAACCTTCCGGAGCTTCTGCTTCATCAAAAATATTTTTAATGGCGATGCCACATTGAGGTACATTCGAGGCATGCTTGACTAAGATTGAGTTTCCAATCATTATATTAGGAGCCGCAAATCGTGCTACCTGATAGAATGGAAAATTCCAGGGTTCTACACCAAGCAATACTCCAATAGGACTATAGCGGATGAATGCCTCTCCATATTTAGGATTCAAAGGTTTATCAGCTAATAGTTTTTCTCCGTTCACGGCATAATAGTCAAAGATATCAGCACTCAACTCTATTTCTCCAATACTTTCTCCAATAAGTTTACCCATTTCAAGGGTAATTAGCTTAGCAAACTCATCTTTCCTTGATCGTAGAATATGCGCTACTTTATATAATAATTCAGCACGTTGCCAATAGGAGGTCTTTTTCCAACTTTGAAAAGCTTTTTCAGAGTTTTCAAGTGCTATATCTATGCCCTTAGCAGACATTTCTTCAAATGATTTTATATTTTCATTTGTTGCGGGATTTATTGTTTTTATACTCATAATAATATTGTTTTTTATTCATGGTTTTTACTTTAATTTTTTTTGCAGAAATAGCATCAAAGGATAAAAGATTAAATCTAACCTCTACTGCCCCAACTATTTTTATCTGGATCCAGATTCAATGTTGCATCATTCACCTCTTTATCTGTTGCCTCTTTGGGTACCATTATTAGAGTTCTAATCTTTTTCTTGGCAGACTTCAAAATTTTATTAATTTTTTTCTTTTTCATAACTGGAATTATTAATCTTACACACCTTATTTCAATAGATGCAGGATACTGTTATAGAATGTGAATGTTATTATTTACAGATGAGACACCCGGAGAATTCCAAACTATTCTTTCTGCTAAGTCTTTTTGATAGAGTGATTTTACTACGCCTGTTAAGGTCGCTTGACTTTTTGTTATGGAAATATTTATATCACAATTAGCAAGAAGCCAATTCTCAGATAAGTAAGGCTTTATAGCTTCTTCCTCGAAGAAATTCTTAATATTAGGTACTATAACTATTTTATTTGCAACCCCATTCACACTAAGGAGTTGAGAAACTGTTTTTTCTGTTAGCTCTTTTAGGTAATACCACGGTAGTTCTCCATTGAGAGTAACATATCCTTTTTCAACTTCAATATTTATATTTTCAGATGATATATCTAAACTCAATTTCAGTGCGTTCAACACTGTCGTTGCAATCTCAGTGTCATTTTTGTTCCATACATCATTAATCTCTACTTTGATATTTTGTGCCACTGCTCTTACTCCCAATACCTTTTTGGCAGCCTCTTCTGCTTCTAGCTTTTTAGCATAACTATCCACAATACCAGAAAGTGTAACTACACCATCCTTGACAGAAACTCCTATTTCTGCAGCATGCAACAGAGGTTCCCATTTTATTGCATTCTGAACACTTCTTTGTAGTTTTTCATTTGTTTTCATTTTCATTTCTCGTAATAACTCTAATGTTAGAACTGATATTAAGATAATCACATTAATACATTTTAATGTTACATTATTCTATTTTATAATTGTATAGTTTTTTCATTTTCACACAATGCCACTCATTACATGTTAATTTGAATAAAAATCCAATAATTATGTAACTATTTCACTAAAATACATGATGGATTATCGATGAAATATGCTTACATTAAGAGACTAACGTATTAATATTCGTAGCTTCTCTTATAAAGTGCCTTACAGCACCAATTTTTTCAAAGATTTTGATGTTAACGGTAATTTATAACAGATCAGTCGCAAACAGCGATTGATGGATTTTCTATCCTACACTGTTAATATATAATACAATAACATTATGACAACGCTATCAGTTAAAGAACCAGTTGTATCTACAAATGCTGAAATTGCTACTTTCTTAGGTCTCTTGTTTTCCTACAATAACAGTTTAAAACTTTTTCATTGGCATGTAACCGGTGTTAGCAGTTATGCTAAGCATATTGCTTTAGATCAAGCCATAACAAATTTATTAGATGCAACCGAACGCCTTGTAGAAACCTCATATGCTCTACGAGGTGATCTTGATATTATTATTCCTATAACAACAAGGCCTGATAATATTGTGAAATGTACCGAGGAATTCTATAAAACTGTAGAATCTAATCGTAAATTGTTTCCTGAACTTTTCACACAATCTATTATTGATGATTATCAAGAAACGATTCAACAGTTGCTATATCGTCTAAGAAGATTACAATAAAAGGAATCTTTCTTTATAATTCTTTTGTAAGGTGTTATTGGCAACGGTCAGTATCACCTTATAATGGTTCTGTAAAATCGATGAATAACATGACTAAAACATATATCGATTAAAAGAATCAGATTTAAATTCTACTAACTTCAAAAATATGACTGATGATTATATATATCAAAAATATGGTAAGTCGTCGTTGTAAAATGTGGGTGGAATATGTGATGAAACAAAATCAGATACCATATATCTCTATTCATTTAGGACGAGTTGAGACAAAGGGTGCCATTTCTGAAAATCAATATCAACAAATGAAGTCGAATCTGGAGCTATCCGGTTTATCCATTATAACAGACAAGACTACGATATTGATAGAAAAGATAAAAATCATAATTATTAATGCAATACATGAAGACGGAGAACATTTCAAAACCAATTTTTCTGATTACTTGAGTAATAAATTAAATTATAATTATACCTATTTATCTACCCTTTTTTCCAAATCGGAAGGAATGACCATCGAGCATTTTATAATTGCACATAGAATAGAAAGGGTAAAAGAGCTAATTACTGACAATGAACTTAGTATGGCTGAGATTGCTTTTAAAATGGAATATAGCAGTGCGGCACATTTATCTAACCAGTTTAAGAAACAAACGGGGATGACTCCGTCTTCTTTCCGATCTCAAAGGATGAAGAAACTCAAGAACATAGAAGAACTGTAATTCTACATTATATAGCATGTGTTTTATTTAAGTTCTTTTCTAAAAAAGTTATAATATGTCATATGATTACACATATAAGAAACTGGATTGGCATACAGTAGATATCAATTCAGTAGTGGATTCTTTAGAAAGTAATTTAGTTAAAGGTTTATCGGAGGAAGAGGTAAAAGCCAGATCAGATCAATTTGGATTGAATCAATTGCCTCCTCAAAAGAAAGAGAATATAATTGTACTATTTTTTAGACAATTTCATAATATTTTGATCTACGTATTATTGGTCGCAGCCATTATTACTTTCTTTTTGGGACAGTATCTTGATATGACATTTATTCTGCTTGTCACTATAATCAATGCTGCAATTGGTTTTATTCAGGAAAATAAAGCCGGAAAAGCTATTGAAAAAATAAAAAAGCTGCTTTGCTTTAAAGCACAAGTAATCAGAAATAGGAAACGTGAAGAGATAAATGCTGTCGAGCTGACAATTGGTGATATTGTATTGCTTAATCCAGGAGATAAAGTTCCTGCTGATTTAAGGCTTGGAATCTCCAACAACCTCAAAATAGATGAGTCTCCTTTAACCGGAGAATCCATTCCTTCTGAGAAAGCGATCGATACTCTTTCTTTAGACACCTCACTTGGAGACAGAATAAATATGGCTTACTCTGGTACAACAATCAGTGCAGGAACAGGAATAGGAATAGTCGTCGCTATTGGAGAGGATACTGAAATCGGTAAAATAAGCCAGCTTATAGGCAAAGTTAAACCAGTAACAACACCTCTATTACGCCAAACAAACCATTTGGGTAAAGTAATCTCTATTTCAATAGTTATTCTCGCTTTCATTATTTTCTTATTTGGGCATTTTTTCAGAGACTATGATTCCGAAACATTATTATTATCAGTAATTGGGCTGGCAGTCGCAGCTATTCCGGAAGGACTTCCGGCAATATTATCAATAATCTTAGCGATAGGAGTACAAAATATGGCTAAACAAAAAGCGATTATCCGTCATTTACCTTCTGTTGAAACTCTGGGAGCTGTATCGGTTATCTGTACTGACAAAACCGGCACATTGACTAAAAATGAGATGACTGTGAAAACGGTATTAACCAGCAATGACAGGTATACAATAACCGGAAGTGGATATTCTCCATCGGGTGATATATTAAAGGATGGTACAAGAATTAATTATGAAGACGAAAATGTTTTGTCCGATTTATTAACTTGTTTTACAATCTGTAATGATGCATCTCTCGTACAAGATGAATTAGGGCATTGGACAATAAAAGGAGACCCTACTGAAGGAGCTTTAATTACCCTTTCGAGAAAAGTAAATATAATTGAGGAGAAATTTCACAAAACTGCAACTTTACCATTCGATGCTTCTTATAAATACATGGCTGTTTTGGTTGAGCTCGAAGATAAGAATGTGATCTATATAAAAGGTGCCCCCGAACGGTTATTAAAGTTAACACAATCTCAACAGTCACAGAATGGAGTAACAGATATAGATATTAATTACTGGGAACGCTGTACAAGAGATTTGGCACACGAAGGCAAGCGCATTATAGCCGGTGCTTATAAAATAGCTCATAAAGGGAAAAAAGATTTCGGGATAGATGACTTAACCGATGGAATTACGTTCCTTGGCATAGCCGGAATTATAGATCCACCACGTGAAGAAGCTATAGAGGCCATATCTTCCTGCAAAGAAGCAGGGATTGATGTCAAAATGATTACTGGCGACCATGTTATTACCGCCATGGCCATCGGTTTATCGATGGGGATAGGAGAAGGAGATAAAGCACTACAGGGAGTAGATATAGAGAAAATGGACAATGATGAATTTAATCAAGCAGCAATGAGCAATAATATTTTTGCCCGCACTACTCCCGAACAGAAATTGCGTATTGTAAATGCCTTACAAGAAAACGGACTGATCTGTGCCATGACTGGCGATGGCGTCAATGATGCCCCTGCCTTGAAACAAGCTGATGTTGGCATTGCAATGGGAATAAAAGGAACGGATGTCGCAAAAGATGCATCGGAGATGATACTCGTTGATGACAATTTCAGCACTATTGTTTCAGCTATCAAGGAGGGACGGCGAGTGTATGATAACATAAAAAAGACAATTCTGTTTATCCTCCCTACCAATGGTGCAGAAGCTTTTCTTATTATTGCCAGTATCTTTCTAGGAATATCGATCCCTCTAACCCCGATACAGATACTCTGGGTTAACATGGTAACTTCCATTACAATTTCTCTTGCTTTGGCTTTTGAGCATATCGAAAAGGGGGCAATGAAGCGAAAACCACGTTCGCCTAAATCCTCTTTATTAAGTGGATATTTTGTAAGGAGAATAATTTTAGTGTCATTGCTTATCGGAGGAGGAACATTGTGGTTGAATATACATTTATTGGAATTATCATATCCAATCGAATTGGTCAGAACCATTACTGTACAAACAATTGTATTTGCTCAGCTATTCCATCTATTTAATTGCCGCAGTATCCGGGGATTTGCATTCAGTAAAATATTCTTTACCAATAAATCAATTCTAACTGTATCCGCCATACTGATTGTTCTACAATTGAGCATAACTTACTTGCCTTTTATGAATAATATTTTCGGGACTTATCCCATGCAATTATTCGATTGGGCTTACCCAATCGCTTTAGGTGTAATTGTTTTTGTTATTATTGAAATAGAGAAATCTATCATGCGAGGAATAGATGGAATAAAGTACAGAAGAAATTTAATTACATAATGCCGTAATATAATTTCATAATTATTGGTATAGTTTGTAAAAAGAATTAATGTTTCCTACCTTATAGGGTGGAAATAAGAATAATAGAATCTATATAAAAATGTTTAATTAAAATAACGACTAAAATGAAAGCATTATATACAGCAATAGCTACTACAGTAGGTGGCAGAAGTGGACATGTAACATCTTCGGATGGAGTAATAAACCTAGATATAAAACCACCTAAAGAAATGGGGGGACCTGATACAGCCTACACCAATCCCGAGCAATTATTTGCAGCAGGCTATTCGGCTTGTTTTGGTAGTGCTATCAGTAGTGTGGCAACAGCTAAAAAATTGAAAGTAAGACCAACAGTGACTGCAAAGGTTAGTATTGGCCAAAAAGAAGGCGGAGGCTTTCAGCTTGCTGTTGAAATGGATGTAAAATTCTCTGGAGGTATCAGCCAGCAAGATGCGGAAGAACTTGTAAAAGAAGCTCACCAAATATGTCCATATTCAAACGCTACCAGAAACAATATTGAAGTAACATTCAATACTGTAGTTGAATAAGACAGTAAATATAAAGTCTATTTAAAAAATATCTGGAAAGAAGATCGGTGAAGTTTAGTTAATTCACATATAATAACATAATGCTATATTACAAAGATTTACTTCTGAATATTTTTAAAGCTTTATATCCTATATTTTGCTATTAAAAGGTAAATTTATAACTTTAAGATTTAGAAATCATCAGCAAAACAATGAATCATAATTAAGGTGAAATAGGTGGAGTTGTAAATCACTATCTTCAAATTATCTGAATATATGACCTTTACGGATTGGCTTCGAGCCCCTCCGGGGTCACAAGAAAGCCTGCTTAAATAAGCAGGTTTTCTTTTTTTTACTTTGAAAAATTATTCTTCAGTTCCAGTTTGCATAGGAACAAAAATAAAATCTCCATATTCCGATAGATTGAATTTATCTTCATTTATGCGTTTTATGACAGTCATTTTCTGTATTTGCCTTCCTCCAAGGGGAACAACCATCCATCCTCCTACTCTCAATTGCAATAGTAATTTTTCCGGAATCTCTTCAGGCGCTGCAGTAACCAGAATCTTGTCGAAAGGGGCATATTCTGGTAGTCCTTCAAAACCATCTCCAAAAAACAGTTTTGGATAATATCCTAGTTTATTGAGCCTTTTTTTTGCTAAAATATGAAGTTCATAATAACGCTCAATGCTATAAACTTCTACATTCATTTCACAAAGAATTGCTGCCTGATAGCCGCTTCCTGTACCTATCTCCAATACTTTTTCGCCAGGTTGAAGTTTTAACAGCTCAGTCTGAAATGCTACTGTATAAGGCTGGGAAATGGTCTGCCCCTTTTCAATTGAAAGTGGCTCATCAATATAGGCATATTCCCTTAAATATTCGCCAACAAATAAATGTCTAGGTACTTTGCCTATTGCTGCTAAAACCCGCTCATCGCTTATCCCTTTTCTTTTTAATTCTTTTGCGAGATTTTTGACTTCTTTGAGATTGTTACGAAATTGATCAGACATAGTTGAATCAGATTTTTCATTTTGATTTTTTGTCGTATTCGATGTGCAACTAATAGTCACAACACAGCAGGATACAATAATGAATAGTGGAAAATAATGTCTTGTTCTTGTCTTCATATAAATTAGACAATAATTAAGAAAATCCAAAGAAAATCCAAAGATAATGATTATCTCTTTCTTATATAAACACTTTTGGAAGAACTTTTTTTGTGAAAATATTGTATTTTTGCGCAATTTTTTGTGAATCTATATGAATAATATACTTACTATTGGACTATTGGTTATCTCTAACGTTTTTATGACGTTTGCATGGTATGGACATTTAAAACTGGCTGAAAATAGCTGGTTCAGTAAATTACCGCTCATAGGTATTATTATAATAAGCTGGCTAATCGCCTTTTTTGAATACTGTTTTCAGGTACCCGCGAATCGAATCGGATTCGAAGGTAATGGTGGTAACTTTTCTCTTTTACAGCTAAAAGTCATGCAGGAGGTTATTACATTGCTGGTATTTGTTGTATTCTCTTCAATTGCATTTCAAACGCAGATAAAGTTGAATCATTTGATAGGATTTGTATTTCTTATATTTGCAGTATATTTCATTTTTAAGCAGTAAGATTAAGTGTGATGTAATGATTAATTTATTGACTGGCGACAAATATTTGCGTATCTTTGTATTGAATTATAAATCAAATTATATGACTAAAATAAAACAATTCCTGGTAGCAAGTGTCCTACTTTGTAATGTATTTCTATCTTTTTCTAAGGGAAACATGCCGGAAAAAGAAACAAATCAAAAAGATACAGTCAAAGTCTATTATTTAAATGAAGTGGTGGTAACATCATCAGTAAAAGAAACCAACCAACTGAAAAATATTCCGACAGCGGTGACAGTTCTCTCACCCAAACAGCTGCAGGATAGTCAGATTGAGTCACTTCCTGATCTGAGTTCGTATATTCCAAACTTTTTTATTCCTCAATACGGTTCTAAGGTTTCAACTCCAATCTATATACGTGGTATTGGTGCACGATTAGGGGGTCAAACAGTTAGTCTTTATGTTGATAATGTACCTAGTTTTAATCCTTCAGCGTTCGATTTTGAGTTTCAAGATATTCAACGAATAGAAGTTTTGCGAGGAGCTCAGGGCACACTTTACGGAAGAAACGCTATTGGAGGAATCGTCAATCTATACACTCTTTCTCCTTTAAATTATCAGGGTACCCGTTTCGCACTAAGTGGTGGAAATTACGGGCAGTTATCTGTTATGGGATCTAATTACAGTAAGCTTTCTGATAATTTTGGGCTCTCTGTTGCTGCATACTATAAACGCGACGATGGTTATTTCATGAACAGTTATACCAACAAAAAGGTAGATGATTCAGAAAATGCTGGTGGTAAGGTTAAGCTGGAATGGCAGGCAACGCCCAATTTTAAAGCAATGCTCTTTGGCAATTATGATTATGTTTCAGGAGGAGCATTTCCATATATGCATATTGACTCCACAACTTCAAGATTCAATGAACCTTCTTCATACGATCGTCACTTATTTACAAACGGATTATCGCTAGATTGGACTGGAATCGGTTACAGTATTCACTCCACAACTGGATTTCAGTATTTGAAAGATGATATGAAGATGGATCAAGATTATACATCTAATTCAGTTTTCTCTATCCGCCAGATGCAGAAACAACACTCCTTAAGTCAGGAGATTACAATGAAGTCCAATAATGATAGCAGATATCGTTGGGTGGTAGGTGCTTTTGGTTTTATCGACCGTCGCGTCATTGATACTCCGGTGGCACTAAAAAAAGATATGATTGCTTTTATGCAGAGTAAAATGCCTGGCTTTATTACGTTTGATAATAATCAAATCGATTTACCGGGAATTTATACTAAACCCTCCAATGGAGCGGCATTGTTTCATCAATCAACATTAACAGATTTCTTAGGCTTTGAGGGATTGACAGCTACTGCAGGTATTAGGTTTGACTATGAACATACAGGCATCGATTTTTCTACTGAAAGCAACGGGGGAGACATAACTGTCAGAGTTCCGGGTAGAAATATCGTTATCCCTTTGGATGGAGATACCTTGATTGAAGGATCTTACCAAAAAGATTTTTGGAAGATTCTACCTAAGTTCGCTTTGCAATATCAGTTTTCTCCCACTTCTCAAATCTATCTTTCTGCTTCAAAAGGATATAAGACAGGTGGTTATAACGAACAAGTCTTTTCAGAAGTGTTGCAAACAGCAATTTATGAGTCAATTATTCGTCATATGCCTCCGGGAATGGGAGGTCCACCATCTAGCGCTAATGATAATACAGCGAAACCTACTTTGGAAGAACAACTTTCTTATGATCCGGAAAGCAGTTGGACCTATGAATTGGGGGGCCGTTATGAAATGTTAGACAAGAGATTCTCATTGACTTATGCGTTTTTCTATTCGCGTGTTAACGATGTTCAAATCATTGAGTTAAGGAATATGGGGACATCAGGTCGCTCAATTAAGAATGCAGGGAAATCGACAAGCAAAGGTGTAGAATTAAGTTTGAAATACACCCCGGTAAGTAATTTCTCATTATATGGAGATTATGGTTTTGCAGATGCACGTTTCTGTAGTTATAAATTTGAAGGTGAAGATGAGGAAGGGAATCTCATAACTGTCGATTATTCAGAAAATTATATCCCATTTGCTCCACGTCACACTTTAAGCTTGGGAGCTAGCTATATCTATAATTTCAGCAATGAATCTTTTATCGATCGACTGATTGGAAACATTCAATATTCAGGTGTGGGGAAAATATATTGGACAGAATCGAATAAAACTACACCTGCAGATGGTAACGATGGAATAGAGCTTTATCAACCTTTTTATGGATTGGTTAATGGAAGCATATCAGCTGTAAAAGGTCCTTTCTCATTAGAGTTCTGGGCAAAGAACCTGCTCAATACTGATTACAATTCATTTCTTTTCGAAGCATCAGATATCACTACAGGTAAAACAAATCAATTTGTTCAACGAGGATATCCAACACGATTTGGTGCAACCTTACGGTTTACTTTCAATAAGTGATAAATTAAATATCATTTTTTACAAATCCGATTTACAATATAATCACGACAGCCCATTCAAAGCGTTTGGGCTGTTTTTTTTATTCCTACTCTTAAAACCTGGACATGTTGCGTTTATGGAGGATTGGTAAGTAGATTTTAAACATCATAAATAAATATTTTATAACTTTGCCAAGTAAATGAATAACTTTACAAAAAAGCATGATGCTTTTGTTGGAGATTCAAACTTATACGCACCAAACGAGAAAATCAGCAAAAGAAGTGAATCAAGTTTAGTATAGTATAAAGCACATTAATAGAACTTTAGTGAATTAAATGGAAGCAAAGGAAAATGGTACCAGCAGCTACAAGTTTACGATTATTGTACCTGTTTACAACGAAGAAGACAACATATTTACATTAGAAGAAAAATTACAACAATTTCTCCCGAAATCAATTTTCTCTACCTGTGTTCTATTCGTAAATGATGGATCAAAAGATGAAAGTCTACCGCGACTTCGTCAAATATGTGCGCGAAACAGTCAGTTCTTTTATATCAATCTTGAAAAAAACGGAGGACTGAGTGCTGCATTAAAATCTGGTATTGATGCTTGTTTTTCCAAATACGTTGGATATATGGACGCTGATCTGCAGACCGATCCAGAGGATTTTAATCTGTTGCTTCAGGATGTTGGAGATTACGAAATGGTAACCGGGATAAGAGCAAATCGAAAGGACTCTTTTTTCAAAAACCTGCAATCTAAAATAGCAAACGGATACAGACGAATGATGACTCATGATGGAATTTCTGATACTGGATGTCCGCTAAAAGTGATGCATACCGATTTTGCAAAACGGGTACCTTTTTTTAATGGAATGCACCGATTTTTGCCTGCATTAATCCTTTTGCAAAATGGAAAGATAAAACAGACACCTGTACGACATTATCCACGTATGGCAGGGACATCAAAATATAATTTATGGAATCGTTTATCTGGACCGTTTATAGACTGTTTTGCCTATCGATGGATGAAAAAGCGTTATATAAATTATCATGTTAATGAACATAACTTAGACTAAAGATGCAGGTTAACAATATCTGGATTTTTGCAATTGGTTTTTTGGCACAAATATTCTTCTCTGCGCGTATCCTCTATCAATGGTTTGTGTCTGAGAAAGCCGGGAAAGTGCTTTCTCCTCCTGCGTTTTGGATTTTAAGTGTTTTAGGTGCATATATTCTTTTCATATACGGAGTGTTACGTGATGATTTCTCCATCATACTAGGTCAGTTTATCTCGTATTATATCTATTTGTGGAACCTGAAAATGCAAGGACAATGGAAAAAAATAGGAGATGTCTTCAAGGTGTTATTGATTCTTACACCCATAGCTGCAGTAGGACTTATGCTTCGTGATCTCTCGGGATTTATCGAAACCTTTTTTAATAATAAAGATGTTCCACTGTGGCTGTTGATTTTTGGATCGGCGGGACAGACAATATTTTCTTTGCGATTTATTTATCAGTTTTTATTTTCTGTAAAACATCACGAGTCAACCCTCCCAATAGGTTTTTGGATTATTAGTCTATTAGGTTCTTCTATTATTGTCAGCTATGCTATTTTTCGACAAGATCCGGTATTGCTTCTTGGGCAGTTATTTGGATTTATCGCATACATCAGGAACATAATGATTGCATTAAAAACTGTATTAGCCCGTAATAACCGAGCACTTTAATTGTATTTAATTTTATTTATTACTTTTGTATCGGACAAGCTGATCCGATGGTGATATATTATACCGAAGGATTTCTAAGGGGTTATTACTAATTGTAGTTACCCCTTTTATAATATCCTGTTTATCACTTTCATTTCTTCGTGGCATTGAGCCACTTGAAATGAGGACAAGCTGAACCTCAGGATCCTTATTGCCCGATGGTATATCATCTTTTTCTTTTCGCTGGCTTTCGGCGTACTTTTCCCTGTATTCTACAGGAGAACAGTAATCCAGTCTATGAAATATCCACTCCGTGTTGTAGTCATTAATAAATTGATTAATACTGTTATAAGCTTCCTCAAAGGAAGAAAATGTTTCTATTTGCAACACCTGTTCTTCCAGGGTGCGATGAAACCGCTCTATTATCCCGTTGCATTGTGGAGATCGTACAAACGCTTTGGACATCTCCAGTCCCAGGAATTTCATTTCATTCATAAAATCAGCAGAGTCATATTGTGTTCCATGATCGCTTCTGAGCTGCAAATTTATTCCTTTGCAAACATTCTTCTCTATAGATCCAAAAGTCTTGCGTACAGCAGCCCTGACAGGCTCCATTGCCGCAAAACGATTGCCTTTCTTTGCAATATGCCACGAGATAATCTCATCATTAAAATGATCTATCACACCAAAGAACCAATGCCAGCCCAATCCCTCAATCCAAAACTTTTTCCCATCCGTGGCCCACATTAAAGTGGGCGCGTCAGTGGTTATGGTTCCGTCATGCTCACGTTTATTAGCCTTCCGGGGTCTCCTGTTAGGGCTGAGCAGGTTGTTCTCACGCATGATGCGGTTGACACGCGCCTTGCCGGCCACCAAGGCATTTACCTTCCTTTTTGCCATTCGTTTCTTAACTTTTATATAACCCTCAGAGTTGAACTTGCTGTTCTTAATTTCTTTCTTTATCTCCTGCAAAACCTCTTCATCACCATGTTTGGGTTTCCTGCCACGCCTGCCTGTCCCGGGAGTAGGGTTTTCATACCAGGTACTGCTGCTGTAATCAACAACTTTAAAGATCAAACGCTTCGGATAAGGCTTTCCTGTTAGTGAATAACGTTCATTTATTAAAATGGAAATCATCTCCTTTTTAGTTTTGCGGCTAATTCGTTCTTTTTTTTTGTGAGTTCAAGCTCCATCTGCAATTGTCCGATCTTACGCTCGGCAGCAATGAGCTTTGAATCATCAGGTTTACGCTTAAACCCGTCAGATCCACTCTCGATAAATTGATCCCGCCAATGATGTATGTCGGCAAGGGTGACTCCGTATTCACGGCTAATTAACTCAGGATCCTCTCCACGTAACAAGGATAAAACTATTTCAACCTTGATTTTTGATGTAATATTCTTTCTCTTTTCCATAGCAGTTGTAAAAATAACTTTTATTTTTTACTGCTCGGTTTATTTGAGGGCTAATATA
>DHSL01000048.1 GCA_002411345.1 Bacteroidales bacterium UBA5287 | reverse complement strand
TGTCCTTTTGGAACAGCCCCTTCAATCTTTAATTGCTATTTAGTTCATTTAAAATAGTTGTCTATCTCTTTCGAATTCTTGATGGGGATAATCGTAAATCCATAAGAAATAGGGGTAGATGTGGGACGAATAATATATTGCTCAAGTGGCAATGCTCCCCAACTGTTATTTCCTCCTACTCCTTGCATACGATAGTCAATGAATAAATCTACCTTTTCTGATGGAACATAATCATTGATGTGCTTCTTGTAGGGGGCGGTGCCGACAGCTGAATTATTAAATAGCCTTGGGCCGTTCGACAGGGTTTCTAGTAAATAGTTGGAGGCGTTAAACTCAAGGGCCTCATCCATTACAAAAAGTAAGCCTTTTCCGGATCTTTCGGATAATGCTAACCAATTAACATCAACATGATGGGCATTTTCTTGGGTTAACACAAATTTTGTAACCATCTCACTAATTGGAGATTTAAATCTGTCAATAAACGTGGATGCTTTACGATCAATGTAATTGTCCCAAGGTCCTCTTCCGTAATATTCGGCATTTACTACATTCTTGGGTAGTTGCATGCGCATTCCAATTCGTGGAATCATATCGGTCTCGGCTTTTGAGGCGTCAAAAGAATTATCTACTCGTATTGTTCCATCGTTGTAAATGGTGTAAACTATACTGGCAGTGGCCTTGGCTTGTGGATAGGTATATTCATAACTGATGGTGGTTTTATCTCCTGTGGTTACTTTAAAATTCTCTGCTTTCAAATCTTGATAGCTTGCTTCTTCCCAACTACTTAACTTTTCGGGAAGACGGGCACCGTAATCGTTGTCAATAGGGGCGCGCCAAAAAAATGGACGAAATCCATATCCGTTACTAACATATTCTGTTTTGCCTACTTTATAGGAGGTCATCAAACCGCTCAGCTTGTCAAAAACAGCGCTGAATCCTTTTCCGCTTACGGTTACTGAGTTGCCATTCTCTTTTACACTTGCCGACTTTCCTGCTTTAAGTTTCAAATCGGAAATTTCATTTACTACAAATTGATCGCGGGCAACTACCCATCCTGTTGGTATCAGTCGGGTTGTTTCTTTTTGTATTACCTCAAATTCAACTGTCAGCGGTTTGTAGTTATTTGCGTATCTTGCAAAATTGGGAATGATTACTTGCTCGGTTGCTTGGGGTTGTACATTTACAGTAAGCTTACCGCTTGCAAGTTCTTTACCGTGGGACTTAATTGTATAGATGACTTCGTATTGCGACAAATCTATGAAGTAGTTCTCATTAAATACATCTACTGAACCTGTGCTGGAATCAAAATTCTTGAACCAAATGTTCTGATAGACTTTACGCATTTCTTCAGTATGGGGTTTGGTGGTCCTGTCAGGAAAAATTACTCCGTTAATACAGAAATCACCGTCACTGGGTGTACCGGTGGGACCAAAATCGCCGCCGAATGCCCAAAATTTGTTTCCATTTTTGTCTGTTTGGACAATTCCTTGGTCAACCCAATCCCAAATACATCCGCCTTGAAGTATATCGTACTTCCGGGTCAAATCCCAGTATTCTGTAAAATTACCTAAACTGTTTCCCATTGCATGGGCATACTCGCATTGTATCAAAGGACGGTCGGCATAACTGCTTTTGGCATATTCTTCAACTTGAGCGGGTGTCCTATACATTGGACAGTAGATATCTGTGTTCCACTCTAACTTACTTTGTTCGTATTGTACAGGACGGGTTGGGTCTATACTTTTTACAAGGTTGTAGGTTTCATAAAAATTATAACCGTTGCCGGACTCATTACCTAACGACCAAATAACAATGCATACATGGTTCTTGTCTCTTTCAACCATGTTTTTTGTACGGTTCATATGACTTTCCAAAAATAATGGATTGTTGGCTAATGTTCCACCTTTGCTCAAACTGTATCCCATTCCATGACTTTCTATATTGGCTTCGTCGATAATGTAAATTCCATATTCGTCTGCTAACTTGTAGAATAATTCTTGTTGGGGGTAGTGACTGGTCCTAACGGTATTGACATTGTATTTTCTAAATAACTCAAAGTCTTTTCTCATTAAATCTTCGGTTACATAATGTCCTGTGTATTGGTCGTGCTCATGAATATTCACGCCTTTAACAAGAACGGGCTTGCCGTTTATCAAAAATTGACGGTCTTTGATTTCTGATGTCCTGAATCCTATCTTTTGAGAGGTGGTTTCAATAATCTTTCCACTAGAATCTGATAATGTGATAATTAATGTGTATAGGTTGGGCTCTTCAGCCGACCATTGTTTTACGTTTTCTATTTCTTTGGAAAATAATACGGATGCTTCGTTTGAAGTGCTTTGTGTCTTTGATTCTTTACTGACAACAGCATCTGATGCATCTCTCAATTCATAAGAAACGGTTATATTTTCATTCTTATTGTCGGAATTATATATGCTTACGTCAAGTGAGAATAATCCGTTTTTGTAGTTTTTATCTAATGGGGTTTGTACAAAATAATCTGTAATATGTGTCTTCGGACGTGCGTAAACATAAACGTCTCGCTCTAAGCCTGATAAACGCCACATGTCCTGACATTCTAAATAGCTTGCTTCTGAAAAACGGTGTATTTGTATTGATAACACATTCTTACCGGGTTTGGCTAGCTTGGTAATGTTAAATCGGGCGGGTAACTTGCTGTCTTTACTCATTCCAAGGAATTCTCCATTCAAATAGAAGTATGCTGCGCCTTTTGTACCATCTGAACTTACAATGATATCTTTTCCAATCCATGACGAGGGGATGTCGAACTCTTTTCTATAGGTTCCTACTGGATTGAAATCATGAGGTACTAAAGGGGGATTGGGTTTGTCCCAATAGGGTGGGTGACCGGGTGAGGTGAATTCGTATGTGGTATTCACATAAATAGGTGTTCCAAATCCTTGAATTTCCCAATTACCGGGTACTTTGATGTCGCTCCAAGAACTTGCATTAAAGTTTTCTTCATAGAATCCGTTTTGAGGACGATCGTTGAAGTTTTCTGAATAATTGAACTTCCATATGCCATTCAACAAAAGAAATTCGCTTCCTTTACTCCCACTGGAAGCATTTACTGCATCATCAACATTGCTAAATGTATAGAAACTGGCGCGGGCAGCTTCCTTGTTGATGTCTATTAGCTTTGGATTGGTGATTTCTGCATATCGATTACCCTGATCCTGAGCTTGAATAATCATAACTCCTAAAGTGAGCATTAATGTAATAAAAATTAACCTTTTCATGTAAACCTTATTAATAGTGATAAATGCAAAGATAACACTTTATATCAAACGGATTGCGCAAATATAAGTTTATGAGTTTGGGTCGCTTAATCGAAACTGCGTTTTAATACTAACTAAAAAAACAGTATTTTTGTAGCTCAATAGGAAATTATGATGAATGAAAATGATTATGAAATAATGGCTCCCGCCGGTTCGTACGAATCTCTCATGGCGGCTATTCAAGGGGGGGCTGATTCAATATACTTTGGAATCGAAGGACTAAACATGCGATCAAGATCGTCAAACAACTTTACGATAGATGATTTGCATAACATTGCTCAAATATGTCGAGATAATAAGATTAAAAGCTATTTGACTGTAAACACAATAATCTATAACAATGATATGCAGTTGATGCATAAGATTGTAGATGCGGCTAAGGAGGCAAATCTTTCTGCTATTATTGCGGCTGATGTTGCTGTTTTAATGTATGCACGAAGCATTGGAGTGGAAGTACATCTCTCAACGCAATTGAACATTACAAATACAGAGTCTTTAAAATTCTATGCTCAATTTGCGGATGTGGTTGTTTTAGCTCGTGAACTGAATCTTGATCAGGTTAAAGCTATTCATGATGATATTGTGAAACAACATATAAAAGGACCTTCGGGCGAATTAATTCGAATAGAAATGTTCTGCCATGGGGCACTTTGTATGGCTGTCTCAGGAAAATGTTATTTGAGCTTGCACGAAAAAAATCTGTCGGCTAACAGGGGTGAGTGTAATCAAATTTGCCGAAGAGCTTATACTGTTAAAGATCGGGATAGTGAAATAGAACTCGATATTGATAATGAATATATTATGTCGCCTAAGGATTTGAAAACCATCCATTTCATGAATAAAATGATGGACGCTGGGGTCAGGGTGTTCAAAATCGAGGGACGGGCTCGTGGACCGGAATATGTTCGGATAGTGTCGTCTTGCTACAAGGAGGCGGTTGTTATGTATTGCACGGATAGGTTCAATGAGACTAAAATAGAAGAATGGAACGAAAAGCTTTCTACTGTGTTTAATCGTGGATTCTGGAATGGGTACTATCTCGGACAAAGATTGGGGGAATGGACAAATAGATATGGTTCTGGGGCTACAAAAAGAAAGGTGTACATCGGAAAAGCTATTAAACACTTTGGAAATCTCGGGGTAACAGAATTCCTGATCGAGGCGCAATCGGTCAAAACAGGTGACGAACTCTTGATTACGGGACCTACAACAGGGGCGGTTTTTGTTACTGCTGATGATATTCGTGTGGATTTGAATACTGTTGATGAGGCTAAGAAAGGTGATAGATTCTCAATAAAGACTTCTGAAAAGATTCGACCAAACGATCAATTATACAAAATGGTAAAAGTGGAATGCTAATTCTTATTGATGAATTCTACGAAATAATCAAATTGAAATACTGATTGTTATTTACGACTAAAAATACTTAGGTATTATCTAATATACTGTTCTGTAAATCATCTGTTTACATTTCCTCGAGTAAAGGAAAAATAGATGCCTGCTAAACTTATTAAAGCAAAGGTGATAAATCCTCGCTTCATGGCAGTGAGGAATAATGCGTTGTCGACTTCAATAACTGCTTTATTGCCAAAAAGATATGCGAAATACAGGGTGACAATGGTCATGCCTACTATTTGTCCGAAAACTCGCATCGAGGCGGCAATGCCTGATGCTTGACCATATCTGCTTTTATCTACTGAACTCATAATTGTACTCATGTTGGGAGAGGAAAAGAACGCAAATCCTATACCTACCCAAACTAATATTGCTATTATTATCCAAATGGGCGTGGTCTCATTTAAAAATGATAATGATATTAATCCTATTGTACATATTGACATCCCTAAAGTGGATAAATATCTTGGTTGAATTTTGTCTGATAATTTACCGGTAACTGGTGATAATATGGTCATCATAATGGGTTGGGCAATAATGATGCTTCCAGTCATTTGTGGCGACATATCTCGAACGTCCTGTAGATACAAACTCAAAAAAAAGACTATTGCAAAAGTTGCTGTATAGTTAATTAATGCTGCAAGATTGGAAAATGCGAAAAGTTTGTTACGTGTAAACAGCTTTGTATCAAGCATAGGCTTGTCAATCTTTGTCTCAAGAAAACAGAATATTACAAGTAGAATTACACCGCTAGTCAGCATTGACCATCCAAAAATACTCGGAATTTGAGATGATCCATAGGTCATTAATATTAATCCACTCATAAATACTAATGTATCAATTGCTTTTGTCCTTCTTTTTTCGTGGATTTCTTTTTTGTCGTCTTCAAGAAATATAAAAGCTACAATAGTTGCTATAATGCCCAAAACAACGGCAATATAAAATAATATATGCCAACTAAATTGCTGAACAATAATGCCTCCTAAAAATGGACCTAATGCTAAACCAATATAAACTGATGAAACGGAAATCCCTAATACTTGACCTCTATTCTTCGCGGGAAAGGTTGATACTAATATTGCCTGACCGGTTGTACTGGAAAATGCGGAGCCTATTCCTTGGAAAAATCTAGCAATAATTAACCATGTTGCATTGGGGGCAATCGCACATAATAATGATGAAAGAGTGAAAATGATAAGTCCTGTCTTGTAGAATTTTGAATTGCCATAAGTGTCTCCCCATTTGCCGACGGGTAAAAGAAACATCGCTGTGGCTAATATAAAAGCAGTAATTATCCAACTTAGCTCAATGGCTTTTAAAGAGAAACTATTTTCAATGGAAGGAAGGGCTATATTAATTCCCGAAACTAAAAACGTTCCCATAAATGATGTTATGGAAACTGTTAATAATACTGATATTTGTTTTTTTGACCAAGACATATATATGGTTCAATCATTCAATACTGGACTTATTCGTATATTGTATAATGATTTTACTACAGGATCTTCGTAAATCTTAATTTCTTTTCAATAATTGGTAGACAATTGAACCTCCAATCTTATTCAAATTCAAAGGAGGTTCAATTTGTATATTTACATAAATAGCATGTTCTGTAACATATATACTCCGGCACCAGCCAAATAGCCAATTAATGCAACCCATGATATATGTTTCAAATACCATTCAAAAGGTACTTTTTCCATGCCCATAAATACTACTCCTGCTGCCGAACCTATAATCAAAATGCTTCCGCCGGTTCCGGCACAGTAAGCTAAGAAATGCCAGAAAACTCCGTCGGCTACAAAGTATTGTAATAATTCGGGATTGGCTGCGGTTGCTATCATCGATGCATCGGCAATTGGATACATTCCCATGGCTGCAGCTACCAATGGTACATTATCTACTATAGCAGATAATAATCCGATGGCTATACCTTGTGCATAAACATTAGGCATGTGTTCTACCATATAGTCGGCCATTGTATTAAGTATGCCGGCTGCTCCTAAAGCATCCACTGCAAGCAGAATTCCAAGAAAAAAAAGCAATGTTGCGTAATCTAATCGCTTAAGTATTGAATGGAGATTTGCTTTATGCAATTCTGGCATTCCGTTCTTTTTGTTATACATTAAATCTGTATATAACCAGAAAAGACTTACTCCAAACCATACCCCCATAAAGGGTGGAAGGTGGGTGATTGTTTTAAAAACTGGGGTGAGTATTAATATTGCAAGTCCAAAAATAAGTATAATAGCTCGTTCTTTAATGTTGATGTAATCGAACAATGCTGGGTTCTCACCAATCTTGGGAATATCTTTATCGTCTATCGTCCCTTTAAGTGCATGTTGGATAAGTATGGCTGGAATCACTATTGAAACAAGACTTGGTAAAAATAAGTGTGGTATCACGTTTGCAGAAAGATTTCCACCTACCCATAGCATAATGGTTGTAACATCTCCGATTGGCGACCAAGCTCCTCCGCTATTTGCGGCTATAACAATCATACTGCCATAAATCCATTGCTCATGTCTATCGGGAATTAGTTTCCGTAGCAACATAATCATTATGATTGTAGTAGTTAGGTTATCAAGAACAGCCGACATGAAGAAAGTGATGAATGTGATCATCCATAACAAACGACGTTTGTGGCGAGTGGTTATTTTGTCGGTAATAAAAGAAAACCCTCCATGGACATCAATTATTTCTACTATCGTCATAGCTCCTAAAAGGAACAATAATGTCTGTGAGATATTACCAAGACTTTCAATGATTTGTGAACTTATAACAAATTCTCTTACTTGCTCTAGAAAAGGTTTGTTGCTCAACGAATGTGAGCTGTCTAAAAAGTGTTTAAATTCTTCTCCATTATATCCTGGAATAATTTGTGGTGCAGCATACATATAAATTATCCAAAGTAATGTGCCAATTAATAATGCAATAGCTGCTTTATTTATTTTCAGAGGATGTTCTAATGTGATAAGAAGATATCCGACTACAAAAATAACGATCATTAAAACTATCATATTTAAAAATATTTAATGTTTTTGGTGCTCGCAAAGATATATAATTTAATGTAATAGAAGTAAAGATGGGTGACTTTTCGTTATTTATCAAAAATAGAAATATTCTATACTTAATAAAAAGAGGATGCTCTTTTGGAGCAACCTCTTTCAAATAATTTTCTATTTAATAAATTAATCTTCTTGCTTAAACCAATCGGAATACATTAAATAGTTACCTGCTATTTTTTGATTCATCTCTTTTGATTGCTCTGGGTCTACTTTCTTTACAAATTTAGCTGGAACACCTGCGTATATACTGCCGGGCTCGACTTTAGTTCCGCTTAGAATAACAGCTCCCGCTGCAATTATAGCTCCTTCTCCAATAACTGCATGATCTAATACTATTGCACCCATACCAATAAGTGCGCCTTTCTCAATCTTTGCACCGTGAATAACAACATTGTGCCCAATTGAAACATCATCATCTATCACAGTTACCGATTTCTTGTAAAGTGTGTGAACAACAGCTCCATCCTGAATGTTAACTCGATTGCCAATCCTTATGGAATTAACATCGCCACGAAGAACTGCATTAAACCAAATGCTGCAATCTTTTCCAATAACAACATCTCCAATTATAGTTGCATTATCTGCTAAATAAGTGTTTTCTCCTATTTCTGGAGTGAAACCTCTTACTGATTTTATTAGTGCCATTTTATTATCAATATTAAAGTGGTTGAGTCTTATTTTCAAGCCATTTCTTTTCTTCCTTATTAAGATGCTTTTTAAGTTTGTTGAAAACCATTTTGTGATAATTGTTCAACCATTTCGTCTCCTTCTTATTGAGCATTTTCTTCACAATCGGCTTTGTATCGATATGACAAAGAGTGATTGTTTCAAAATTATAGAATGTTCCAAAATCTTCGGTCTCTTTATATTTTTGAGTTACAATCAGATTCTCTGTACGGATGCCATGTTGATCAGCTCTATAAATGCCTGGTTCGTTGGAAGTAACCATTCCTATTTGAAGTGTTGTGGGATTTTCTTCGAGTCTTATATTTTGTGGTCCCTCATGAACATTAAGAAAATGTCCTATTCCATGACCAGTACCGTGCCAATATGTTTCGCATTCTTCCCATAATGGTCGACGTGCAAGAACATCGAGTTGAGAACCGCGAGTTCCTTCCGGAAATATTGCTGTAGCAAGAGCAATATGTCCTTTCAATACATTGGTGTAATCAACTTTCATCTGTTTGGTTAATGGTCCGACAGCCCATGTCCTGGTGATATCTGTTGTACCATCCTGATATTGACCTCCTGAATCGATCAAAAGTAAACCCTCGGGTTTTATAGTTTTGCATGTTTCAGGATGTGCATGATAATGAACAATTGCACCATTTCCGGCATATCCGGCAATAGTACTAAAACTTTCTCCAACATAAAGGTCTTGCTGAGAACGATATTCACGTAGTTTTACTTCAATATCTGTTTCTTTTACTTCACCGGATGGAATGGCTTTTTCAAGCCACATATAAAATTTAACCAATGCTACTCCATCTCTAATCATCGCATTGCGAAAACCTGCTAGTTCTGACTCGTTTTTTTTGCTTTTCATCAAATCTACAGGTGAAGCTGTGTCAATTATTTTACAATGATCAGGGATGCTTTGATATAATTTGTAATTTATTTTATTGCCTGTTATGCAGACTCTTATTCCTTGACTTAGGTTTGATACATAGCTAAATACCTCATTGTAGTCTTTTAAAGTAACTCCTTGTTCTGATAATATGGCTGATGTTTCATCTGTCAGCTTCTCGGAATCAATAAATAAAATCGATTCATCTTTTGAAATATATGCGTAAGCAACCCCAACAGGATTGAATTCTACATCATTTCCACGAATATTGAAAGTCCATGCAATTGAATCTAGTGTGAGCAAAATTAAACCGTCGGCATCCATTTGCTCAAGCGCTGTATTTATACGTTCAATTTTGCTTTTAGTCAATTCGCCGGTAATGTTTTCTGGAAGAGAGAATACTTTGTTCTTTGGAATTTCGGGTCTGTCCTCCCAAATCACAGAGAAGGGATCTAACAATGTTTCAAGTTGTATTCCTTTTGAGTCTAACCTTTTTTGTAATTGAAGTGCATCAGATGTTGCATAAACTAAGCCGTCAATCCCAACTGTTTGTCCCTTTCTCAATTGAGAGATAATCCATGAAATCATTTCGGGGGTTTCAGATTGGCCCATTTTAAAGAGTTCAAAGCCGGTGCCTTCTAACTCGTCTGCAGCTTGAAGAAAATAACGAGAATCAGTCCACACTCCTGCTTTGTCAAGCGTAATCACTGCAGTTCCGGCAGAACCGGTAAAGCCACTGATCCATTTTCGAGATTCCCAAACTTTAGGTGGATATTCACTTAAATGTGCATCTGTGCTGGGTACTATAAATGCAGACAAATTATGGTCTTCCATAAAACTACGGAATGACTTAAGTCGCTGTGGAATATCATTCGTTTTCATAATTTTGATTTTTTTATTGAACAACAAATTTAACGATTTATTCTTACATTTGAGGACTAAATAGATAAATATTAATGAAGACGATAATTGAACTTAAAAATATGCGGTTTTATGCTTATCATGGTGTATTACCTGAGGAAAGAATCGAGGGAAATGACTTTATAGTGAATCTAAAGATCGAAGCTGATTTATCAAAATCTTTAGAAACTGATAATATTGATGATACAATAAATTATGGCATTGTCTATGACTATGTGAAATCAGAAATGGAAAAGCCGTCAAATCTGTTGGAACACTTGACCGGACGCATATTTAGGAAAATTAAATCGGCATTTCCCATAATTGATTTTCTTGAAGTACGTGTTTCTAAACTTAATCCACCTGTAAATGGGATTGTTGATTGCAGCGAAGTCGTTGTCTCGGATTAAGCAGAATTAAATACTTTTAAAAGATACTTGTACTTAATCTTAAACAAGTTTACTGCTAATTTTGTATCTTTGCATAAATTTTTCCGAAATGGATATACAAAAGGAAGATATATTGACCGATTCAGTTATAGTTGATTTTGCAGAACAGATTGAAAATGAGATGCAAACAGATAATGGTACTATTTTGCGAACAGATAATCTTGTAAAAAAGTATAAAAATCGCACGGTAGTTAACCATGTGTCAATCAATGTACGTCAGGGAGAAATTGTTGGTTTGTTAGGTCCCAATGGAGCGGGCAAAACAACTACATTTTATATGACAGTTGGACTGGTGGTCCCAAACGAAGGAAATATATTTATTGGTGATACCAATATTACAAAATTTCCAGTTCACAAACGTTCTCAAAACGGAATTGGCTATCTTGCACAAGAGGCTTCAATTTTTCGAAAGATGACGGTTGAAGATAATATTCGTTCTATTCTTGAGTTCACTGATTTAACTCCAAAAGATAAGAAAAATAAGTTGGAGAATTTGATTTCTGAATTCGGATTGCAGAAAGTTCGTAAGAATCTGGGTGATAGGTTATCTGGGGGGGAAAGACGTCGTGCTGAAATTGCTAGATGTTTGGCAAATGATCCTAAATTCATCATGCTGGATGAACCTTTTGCAGGTATCGACCCCATCGCAGTACAGGACATACAATCTATCGTTGCTCAGTTAAAATATAAGAACATTGGCATCCTTATCACTGATCATAATGTAGATGAAACGCTTAGTATTACGGATAGAGCGTATTTGCTTTTTGAAGGTAAAGTGTTGTTTCAAGGGACTGCCGAAGAATTAGCAGAAAATCCAGTCGTACGCGAAAAGTATCTTGGTCGCGATTTTGAATTACGCAAACGCAAATTCAATTAAGATGGGAAGAATACTTGCCATTGATTATGGGAAAAAAAGAACTGGAATTGCTGTTAGTGATCCTTTGCAAATTATTGCAAATGGACTTACGACAGTAAATACAAATGAACTTTTTGATTTTCTGGCTGCTTATTTTTCAAAAGAAGAGGTCTCGGAAATTGTTGTCGGACAACCCAAACAGCTTAATAACGAATTTTCGGAAAACATGAAACGGATTGAACCATTTACAAACCGTTTAAAAAAAATATACCCAACAATTCCTATAGTTTTTTTTGATGAACGATTTACTTCAAAATTAGCTCATCAAACAATGCTTGATGGTGGTTTAAAGAAAAAAGATAGACAAAACAAGTCGCTGGTAGATGAAATCAGCGCAACAATTATCCTGCAAGGATACATGGAAAGTAAAAGATTGAAAGGATTATAAATTATGATATTACCTATTTATGTATATGGTCAACCCATATTAAGAAAAGTCGCAATTGATATAGAACAAGACAATTATCCAAATCTGCAAGAATTAATTAACAACATGTTTGAAACCATGTATCATGCTGATGGAGTGGGGCTTGCGGCACCACAGGTTGGATTGAATGATCGAATTTTTGTTGTCGATCTGAGCGTTATGGGAGACGAAGTTCCGGAAATGAAAGGTTTCAAGAAGACGTTCATTAATCCTCATATAATTGAAAGAACTGGAGATTTAAAAGAGGTGGAAGAAGGTTGTTTAAGTATTCCTGGAATTCACGAAAAAGTTCCGCGCGAAGAAAGAATAAGAATTCAGTATATTGATGAAAATCTGGAATCACAAGATGAAGAATATGTTGGGTTTACTGCAAGATGTATTCAGCATGAGTACGACCATCTTGATGGAGTGATGTTCGTGGATAAAATCTCGCCGTTACGCAAACAGCTGGTAAAAAGTAAACTGACTGCAATGACAAAAGGAAAAGTCTCATGCAGTTACAAGGTTAAAACATTGAAATAAGATACTAGCCGTTAATCAATCAAAAGATTAGCGGCTTTTTTATCTAAAAACCAAACCACTTTTCCATAGACAGGGTTGACTTTAGCTGCTGGGTATTTATTGTCAAGTCTTAATTCTGAACGAACAATTTCTTTTACAATCTCTGATTTTGATCTTCCCGTAACAAGAAAAACAATAATGTGAGCATTGTTTATTGTTTTGCCTGAAAGACTGATTCTTTTTTGTCCCGAATCTGGATGTGTTCCAACTACACAAATATCGTTGCTATCCCATAGCTCAATTTGATGTGGAAATATTGAGGCTGTATGTCCATCATTTCCAAGTCCCAACATCAATACCTCAAAAGAAGGTAAACCATTTCTCATTTCAACATTATCCTTTAAAACATTAGCATATCTTTCGGCCTCTTTTTGTGGATCTTCTTCGCCATGAATACGATAGATATTCTTCTCGGGGACAGGAATATAATTGAACAAATGATCTTTTGTCATCTTGAAATTACTTTCATCGTCTAAAGGGGATACACAACGCTCATCACTCCAAAAGAATCGTATTTTTGACCAATCCAAATCTGTTTTATCATTTGATGCCCAAAAATCAAACAATAACTTTGGAGTAGAACCGCCTGATAAAGCAATAGAAAGCTCTCCCTTTTTCCATAAATGTTCTTTCAATAATTTGGTAAATTCAACATTTAAGGATTCTATATCATCAAAAATCTTAATATCTGGTTTCATATTCATAATCGGTTTTGATTTATAATTCACAATAAATTCCATCGTCATTCAGGTTTTTACAGGGATATCTCCAAGTGTTTTTGCCCTCAACCAGATCATCAGATTTTTTAGGACCCCATGTCCCGGAAGGATAACCTAATAGTGGAATTGAAGGATCTTGTTCCCAAAGTTCAAGAATTGGTTGAATAAATTCCCATGTACCTTCTACTGCTTCATCACTCATGAACAAAGTATTGTCACCATTCATGCAGTCAAGAATCAGTCTTTCGTATGCTTCGGGAATATAATGATCATTGAGGTCGGAATAGTGAAAATCCATATTCACCTTTTTTACATCATAACCACTCCCTGGTACTTTCATCCATGTTTTCAATAACATACCTTCGTCTGGTTGAATTCGAAGAATCAACTGATTTTCATTATCTCCTTTTTTTGGTTTAAATAATTTTGAAGGAGATGGCTTAAAATGAATCACAATCTCAGAAACACGTGTGGGTAATCGTTTACCTGTGCGAATATAAAAAGGAACGCCTTCCCATCGCCAGTTATCAATATAAAATTTAATAGCGACAAACGTTTCAGTACGAGAATCTGGATTTACTCCGTTTTCTTCTCGATAACCTATTACTTGCTTACCTTTTATAGATGAAGCAGTATATTGACCCCTGATTACATTCTGCCTTATATCTTGATTTGATAATGGGTGTAATGAACGGAAGACTTTCATTTTTTCATAACGGATGTCTTCAGGTGTAACCTTTATTGGCGGCTCCATAGCTACTAATGAAACGAGTTGCAAAAGATGGTTTTGAACCATATCGCGGATGGCACCTGCATTATCATAATAACCTCCTCTGTCTTCCATCCCTAAATTTTCCGCAGAAGTGATTTCAATATGATCAATGTAATTTCTATTCCATAAAGGCTCGTAAATACCATTTGCAAAACGGGTAACCATCAAATTTTGTACGGTTTCCTTACCTAAATAATGGTCGATTCTATAAATCTGATCTTCTCGGAAAAAACTCAATAATTCATTGTTCAGCTTTTTTGCAGAATGTAAATCGTGACCAAATGGCTTTTCAATAATTATCCTTCTGAATCCTTTGTATTCATTGGTAAGCCCCTGACCATAAAGAAATTTGGGGATAAGAGAATATAATCTTGGAGGTGTGGCAAGATAAAAAATGAAGTTGTGTTGCAATTTATATTTTTGATTCAAATCACTTAACTTATTCTTTAATAAAGAATATTCTTCGTGATTTTCAGTATCTATACTTAGATAAAAAACTTTTTTAAGGAATGTGTTTATTTTATCGATAGGGGCGTCTTTGAAATTCGAAAACTCTCTTATACCATGCTTCATTTTGTCCCTGAATTTTGCATCGGTAAAACTTGTGCGACTCACACCCAAAACAACATAACCCTCAGGAAGTGTATCCAGCATAAATAAATCAAAAATTGCAGGAAACAGTTTTCTATAAGTTAAATCACCCGATGCTCCAAAAATCACGAGTGCTTGGTTCGATAATTTTTTCATTTTTGCAAGGTTTAATATAAATAATAAACAACTTTGTATTAAAAAGGTTGAATAATGTACTATAGATTAATAAAATCCGTGGGTTTTTGATTTTAATGAAAAATGTTGTATCTTTGCGCCTCTAAAATAGATTCTATTTTTTTAATAATTAATAATTAATAATTTAAGTATGAACAATTACGAAACCGTTTTCATTTTGACTCCCGTTTTGTCTGATGCTCAGATGAAGGAAGCGGTTGAAAAATTCAAGAAACTCCTTACTGATGAAGGGGCTACTATTGTAAATGAAGAAAATTGGGGCTTACGCAAATTAGCTTACCCAATTGAAAAGAAGAGTACAGGATTTTATACTCTACTGGAATACCAAGCAGAGCCATCTGTAATCAACAAATTGGAAATCAATTTCCGTCGTGACGAACGTGTTATCCGTTTCTTAACTATTAAACAGGATAAATTCTCTCTGGAATATGCAGAAAAGAGAAGAAGTAGAAAATCGCAGAAACAGGATGCTCCACGTTTTACAAGCAAAAAAGATGCTGAAGCTGTGAAACCAGAAGTTGATGCTGAACAAGTTACATCAAATGTTGAATCAGAAGTAAAGGAGGATTAAAAAATGGCAAAACAATCAGAAATTAGATATCTTACTCCACTATCAGTGGATGTGAAAAAGAAGAAATATTGCCGCTTCAAAAAGAGCGGAATTAGATATATCGATTACAAAGACCCTGAGTTTTTGAAGAAATTCCTAAATGAACAAGGTAAAATTTTACCTCGAAGAATTACAGGAACATCATTGAAATTTCAACGTCGTATCGCGCAAGCAGTTAAAAGATCAAGACATTTAGCTTTGCTTCCATACGTAACTGATTTAATGAAATAATAAGGAGGAACAACAATGGAAGTGATATTGAAAGAAGATGTAACCAACTTAGGGTACAAAGACGAAGTGATAAACGTGAAAAGAGGATACGCACGCAATTATCTTATTCCACAAGGAAAAGCTGTGATTGCTACAGAATCTTCTAAAAAAGTTTTGGCAGAAAATCTGAGACAACGTGCTCACAAAATTGAACAAATCAAAAATGATGCTCAGGCTTTAGCCGACAAAATGGAAGGCGTTACTTTGACTATTGGTGCAAAAACTAGTACTACTGGAACTATCTTTGGTTCAGTAACTAATATTCAAATTGCTGATGCTCTCAAAGAAAAAGGATTTGAAGTTGAACGCAAACTCATTACTATCAAAGATCAAGTTAAAGAAGTGGGTAACTATAATGCTATAGTAAAATTACATAAAGAAGTATCTGTTGTAATCCCATTCGAAGTTGTTGCTGAGTAATAGTAAAATTATTATACTTGAAAAGACCGATGCAAATGTGTCGGTCTTTTTTTTTTAATTTATTTTTTACAATATAGTGATAATTCTTTTTTATAATCTTATAATTTTTTTTCAATGTTCCTTTCACCATGGTCTCACTATCTTCGAACGTGAATTCTGACCTAAAATAAAAAAACGTCATCAAAGGATCTTATCCCTTAACGACGTTTTCTTTATTATAATTGAATAATCTTTTATTCTTTATTTTGAAGAATATCCATAGTATCGCGTGCAATGGTTAATTCCTCGTCAGTAGGAATAATTACAACTTTCACTTTCGACGTTGGTTTGCTAATAACAACTTCTTTGGAACGAACTGATGCATTTAATTCTTCATCTAATTCTATTCCCATATATTCCATGTTCTTACACACATATTCGCGTGTTGATGCCTGGTTTTCACCAACTCCACCGGTAAACACCAAAATATCTAATCCTCCCAAAGCTGCAGTGTATGAACCAACATATTTCTTGATGCGGTAGTTATACATCTTAAGTGCAAGTATAGCTCTTTCATTTTCATGTTCTATGGCTGTTTCCAATTCGCGCATATCTGATGATACTCCCGAAATTCCTAAGACACCCGAGAACTTGTTCAATAATAATGAAACTCCTCGCGAACCTAAATGTTCTTTGTCCATTAAAAATGTAATCACTCCGGGATCAACATCGCCTGAACGTGTACCCATCATCAGACCTTCAACTGGGGTCATTCCCATACTGGTATCTATTGATTTGCCGTTTTTAACTGCAGTCACTGAACCACCGTTGCCTATGTGAGCAGTGATAATGCGTTGATTATCATAGGGTACATTTAAAAACTCACATGCTCGTTTAGAAACATAACGGTGACTCGTTCCATGAAATCCATATCTACGAATGCCATATTTTTCATAAAGCGAGTAGGGTAAGCCATACATGTAGGCATAATCTGGCATGGTTTGATGAAATGCTGTATCAAAAACTGCCACCTGAGGTTTACCAGGCATCAGTTCTTTCACTGCATCAATACCTTTTAAGTTTGGAGGATTGTGTAATGGTGCAATTTCAATGCATTCGCGAACTTTTTCAATCACTTCGTCTGTTATCAGAACGCTGCTGTTAAACTTTTCTCCTCCATGAACAACTCGATGGCCAATGGCGTCAATCTCGTCAAGTGAAACAATACAGCCATATTTCTTGCTCAATAATACACCTATTATATATTCAATTCCGGCACGGTGTTCAAGGATTTCTCCTTCGAGCATCACTTTTTGATCGTTGGGTAATGTGAATTTTAAAAAGGAACCTTTTAAACCAATTTTTTCTACACCACCTTGGGCTAATACGCTGAGATCATCCATATTATATAGCTTGTATTTAATGGACGAACTACCGCAATTTAAAACTAATATCTTCATATTCAATGTTTTTAGGTGTTAAAAAAGTGATTTGTTCTCTCCAATCACATTGCCATTTTCATCGTATAGGTAGAATCCTTTGCCTGTACGAACGCCCAACTGTTGAGAACGATATAATTTCCAAAGAAGGGGATTGGGCTTGTATTTTGGATCGCCAAAATCGTTAAACATTGATTCCATTGTGGTTACAATGCGCTCAATACCAACTATATCGGCAGTACGGAAAACACCAAAACGCTGACCGTAAATAATGGAGAATGTCTCTTCAATATTTTTAAATGAGGTTACTCGCTCCATTAAAATCTGACAGGCTTCATTTAACATTGATGTAAATATACGAAGACTTACATTACCGTTACTTTCACTTACTTTGTGAGGTATGTAACCAATGAGCTTTGCAAAAATCTCCATCTTGCTGTAAACTTCTTCCGAAGTGTACATACCGTTCACAAGTTCGAGAATACGTGCGTCAGGATGAACAACTGGAAAGTAAATACTCATACATCTTTCTTTATATTCAAGATCTGTTGCAAGTTCGCTTATAATGACTGTCGAGCTGTTTGTGGCAATGATAGCAGTTGGCTCAAGAATATTCTCAAGCTTTTTGAATATGTTCTTACGCAGTAACAAATTTCTTCTTCCGCTCTCGGAGTAACGAGTACTTTCAATCACTAAATCACAACCTTTGAAATTTTCGTATTCCAATGTTGGCATTATACGATTGATGATTCCTCTTTTCTCTGATTGAGTTAAACCCCAGTTCTCTATTTTATAGTCGAGGTTTTTACTCAGTTTTTCCATCACAATGTCGATTTGCTCTTGAGTATCTTCCATAAACACCACTTCCATTCCTGCCGAAGCGGTAAGATTTATGATTGCTCTACCATCTTTACCGGCACCAACAACACCAATTTTAGAGAACATTGGTTTGTTCTTCTTAATATTGTTGATGTTTAGGCCATATGGTTCTATCGACTCTACGATTAATTCACCCATATTTTTATAATTATTTATTTCGTTTCATTCCAATTGCCTGATTTGCAGCAATTGCAACCATTTTATATATGTCTTCAACTGAACATCCGCGTGAAAGGTCGTTTACAGGTGCGGCCATACCTTGAAGAATCGGACCTACGGCTTCGGCGTTTCCCATTCGCTGAACTAGTTTGTATGCGATGTTCCCGGATTCTAATGTTGGGAATACAAGTACATTTGCTTTACCGGCTACTTCACTTCCGGGGGCTTTAGTTGCACCTACACTGGGAACAATAGCCGCGTCTGCTTGTAATTCACCATCAATGGAAAGGTCTGGTGCCATTTCTTTTGCTAATGCTGTGGCTTTTGTTACTTTATCAACCATCTCATGTTGGGCGCTGCCTTTGGTGGAAAAGCTAAGCATCGCAACTCGTGGTTGAACTCCAATAATATCACGCGCGGTCTGAGCGGAGGCTATCGCTATAGAAGCAAGCTCTTCGGCTGTGGGATTGGGCATAACTGCACAATCGGCAAATAGTAGAATGCCTTCTTTTCCGTATTGTGGAGTTTTAGTAAACATTATAAATGCACCGGAAACTACACTTACTCCCGGAGCTGTTTTGATGATTTGGAGTGCTGGACGCAATACATCTCCTGTAGTGTTTTGAGCACCGGCAATTTCACCATCTGCATCACCGTTTTTAATCATTAGACAAGCAAGATACAATGGATTCTCAGCCAATTGGCTCGCTTGTTCAAGTGTCATTCCTTTTTTCTTTCGTAATTCAAAAAGAAGTTCCGCATAAACTTGATGCTTTGCATGATTCTTTGGATCGATAATGATTGCTTTGTCTAGGTTTGTCAGATTCATTTCATCCGACAGCTTTTTGATTTCTTCAGGATTGCCAATAAGTATTATATCGGCAACTTCATCATTTAGCAATTTGTCGGCTGCTTCAAGCGTTCGTCTTTCTGTACCTTCAGGTAATACAATGCGCTGTTTATTAGCTTTTGCTTTTGCGATGATTTCTTCAATTAAGTTCATTCTATAATAATATTTATTTGTATTTGATTTTCCTTTTTATTGAATGGTTAAAGCAAAACGTTTGTAATAACATTCATTGCAAAAATACTAAAAATCATAGAGATTCTCTATAAAGTATTTGCGAAAAAATGAAAGGATTGATGTCTAAACTTAATAATAAGTTTATTCACTCACTAACTTGGGCGTTTTATAAAATTCTTTTGGAATGGGTGATTCAAAATGAATTAGTTTGTTTGTGGTTGGATGATAGAATTCTAATACTTGAGCATGAAGTGCTAAACGATCAATGGTGGTTTTGGCTCCATACTTTTTGTCGCCTACAATGGGGTGTCCAATATCCTTCATGTGTACACGGATCTGGTTTTTCCTCCCTGTTTCCAATTCAATCTCAAGCAACGATGAATCTTCAAATGTTTCTAATAACTTATAGTTTGTGATCGCTAATTTTCCACCATTATCGACAGGACTTGAATAGATGACAAAGGTTTTCTCGTTTTCGGTCAGCCAACTGCTGATTTTTCCTTTCTTAGTCTTTACAACACCCTCAACCAGTGCGATATATGTTCGTTTTGTTACTATGTTGTGCCAATGATCCCTTAATGTGTGTTGAGCATCAGCGTTTTTAGCGAAAATAAGTATACCTGAGGTCCATTTGTCAAGACGATGGACAGTGAATATTTTATTCTCTGGCGATTTCTGCTGAACATGTTCTTTCAATATTGAAAATGCTGTGGTGTCAATACCACTACCGGTGGTAACAGTGAGCAAGCCTTCTTTCTTTTCAACTACAATTAAATCGTCGTCTTCAAAAATGATATTCAATAGTGGATTTTTAAGCTCTGGATCTTTTCTTTTGTTGGATATTATTACAATGTCATTCGCCTTAAGTTGATGATCAAAACGCTTTACTGTTTTATCGTTTACAGTCACTTGATTATGCGAAAGAAGTGATTTGATAGAAGTGCGACTCATGCCGCCCATTTTCTGTAACAGAAAATCCATTATGATTGTTTCTTCTTTAACAATCAGTTTAGTTACTTTTGAAGTCTGAAGGGGTTTGTTTGATTTCTTACGCATATGATTTTGCTTTAAAAGCTTTGCAAAGGTACTAAAAAAAGTTGTGGTTCTTAAACGATTATATAGGTGTTTTTACTGTGTGATAACTCTTTTATAATCAGCTAAAAATCCTTCGAGTAGCCAATTCGCTATTGCTTGACGATTATTTGCATTTAATATGCGCTCCCTATCCAAGTTGTTTTGAAAGTTGCCAATCTCTAACAAAATATTCGGAACAACAAGATTGCGCATCACATAAAGGTCGCGATGACTTACATTACCTACAAATCCTCTACCGGGCTGATGTTGTTGGTATTGATTCAATATTTCATTTCGCAATGTATATGATGTCAATCTACTTTGAGGGTCATCTGCATAATAGAAGAAAAGATCGATCCTCTCCTTCGGACTTCTGCTGTCAATATGCAATTCAATAGCTCGGATATATTTATATTTATCTTTATCTCTTTCGTATAATTCGTTTACTTTCTCAACCCGTTGTTGTAATCTATCAATCTGAGATTTTGGTATTGGCTGACCCATGCATGTTTCATTGCTGCTGTTGTTTAGAATTCTCTCATCACGAATGCCATCATTTGGGTCTTGAATAATAATATAAACAGTGGCTCCGTCCATCATTAAGCTTCGGGCAAGTCGTAATGCAAAATCGTAAGCATACTCATCTTCATTTAGTTCAAAACCATCTATTCGTGTGATTGCACCAGTATCAGGCCCTCCATGTCCTGCGATTATATAGAAACATGCATCTTTAAGAGTGTTTGATCGTAATGGAACGTTGCTATGTTTTTTCCCAAAGACCTTTGTGTCTGTGGGCTGATCTTTTGATACCAACGGGGGATAAACATCCCCGGGAAGAAGCTCTGGAATTAAATAAACCGTTCCTAACTCCAGATCATATGAATCATTTAATCTGTCTTTATTAATTTCAATAAATTCATTGAAATATGTAGAGTCTATTCTATTCCATCTTTTTAAAAATGATATAATCCCATCTCCCTCAACAGGATAAGCCATGTCTTGAGCTACAGATGTGACTGGAATCAAGAATAATAATATAACGATAATTGACAATATTTGGACTCGCATTATTGTTTCATAAGTGTTTGTAATACAAATATAGTCATTTTGTGTAATTAATTATAATAATAATTGTTGCAATATCTGATGATTAAAGTATGTGTCTTAAATTGTATGCATCCAACAGTTATATTGTATAATTTAACATTCCAGGTTTTAATAATTAATATCTTATTTGTATTTTTGTGCCAACTTAAACAATGTGGATAGATTTGAGCTGCTTGCAACCACAAAAAAAAATGCTAAAAGAATCCTTTGCATTTTTATATTTTCCTTTGTTTTGCAGTTCTATTTTTATCCGTTATTTAATAATAAATTAAAGTAACGCAAATGAACTATTTATTTACTTCCGAATCGGTGTCAGAAGGACACCCCGATAAAGTAGCCGATCAAATATCGGATGCTTTGCTTGATGAGTTTTTAGCTTATGATGAAAATTCTAAAGTTGCTTGCGAAACGTTGGTAACTACCGGACAGGTCGTACTGGCAGGAGAAGTAAAATCTCATGCATACATTGATATCGCTGAAGTGGCACGTAATGTTATTGCTAAGATTGGGTACACTAAAAATGATTATGGATTTGAAGCAAATTCCTGTGGTGTTATTTCTGCAATTCATGAACAGTCTTTGGATATCAATCGTGGTGTTGATAATAAAATTGATCCCATGGAGCAAGGTGCTGGTGATCAAGGAATGATGTTCGGTTATGCTACCAATGAAACTGATAATTATATTCCTTTGACACTAGATTTAAGTCATGCATTAGTACGTGAGTTGGCTGATATAAGAAAAAATGAATTGCACCTTATGCCATATTTACGTCCCGATGCAAAGTCTCAAGTAACGGTAGAGTATTCAAATAATGGATTACCCGTAAGAATTGATACTATTGTTGTTTCTACTCAACATGATGAATTTATTTTATCTGAAAATGATACTCAAGAGGCTCATGATAAGGCTGATAAAGCGATGCAGGATAAAATATACGATGATGTGGTGAATATTCTTATTCCACGAGTTCGTGAAAAATATAGAAATCGTAAAGACATAAACTCTTTATTTGATTCCAAAATAAAATATTATGTTAATCCGACTGGAAAGTTTGTAATAGGTGGACCAACAGGAGATACTGGACTCACTGGTAGAAAAATTATAGTGGACACGTATGGAGGAAAAGCTTCACATGGTGGAGGATGTTTCTCAGGAAAAGATCCCTCAAAAGTTGATCGTTCTGCAGCATATGCTGCTCGACATATTGCAAAAAATCTCGTCGCAGCAGGAGTTGCGCCAGAAGTTACAATTCAGGTATCCTATGCTATTGGAATTGCGGAACCTATGAGCATATATGTGAATACTTATGGTAAGAGTAATCTTAATCTTTCAGATGGAGAAATATCAGAAATGGTAAAAACTTTATTTGATATGCGTCCAAAGGCTATAGAAAAACGACTAAATCTTCGAATGCCAATTTATTTTGAAACAGCAGCATATGGTCATATGGGTCGCGAACCTGAAAAGATCACAAAAGTTTTTGAATCAAGATATAACTCTGAACCCAAAAAGGTTGAAGTAGAACTTTTCACTTGGGAAAAACTTGATTATGTTGATAAGATAAAAGATGTTTTCGGAATAAATTAATAAGTATCTTTGCATTGTTAAAAAAGAAGACAATGCATATAAAAAATAACAGCAATGATAATTCAATCCTTGATTCTTCAAAGAATGAAGAAACAAGGATTGTTGTTTATTGTGCTTCCAGTTCTGAAATTGATGATGTTTATTTTAATGCTGCATCCAATTTAGGTAAAATACTTGCCGAAAATAATATCTCATGCATAACTGGAGCAGGGAATGCTGGTTTAATGGGCGAGTTGAACAATTCAGTTATCAAATTCGGAGGGAAAGCCATAGGAGTAATACCTCAATTTATGGTTGATGCAGGATGGTGTCATCCTGCTTTATCAAATGTAATTATAACTAGTTCTTTACATGAGCGAAAGGCTGAAATGGCGCGTTTGTCAAATGCTGTTATAGCTTTGCCAGGTGGAATTGGTACGCTAGAAGAACTTGCAGAAATAATAACTTGGAAGCAGCTTGGTATATATAAAGGTCCTATAGTTCTTCTTAATATAAAATCATTCTATGATCCTCTTTTAGAGATGCTTAACAGGATGATTGAGCAAAGTTTTTTAAATGCTGATCATAAGGATTTATGGTATGTAGTTCAAACACCTCAAGAAGCTTTGGATTATTTGTCAATTGTAAAAATAAATGAACTTGATAAATAATTTATCAAGTCAATAAAATATAAAATTTGTAACAAGTGGGTGATTCTGTTACTTTTTTTTTGAAAAATGATTCAATCTTACAGCGATTGAATACGAATAATATTGGCTTTTCTGATGATTTTGAGTTTATTCCAACAGATTCAAATCGAATTCTATTTAAAGATTTAGATGTGAGTCTTAATGTAAAAAATATAATATCAGAAGGGATGCAAGGAATAGCATTTAAAATTCCTCAAATTGAGAGAAGTGTACTCTTTCTGGTTTTACTTTTTTGTCTTTTTCTTTTTGCTATCATTGCACGATATCAAGGACCATCTTTTATAAGTACAATAAAGAATGTTTTCTCTTTTGGTGGAAGAGAAATTAATATTCACAAACAACAAATAACTTCCTCACAAGTTTGGGGAAAGCTATTTCTTGTTTTACAAACAACACTGTTTACTTCAATTATTCTTTTTGTAGTAATGTGGGATTATGGTGTTTCATCGTTTCCTAGTTATATTCGTCTTTTAATTTTAGTCGGTATTTTTATTGGACTTTCAGTAGGGCTTGCACTAAAATTACTCATATACAAGGTTACAGGTAATTCATTATTTGAAAAAGATGTAAATATGTGGATTTCAAGGTATCTGATAAGTCTAGAGATTATGGGTGTTATTGCGTTTATTCCAGTACTTCTTTTTATATTTATGCCAGAATTTAGAAGTGCTATATATATTATCTTTCTAATACTTTTTGTCCTGAGTAGGCTTACAATTATAACGTCCCTTTTAAACATTTTTGTTAAATATAAAATAGGTTTATTTTATTTTATTGTGTACCTTTGTGGCGTTGAAATTGCCCCTTATATGATTCTTGTAAAAGTGGGTAATTTATTTTAATTTTTATTTAAGGCAGTATATTGTTTTATGAAGGTGCGGAAAGTAAAAAAGATTCTCATATCACAACCCCAACCAAGTTCAGGAAAATCACCGTATTTTGAAATTGCGGAAAAATATAATTTGGAGTTACAATTTAGACCTTTTATTAAGGTCGAACGATTGTCTGTAAAAGAATTTCGTCATCAACGAATCAATATTGCTGATTTCACAGCAATAGTTTTTACGGCGAGAACAGCAATTGATAAATTCTTCTCATTATGTGAGGAATTGCGCATTGTTATGCCTGAAGCTATGAAATATTTTTGTGTTTCAGAAACAGTAGCACTTTATCTTCAAAAGTATATTGTTTATAGGAAAAGAAAGATATTTTTTAGTCAAACAGGTAAGATTGATGGATTAAGTAGTGCATTATCAAAACATTCCAAAGAAAAATTTCTTCTCCCTGTACCTGAAGATCATAACGAAGAGGTAGCTAATTTTCTTAAATCAAAAAAAATAGATTTCACCCAAAGTGTTATGTATCGTACTGTAAGTAACGATTTTGAAGACGGAGAAAAGCTTGACGCTGATATGTTTATATTTTTTAGCCCTCTTGGTGTCTTGTCTTTATTTAAGAATTTTCCTGATTTCAAACAAGAAGATATAGCTATTGGTTGTTTTGGTTCAGCAACTGCAAAAGCTGTTGAGGATGCAAATCTACGTTTGGATTGTGTCGCACCTCAACCGGGTATCCCATCCATGAGTGCCTCTCTAGAGCTTTTTCTTGAAGAAAATCATAAGCAAACAGATTAAATAATTCTCTTTACATAAATTAAGATCATTTTTTTATAATTTCTTTCCTGAAAGCGTAATTTTTATGACAAAAACAATGTATATTTGCCGTTAAATTGCTTTCGGAGGAAATGCTGTTTAATTATGGAAGAAGGACTTCATTTTACGCTTACAAAAAAAGAACGTATTACCGGAAAAAATAAAATAGACAACCTATTTACTAATGGTAAGTCCTTTCTTAAATATCCGTTGAAAATTGTATATATTGAATGTGAAAGTGACTCGGAATACCCTGCGTCAATTTTAATAAGTGTTCCAAAGAAAAGGTTGAAATTAGCATTTAAACGAAATAAGATTAAACGTCTAATTCGTGAGGCTTATCGGCTGAATAAGAACACTATAGTAAATGATTTGTTGTGCTCTGAGAAACAGATAAACATTGCTTTTGTATACGTAAAAGATGATTTAACGGATTATGAAACAATTGAGAGAAGTATGCGTAAAGTGCTAAATGAATTGGCTGTTCAATTGAAGACTAAAGAGGAGTGAAGATTCTAACATTTCTGAAAAATATTATTACTTGGATTTTATTAGTTCCAGTGTATTTTTATCGTGCTGTTATTTCTCCACTTACACCGCCAAGTTGCAGATATACACCTACTTGCTCACAATATGCGATTGAAGCATTGAAAAAGCATGGTCCATTAAAAGGATTATTTTTTGCAACGAAACGAATCCTTAGTTGTAATCCTTGGGGAGGTTCAGGCTACGATCCAGTTCCAGAACCTAAGCAAAAAGCAAAAAAGCATTCATCCGAAGCAGATTAAAAAAAGAAAATGGAATTATACGACATTCACACACATCAGATTTTTTTAGAGGACACAGATGACCCTTATCACTCGTGTATCCTCGACGTGTATCCCCTTGAATTTGAAGTAGCTAAAGAATCACATCAACGTCATAGCTTTTCTTGTGGCGTTCATCCATGGTATGCCGAAGACAGTAAAGATCAGATGATTTATCTTACAGAAATAGCTTCTGATCCCAGAATAGTTGCTATCGGTGAAACGGGTCTTGATAAGTTGAAAGGTCCTGATTTTAGTTTTCAAATTCCCTTGTTCATGCAACATATTGTTCTTTCGGAAAGACTTAGGAAACCGCTTATAATTCATTGCGTTAAGGCATGGGAAGAGATTCGCCATATTAAAAAAGAGATGAAGCCAAATCAACCATGGATTATTCATGGTTATAGAGGAAAACCAGAACTAACGGAAGTACTCATTAAAGAGGGCTTCAATTTTTCAATCGGAGAACACTTCAATATGGAATCAATTTCTCTAATACCTATTGAATCATTATTCTGTGAGACTGATGAAACAGAAATGGATATTGCTGAAATTTATCATCAAGTATCACAGGCTCTTAACGAGGATTTAGATGATTTTGCACAAAAAATAGCTAAAAATGTTTATCGTGTATTCCCAACGTTGGAACCACCAAAACAATCCGACGCAGAAGATATTATAGAAGAAATTGAAGAAGATGAAGAATAATTAATTCTTAACAAAATAATACAAATTAATCCCCAAATACTATTTTTAGCTATTTGGGGATTTTTATCTATATAGTGATAATTCTTAGTATTTTTCCTGCTTATTTTCTTCCAAAGTCAGCAGGAATCTCTCCCCACTGTTCTGTTTCCCATTTCAAAATGGATGTTTCATATTGATTGGTTTGGAGCCACTGTTCAGCGCGAGAAATTAAATCGAAAATAGCTTGATTTCTATTTGTCGGTTTCAACTTAGTATTACATTTCTTGTTATTAACCCATTTTATTGCATTAACACTATCTGAATAAATAGATAAATCACTGTTTTTTTGTTTTAAAAATGCCAAACCATGAACAATAGCAAGAAATTCCCCAATATTATTTGTTCCATCATCCAATGGGCCAATATGAAAAATCTCCTCGTGGGTTTCAACTAACACACCTCTATATTCCATTTTTCCGGGATTACCACTACATGCGGCATCGACAGCAAGACTGTTAATAATATAGTCTCCAACCTCAACCGATTTCCGAACAGGTTTATCTTTTCTCTTTATATATTTCCATGGGTTATCAGAAAAAGCTTTTTGAGCTTCTTCTTTAGAGATAAAAGACTTATAACGAGCATTTTCTACACCAGTAACCTGAATTTTACATTCTTCCCACGAAGTATAAATTCCTGGTTTTAATCCCTGCCAGACTACATAATATTTTTGTTTAGACATCAGGTGTTCTCCAAAAAATAGGGTAATACCTCCTGTGTTTGTTGGTCAAAAAATCCTTGTTGAGGATAGTTTTGCTGTATCGATATAATACTGTCAACCACATATCTGGTGTGACCACGCCAAGGAAGTGCGCCATTGTATTCTTTATAGTGAAGCTGCACATTTTTGCCACTTTCTTTCATCAAACTATCAGCAATTTCTATATCGACCACAGAAAATTCAAACTGATTAGATTGTATTCCGCCTGGTTTATCAGCCCTTAATCCGGGTTGTATTAATTTACCTTCGTAAGTTTTGTAGAACGTTCCTTTGTAAACAATTTGATTTAGTTCCCCTGCTTTAACGCCCTCACCTAAAACAAAATAATATTTCCAGTAAAAGAAAATACCCAATGCTGCAATCAAAATGAAAACGAACAGCACAAGTCCTTTTTTACTTTTTTTCTTTCTTTTGGGTTTGAGATCATCCATAGTTAAATAATTACTATAATTGTTATTCTAATTTGAATGTAAATATACTGCATAATTTTCAAATCTGCGCAATGAGGTATAAAAAAGAAATTAGGGATTTCTTTATATCGAATTCACCGATTAATGAATTTCTTTGTTCAAAATACACTTTTTGTTTTTTTATATATTTATTCATACAAAAAGCACCAATTTTTATTGCTTTTTACGTTAACTTTGTGAATATAGTCTTTATAAATGACATAAAATAATTGAGTATCATAATAATTATTATTTAAGAATGAATAGAATATCAATAGTAATTGCCGTTTTGGCATTGGTTGTTAGCTTACAAGCACAAGAGAAATCAGTTTATACATTTTCGATTGTAAAAGAAAATCCGATAACATCAGTTAAAAATCAGTCAAGTTCTGGCACTTGTTGGAGTTTCTCAGGTGTTGGTTTTTTGGAATCAGAATTGTTGCGCATGGGAAAAGGTACATACGATTTGTCCGAAATGTACATTGTACGACGTAATTATATTGATAAAGCAAACAAAACTGCTCGCTTACATGGTAATTTGAATTTTGCAGCCGGAGGTTCGTTTGCCGATGTGGTTGAGACAATTGACGAATATGGAATTATTCCTGATGAGGCATATCCCGGTTTAAACTATGGAAGTCCAACTCATAATCATGGCGAAATGGACGCAATATTAAGTGGTTATATGAAATCATTAGAAGGAAAAAATACACTGACACCTGTATGGAATAAAGGAATAGAAGGTATTTTAGATGCTTACCTTGGAGACGTTCCACAAACTTTTACTTATAATGGAAAACAGTATACTCCTAAAAGTTTTGCAGAAACATTGGGATTGAAAAGCTCTGATTACATTTCGCTTACTTCTTTTACGCATCATCCTTTTTATACTGCTTTCCCAATTGAAGTACCCGATAATTGGCGTTGGGCAAATTCTTACAATCTAAAATTAGATGAGCTTATTGCAACAATAGATAATGCTATAATGAATGGATATACAATCGCTTGGGCATCTGATGTTAGTGAACCAGGTTTTAATAGCTCAGGAATTGGTATTGTTCCCGATGAAAATGCACCAGAAAATGCCGGAAGTGATCAGGCAAAATGGATAGGACTATCTTCACGAGAGAAAACTGCAGCAATTAGAGGTAAACTGGGTACTGAAATCTTAAAAGAAAAAACTATTACTCAAGAAGATCGCCAAAATGAATTCGATAATTTTGGAACCACAGATGATCATGGAATGCAGATTTATGGTATTGCCAAAGATCAAAACGGTAACAAATATTATATGGTTAAAAACTCATGGGGAAATGCAGGTCCGTATAATGGATTATGGTATGTATCAGAACCATATGTAAGATATAAAACATTAACAATAGTAGTAAACAAAAAATCAGTTCCTACTGAAATCGCAAAGAAAATAGGCTTATAATTGTTATTCAATTATGGAAATATCAGAATTATACGCTATTTATAAGAAATATCCTTCGGTAACAACTGATTCTCGAATTACACCTAAAGACTCCATTTTCTTTGCATTAAAGGGAGAAAACTTTAACGGTAATAAATTTGCGGAAGAGGCATTAAAACAAGGATGCGTTTATGCTGTTGTAGATGAGTGGGAGGGTGAGCCTGAACCTGAACCCGATTCCCATATCATTAAGGTTGCTGATGTATTAGAAACCCTGAAGAAACTTGCAAACTACCACCGCAAGAAACTTAAGATACCGGTAATTGGTATCACAGGAACGAATGGTAAAACAACAACCAAAGAACTTATAGCCACAATACTTTCAAAAGAATTCAAAGTGGCTTATACACAAGGTAATTATAATAACCATATTGGTGTTCCACTCACGCTGTTATCCATGAATAAGTCACATGAAATTGCAGTGGTTGAAATGGGGGCTAATCACATGTTAGAAATTCAACAACTATGTGAAATAGCAGAACCAAATTATGGTCTTATTACAAATATTGGTAAAGCACACATTGAAGGTTTTGGTTCATTTGAGAATTTGGTAAAAACGAAGAAAGAGTTGTACGATTACCTACGGGATAATGAAGGTAAAGTGTTTGTCAATAAAGATAATGAACGACTTTATCAGATGTCGGAAGGAATGGATAGAATTCTTTACGGAAGAAACGATCCTTCACTTTTTGCATCTGTATCGATTACAGAATCGACTCCTTTTCTTGAATTCGACTGGCGCTTTTTTGATAACTCATATCGGGTAAAAACACAGTTGGTAGGAGAATATAATTTAGATAATGCATTGGCTGCAATAGCTATAGGTAAATTCTTTGGCATTAATGCGCAACTAATTAGTAGTGCATTAGAAGAATATGAACCTAAAAATAATCGTTCACAATTTGAGCGAACAGAAAAGAATGATTTAATTATTGATGCATATAATGCTAATCCTACTAGCATGCAGGCTTCGCTCGACTTTTTTGTCAAAATACCGACTGATTTACCAAAAGCTGTAATAATTGGTGAAATGAAAGAGTTAGGGGATTTTGCTCTGCCAGAACATACCGAATTGTTGGCTTATTTAGATAAACAGATTTTCGATAAAGTATTTCTTGTAGGTAGTATTTTTGCTCAACTGGAAGAGAAAATTTCTGGAAAATACATGGTGTTCCAAACGGTTGAAGATTTAATAAAAGAGCTTGAAAACAAACCTGTTATAAAGCATTACATGTTCTTGAAGGGCTCAAGAAGCGTGCATTTGGAAAAAGTTATTCCATATCTCTAACAGATTAAGTTATATATAAAAAGGGTCCAGATAAATTAAAAATGTCTGTACCCTTTTTTTGTGTCAAATAATATCATTTTGAATTATTCACTAAATCAATAACAATATATTCTGAACGGGTAAAAACACGAAACTTTCCTCCCCAAATTCCTAAACCACTTGATACGTAAAATTGGGTGTTTCTCTTTTTTTTATACCCATAACCAACTTCGTAAATAGCATTTGTAATTGCTTGAAGTGGAAAAACTTGTCCATTGTGTGTGTGACCGGAGAATTGGAAGTCGATATCTTCTTCTACGACCGCGTTCAAATCTAAGGGTTGATGATCAAGTAGAATGGTAAAAGAACTATCTGTATTAGCTGGAATAATTTCTTTCAGAGATTTTCGATTAACATTGACCAAATCGTCTCTTCCTATAATAGTTATTCCGTTAGTGGTTGCAACAGAGTCAATTAACATTTTGATTCTAGCCTGACTGAAATCAAAATTGTTTTGAACGGCAGATTGATATTCGTGATTACCCAAACAAGCATAAACACCCATGGGGGCTTTTATATTTTTTAATGCAAGAAATGAGGAATCATGATTTACTGGGCGAAGATCATTGTCTATAATGTCACCACCAATAATTACAATATCTGGCTTTTCGGAATTAATCAATTCTACCCATTCAAGTGCTTCATTTCTTGATATAGTATAACCTAAATGTAAATCGCTGATTGCTACTATTCTAATTTGGTTTTTTGATACTAATGGTTTGTTTGTTTCTATTGTGAAATGTATTCTTTTCTTGTTAAAATAAATAACATAGCCAAAAACAAGTAAAGCTGTGGTTAATCCAAAAATGAATATCGTTGTAATTCTATTTCGATTAAAATATTTATTAACTTTCTCTTTATTAATTATTTTGAACTGACTGTTTATCAGTTGGAACAGATCAATAAAAAGGACGATTAATAGTAAATAAAGTAATGTGATTACCCAGGATGTAGAATATGTATAGATGCCATCAGTGATTGGAAGAGGAATTTTGTTGCCAAACAATAAAAAAACTCCATAACCAACAATTCCACCGAAATATAAAATACAAAATGTAGTTCTAAACCAAAGTGTTTGAGGTAATATCTTTATAAGGCGGATAAATGTATGAATATAAGCAGCGATTACTAAAATAAGTAAAGCGACTATCATGAAAGTATTCATTGTATTTATATTTTATAAACTCAGGAAGAGAGGAACAAACAGCATCACTGACATATCAAGGAACATGCCGTGGAATGCTGAAATCACTAAAAAATCCTGTCCGGAATATTTTAAAATAACAGGTAATGTGACGTCAAGTGTTGTTGCTCCACCAGCATTGATAGGGGCCAATTTCCCAAAGTATTTTACCATCAACGGTGCAAATATAAGAACACAAAATTCACGCATAATGTTCGCAATCAATGCAAGTGCTCCCAATTCTGCTCCACGAGCTTCGGTAATGAGCACACTCGATAGTGAATAATATGCAAAACCAGCGCCAACACTCAAGCAATCGGTCAGACTCCGATGGGGTAAAAAAATGCTGACAAGAGATACTGCTGCAAATGTTCCAATTATTGTGGCAATAGGTACAAGAACAATTTTACCACCAAATGCTTTTGCTGCTTTAAATAGATTCTTGCCGGAACCCAACTGGATGCCAATCAGCAATATAAGCAAATATAATACCCATTTTGAAAAACTACTTGCAACCAAAAATTCGGGTAAATCAACAAAAATTGTTAGTAATATTCCTACGATAAATAAAAGCAGATATATGAGCGACTGTTTCATTTATTTGATTTATGTCTAAAGAATTTATTATAAACAAATTTGCCACAAATAATGCTTCCCAATATTGCGGCTAATGAGAGGATAAGTGCATCTAAACCGATTATTGGAAAATTTCTTAGTACTTCATCGTTGCTGCCAACGCTGACTCCAAGTGCAAAAAGCAATAGCATTAGTGTAATGTTCACTGCAATCCCAATGTTTTTCGGTATAGATGTTTTTCGTAGAAGACGACCAAGTAATAGACCTGATACCAAAATTATAACTATTACCAACATATTGTTTGAATATTACCGATTTGTTTGAAATGCAAAATTACATAAAAATATCGAAATATATCGGGAGGATATATTGGGTGATGTGAAATTTGATAATTTATTTACGATGGTGATGTGTTGAAAAAGCTTTGTATTACAGATGGATATCTATTTTAGTGATGTTTAACTAATAGTGATAGTGGAATTAACTATTAAATATAGTTGATAAACGAAACATTATAGTTATGTTTGCAAAGTCAATTTAAAATATATCGATTATGAAAGATTTAACAGCTAAAGAAGAGGAGGTAATGAGATACTTTTGGGAGGAAGATAATTTGTTTGTAAAACAATTGGTTGATAAATATCCCGAACCAAAACCTCACTTCAATACATTGTCTACTTATGTTCGATCGCTTGAAGAAAAAGGGTATCTTTCTCATGAAACTTTTGGAACTACATACCGCTATTTTACTCTTGTTAGCGAAGAGGACTACAAAAAAGGCAACCTCAAAAACGTGGTAAAGAAGTACTTCAATAATTCTTACCTGAATGTGGTTTCATCACTGATAAAAGAACGGGACTTGTCGATCGACGAAATTCGTAAGCTGCTTGACGACGTTGAAAACAATCATTAAAATAATAAGTTAAACTATGGAAACCTTTTTATATTACTTGCTTAGGGTAACTATAGTAACCATGTCTTTATATGGTTTTTACAAGTTATTGTTCAGTAAAACAACATTTTATACAACCAATCGTGTGGCATTGATTTTAGTGCTTACAACAATTGTTTTACTTCCACTCTTTAGATTTCAATTATTACCTGAACCAAATGAAGTATTAAGACCTTTAGAAATCAACACATTAGAACTTTCTTATTTGTCTGTAGTTGAAGAACATTCGCCTTTTACATTTATAATACCATGGGTAAAGCTTTTTAGTATTATTTATTTTGTGGGACTTGCATTTTTCTTCTTCAGATATATTATTGGTATATTTCAATTGATTGTAATGATCAAAAAATCTGATAGAGAGGCAATTGAAGATGATTCCGTTTTGTGCATTTCTCATAAACCGACCGAGCCATTTAGTTGGTGGAAATATATCGTCATTTTTCAAAATGATTATACAGTCGAAAACAACGCAATTCTTGATCATGAGAGAGCACACGTAAATTTTAATCACTCGGCAGACCGACTGTTTTTCGACTTGTTCGCTTGTGTTTTCTGGTTTAATCCTTTCGCGTGGCTCTTGCGACGCGAATTACAATCGGTTCATGAGTTTCAGGCTGATGAACGGGTTCTTGAAAATGGCATCGATGCAAAAAAATATCAATTATTATTAATACGTAAGAGTGTTGGTGAAGCCAAATTTGTTCTGGCAAATAACTTTCTTCAACGCGACTTACATAAACGAATTACTATGATGATGAAAAACAAATCTAATTCTCGTCTAAAATGGGGATATGTTATTGTAATACCAATAATTGCAGTGACAATAATTGTACTTTCGATTCCTAAATTGAATGCAAGTGTTTCAAATCGACAAGTTGTTGATAAATCGGACGTGTATCTTTCTAATGAAAAGTTAATCACAACGGATAAACTTATTGATTTAACAAAACGACCGTTGGAATTGAGTGGAACACAAATTGTTAACAAAGATTCAGTAAAAATCATAATTCATGAGGACGCGGATAAGTCGAATCCTACTGATATGGATTCTGTGATAGTTATTATGGATTCTGTAATAATTATTGATCACGGCAAAAAGGATGAAACAAATCGGATTGAAGTTCGTGGGATAAGCACAAAATATGGTGAAAATCCGCTTTATATTGTTGATGAGGTCGAAATGGAAGAGGGAATTGATCATTTGAACCGGGATGATATTGAGTCTGTCAGCGTGATGAAGGACAAGTTTGCAATGGAAGTTTTTGGGGAGAAGGGTAAAAACGGTGTGATTATTATTACGACTAAAAAACCGGAAAAGAAGGTTAAACTAAATACTAATGATCTATTAATAATCGTAGATGATAAAGTAATGCCTGCAGATTTTAATTTAAGTTCAATCAATCCGGATGAAATAGAATCTGTTTCTGTACTGAAAGATGTATCGGCTGTTGATATTTATGGGGAGAAGGGACAAAATGGAGTGATTATAATTAAAAAGAAAATTAAAGAAGATAAATGAGATTAAAACTCCGATTTCCAAGGAACGTTAATTCAAATGACGTCTTTTGTATCTTTTAATTATTTTTTTACTCGAAATAATCATAGAATATTCATTGGTTTATGTCTCACCCTCCTCTCACTATGGTCTCACTCAACTTAGTTGCTCCGTCGAAATTTTTCTACATCATCTTCGCAAAATCTACACCGCAGGACCGATGTTTCTCTGTCGCACTTCCAGCATTAATCGTTATTTTTTCAACGGATAATTTTGATATAATGCTCAAAACAATTTTGTGTCTCTTTTCTAATTTTTATATATATTATCAAAATTATAGATTAACAATTTGAAATAATTACATACTTTTGTAACTGTTTTAACAATATATCGGTCTAAATAATTACTACTATAATTCCTTTAGTTCAATTACTACATTAAACATTAAATTTCTCTATTATGAAACGAATCATTTCTATATTTTGTAGTCTATTCTTAGTGATCTCTATCTTCGCTCAATCAACTTCCTCAATAAAAGGGCAATTGATTGATAAAGAGGTTGATAAGCATTTACCTTATGTAACAATAACGGTAGCTCAGGCAAACGCACCTACAAAAGTTGTAAAAAGACTGGTAACTGATGATAACGGAAAATTTTCGGTCTCTCTGCCTAAAGGTAATTATGCGTTTACTTTCCAGTTTATGGGAAAAGAAACACTGACTAAACAGGTTGAAGTGACTGATGAAAACAAACCTGTTGATCTGGGTGAACTCACAATGAACGATTCTTCTACAATGTTGAACGAAGTTAGCGTGACTGCACAAAAACCACTGGTGAGCGTCGATATAGATAAAATTACTTATAGCGTTAAAGATGATCCGGAAGCTTCTACTTCAAACGTTCTTGATTTACTACGAAAAGTTCCGCTGGTAACAGTCGACAGTGAAGATAATATTCAACTGAAAGGTTCGTCTAGTTTTAAAATTTACCTGAATGGAAAACCTTCAAATATGATAACTAACAATCCTTCACAAGTATTAAAAGCTATGCCTGCAAACAGTATAAAGGATATTGAAGTGATTACTGATCCGGGGGCTAAATATGATGCAGAAGGGGTTGGTGGTATCATTAATATTATTACTGATAAAAAAGTTGATGATGGATATACTGGATCGGTTGGGGCTGATGCTGGTTCGTATGGTAGCTATGGGGGAAATGCTTATCTGACAATGAAGTATGGTAAGTTTGGTTTTAATGGAAATGGGGGATACTATAATGGACAAAGACCAAAAGCGGGTACTTCATACGAGAGGGAGGACTTCTCGCCTAATCCGGTTAATTCGCTGACACAGAACGGAAAAAGTAAATCAAAATACGAGGGTATGTACTTGAGCGGGGGAATTAGTTTTGAACCTGATACGCTTAATCTTTTTAATGCTTCTATCTCAAGACACGTTGGTAACTCTAGTTCAAATTCTAATCAGGATGTTTTATCTTCAGGTGCACGTAATTATAGCTATAATTCTACATCTAAATCAAATCATAAATACGGAGGAATGGAGCTGTCGGCCGACTATCAACGCAATTTCAAAAAGAAAGGAGAAATGCTTACGCTTTCCTATCGCTATGGTTGGAATCCTAATAATAGCGGTTTTGAAACTCTTTTTTCTGATGTAACTGGTTCTTATTTTTATCCTGATGGTTATCGTCAAAAGACAGAAAATGAGGCTGGCGGTAACGAGCATACTGGACAAATTGATTATGTAAACCCAATCTCAAAAAAACATACTATCGAACTTGGTACAAAATATATCATAAGAAGCAACTCAAGCCGAAGCGATAATACTTATTTGGATGTGGCTAATAACGTTTGGAAAGAGGATTTGAGCCGCAAAAATGATCTGGATCATGATCAAAACATAACTTCTGGATATGCTTCATATAACTTTAAACAAGGAAAAATGGGCATCAGAGCTGGTTTGCGTGGTGAATATACGGATCAAAAAATTCATTTCATCAATGCAAATGATACTACGGTAAACACTTCTTTCTTTGATTTAGTGCCTTCACTGGCAGTGACATATCAAATTGGAATGACACAAAATCTTCGCTTTGGATACAATATGCGCATTTCACGACCGGGTATCTGGTACTTGAACCCGTTCGTGAATGATGTGGACCCCAATAATATTTCTTATGGTAATCCTAATTTGGACGCTACACAATCACATAGTCTAAGTGTTAATTATGGTTTGTTCTCACAGAAATTCAATTTTAACACTACGCTTAATTACGACTTCTCAAGAAACGCGATTTCTTCATATAGCTTTGTTAAAAATGGGGTTACGAATAATACTTATGCTAACATTGGAAAGAATCAAAATGTTGGTCTAAATATTTATGCTAGCTGGACACCTGTCGAGTTTTTACGTGCTAACTTGAATTCTTCAATCAGTTATACTGATATTCAAAGTACAACAAACGCTGAATTGAGGAATAGTGGCTTTTCTGGCATGGCATTTGGAGGCTTGACTTTCACGCTGCCAAAAGACTTCCGAATTGTTGCTAATGGGGGACTTTTCATGAATAGGGTGCAATTGCAGACTACACAATCTCAAGTCTATTTCTATTCTGTAAGCGCATTGAAAAGCTTTCTCAACAAGAAATTGGATATCAATATTTCTATATCAAATCCATTTAACGAGAATCTGGTGTTCAAATCAACGACTAAAGGAAATGGATTTATGCAGAAAAGTACTAACTATTTCCCAATGCGTGAACTTCGCTTGAGTGTGACTTATCGCTTTGGAGATTTGAAATCTTCTATCAAGAAAGTACAGAGAACAATAACCAATGATGATGTGCTTTCAGGAGAAAGTAATCAACAAACGGGGGATGTTCCTACTGGAAAATAGTTGTAATATCATTATCAAAAGAAAATCGTATCTTTGGAGTATATAAATTCTAAGGATACGATTTTTGTATGATGCGCATTGATATTTTAACTGTTTTGCCAGAAATGATTGAAGGGGCTTTGACTACTTCTATTCTTAAAAGGGCACAGAATAAGGGACTTGTAGAGTTTGGACTACACAATCTAAGAGATTATTCTTTGGATAAAAAACATCATAGGGTGGATGATTATCCTTTTGGAGGTGAAGCGGGCATGGTAATGCAGATCGAACCAATTGACAAGGCTATCTCTTTTCTGAAGTCACAACGTGATTATGATGAAGTGATTTTTACATCACCCGACGGTGAACAGTTTACACAAAATACAGCAAATCAACTGTCTTTGATGAAAAATATCATTATTTTATGTGGACACTACAAAGGTATTGATTATCGTATTCGGGAACATCTTATTACACGTGAATTATCTATCGGGGATTTTGTACTGACGGGTGGAGAATTGGTCGCTGCAATGATTGCAGATGCAGTGGTGAGAGTGATCCCAGGAGCAATCGGTGATGAACAATCGGCACTATCTGACTCTTTTCAGGATAACTTGCTGGCTCCGCCAGTTTATACTCGACCTGCGGAATACAACGGATGGCGAGTACCGGAAGTGCTTCTTTCAGGACATGAAAAAAAGATCGCAGAATGGCGACTGGAGCAATCTTTGGAAAGGACAAAACGCTTGCGACCGGATCTTTTGAAAGAAAAATAACTATTTAATGGTCTCCAATTTGAGGTATTTAGACCAAACTTTGATATATTTGCACTCTATTTAAAAACACTTTAATTTAAGAGTAAATGCAAAGAGACAAACAGATTTTTGATATTATAGATAGAGAAAAGCAACGTCAGCTGAAGGGCATTGAACTCATTGCTTCTGAAAACTTTGTAAGTGAACAGGTGCTTGAAGCTATGGGATCGGTGTTAACCAACAAATATGCCGAAGGGTATCCGGGTAAGCGATATTATGGTGGTTGTGAGATAGTTGACCTAAGCGAGCAATTGGCAATCGACCGTTTGAAAAAACTCTTTAATGCTGAATGGGTAAACGTACAACCACACTCAGGGGCACAGGCAAATGCTGCTGTTTTTCTTGCATGTCTACAGGCAGGTGATAAGTTCTTGGGATTGAACCTTTCTCATGGTGGACACCTTTCTCATGGTTCTCCTGTTAATTTCTCTGGACTAATGTTTAATGCGCTGGAATACAATGTTAAAGAGGAGGATCAACTGGTTGATTATGATCAATTGGAAGAGGTGGCTCGTACTGAACGTCCAAAACTTATAATCGCAGGCGCATCGGCTTATTCAAGAGAATGGGATTATGCTCGAATCCGTAAAGTGGCTGATGAAATCGGTGCTATATTTATGGTGGATATGGCTCATCCTGCGGGATTGATTGCAGCTGGATTACTTGAGAATCCACTCAAACATGCGCATATCGTGACATCAACTACTCATAAAACACTTCGCGGACCGCGTGGAGGGGTAATTTTGCTTGGCAAAGATTTCCCGAATCCTTGGGGTAAAAAAACTCCTAAAGGTGAAATTAAAATGATGTCTGCTTTACTTGATAGCGCTGTTTTCCCGGGTATGCAAGGTGGACCACTTGAACATGTAATTGCTTCTAAAGCTGTTGCGTTTGGTGAGGCTTTAGACGAATCATTTGTCGTTTATCAAAAACAGGTGAAAAAGAACGCTGCTGTAATGGCTCAAGCGTTTATAGATAAAGGTTATAAAGTTGTATCGGGTGGAACGGATAATCATTGTATCTTGGTTGATCTTCGACTAAAATTCCCCAATCTGACAGGTAAGGTTGCAGAAAAAGCTCTTGTCGAAGCTGATATCACTACAAACAAGAATATGGTTCCTTTTGATAGTCGCAGTCCTTTCCAAACTTCAGGCTTACGATTCGGTACTCCGGCTATAACAACACGTGGTGCTAAAGAAGAATTCATGGACGAAATTGTGGAAATGATCGATACAGTTCTTTCAAATCCTGAAAATGTGAAAACAATTACTTCTGTTCGTGAGAAAGTAAATGCTACAATGATGAAATATCCATTGTTTGCTTGGTAATAAATTCTTTTCTGATTATTATCAGAATCCTTATAGTGGGGAATCGCTTTTAAAGTGATTCCTCATTTTTTTTGAATATATTTGCATGTTCTCATTAATGATATTGAATGATAGATATTCTACAAACTGACATAAAGTTTATTCCGGGCGTTGGACCTAAAAGAGCTGAAATCCTGAGCAAAGAAATCAACGTATTTACTTTGGGCGATCTATTACGTTGGTATCCATACCGATATGTTGATAGAAGCAGAATGTATTATATCCATGAGATTGATGGATCAATGCCTTATATTCAGTTGAAAGGTAAAATAACTGTTTTTGAATCTTTTGGCGAAGGAAGAAAAAAACGACTGGTAGCACATTTTACTGATGGCACGGGATTCGTAGATTTGATCTGGTTTCAGAGTGTAAAATTCTTTGAGAATAAATATAGAACTAATCAGGAATATATTGTTTTTGGTAAGCCTAATCTGTTCAACAACAAATGGAATATTTCTCATCCTGAAATTGATCCGTATTTAGACGAAAGTGATCGTCCTGAGGGATTTATGGCTATGTACAATACAACAGATGGGATGAAGAGACATAGTCTGAATTCTAAGGCTATGAAAAAAATCATCGAAAGTGCATTTGGTATGTTGAAAAATCCATTACCTGAATCCCTTTCTGATGATGTAATAAATGTGGCTCATGTAATTCCTTTACAAGATGCAATAGAAAATATTCATTTTCCTAAATCTCCAATTCTATTACGGGATGCGGAAACAAGGTTAAAGTTCGAAGAGTTGTTTTATATTCAACTGAATATTGTTAGATATACTTCTGATAGAAAAGCTAAACTTAATGGGTTTATATTCACGAAGGTAGGTGGAAATCTGAATACTTTTTACAAAGAATATCTTCCCTTTGAATTGACAAATGCACAAAAACGTGTGATTAAAGAAATACGCAAAGATACTGCTTCCGGAAAGCAAATGAATCGACTGTTGCAAGGGGATGTTGGAAGTGGTAAAACGCTGGTTTCACTTATGTGCATGCTAATTGCTATCGACAATAATTTTCAGACTTGCCTAATGGCGCCTACAGAGATATTGGCTTCTCAACATTTTGAGACTTTCAAAAAGATGCTTTCGGGAATGAAAATAAATGTGGCGCTGTTGACTGGCTCCACCAAAAAGAAAGAGCGAGAAATGATTCATGAGGGATTGCAATCGGGTAATATTCAAATCTTGATTGGAACGCATGCTTTAATTGAAGATACTGTTCAATTTAATAACCTTGGATTTGTGGTAATTGACGAACAACATCGATTTGGGGTTGCTCAACGTGCAAAACTTTGGACAAAAAACGATCATCCTCCTCATGTTTTAGTAATGACTGCTACTCCAATTCCTCGGACTTTGGCCATGACGGTTTATGGTGATCTCGATGTGTCGGCGATTGATGAACTTCCTCCCGGAAGGAAACCGGTGAAAACTTTACATAGGTTTGAAAAGAAAAGGGGACCGTTGCATGCTTTCATTCGAGAACAGATAAATGCCGGAAGGCAGGTTTATGTTGTGTTTCCACTGATTGAAGAGAGCGAAAAAATTGACCTACGCAGTTTAGAAGAGGGGTATGTACATATCAAAGAGGCTTTCCCCGAATTTAAAGTTTCTAAGATGCATGGTAGAATGAAACCTGCTGAAAAGGATGAGGTTATGCGTCAGTTTGTTGCAAATGAAACGCAAATAATGGTTTCAACTACTGTAATCGAGGTGGGGGTGAATGTTCCAAATGCTTCTGTTATGGTTATTGAAAGTGCACAACGTTTTGGGTTATCTCAGTTGCATCAGTTGAGGGGAAGGGTAGGTCGTGGCGCCGATCAATCGTATTGTGTTTTGATTACTCCTTATGAATTGTCAGATGTAACTCGAAAACGAATTGAAATAATGACAGAAAGCAATGATGGATTCGAAATTGCTGAGGCCGACCTTAAATTACGTGGTCCAGGGGATTTGGAGGGGACGCAACAAAGTGGCATTCCTTTTGATTTACGTATTGCAGATTTTGTTCGTGACAACGATATATTAATCAAAGCAAGAGAAGTGGCCGAACAAATAATAGATAAAGATCCTAAGTTACAGGAACCGGAACATATAGTGCTAAAACAACAGCTAAACCGTATGAATGGAAACAGATTCGATTGGGGTAGAATAAGTTAGATGTATAATTCAAAAATTATATAACTTTATAATTACATACAAGAAATGATGTTGTTCTCCTTCTTCAGATGGAATAAAATCTTTGCCAAAATATCGTAAACTATACGCAGAGAGCAGCAGCTCCCAAGATCCCTATATTCAGTAATTCCGATTTAAGTATCTTAAGTTTCTTGATGGAATTTGGAAATGGGAATTCAACAAGATTATCGTACATCTTATCTTTAAACAAATGAAAAGAGTTCGAAATTGCACCACCAAAAATAATGGCTTGTGGATCAACAGAAAGGACAATCATTTTTACTAAAACAGCAATATGCCTTACATATTCATTCATAATCTCAACTGCTTCTTTATCACCTTTCTCAACTCTCTGCATAATTTCTAAACCGTTGCTGTTATATTTTGAAAAGAAAAAGCTTCCACAATAGTCTTCTAATATACCATCCAAATAAGGCATTTCGCCGTATTCACCTGAACCACAGTTTGCATCAGAAAGTAATTTACCATTTTGAATAATGCCGCCACCAACGCCTGTGCCTAATGTAATGCCTACAAAATTCTCAAATTCCTGACCTCTGCCATAAATACGTTCTCCAATTGCAAAACAATTAGCATCATTATTGATAAATACTGGTAGATCTAATTCTTTTTCTAATAGGGATTTCAAATGTACTTCTTCCCAATTACGGATGTTTTGAACATGATAAACTATCCCTTTTTCGCTATCAACAACACTAGGAACTCCTATGCCAATCGCAGCAGTATCGACAGATCTTAATTCAAGAATGACTTCTTTAAGTATGTTCAATGAGGTTTCACCGCCTTTGTCGGCTTCTGTGTTTTTTGTGACTTGCTTGATTAAATGGTTTCCAATAACTAATCCTCCTTTAATGGTCGTGGCTCCTAAATCTATACCAATAATATTTTTCATTTCTTATAATTCTATTTATTACAACGATTTATGTTTAGATTACTCGCAAAATAAAGCAAAATAATTGTAATAAGGAAATAAGATTCTCAAACCAAAAAAGGAGAAGCTTTTTGCCTCTCCCTTTAATTATATTAGTAAATCTTTCTCCTATAATTGTTATTGTTGCATTATAAAAGAAAACATATTGATATTCAATAAGTAAACTGACTTGTTGTCTTGTTTGTTGATCACTTATCTCTAAAAATAATAGCTTATTCCACCTGATAACCAGAATCCTGGTTGTGGAATATTTCCTAGATCGACGTAAGTTTTATCGAAAATGTTGTTTGCATTTACAAACAGATTCAAATCCTTCAGCTTATAATTGAATTTTAAATCCAACACTGAGAACGGTATGTAAGGTACTTTCTCTCCTGGTTTTGAGTTTATATACTGAACATATGATCCTTCTCTATCTTGCCATCTAAAATTCCATGATAGAGATATATTCTCAACAATATTATGGGTTAAACTTGCTGTGAATTTATGTTTCAAATGGTTGAGAGTATAATTTGAAATCCAATCATCGGCAACTTTTTCCTGATTTAAATATGTGTATCCCAAATCAAATCTACGCAGTGGTTGTTCTCTGCCAAGTATCTGCTCTATATCAAGGGTAAGATAAGTTTCTAATCCCAATTTGTTAATGCGAGTGAGGTTGCGCGATTCCCAAAGTGCATCAGCAGAGGGCTTTATCCAGTCAATTAAATTGTCGCCTATCATATAAAAAGCTGAAAATGTAGCTCTTAGATAATGGTTTTTTAGTTTTAAACCAGCTTCAAGAGATTGCGAGTTTTCTGCAGATAAATTGGTGTTGCCTGTATGGGTTTTTGTAGTATAGTATAAATCGGTAAACGTGGGCATTCGGGTTGCTTTGTTCCAAGATGCGTAAATGCTCACATTTCTATTAGGCCTGTACGAAGCGTTGATGGAAGGATAAAAGTCGACTTTGTCTACTATTGATGAATTCTGATTCAACAATCCTCCTAATGATAATGAAAACTTGTCTACAATGAAATTGTGTTCAAGAAAATAACTTATATTGGTACGATTGTCCGATTTTGTATATTTTCCGATTGTGTCATGCGTCTGTTTACCAAGCACATTGCTAAGAATGCCTTCATTCCGGAACTCACTTCCAAAACTTGAGATACCTAATTTCGAAGTATACTGAAATGAAATATTCATACCAAAAACATCACTGTGATGGTAGTTGTGATCAGTGTACCAGGACGGAATATTGGAAGTTCCCTCACGAATCAGTTGAAACTCATCAAAATGACTGTTCATGTAGAACTGTGGAATAAACTTCAATCTACCACCGGTTTCTCCTCTTACTGATGCAAAAAAGGATTCGGTATCTTCATACTGATTGGGATAAGCTGCTGTGTAAAATGTGTTTGCACCATAATCTTTGTCATTGTAACCAATTTGGAAATCAATGCTCGAACTGTTAACTTCAAATTGACTTTGCCAAAGTAGGTTGAGTATTTCATAATCGCTGTTTGCTATATAGCCGTCTGATCTTTTATAACCGGTCGATAAACTGTGAACCGACGATTTTGTCTTGTAGGCGCCACGGACTTCAGCACCAAAAAGTCCGTGCATACCGCTTTCTAGTTTGGCATTTGCGTTCGATTTTGTATCTTTTTTAGTGATAATATTAATTCCTCCTGAAAAAGCACTCGCGCCATATACTAATGAAGAAGGTCCTTGTACGATCTCAATGCGCTCAATATCAGAAAGATTAATGGGAATGTCAAAACTGTAGTGGCCGGTATGTGGATTGGTAAGGTTAACACCGTTAAGAAGAATTGCTGTTTGGTCAAATGAGCCTCCTCGAAGTGACACATCTGCTTGAACACCGTGAGGGCCGCGTTGAAGAACATCTACTCCTGATACATAATTCAATAATTCTTCAATACTTCGAACGGGCGCTTGCTCTATCTCTGCACTTGTAATTACGGTAACTAATTTTGTTGCTAAATTCATCGGCAAATCAACTGTCGATGCGGTGACTACAACTTCATCCAGCTGGGTCAATGAAATACTGTCTGTTTGAGAATCAATGCTTTCACGTTCAAGAGGTTTCACAGCAGATGCATGTGCACTCATTAATGCTATTCCGGATAAAACACCGATAGTAACACTTTTGTGTAAGCTGTTAAAAACGCTGTACGTCTTACGGGCAAAACGCTTGAAACGAAATGCTTTTTTGTTGGTAATCTGAATTCTTTTGTTCATATAATTAAATTATTTTAATAAAGATGAGCTGCAAAAATACTACTTTTGCCCTAATAAATTGGGATGTTTTCATTTTTTACTTGTTCCTTTTCCATTCAAAATCATCATCGTTTACTATAAAAAAGCTATATTTGTGTACAATTTAGATAACAATACTTGACAAATGAAAAAGACTGTTTTATTTTATTTCTTCTTGTTTGCTTTATCGTTCACTGTTATATCGCAACAGATAAATTATCAGCTGGTTACAGATATCCCTTATTACAATGAGCAGGTTTCTAACGCGGATTCATATGTCAAAGAGAGATGCAAGCTGGATGTTTATTATCCGGTGGATAAACAAAATGTTCCTACTGTAATTTGGTTTCATGGTGGAGGACTAACTGGAGGGAATAAAGAAATTCCTGATGCTCTTAAACAACAGGGAATGTGCGTAGTTGGAGTGAATTATCGGTTAGCACCAAAAGTGAATGCTCCAGCATATATAGAAGATGCTGCAGTTGCTATTGCATGGGTTTTTAAAAATATTGACAAGTATGGCGGAAATCCTTCACTGATATTTGTATCTGGACATTCTGCCGGAGGATATCTCACTTGCATGGTGGGCCTTGATAAACAATGGCTGGCAAAACATAATATTGATGCTAACAAAATAGCTGGACTTATCCCGCTAAGCGCTCAGACAATTACTCATTTTTCAATCCGCAAAGAACGAGGAATTCCTGATACTCAGCCGATAGTGGATATGTATGCACCTCTTTATCATGTGCGTGCAGATGCATCATCTCTACTTCTGATAACTGGAGATAGAGAACTGGAAATGCTGGGACGATACGAAGAAAACGCATATTTAGCTAGGATGATGAAGATTGCTGGGCATAAAGAAACAAAACTTTTAGAACTTCAGGGATATGATCATGGAATGACTTTTCCGGCTTTTCCTCTTCTGTTGCAAGAAGTGAAAAGAATAACTAATATTAGATCAAAATCTCTTTAATTATACTTTAATTATAACTCGATAATCAATTTGTAGCAATTATTCAGTATAATCGTTCCATTTATAACTAATTATTTGTAATTTTGTTTGGTTATTCAACTTTTTAAAGAAATTAAAAACAAAATGGCAAGTACATTAAACGAAGAGGCATTAGGTTATCATTCTCAGGGAAAACCTGGTAAAATAGAAGTTATTCCAACAAAACCTTATAGTTCTCAACACGATCTTTCATTAGCATACTCACCTGGAGTGGCTGCTCCGTGTCTGGAGATTGAAAAAAACCCGGGGAAAGCTTATGATTACACAGCAAAAGGTAATTTGGTGGCTGTTATTTCAAATGGAACAGCAGTTCTGGGTCTAGGAGATATTGGCGCTCTGGCTGGTAAACCGGTAATGGAAGGTAAGGGTTTGTTATTCAAGATATTCGCAGGAATAGATGTTTTTGATATCGAAATAAATGAAAAGGATCCTGAAAAGTTCATACAAATAGTAAAAGCAATTGCACCAACTTTTGGAGGTATAAATCTGGAGGATATTAAAGCTCCGGAATGTTTTGAAATTGAAGAGCGACTAAAAGATGAATTAACAATTCCTATCATGCACGACGATCAGCACGGAACAGCAATAATTTCTTCTGCTGGATTGTTGAATGCTCTTGAACTTGCTGGCAAAAAAATTGAAGATATTCGTATTGTAGTTAATGGAGCTGGAGCTGCTGCAAATTCGTGTACAAAGTTGTACATGGCGCTGGGTGCAAAGAAAGAGAATGTCGTAATGGTTGACTCAAAAGGCGTTATCTCAAATAAACGTACCGACTTGAACGACCGCAAAAAACCGTTTGCTACCGACCGGAATATTACAACTCTGGAAGAAGCTGTGGTTGGCGCTGATGTATTTCTTGGTTTATCTGTGGCAGGTGTTCTAACTAAGGAAATGGTTAGGTCGATGAATAATAACCCAATCGTTTTTGCACTGGCTAATCCAAATCCGGAAATTTCTTATGAAGATGCTATGTCATCACGAGATGATATCATTTTTGCTACCGGAAGATCTGACTATCCAAATCAAATCAATAATGTTTTAGGATTCCCATATATCTTTAGAGGTGCATTGGACGTTGAAGCTTCATGCATCAATGAGGAAATGAAAATCGCAGCTGTTTATGCACTTGCGGAACTTACTAAAAAATCTGTGCCCGACGGTGTAAACAAAGCTTATAGCGTTAGTAAAATAAAATTTGGTAAAGATTATATTATTCCAAAAGCTCTTGATCCAAGATTACTTACAACAGTTGCTCCGGCAGTCGCTAAAGCTGCAATTGAATCTGGAGTTGCTCGCAAAAAAATTGAGGATTGGAATGCTTATAATATTCGTCTCGACGAAATAATGGGGCTTGACAATAAAATGCTACGTCAATTCTTTGACTCGGCAAGACAGAATCCTAAACGGGTGGTTTTCTCTGATTCTAATCATGTCAATATGCTGAAAGCTGCTGAAATGGCATGCTCGGAAGGAATCTGTACGCCTGTTCTACTTGGAAACGAGGAAAAAATCGCTAAACTGGCTGTTGTTAACAACATTAGTTTGCAGGGTATAGAAATTGTAAATCTTCGTCACGATAGAGAAGATGAACGTCGCACACACTATGCTAATATTCTTACAGAAAAACGTACGAGACAGGGACTGACTTTTGATGAGGCTCTTGAAAAAATGTTCAACCGAGATTATTTTGGAATGATGATGGTTGAAACAGGTGATGCCGACGCTATGATTACAGGCGTATTTAGCAAATATACTAACACAATTGAAATCGCAAAAGAAGTAATTGGAATTAGAGATGGTTTTAATCATACTGCTTCTATGCATATAGTGAATACTAAAAAGGGTGTTTTATTCCTTGCGGATACACTTTATAACAGGGAACCGTCTACTGATGCACTGGTTGATATAGCACGACTAGCAAATGCGGCTGTAAAATGGTTTAATTATGATCCGGTTATGGCAATGGTTTCGTATTCTAATTTCGGTACTGACATTGATGGAAGTCCGGCTCGTGTGCATGAGGTGGTGGACTATCTGCATGCAAATTATCCTGAAATCATGGTTGATGGAGAAATGCAGGTTAACTATGCATTGAACAAGGAACTGCGCGATAGAAAATATCCTTATACAAATTTGGCTGGAAAAGATGTGAATACATTGATTTTCCCAAATCTTAGCTCGGCAAATGCTGCTTATAAAATGTTACGTGAAACTGGGTCTGGTGAGGTAGTGGGACCTGTTCAAATGGGATTGAAAAAACCTGTTCATATTCTTGACGTTGAAACAAGTGTACGCGATATCGTAAACGTTACAGCTATCGCTGTTGTTGATGCTATTGTCGAAGAACGTATCAGAAAAGAGAATTTAACTCGAATTCAATAAGTCGAATTATGTATAATCCTGACTTTCGATAACTGAAGTGATAAGGATTTCTGAATTCTGATTATTTGAAATTCGACTAAAATTTAACATAAAAACCCCGGGGAAATCCTCGGGGTTTATTTTTTATATCGTTGGTCCATGCTCTCACCATACTCTCCTATGCTCTCACCATGCTCTCACTATACTCTGATGCTCCTCTCACCATTGTTTCACTATCTTCCCGCGCAACTCTGAAAAAAGTTCGCAATAAACCTGAGCGCGTTTTGCTTTAAATGACTCAAAACATTCTCTTCATTCGTTTTTCAATCAGTTTTCTTTTCTGAGTCTTTTTCGATAGTTTATCCAATTCTTTTTGTGGCTCTTTGCCGGCATCAAATTTTGTCGTTAACATAATTACTGAGAGTGTGTCGTCATCTATTTTCTTGACTGAAAAGGCAACAACCTGGTTTTCTACAACTTCATTCTTCGCAAGCTTAATTCTATAATCGTTCGTTGGATCATAATCGAAAATAATATCATCATGTCCCATGTTAAAAACTCTAACCTTTTTAACTTTGGGATTTGTCTTGAATATAGCAATTCCTGCATCGTTTGTTACACCGCCTACTAGCACTTTATTCTTCTCATTGAGTAATTCAACTAATACTCCTTTCTCATAGAAATTGTCTTGATTTATAACACTTATAGTGAGTGTGTCTTTTTTAGCATTGCTAAGAATTTCAGCTTCTGTTTTTATACCTGAATAATCTGTGGTATTAACCAGAAGGTAATTGTCTGTATATGTATAAGTTCCTTCGCCAACAATATTGCTCAATAGATTCATCCCGTCATCCATATTGAACTTGACAATATTATTTTCGAATATTATATAATTGTTTCCTTCTTTAAAAGTTCCTTCAAAATCTTGAGCAAAAGCTAAAGTTGATGCTAAAATTATGACTAGGGTAAAGATATTTCTGAGCATGATGTGAAAATTTAAGAGCATTAATATTGGCAAATTTACAATAAAAATCTGTTAAAAATACATTTTAATATAATTTACATGAAAGAATTAAAGTCTCATGATAATAATAAAAAAAGAGACTGCCATTGTGACAGTCCCCTTCTTCCAATATTAACAAGTAAACATTATGATTATTCGTCTTCTTCTTGTTCTTCGTAAGCTTTAAGCAATTTATCCTGAACTTCTGTTGGTACTAGTTCATAATTGGCAAATTTCATGGTGAATGAACCGCGACCGCCGGTAATTGAACTGAGTGTAGTGGAGTAGGATGACATCTCTTTTAAAGGAACACGTGCCTTTAGATTTTCAATTCCCTTTTCACTTTCCATACCCATAATCATACCACGACGACCTTGTAGATCACTCATTACATCACCCATATATTCCGATGGAATAGAAACAGTTACATCGTATATGGGCTCAAGAATCTTTGGACCTGCATTCTTAAATGCTGTGCTGAATGCATTACGACCTGCAAGCATAAAAGAAATTTCATTGGAATCTACTGGGTGCATTTTACCATCGTAAACAATTACACGTACATCGCGGGCGTAAGATCCTGTTAAGGGACCTTGTTCCAAACGAGCCATAATTCCTTTAAGAATAGCGGGCAAGAAACGTGCATCAATGGCACCACCAACAATACTGTTCACAAATACTAATTTACCACCCCAATCCAAATCAATTGTTTGTGTATCACGATTTTGAATCTTGAATTCCTGACCGTTAAATCGATATATCTCTTTTGTAGGCTCGCCTTCAAAATAGGGCTCGACAATCAAATGGACTTCACCAAACTGACCGGCACCTCCCGATTGTTTTTTATGACGATAGTCGGCTCTGGCTGCTTTAGTAATAGTCTCACGATAAGGAATCTTCGGCTCTATATACTCAATTTCAATCTTATCATTGTTTTCTAATCTCCATTTCAATGTACGTAGGTGAAACTCGCCTTGTCCGGATACAATTGTTTGTTTCAGTTCTTTTGATACTTCAATAACCCAAGTTGGGTCTTCTTCTTTCATACGAGTAAGAACCTCACTCATTTTTTCCGCATTCGATTCAACTTTAGCTTTTATAGCTCTTCTATATCTCGGGTCAGGGAACTTTACGAAATTGAAGATGTGTTCTGAATCCTTATCGTTTAATGTGTTTCCGGTACGAACATCTTTCAGTTTTACCGCAGCACCAATACTTCCTGCTGGTAGTTCTGTCGCTTTATTTCGAATCTGACCGGCAACAGTGTATAATTGTTGTATACGTTCTTTTGAACTACGATTCGAGTTTATCAAATCGGTACCCTCTTTTACATTTCCCGACATTACTTTAAAATAAGATACTTCACCGATATGCGGTTCAACAGTCGTTTTAAAGAAAAATAGACTAGTGGATGCACTTGAATCGGGTTTAACTTCCACGTCTTTATCATCTTTTGGAGCCGGAAGTTGATCAGGTGAAGGTGCAACCATGCTCAGAAAATTCATGATACGATGAACGGCAAGATTCTTTTCTGCCGATGCGCAAAATACAGGGAAGATGCTTCTATCCAACATCCCTTTTTGTATTCCGTCGCGCATTTCTTCTTCCGAAAGTGTGCCTTGCTCAAAGTATTTTTCCATCAAACTCTCATCATTTTCTGCCGAAGCCTCCAACAAAGCTTTGTAATATTCGTCGGCTCGTTCTTTTTCGCTTTCAGGAATATCAAGAATTTCAGGAGTTGCATCGCCGGTTTTATATCGATACATCTTCTGTTTCAATACATCTACTATCGCTTCAAACGATTCTCCCTTTCCAACAGCATATTGAATAGGAATTACTTTGTTACCATATCTTTCTTTGAGACTTGAGAGAGCGTTTTCGTAGTCGGCTTTTTCATGATCTATTTGGTTAATTAGAAAAACAACGGGCTTCTTTAATTGTTCGGTATATCTGAATTGGTTAATGGTGCCAACTTCAACACCACTAGTTGCATCAATCAACATTAGAGCCATATCAGTAACGTTAAGTGCTGTGATAACACTTCCAACAAAGTCGTCAGCACCCGGACAGTCAATGAAATTCAACATCTTATCTTTCCATTCGTAGGAAAATACTGTAGAGAAAACTGAGTAACCATACTCTTTTTCAACCGGAAAATAATCGGTTACAGTATTTCCGGCTTTCACGCTACCACGTCGTTTTATAAGACCACTCTCGAAAAGCATTGCTTCTGCGAGTGTGGTCTTACCTGATCCTGAATTGCCAATAATGGCAATGTTCTTGATTTCATTTGTTTTATACACTTTCATGATTAGAATGTTTAAATTATTTGTATAACATAAAATAAAATGCTCTGTTTAGTACCCTGAAAAGAAGGATATTAAACAGAACTATCAAAAATAGCGTTGCAATATAACCAAAATGAACGAAAGTAAAACCCTTAATGAATATGTTTGTAAATTATGTTATATAACATGATTGTGACTATCTTAACCTTAAACTTGAACATTTTGATAATGTTATTGTTTTTATTAAATATTATATATATGGTACATTTTATCTCAATTCATTCTGCTAATAACTGTTTGATGTTCACCTTGAGAAACTTATGGAACATTAAACAATTCTATTTATCAGGATTGGATCCTGGATTTATTATACTTTAACATAGTTATCTCATATAGTGCGACTGACTATTGATAAATAGAATATTAAACAAACTATTACATATATATTAATTTATGAATCAATATTATAATCAATCAACTGAAGATGTACTTAAACAGTACAATGTTTCAGCTGAGGTTGGTCTTTCTTCTGATGAAGTGGAGAAACGACTGGCAAAATATGGATTGAACGAACTGGCTCAACAAAAACAAAAGGGGCTTTGGTCAATTTTCTTCGATCAGTTCAAAAGCAGCATGGTTGTTATTCTGCTTATTGCTGCAATTATTTCAGCAATTCTTGGAATTACAAATGGCGAAGGATTGATAGAAACATTCATAATTCTTGCCATTTTGGTGGTCAATGCAATCATTGGTACAGTACAGGAAAGGAAAGCGCAATCGTCACTTGAGTCCTTGAAAAAGATGAGTGCTCCACAATCTAAGGTCTTGAGAAATGGAGATGTTGAAGAAATATATTCTCCTAATGTCGTTCCGGGTGATATTGTTGTTCTCGATACTGGAGATATTGTTCCTGCTGACATGAGACTGATTGAATCCTCTAACTTGAAAATTCAAGAATCGGCTCTTACAGGCGAATCTGTACCAGTTGAAAAGCATACTAAAATACTTGAGGGTAATGATATATCGCTTGGTGATCGTTCCAACATGGCTTTCTCTACTTGTATTGTCACTTATGGACGTGGAAAAGGGGTAATCGTTGGAACAGGAATGGATACGGAGGTTGGTAAAATTGCAGATATGCTGCAAAGTACCGACACTACGGAAACTCCTATGAGTAAACGTCTTGGGCAATTAGGCAAAGTGTTGGGATATGTGGCACTTGTAATCTGTGCTGTTATTTTTATTGTAGGGCTGCTTTATGGAAATAACTGGCTCGAAATGTTGATGATGGCTGTGAGTCTAGCCGTAGCTGCTATTCCCGAAGGTCTTCAGATTGTTGCAACAATCGTACTTTCTATTGGAGTGCAACGCTTGGTAAAAATGAACGCCATTGTTAGAACGCTTCCATCTGTCGAAACATTGGGAAGTACAACAGTTATCTGTTCTGATAAAACAGGCACTCTTACTCAGAACAAAATGACAGTTATCGAAGGTTGGACAAGTGGAAGTAGAATTGATCTCAATAATGCTCCTCTTCCTGAACAATTGTCTGATGATGAGAGATTGATGATCGAGTCGTCGGTTCTTTGTACGGATGCTCATTTGAAAATGATGCCTGATGGATCGCATCAAAATGCCGGTGACCCAACGGAGACTGCTATTGTAGATGTCGCTCTTGTAATGGACATGAATAAGAATGAGCTCGAAAAACAATATCCTCGAATAGCTGAAGTTCCATTCGATTCTGAACGGAAACGTATGACTACAGTGAATAAAATGGAGGGAGGTATACTTCGAGTGAATGTGAAGGGTGGATTGGATGAGGTTTTAAATGTTACTACTCATATTCTTATGCAGGGAAACATTCGTCCAATTACTCAAGATGATAAAGCAATAATCCTGAATAACAACGAAAGGATGGCAAAGTCGGCATTGCGTGTCCTCTCTGTGGCATATAAAGATATAGAATCTTTACCTGAAGAAGTGGATGTCGAATCCTTAGAGAATAATTTGGTTTTCATTGGATTGTTAGGAATGATCGATCCTGCACGTCCTGAAGTTATCAATGCTGTTGCAAAATGCAGAACGGCAGGTATTCGCCCGGTAATGATTACGGGTGATCACAAAGTAACGGCTGTAGCAATTGCTGATGTGATTGGTATTTATAATGAAGAGGATAAAGCAATAACAGGGGTAGTTCTTGAAGAGATGCATGATGACGATCTTTATCGTGATGTGTCGGATTATTCTGTATATGCGCGTGTGGCTCCAGAACATAAAGTTAGAATCGTAAAGGCATGGCAATCTCATGGTGATATTGTTGCAATGACGGGTGATGGAGTAAACGATGCTCCTGCCTTGAAACAAGCCGATATTGGTGTTGCTATGGGAATCGTTGGTACAGAAGTGGCTAAAGATGCTTCGGATGTGGTTTTGACTGATGATAATTTTGCCACTATCGTAACCGCAGTTGAAGAGGGGCGACGAATATATGACAATATCCTTAAAGTAATTCAATTCCTACTGTCTGCAAACGTTGGTGAGGTCGTTCTAATACTCATTGCATCTTTATTCAATCTTGGAAATCCACTAACACCAATCATGATACTTTGGGTGAATTTGGTGACTGATAGTTTACCTGCACTTGCTTTTAGTATGGAATCGGCAGAAAAAGATATTATGACTCGTCATCCTCGAGATCCTAAGAAAGGTTTCTTCTCTAAAGGAATGATTTGGCGAATATGTTATCAGGGAACAGTAATTGGTTTGATCTCTTTGACTGCATATCTAATTGGTATAAATGAAGGTGATCCTAAATTAGGGCAGACAATGGCGTTTGCAGTGTTGGCGTTTGCAGAACTTGTTCACGTTCGCAACTTGCACTCAAACAGACGATCTTCTTTTACGAATAATCCTTTAAGTAATAAGCCATTGCTTTATTCAATCTTGATTTCTGCTGCTTTAATGTTGGTTGTATTGTTAATACCTCCAATGAGATACGCTTTCGGTTTGGTTGAAATGGATGGAATTCATTGGTTGTACGTTATCGGATTGTCATTTGTTCCAATTATAGTAGTTGAATTAATGAAACTGTTCCGTATTAATAGTACTAAAGATGAATATTAATAAATAATTTTCTTACAAGTCCTAAGAGGCTGTCTCAAAAGATTG
>DHSL01000002.1 GCA_002411345.1 Bacteroidales bacterium UBA5287 | reverse complement strand
TGTCCTTTTGGAACAGCCCCTTTGTTTTATATAAATCAAACAGGTTTAATATTACTGTTTTGTATTATTTTATTCTTCTTAAAACTTACTAAAGATCATTTCTAATTTCAGATTTTCTGGTTTTTTACTGATGGTTGTCGCTGATGGCGTCATCAAATTGTAAACTCCGGTAAGTACACTGGATTGACTTCCATAATAAGAACTTTGTGAGGTTTGCTGTGTAATGCTCACAGGAACAAGTAGATATGTTAAATCTTTAATGGTTCCGTTATTCTTCTCTTTATAGTGATTTACCATTGCAGAGATGTTCCCAAAATCATATGTGTATGTTGTTGAATTAAACGCTGCGTAAAATGTGGTTACACTATTTGGTAATGTCTTTTTCTGAAAAAAAGACGAGAGCGAATCTTTGTTGATTAACAGCAGATAGGGCGCTGCTTTTAATTGGAATGTTCCATTATCTACAGCTGGCACTGCTTGAACTTTGAAGTTCGCAAGATTAAGGGCTTGCGACTTAAGTTGGTCGGCGACTTGAGACATCGGGAAAACGATTTCTGTATTCACACCAGCTGGACTTTTGATATACGTCAAATTTGCATTTGGAGTCAATAGATTTGCATTTTTATTTTGAATAGTATTCAATTGGGTTACTTCAGGTGTTATATACAACGGAAGTTCTCCTTTTCGAATTGTGTCCTGACCGGTTGAGGATCCTCCAATATCATTATAATGGTAATTAATTACAAACGATGTTAACTCAACATTTATCATTGTACTATTACCAAAAGTGGTAGTCATATACAGACCTGGAAAAAATTCCCTGAGAGATTCACTGTCCTTGAGCTTGCTGTCTGGCTTTTTTGATTCAGCCAAAAACTCTTCTCCCAGCGACAAAGGAAGGTCTACAATGATATCGTAAACATTTATAGTGCTGCTTGAAGTGGTGCTCGAAACGGTTTGTGTATGATAAACAGAGTTTTTACCCGAAAATATCTGTTGACCAATAGGATTGGACTCAATATAATTTGTTACATCTAAATCTGTTGTGGTTCCTTTTTGGGGAAGTTGTTTGTTTAACTTGTAAACAGAGAGTTGCATCGGTGCAAGAGAATCGCCGGTCCAACTTGTATATGAAACATACAAACGAACGGAATCTATAATACTACCGCTGGGAAAAGTTTTTCCTGCAGGAAAATAGAATTCACCTACATAATCTGATTTTACTGTGCCAAAAATAGAATCTAAATATTCGCCCAGAACCGGACTGTCTGTCTTGGCATTGATGCTCTCAACCTGAATCGTATTTGCACTCAGGGTCAGCGTGTCTGTTCCCACACTCAATTTGTCTCCACCTGGCTGAATGCTTAAACCAACATCAGAAAGGGTGTCATTGCAAGACAATAAAACTATGGATGCTACCGCTGTTAAAAGCAGTTTATATATGGTGTTTGACTTCATTCGTTCAAATATAAAAATTTTATCGCGCAAATATCCGAAAAAATAATTGCATAAAAAAGCACTTGGGCTAGTTTATATTCTGTTTTACGATTTTTTTAAGTGTAATTATGCTTTCAGCCTATTGTACAATGCGTCAATTTCATCGACATTACTATCAAAATCGGCGTTGAAAGGAATAAAATCAATATCATTTTCAGTAATGTATTTGCTGATATTGCTATTGATATTCTCACTTCCCTGAACTACTGCATCGGAATAGTCTATAGCCATTTTTGTGAGATTCTCGAAATCCATCGTACCTCTCTCATTTATCGATTTTATCTCGGCTTCATCAATACCTTCAAAAAGCAACTTCTTTGCAATCTCTTCGTGAAAAGGATTGTTGAATGCGTCGTCATAAACTGAATATACTACTTTTGAATCTTTGAAGCAAGGATCATCTGCATAACCTTTCTTGATGAAAAGGGGAACAAGAGCCGAAAACCAACCGTGACAATGAATCACGTCCGGAATCCAACGTAGCTTTTTAACAGTCTCCATTACTCCGCGAGTAAAGAAAATACTGCGCTCGTCGTTGTCCTGATATTCAAGGCCGTTTTCATCTACAATAGTTTCCCGATGCTGAAAAAAATCGTCGTTGTCAATGAAATAGATTTGCATTCTTGCTGGTTGAATAGATGCAACTTTAATGATGAGAGAATGGTCAGTATCGTCAATAATCAAGTTCATACCCGACAAGCGAATTACTTCATGAAGCTGATTCCTTCGTTCATTTATATTGCCATATTTTGGCATAAAAGAACGAATTTCTTTACCTTTTTCCTGAATAGCTTGTGGAAGATAGCGTGAAATATTTGATACTGTGGTTTTTGGTGAGTACGGATATATTTCTTGGGAAATATATAAAATTCTTTTTTTGTTCATTCTAAATGCTTCTACTTAATTAATTACAAAGATAATAAAAAAAATCCGCTTAATTGCAAAATGTTTTGGTGACTTTTTTTTTATTAACTGAAAAACAAAGTGTTACTTCATAAATTATAACTTTTTTCCTTATTTGATAAAGTGGGTGTAATGCGCTGATTATACCAGTATTAGTGTGGTTTTATGTCTGATTTTTCAAGATGTTAATTTTATGTCGTACAAGTTTGACATTATTCTTTTACATGATTTCTACATACTCTCAATCAATTTTTAGCTGGGTTTCCAATGGTTCATGAAATGATAATTACTGAAAATTTTAGAAATATATATGTGGGGCATACTTTTTTATTTGATAAAAAATGTGTTGCTTTGTATGCTAAAACTGAAAAAATGAAGGTTATTAATACTATTAGCGAGCTGAACCAGGTCCTTGAGCCCTATCGACGACAAAGTAAAGCAGTTGGACTGGTTCCTACAATGGGCGCGCTGCATCAAGGTCATGCTGCTTTAGTTGAGAAATGTGTCACAGAAAACGATGTAAGTGTAGTCAGCGTTTTTGTCAATCCTACTCAGTTTAATAATAAAGAGGATCTGCGTTTGTATCCAAGAGATTTGGAGGCGGACAGCAGATTGTTGGAATCAATTGGTACGGATTATGTTTTTGCTCCTTCGGTTGATGAAATGTATCCGGAAACAGATACTAGGGTCTTTGATTTTGGTGATCTTGCTAACGTGATGGAAGGACAATTCCGACCGGGACATTTCAACGGTGTTGCACAAATAGTGAGTAAACTGTTTTATGCGGTTGAACCAAAAAGGGCTTATTTTGGGGAAAAGGATTTTCAACAACTGGCAATCATACGATTAATGGTTAAACAATTGTATCTGCCAATAGAAATTGTTGCAGTTCCAATTGTAAGAGAGGATAGCGGATTGGCGCTGAGCAGCAGAAATTTGCGCCTGACTGAACAACAAAGGACAAAAGCTGCCGAAATATATAAAACGTTGAAGGATAGCATAGCTTTTAAAAGCGAAAAAAGTGTGGAAGAAACCATGGCATTTGTTGTGGATACTATAAACAATGTGGATGGTTTAAATGTTGAATATTACGATATTGTAAATGGAGAAACGCTTCAACATGTTGAAAATTGGACCAGTGCTGAGTATGTCGTTGGATGTATTGCTGTGTTTTGCGGCGATATAAGACTCATAGATAATATCAGATATAAATAGTTTATAAAATGTGGATTGAAATATTAAAGTCGAAAATACATAGGGCAACTGTTACGGATGCCAATCTAAATTACGAGGGCAGCATTACAATAGATGAAGATTTAATGGATGCGGCTAATATCTTTTTAAATGAAAAGGTCTCTATTGTAAATAATAATAACGGAGAACGTTTTGAAACGTATGTTATTAAGGGTGAACGCGGTTCGGGAACAATATGCCTGAATGGTGCGGCTGCTAGAAAGGCTCAGATAGGTGATGTGATTATCATCATGAGTTATGCTTTTATACCTGTTGAAGAGGCAAAAAGCCATGAACCTACAGTTGTTCATGTGAAAGAACCATCGAATGAACTTTGTAAATGAATTTTTTATTAGAAATTACTGAACAGCCGATTTCATAATCGGCTGTATTTACTTTTAAACGTGTATACTAAAAAAGAAATAGTTAGGATAAGTTTGCCTATCATGCTTAGCTTGGTGGCTCAAACACTTATTCAGGTTGTGGATACGGCTTTTCTTGGCAGAGTGGGTGAGGTGGAACTGGGAGCTTCGGCACTGGCGGGAATTGTTTATATAGCTGTGTTTACGCTTGGATTTGGTTTTAGCATGGGAAGCCAAATAATGATTGGACGACGAAACGGTGAACGCAACTTCTCAGAAATTGGGGGAATTGTGGTACAGGGTTTTGCATTTCTACTTGTTCTGGCCTTGATCTTTATCCCTATTCTTAAGATATTGTCGCCTTCTCTCTTGCCTAAATTCTTTTCGTCTGAAGATGTAACAGTGGCTGTTATTGAATATCTTGATTGGAGGGTATACGGGTTTGTGTTCTCTTTTACGAATTCTATTTTCAGGGCTTTCTTTGTTGGTATCGCGCGTACAAAAGTGCTTACCATGAACGCTATAGTCATGGGGTTGGTTAATGTTTTCTTTGATTATGGATTGATATTCGGTCATTTTGGAATGCCTGAAATGGGGATCGGAGGAGCGGCTCTCGCTTCGGTTATTGCGGAAGCTTCATCTACTTTGTTTTTCTTCATCTATTTGTTGAAAACAGTCGACCTTGAAAAATATGGATTCAAACGGATCAGATGGAAGTGGTCGGTAACGGCAAAAGTGCTGAGCATTTCAATATATATGATGGTGCAGAACTTATTGGCTGTATCAACATGGTTGCTCTTCTTCGTTTTTATTGAAAGATTGGGTGAGCGACCGCTTGCAGTTTCAAATATCGTACGTAGTTTCAGTAATCTGTTTACAATTCCTTCTGCGGCTTTGGGGGCTGTGGCAAATACTCTGGTGAGTAACACAATCGGAGCTAATCGTTCTGATGAGGTGCTGCCACTGGTAAAACGTATAGCAGGAATGAGCTTCGGGGTGATGCTGGTTGTAATAATTCTTGCTTTAGTATTTCCGGAACTGATTGCCAGAATTTATACTGATGATCAGTCGTTGATTAACGATACAATTGCTCCGTTATATGTTCTTGTTTTATCTTTACCCTTTTTTAGCGTTAGCACGGTCTTCTTTAGCGCGGTATCGGGAACGGGAAATACAAAGCGGGCACTGACTTTCGAAGTGTTTACGCTTACTTTTTATCTTTTCTATATCTGGCTCATCATTTCTCATCTTAAATTGTCGGTTGCATGGGCATGGACTTCGGAACTGTTGTACTGGATGTTTTTGGCTATTCTTTCGTATTTATATCTCAAAAGGGGAAAGTGGAAAAACAAACAGATTTAAAGACTCAAATAACCTTTTTTTGTATATCTTTACCTTAATATTAAAACCGTAATATGTGGCGAATAATCTGTATTTCACTGATATGTATTTTTATTCCGGGGATGCTTTCTGCACAGGAATATAAATGGAAAGCTGATTTTGATTACTTCTTCGATAATGTTGAATATGAAAAAACTCCCTTTGCTGATTCGCAAACTATGCAGGGAATATGGATAAATCCATTGGGAGGGGCAACTTGGGATTCTTTACATTCTTTATATGGGGGTGTTAATTTGCTGGTTCTCCCGGGATCAAAAGCAACTGTTGATAAGGTGGAAATGACTTTGTTTTATCAGTATAAAACACCAAATGTGCTTTTTAGGGCTGGCTCCTTCCCGAGAAGTGAGGTGCTGTCAAACTATAATAATTTCTTTTTTACGGATTCTATCTCTAACTTCAAACCACTAATGGAGGGCGTTTTCTGGCAAATTGGCAATGATGATACGTTCTTTAATATGTGGATGGACTGGACGGGATATGCCGATCCAACAACACGTGAGTCGTTCTTTATTGGTTTGTCTGGAAAAGCGACTAAAGGAGCGATCTTTGCTGATTTTCAATCGTATATGTTTCATAACGCAAACACACGACCGAATAACATCAATGATTTTGGAGTGCGCGAAAATATACAGCTGCAAGCTTCTTTGGGATTGAATATCAATAATCATAACGGGTTTGATGGTTTATTATCGACGGGTGCTTTATTGGGATATGAAAGGGATCGAAGCTTTGACAATGCTCTTTACAAACCTGTTGGTTTTACAGCTAGAGCAAATGCTGAATATTGGGGCATAGGTACTCAAAATACTTTGTATGTGGGTGATTCACGTATGGCGTTTTATGATACTTATGGCTCGGATTTGTATTGGGGAACACCTTTTTTAAGAGGAAAATCATATCTGGAAAGTGAATGGTTTATTCGTTTGCTCGATACGGACAGGGCTAAAGCGCGCTTTAACTTTAATGTTCATTTTTCAGAGGGAAATGTGCTTTACCAACAAATGCTGACAGTCTCAGCAACTATCGGCAACTTCTCAACTCAAAAAAAAGGTAAAGGACGCTTCCCTTGGATGAAGATATTTCAATAAATTATTGCATTATGATGCCGAAAGATAGAATAGAAGAACTGCGTAGAATACTACACGAACATAATTATAATTACTATGTTCTTTCACAACCAGTAATCACTGATTTTGAATTTGATCAATTATTAAAGGAATTGAGTGAACTGGAGGTGCAGTTCCCGGAATTTTCCGATCCTAATTCTCCTACAATGCGTGTGGGTAGCGATATTAATAAGAACTTTAAACAGGCAAAACATCGTTATCCTATGTTGTCTCTGCAAAATACTTATTCGGAAGGCGAAGTGGCAGATTTCTTTAATCGGGTCAAAAAGGGACTGAACGAGGAGTTTGAAATTGTTTGCGAACTGAAATTCGACGGTACTTCTATTTCTCTTATTTATGAAAATAAACAGTTGGTGCAGGCTATCACACGCGGCGATGGAAAACAGGGTGATGTGGTTACTGATAATGTGCGCACAATCCGAAGTGTACCTTTGGTGCTAAAAGGTGATAATGTGCCTGATTATGTCGAGGTTAGAGGTGAAGTACTCATGCCGTGGAATGTGTTCGAGGAACTGAACAAGGAAAGGGAGGAACAGGAGGATCCTTTGTTTGCAAATCCTAGAAATGCGGCTTCGGGAACTCTTAAATTGTTGGATCCTAAAGTGGTGGCTTCACGTAAGCTTGATTCTTCGCTATATTATCTCTTGGGGGAAAACCTTCCGAGTGACAGCCATTTTGAAAATATGACTATCGCACGTAACTGGGGCCTGAGGGTTTCTAATGCAATGAGGAAATGTAAATCGATAGATGAAATTATCGATTTCCTTAAATATTGGGATAAGGAACGAAAGAACTTGCCTGTGGCGACTGATGGGGTTGTACTGAAAGTAGATTCTCTTTTACAACAACGGAATTTGGGATCTACATCAAAATTCCCACGATGGGCCATAGCATATAAGTTTAATGCTGAACAGGCGGTCACTCGACTTGAATCGGTTTCGTATCAGGTTGGGAGAACAGGGGCCGTTACTCCTGTGGCAAACCTCGAACCGGTATTGTTGTCGGGAACTACTGTCAAAAGGGCATCATTATATAATGAAGATGCAATTCTTGCTTTGGATCTGCATATCGGTGATAATGTGTTTGTTGAAAAGGGTGGGGAAATCATCCCTAAAATAACGGCGGTTGATAAGGAATCGCGTTTTATGATCGGAGATAAGGTAACATTTATAAAACGATGTCCGGCTTGTGGAACTACACTTGTCCGAAATGAGGATGAGGCAATTTATTATTGTCCTAATTCAGAGGAATGTCCTCCTCAGATAAAGGGAAGAATAGAGCATTTTGTGACGCGCAAAGGAATGAATATTGTTGTCGGTCCGGAAACAATTAATTTACTGTATGACAAAGGGCTGATAAAAGATGCTGCAGATCTTTATACTTTACAATTTGAAGATTTGGTTCATCTGGATAGGTGGGCCGAAACAAGTGCAAAAAACTTGATTGAGAGCATTGGTAATTCAAAATCAGTTCCATTTGAACGGGTATTGTTTGCATTGGGTATCCGATTTGTTGGTGAAACTGTGGCTCAGAAACTTGCTTTGGCATTTCATGATATTGATAATCTGGCTAATGCATCAATTGAACAGCTTACTTCTGTAGAGGAGATAGGTGAACGTATAGCACAAAGCGTGGTTGAATATTTTTCTAATCCAAAGTCACTGGATTTTGTGAACCGACTAAAATTACAGAATCTTCAATTCTCTCTTAGTGAGGATGCTATGGCGCTCAAAACTGATAAGTTGAAAGGGGTGACAATCGTAATCAGCGGTACTTTCGAACTTCATTCAAGAGATGAATATAAAGCAATGATTCTTCAAAATGGGGGCAAGAATAGCGGATCGGTATCAAAGAGCACTGATTTTATTCTGGCTGGTGATAATATGGGACCTGTCAAACTCGAAAAAGCCGAAAAGCTTGGTGTCAAGATTATTGATGAGAACAAATTCCTCAAGATGATAGAATAATCATATTTATCAAGAATTGTTTTTTCTTTACACAACAAATCGCTAGGTATCATTGTTTTAATAATATAAAAAATAAAGAACAATGAAGAAGATACTGAAAATCGCATTAGCATTATCTATCGTCGTTTTAATTGTTTCTGCATGTGGAACAAAACAAACGGCAGCTGAAAAAGCAGCCATTGCTGCAGGTATAGCTCAACAGGTAGAAGATCAGAACTTCACCTTCGAAGCAGATTATGTTTATCCAACAGGATATAAATCTATGTATTTGAGTCCTTTTTATGATGTTAAAGTGTCAAAAGATACGGTGGACGCTTATTTGCCTTACTTCGGACGTGTATATGTTGCTCCCACAAACCCACTTGAAGGGGGAATACAGTTTCTAAGCAAGGACTTTGATTATAAGGTGACAAAAGGGAAAAAAGCTGATAAATGGTTGGTGGATATAAAAATAAATGATGCAGGCAGGCAATTGTTACTGCAGTTCGAAATTTGGGAAAACGGAAATACAAGGTTGTTCGTACAGGATTTTAATCGTCAACCGATTTCTTTTAGTGGAAGAATTGCAGATGAAAAAGAAAAGTAACTGAACTTCAAATGTTATTAAAAGAGGGAAGATTTAAATCTTCCCTCTTTTAATTTATAGGATCAAAACGAGCTTACTGTTTTGAAGTTTTTAATATATGTATGCATTATAATCTGTCAGCAAGGTTTGCTGGTAGATAGAAGGTGTTGTTTTTGTCAATGTAAACTACAACAGAACCAAGATCAAATGGTTTACCGTTGAGCTTTGCTACTGATGAAAAAGCTTTTACTTCTAATGTCTTTTTGCCCTTTTTTACTATAAGAACAGGGAAGTCTGGATTCTGTTTGTCAATACTGTATTTCATACCGTTGAAAACTTCACTGTGCTTAGCAAAAAGCTCGTCAGATAATTGTTGAAGGGGTTTCTGGAGACCACCAACATTAAACAGATACTTGTTTAAATCAACGTTCCTTACATGTCCTTTTAAAACATCACCTTGTGGATGGTACGAAGAAAGTATCAACTCTTCGCCTGTGTGACCACCGGTTGTATAACCAAAACAAGTTCGTGAGTTGAGGATGCTGACAATTGTATGCACCATATTTTGAGTTGTGCCTACTTTTGTGTAGTCGCCTTCTTTGTAATTACTTGATGATAATAGTTGTTGAAGCTCTTCGTCAGTTAAATCAATACCGGTGTATTTCTTGAATTCACTTTTAATATTTTCGGGCTTCGTCTTCAAAAGCATTGATTCAATGCCGTTTGCTGACAATTTATATTGTGAAACATTCCCAAATAGTTGATCAATGCTTAACTTGTCGTAACCTGAACATTTACTAGTACCAATTGTGAAACCACTGTTTCCATGATCTGATGCTATAATAACAGCTGTTTCACCATTCTTTTTAGCAAATTCCATTACTTTACCCACGGCTTCGTCAAAAGCAAGAAACTCGGTGATAATGGCAGCTGGGTCATTTGCATGAGCAGCCCAATCAACTTGACTTCCTTCAACCATTAAGAAAAAACCGTCTTCATCTTTAGATAAAATCTCAATTGCTTTACTTGTCATTTCTGCTATTGATGGCACTTTTTCAGGATTGCGATCTAAATCGTATGGCAAAGCTTTTTCGCCAAAAAGGGCCCAAATCTTTCCATTTTTATCGTAATTTAGCATGCCATTTTTGTCGTTTTGCAAATATGTTGTACCGTTATTCTTGAAATGATTTTCCATATCTTCGGTCACAATACTTGTACCTCCGCCAAAAAGAACATCCAGGTTCTGGTAGGCGATTTGGGGAGCTATTGCTTTATAGTTGCCTCTGTTATAATAGTGTGAAGAAAAATCGGCTGGGGTCGCATGGGGAAATTCACACGTGACTACAAGCCCGGTAGCTTTACCTTTTTCAATTTTCATCGCTTCCAAAATAGTTGCAGCTGGTTGATAAGTACGGGTTGTGTCAACTGGATAAATATCATTTTCTGTTGCAACTGGATGAATAGCAACATTTCCTGTTTGAGACAAAACTCCGGTCGCATAGGCTGAACTGGTGGGAGCTGAATCTCCAATCGGTGCATTTGATGAGTGAGAAGTAACTGTTCCGGAAATGAAAGGGTCAATATTTAAACTTTCCCCCATCTTATTGTAATATTTGTACCATCTGGCTGCAGAATAAACTCCAATTGATGTTCCATCGGGAATCATGATAATTACATTCTTAACTGTTTGTGGTGTTTGTGCTGCAGCAATAATTGAAACCAACAGCAGACATAGGAATAATCGTAGTTTCATCATATTTATCTATAGTTTTTTATTTAAATGTTATTTAGAACGCGTAAAGATAATAATATGTTGTTACATTTTAAATAAGTTTTTTGTTTTATGCATTTGTATTCAGAATGAGGTCAATTGATTGACCATTTTTTCTTATATTTGTTGTTTATATAACAAAACATAATAAACAATTAAATATGAGCTCACAGAAACCACTCATTCTCATTACGAATGACGATGGCTATCAAGCAAGAGGAATTCAATCGTTAGTTAATGCATTAAAAGATTTGGGGGATATCGTTGTCTTTGCACCATCTCAACACCAATCTGGAATGTCAAGTGCTATAACATCAGCAATCCCGCTTAGGGCGCGACTTATAAATACTGAAGATAATGTGACTACTTATATCTGCAATGGTACACCGGTTGACTGTGTAAAACTTGCATTTAATAATTATCTTGAACGTAAACCGAATCTTGTGGTTTCTGGTATAAATCATGGCTCAAATGCTGCAATAAGTGTCTTGTATTCAGGAACCATGGGCGCAGCAATTGAAGGGTGCATTTTTGGTGTTCCTTCTTTCGGAATATCACTTACGGATTTCTATCCTGACGCTGATTTCACTGGCGCGCAAAAAGTTGCACATGATATAGCAGAACAAGTTTTGCAAAAAGGATTGCCTGATTCTATTTGTTTAAATGTGAACGTTCCAAAAGGTGAAGTCAAAGGAATAAAGATATCTAAACAAACACCGGGAAAATGGGTCGATGAGTTTTTCAAATCAAAAGATGCTGCTGGTAGAAATATCTATTGGCTGACTGGTAAGTTTGAAAATAGGGCAGAGGAAGATGAAAGTACCGATGAATGGGCTTTAGCTAATAATTTTGCATCTATTGTACCGGTAAAAATCGATATGACTGCTTATGAATTTATTCCTGAACTTCAAAAATGGAAATTCTAATGATAAATAATTTATCAACGAAATGAGATTTTACTTGATTGCCGGTGAAGCTTCCGGAGATTTACATGCATCAATTTTGATGAAGTCTCTGAAAAAATTATATCCGAATTCCGAATATCGGTTTTTTGGAGGTGATCTTATGCAAGCTCAGGGAGGTACGCTGGTAAAACATTATCGCGAAATGGCATACATGGGAATTATACCGGTTATTACTCATGCACGTGCCATTTTGAATAATCTAAAACTTTGCAAGAAAGACATAGCGCAATATAAACCGGATGCAATTATTCTTGTCGATTATCCTGGTTTTAATCTCAAAATTGCAAAGTATGTAAAAACAAATCTTCAAATTCCGGTTTATTACTACATATCACCAAAAGTGTGGGCATGGAAAACATATCGCGTCAAATTGTTTAAAAAATATGTTGATCATATGCTTTGCATCTTACCTTTTGAAGTGGATTTCTTTAAAAAACATAACTATTCTGTGCATTATGTTGGCAATCCTTCAGTAAATGAAATTGATGAACGGGATTATAAAAACGAATCTTTCAATGAGTTTATTGCTGATAATGATTTGCCAAATAAACCTATAATTGCCTTGCTGGCGGGAAGCCGTAAAAATGAGATAGCTGATAACTTACCTGCAATGCTCCAAAGTGTCAAAGATTTTGATGAATATCAAATTGTTATAGCAGGTGTACCAAGCATCGAACGCTCAGTATATAATACATATATTCAAGGTTTTCCTGTGTCAGTTTTTTTCGGACAAACATATCGCATACTCGCACAATCGAAGGCTGCATTGGTTACTTCAGGAACGGCTACACTGGAAACGGCTCTGCTGAATGTGCCTCAGGTGGTGTGCTACAAAACACCGTTGCCAAAACTTTCTTATTGGGGATTCAAACATATCTTTCACATTCCTTACATTTCTTTAGTCAATTTGATAAGTGGTAAAGAAGTGGTGAGGGAATTGTTTGCTAAATACTTCAATATTGAGAATATTCGCGAAGAGTTATATCGTATTTTAAAAGTAAATGACTATCGACAAATCATGCTGGATAACTATTCTGAAATGCGCAAAATACTTGGAAATACTGATGCCTCTGATAATGCGGCGCAAGTGATCTGGAAAACATTACAGAATAAACCTTGATTCATTGCGACAAGTGATTTATTCGCTATTGTTTTTTTGAAAATAAATTATCGTATTTACTGTTTTTCTCTCCTTTTTTATTTTCTTTGTATGAATATTGATCATTAAAAAACTGCATCTATGAAAATCGGAATTCTTACTTCAGGAGGTGATGCTCCGGGCATAAACGCCACTATACGTGGCGTGGGTAAAACAGCCATTAAAAATTATGGAATGGAAGTGATCGGAATCCTTAACGGTTTTTCAGGTCTTTTGGAGAAAGATACCGTTGAACTCACAGATGCTTCGCTTTCAAATATACTAAATCTTGGGGGAACAATCCTCGGTACAGCAAGGGAAAAGAATTTTAGAAAAATGATTTCTTCACCGGATGCTAAAGATCAAATGCAAATTAAACAATGTTATCAGGAACTGGGACTGGAATGTTTGGTGTGCATTGGAGGAAATGGAACACAGAAAACAGCTTATATGCTTTCTGAACTGGGACTGAATGTCATAGGAATTCCAAAAACTATCGATAACGATGTGTATGGAACGGATATTACATTTGGTTTCGATACGGCTGTTAATATCGCAACGGAAGCAATTGACCGTCTTCACTCAACAGCAAGTTCGCATCGACGTGTCATGGTCATCGAAATGATGGGACATCATGCCGGATGGATTACTTTATATGCAGGAATGGCTTCTGGAGCGGATATCATTATCTTACCCGAATTAGGGTACAACATGGATGTAGTGATCGATAAGATAAAACATCGTTCGGAAGAGGGAAAAGCTTATTCAATTGTGGCTGTTGCTGAAGGAATAGAAATAAAGAACAGTAACGAAAGGGCAGCTATATACTTTGCTAATGAGATCGCTAAACGTTCAGGATTCGAAACGCGTGAAACAGTACTTGGATATGTTCAGCGCGGTGGATCTCCTTCTCCTTTTGACAGAACTTTAGGTACACTTTTTGGTGGACATGCCGCTTATCTTATTCATGAAGGATTATTCGGACGAATGGTCGCAAGAGTTGATGGAAAAATCACGGATATTCCACTGAAAGAAGTGGCAGGAAAACTTAAACTTGTAACACCGGATACTCCACTTGTTGTTCAAGGAAAAAGTATGGGAATCTCCTTTGGAATATAAAAGTTTATAAATAGTATTGATAGTTCCGTATTCTCCGGTTATATTTCCTGCTCGTCAATTTCTTGATCTTGCTCAGGTTGTATATCGGAGAATTCTTTTTTTGCTGTATCTAAAAGACGCTCTAGTAATTTCTTGTCTCTTCTTATATTTTCTAATCCCTCTTTTGCGGCCATTTGATGTGATTCCTTTTTGGAATATCCATTGCCGGAACCAATATCCTCACCTCCTACAAATACATGTGATTCAAAAATTGGATTGTTTTGTTCGTCAAACGAAGATTCAATAACTTCAAATTTGACTTCTACCTTATTCTTCTGACCCCACTCAATTAAACGTGACTTGAAATCTACCTCTGTCTTGATAACGGACTCAATATTCAAATGTTGTTTGATAAGTTTCTCGAAGACAAAGCCTTTGGCAACGCGGTATCCCTGGTCGAGATAAATTGCACCTATAAGTGCTTCCAACGCATCACCATAAATATTTGTGTTGTGTGCTAAATTACGTGTAGATGAAACAATCAGTTTGTCCAATCCTAACTCAATGGCAAGCTTATTCAACGTTTCTCGCTGAACAATACGTGAACGCATACTCGTTAGAAAACCTTCTTTCTTATCAATAAAGCGCTTGAAGAGAATGTCACCTACTATGCAATCGAGTACTGCATCGCCTAAAAATTCAAGACGTTCGTTGTTTATCCACTTACCTGATGAGGTTCGGATTGATGATGATCTATGGATTACAGCTTCCTTATATAGATCAATGCGGTCGGGTGTGAAACCGACTATATTTGCGAAAGAGAGGTAAGGTTCCTTCCCTTTATTTGGAAAGGCCTTAATCCTCTTTATTAATTTTCTCACACTATTTGTTGAATTGCTTAAGTATAACACTTGAATTGTGTCCACCAAAGCCAAAAGTATTAGATAACGCAGCTCGTATCTTTTTATTTTGAGCTTTGTTGAATGTGAAATTTAGATTATAATCTATTTCAGGGTCTTTATCATCTTCTGTGAAGTTGATTGTAGGAGGAACGATTTGATCTCTAATAGCTAAAATACAGAAGATAGCCTCCATAGCTCCTGTTGCTCCTAATAGATGACCTGTCATCGATTTGGTTGAGCTGATATTAAGATCGTATGCATGTTCTCCAAAAACTGCTTGAATAGCTTTCACTTCTGAAGAATCACCTACTGATGTTGATGTACCGTGAACATTGATATAATCAATTTCTTCCGGTTGCATATTCGCGTCATTTAATGCGTTTTGCATCACTAACTTAGCGCCTAATCCATCAGGATGAGATGCAGTCATGTGATAGGCGTCGGCTGACATGCCTTCACCAACAACTTCCGCATAAATATGTGCTCCTCTTGCAATTGCATGATCCAGTTCTTCCAATACAAGTGTCGCAGCTCCTTCACCAATCACAAAGCCGTCGCGACTTGCGGTAAATGGTCTTGATGCTGTTTCTGGGGAATCATTGCGAGTGGACAATGCATGTAATGCATTAAATCCTCCAACTGATGATGGACAAATTGTTGCCTCTGCTCCTCCTGCGAAAATCACATTTGCTTTGCCTAAACGGATTAAGTTGAACGCTTCTCCTATAGCATGAGTGGATGACGCACAAGCAGACACTGTAGCATAATTAGGTCCGTGAAAACCATATTTAATAGCAATATGTCCAGCGGCAATATCTGAAATCATTTTCGGAATAAAAAACGGGTTGAATCGAGGCCCTTTGTCCTTTTCCAGATAATAACCTGAAACTTCTTCCTCAAATGTTTTAATACCACCGATACCTGATGCAAACACCACGCCAATTCGATTACAATCCTCTACTTCCAGATCCAGTTTCGAGTCAGACATTGCTTCATCAGCAGCGGCCATAGCTAATTGAGCATATCGGTCGTATTTCCTAACATCTTTCTTTTCAATATATTTGGTAGGATCAAAATCTTTAACCTCGCACGCAAACTGGGTCTTAAATTGAGAGGCATCGAAAAGAGTAATAGGTCCTGCACCACTTTTACCTGCCAAAATATTCTCCCATGTGGAAGCAACATCATGTCCTAAAGGTGTGATAGCGCCAAGACCTGTTACTACTACTCTTTTTAATTCCATAAATCTATTAATATAGAATTTATTTAGAATGCTCTTCTACGTAAGAAACTGCATCGCCTACTGTAGCGATTTTTTCAGCTTGATCATCAGGAATAGAGATGTTGAATTCTTTTTCGAATTCCATAATCAACTCAACTGTATCAAGAGAATCAGCTCCTAAATCGTTTTGGAAGCTAGCTGTTTCAGTTACTTCTGTCTCTTCAACGCCTAATTTATCAACGATAATTGATTTTACTCTTTCTGCTACTTCTGACATAACTTTTGATGTTAAATTATTAATTAAGAATTTATTGTTAATTTTGCGATTGCAAAGTAAAGTAATATTTCTCTAATCACCTAAAATTTTAGGCATTAAATTCAAAAAATATGCACATTTTACCTTTTTGTGTGCAGAAAATGGCTTATAAGTATGACAAATTTAGCAATTTTAGCTTCAGGTAATGGTACAAACGCGGAAAATATTTTCCGCCATTTTTCCTCAAATAACAATATTAATGTTGTTGTGGTTCTTTCTAATAAATCGAACGCATATGTACATCAAAGAGCAGCAAATTTTGATGTGCCTTCTTTTTCTTTTTCAAAATCAGAGTTTGATGATGGTGCGCTGATTCTGAAGACATTAAAAGAGTATAAAGTCGATTTTATTGTTCTTGCGGGATTCATGATTAAGCTGTCAACACCGATATTGAAAGAATATCCAAACAAGATAATAAATATACATCCGGCATTACTTCCAAAATTTGGAGGAAAAGGAATGTATGGCGATCATGTGCACAAAGCTGTCATCGAAGCCGGTGAAACACAATCGGGAATAACTATACATTATGTCAATGAACGATATGATGAAGGGCAAATCATCTTTCAGGCTAAATGCCCGGTAATAAAGGGACAAACTTATGAAGAGGTGGCGCAAAATGTACACGCACTGGAATATAAATATTATCCGGAAATAATTGAACAGATAGTTAATAAGACGTTCAATTTATAAATAGTAGAAACTTTATTCAAAAAATACTTTTTTTTAAAAATAAATTGTATCTTTGCAGTCCAATTGCGGCTGTGGCGTAATTGGTAGCCGCGCTAGACTTAGGATCTAGTGACTAACGTCGTGGGGGTTCGAGTCCCTTCAGCCGCACAAAAAGCTCCTTTAGAGAAATCTTAGAGGAGCTTTTTTTGTATAATCTTAAACATAGGTTATATTCAAAATTTCATATACTATATCTTTATTAGGTCGTTTTAAAACTGCTTTATCTCCAGTCTTTTTATTTATCAATGCGTGTGCTAAAGGTGATAGAAATGAAATTTTTCCTTTAGACACATCTGCTTCGTCAACTCCTACTATTTGAAATGTTTTAATCTTTTTAGTTGATTCAATTTTTAGTGTTATAATTGCACCAAACCTTATATCATCAGGTGGCTGCTCATCCATAATAACAATCTGAGCTGTATCAATTCTATTGTTCAATAAATTTAATCTTGCATTAATATTGTTTAAAGCTATACGTTTCTCATTCTCATATATGCTGTTCAGACTTTCTTTCTCGTCAATTAATTTCTGCCTTTCTGCTAATAACTCATCCATACCGGCTTGAGTTACGTAGTTTGTTACACCTTCTGGTAAATAAGCTCTTGGTGCTACTAACGGAATTTCTTCCTGATCACTTTCTTTGATAAATCCTCTGCTCATAGTTTATTAAATTTAATTTTTGTTTTCCAATTGAATACTTTTATTTAAAGCTATATCTACAAATATAGTTTAATCATTCGAATAATCAGCCTCCCTTCACAAACTAATTAACTCGGTTTTCAGAATTTTCGTCATGATTTAGGAGTTAATTAGGTTTGTTTAAGTGAAAAGGTTATGATTTAACATAAATTGGCTTATTCCCCCAGAATTACCTCAAATTCATCGAAGGATTCAGTACGATTGGATTTGTCGGATGTAAGGGTTGAATAACCAAAAAGCGGAGAATATGTTTTAACTTTAATGGTCTTGCCGTCAGGCATGAATTCAAGCATACGTAACCATCCATCACCGCCATTACCATGCCATCCACCACCCAAAGTTTGTGAATTGAACATCATTTGATAAACATTTTTGCCTGAGGAGTTTTTGTCAGAACGTTGTCCTACATTCATTTCATAACCGCCTATAAGTGCATAATGACCGCATATAACCATTTCAATATTGGAATTGGGATAAATCAGCTTGTTCCAAATAGCTTCACCATAATTTGATGGGGTAATTTTGTATTTTTCAGATTTAATACGATCGCCATCTGTTTTCAAATATGAATGGGTCAGAAAAATAACACGGTGATTTTTGTACTTATCACTGCTTACAAGTTCTTTTGCCCACGTCAATACTTCATCTCGAGGGGCAAACTCAGAGGTTATGATTAGCATTTTTCCCCAACCAGGTAAATCGAACTCGAAAGCTGCATTTTCCAATGAAGGATTCCCTGATTGATTTGGATAGATGCTGACTAAATGATTCTTCCAAGTGGAGTTTCGTTCTACAGGAAAATATTCTTGAAATTGACTGTCACGGTTTTCGGCACTTTTATAACCATAATCATGATTCCCGAGACTAATAATATATGGTACTTTATCGTCGAGACGTTCAAAAGCTCGGGAAACCGATTTCCATTGTTGTGTACTTGTCTGATTACCATTTATACCATCTGGGGTAAGCCAATTGTTTTGTTCTACTAAATCGCCTGTACATAGTACTGCCTTGATATTTAAATTGTCAATCTGCGACGCAGTCCAAGCGGTCATTAAATCAAATATGGGTTGATTGGTATCGAATTTGGTGTAATTTTGGGGATCAGATAATAACACAATCGAAAAGGAATTTGGATCACTAAGCTTTGGGCTATTGTGATTCTGAGCTACGGCTGTAAATGAAAACGCTACAGCAATAATCAAGATGAGTTTAATTTTGATATTCATAAAATGAAGAATTGTTTTTAATGTTAAAAGATAAATGTACATTGTTATTTTCAAACAATGCACATTTATAAATTTAATTTATTGGAAAATTAATTTCCCCAACTTTGCTTCTGAGAAATATTGTCGTTGTTTGAGACTTCGTTTGAAGGAATGGGCAAATCAATAAATTTGTCATTCCATGTAAAACCTCCTACACGTGACCATTCTTCAGATAATGTGCCCCAACGTTTAAGATCAAAATAACGATAACAATCTTCAGTGAAAAACTCTACACGATTTTCATAATTCAAAGCTGTCATGGCTTGTTCTTTTGTCGAAACATTCCAAGAAGGAAGTACTTCGCTGTCTGATATCCCTGATGGAATATACTTGTCTCTGTTATTTAGGGCAAATTCACGAGCTCGTGTGCGCGTTTTATTCAAATATTCATTGGCTTTTCCATATTCTGGAGAGGATTTAAAAGCATATGCCTCAGCCATTAATAAATATACACGAGGTAGGCGAATCAAAGTGTTGTCCATACGACGATTCCAAGTGTTGTCACCATAATAAACACCACGTTTTTGAATGTCAAAACCGGTCTCATCGTTAATAAGCCATTCTGATTTCCAGTTCATTTTTACACCTGATGTGGTTGTAATCTCATCCATCGTGGTAAAAAATGTTCCATCAAATCGAGGATCTCTATATTTCCATTCTTCACTTTTATTGAAGTATGGTGAATTGTCGTTAATACTCTTTCCATCTATTGTTTGGAAGAAATCGATGAAATCACGAGAGGCATAAAAATAATCACCGGAATAGGTGTCTCCACGCATAATGCGACCTGAACTACCACCTAAATCTTCTGTCGTACCATAATAAAACTCACGATATGTTTCATTACCGGTTCCATAACCTATGGAAAAAATGATTTCGGAAGAACCTTCATAATCAACGCGTAAAACATAACCGGGATTATCAATCATCTTATAACCTGATTTTTCAACTTCTAGTCCGCTGGCAATCGCTTTATCATAATCCTTTATATAAACATATAGTTCTGTAAGCGTTGCATAAGCTGCTCCCTTTGTTGCTCTGTTATGATATGCTGCATCCCAGGAAACGGGAAGGTTTTGTGATGCAAAAACTAAATCGGGTAAAATTATATCTGATATAATCTTTTCTTTTGATGTCAATGGTAACATTACTTGTTCTTTATTACTTGGATCTGTAACAAGAGACGAACGTAATGGAATATCTCCGTAAAAACGAATAAGTCTGAAATACCAAAATGCACGGATAAACTTCATCTCTGCTAAATGTTTATTCTTTGTGGCATCATCAATAATATCACTTCTCATTTGTTCTAAGCCATAAATATTATTGTTGCAAATGGCAATTCCTTCATATCCTTTTTTCCAAATTCCATTAACAACATTTGCATCGTTGGGATTAAAAGAGGCTGTATAATATGCTTGAGCATCTTTGAAACCGGCAGAAGAAAAATCACCTGTCATACCAAGCTCAAGTTGAGCATCTGCCCAATGACCATTCATCTTCTGAAGTGTTGAATAACAGGCAATAGCTGCTAAATCAGCATGTTCTTTTTTTGTGAAAAATGTCTTTTCATCTAAGTCGCCGTATGGATTACGGTCCAGAAAATTATCCATACAACTACTCATAAATAATGTTAGCAGACAGAGTATATATATAAATTTCTTTTTCATTGTTTGTCGTTTTAATTAAAATGTTAAGTTCAATCCAATTAAGAATATTTTTGCAGTTGGATAATCTCCACCCCAATTTGTGAAATGTCCGGGGGATAATCCGTTCTCTGGATCAAATCCATCAAAATCTTTGTGAGAAATTGTGAGTAGATTTTCCCCGGAAATATATACATGTGAGGAGAAATCTTTGAAATTATGACGGTAACCAAATGTTAACGATTTGATCTTTACATAGGAGGTGTTCGATACCATTAAATCTGTCATTTCTTCATATGATTCTCCTTGAATGATTGCTGGGTATTTACCGACTGGATCTGCTCCAATTGTCCACCTGTTATCATACCATTTTCTGGTTTGACTTCGGTTTGGATAACGGTTTTGGAACGACATGGGGGAGAATTGTTTCCTGCCAAAAACTCCGGCAAAAACAGTGGTGAAATCAAATCCTTTCCAATCCGCCGAAAGGGTCATACCTGCAGACAATTTTGGAATATAACTGCCTAGTATTACACGATCATCACCGTTTATTTTTCCGTCATTATTATTGTCAACATAACTCAAGCGACCTATCTTTGCGTTACCCTGACCCATCGCTTTTTGTTTGTCTGCTTCTTCTTTTGTAGTAATCACATTGCCGGTTCTGTAACCGTACATCGAACTTAATGCTTCTCCTACTTTGTTTAAATAAAGTCCACCATAGGGTGCGGTAATTGTTTCGAAATCAACACCTGAACTTAACTTTTTGATTTCATTGTGAAGATAAGAGGCATTTGCTCCAATTTTATAATTGAATTCACTGATGTTCCCATTATAAATTACTTCAAAATCAACACCGGTATTTACTACTTGTGCATAATTAACGTTTGGAGCAGTCAAACCAACGTTTAAGGGAAGTACCATGGAACGAAGAATTCCATCGGTCGATTTGTAAAAATAGTCAGCAATCACTTGTACGCTGTTATTTAATAGGTTTAAATCGATGCCGGCATTGGTTACTGTGGTTGTTTCCCAATGTAGTGTTCGATTAGGAAGAGAAGTTTGGGTATAACCGGAATAAAGATTTTGATCATTACCGGAACTTCCAAATGTAACATTCTTCTTAACGACTGAGGCAATTGTGGGATACCATGAACCAATTGATTGGTTGCCTAACTGTCCCCATGATGCACGTAATTTAAAAGAAGAAATAGCTTTTGAATCAAAAAAATCTTCTTCAGAAATTCTCCATGCTCCGGAAAATGATGGGAATACACCCCATTGATTTTCACCTTTGAAACGTGATGATCCGTCTGCACGTACATTAAATCCGAACAAATATTTACCCATATAGTCGTAATTGATTCTTCCAAAATATGAACCTAATGCTAACTCACTTCTACTGCCTGAAAGGGATTTGTCGGTATCGTTTGTTCCTCCTTTTATCACTTGCATATTTGGAACTTCAGAAACAAAGTTTTTCACTGTGCCATTCAAATTGTCGTTTGAATATAGCTGACGGGAAATACCTCCCATTGCATTCACAGTATGTTTGTTATCAAATACTTTGTCGAAATAGAGTAAATAATCAGTAACCCACATTAAATCTTTACGACGATTATCAGCATAACTGTTTGTGTTGTTAGTTTGACCTCCGGCATTGAAAATGGGCGAAAACAAACTGTATTCATTAAAACCAACATCTATACCTCCATTAAAACGGAATTTTAAATAGTCTGTAAAGTTTAATTCTACAAAAAGATTATCTAATAAACGATAATTATTGTTTTTTGGAGAACGCCAAGCTACTTCGGGTATCGCATTTTTTGATGAAGTATATTTAGGATCGGGTTTACCGTATGAACCATCTGCCTTGTATGCGGGAATAATTGGTGCATTGAATATAACATCAGAAAGTCGATTGCTCCTATCACCAAGACTCTCACTGTAAAAAACCTGGAAATTATTGCCGACCTTCATAAAGCTGTTAATTTTACCTTCTAAATTAGCTCTCAATGTTGCCTTTTTAAATGCGGTCGTAATTCCGATTCCTTCTTGATTAAGATATTCACCGGATAAATAATATTTTACATCTGAAGATCCGCCTGAGACATTTACGTTTATATCATAAGTGGGTGCAGATTGATATATATAATCGCTCCAACGAGTACCTGTGCCAAATGATGATGGATCAACTCCATCGTATCTTGTGGTAGGATTACCGCCGTCTATATACTTTTTGTTGTCTCGCATCTCTAAAATGGCAGAAACAAATTCATTCGCTGTAAGCAAGTCGGGAATGTTCGAAGGACTTTGTATGCCGTAATTGGCATTAAATGAGATGGTGGCTTTTCCATCCATGCCTTTTTTTGTGGTTATAAGAATAACTCCGTTTGCTGCACGTGAACCATAAATTGCAGCTGAAGAGGCGTCTTTTAAAACGTTAACGCTCTCAATATCATTTGGATTTAACATTTCTAAGCCTGAAGTTATAGGTGAACCATCAATAACTATCAATGGTGAATTATCACCGGATCCAAATGTTCCAATACCACGAATGCTTATGTTGGATTCACCACCGGGAAAGCCACTTGAACTCATTACATTGATTCCTGACATTTTACCTTGTAATGCTCCTCCAACTGAAATATTTGAATTTGTAGTCAAATTATTTCCACTTAAAACGGAGGCGGCACCCATCAAATCCTTTTTCTTCATTGTTCCATATCCTACAACAACTACTTCTTCTAGTAGTTTGTTGTCTTCTTGTAATACCAAATTACTGAATTGTGGACTGTTTGATGGTAGCTCTACAGTTTGATAACCAATATATGATACGGAAATCAATGTATTTTTAGATATGCCGGAAAGCACAAAGTTACCGTCAAAATCGGTGACGGTTCCTTTGCTTAAATCATTCTTTACAGCAATTGTAACACCAATTAACGGCTGACCTTCACTATCAGTTATTTTTCCGGATATGCTGCCGGTTGATAATTGTTTAGTATCACCAACTTCGTGTAATACAATTTGATTGTCAATAATTTCGTAAGAAATTCCTTTTGCTTTAAACACTTGATTTAAAGCAGTAGTAATAGGTACATTGTTTAACTGTACTGTAACATTACCATTCATAGGAATAGTTTCGTCATAAACAAACCTGTAATTGGTCTGATTTTCAATTTCATGAATGACTTGCTGAATCGTGGATTCTTTCAGGTTTAATTGAACACGTTCAGCGTTTTGCCCGTACAAAGGCATCTGAAACAGAATGCTCAAAAATATGAGCGCTGTAAATAAGAGATGTTTTTTTCTAATCATAGAGTTATAATTGTAAAATAAATAATTTAACTTTGCACGTAAATACAAGATCCCCATTATCAATCACTTTTGATGATGATTCAATCTTAACGAGATTTGCATTTTGTATTTAAAAGCGTGAAGGATGGCGGTCTTTCGCGCTTTTTTTATAGTCCTTTAATTGTTACTTTATCATTTTTAATTTCATATGTTATAGGTGTTATTTTTTGAATTAATAAAAGTGTCTGCTCTAATGTTTCATCAGATATGGTCATCCAGTATTTTTTGCTTAAATCCAACCCACTATACTCAATAGTTATATTATACCATTTCTGAAGTTTATCCACTAAATCGTTAATTCCTTCTCCATTGAATTTCAACGTGCTCTGGGTCCAAACATTATCATGGTAGGATGTTAGCTCTGATAGGTCGCAGACATATTGATCGCCACATTTCGTAATGATGGCTTTTTCCATCGGATTCATCATGACAATTGGAGATGATGATCCTTTTTCGTTAAGCTTGACTTTTCCTTCTAATAAAGATACTTCAATATCGTTATCTCCGAAACGACTCTTTATATTGAATGATGTTCCTAAAACAGTAAGGGTTATATTCTCACTTATTGATAATTGAAATGGTACTGCGGTCTTGGCTACATTGAAAAATGCTTCTCCTTCCATTTCAATTGTTCGGTTGTTAGTAGCAAACTTGTTTGAATAGGTTAATGTTGAACCGGAATTTAACCAGACTTCTGTACCGTCGGGTAACAATGCTTTGGCTTTTTCACCATCTGGGGCAGTGATTGTTGTGTAAACAAGTTGTTCTTTATCTGCTGATATTATATATGAAAGTGCATATCCTCCAATTAAAAAAACAAGTGCTACAACACAGGCAATTCCTGTTACTGCTTTTAATGAATATAACTTTTTTGTCTTGGGTACAATGCCTGTTTCATGAGCAATTTTATTCCATAACTTTTCTTTGTCGGGAATAATAAACTGAAGATTTTCACGTTGCGCAAATTCTGATTGTTCTTTCAATTGAAGATACAGTGTGTCGTTTACTTTCGACTCACTACGCCAATGTTCTAATTCAATCAGCTCTTCAAACGAGGCTTCGCTCGAAAAGGATTTTTCTATAATATCGTAGGGTATCTTCATATTATTTTATTATACATTTTATAGACACGGTGGTAAGAGAATACCCCCAAAGAAAAGTAAGTTTTTTTCAGTAAAAGATGAAAAGATTTTTAAATAAAAAGACTCACACAGAAACTGAGAGTACTCAATACTGCATTTTCCTTTATGTAAAGTCTGATTTTTTTAAGTGCTATGCCAATTTGATTTTCAACGGTTTTGATAGATACTTTTTTATTATCGGCAATTTGTGCGTAAGATAAATTTTCTTCGCTTTTGAGCTTGAATATTTCTTTGCACTTTAAAGGGAGCGTATTTATTGCTGTTTCTATAACTTTGTGGCGACTCTCATTTATCGAAATGTCATTACCTTGAGTGGATTTTATTTCGTGAAGAACATTTTTTAATCGGTCTTCATGAAGTTTTTTGTCTCTTAGGTAATTTAAAATTCTGTTTCGGGCTGCTGTAAAAAGATATGTTTTTATATAATCTATTTGAATCTCATCCCTGTTTTCCCATAATTTAACAAAGACTTCTTGAACAGCATCTTCAATTGCGTTTACATCGTGTGTGTAATAATTCAGAGATTTGCACAATTCGTTGAAATACAAATCGTAATATTTACGAAATGTGTGTTCTGTGATTTCTTTGTTGAATGAATTTTCCATTTTTGAAATGAATTTTCTTTTAACAAAATTAGAAAGATATTTTTTTGTAGTCAACATGTAATTAAAAACTTAATAAAATTGTAATAATTTTAGGTTGAATAATATTGGATTTAACAGCAATTATCAACCTCCCTTCACCAACTAATTAACTCGGCTTTCAGATTTTTCGTCATGTTTTCTCTTTTAATTTGTAGAAATTAGGCTTAATTTTGAATGCTCAACCTGTATTTACATTATTTAACATAAAATCAATTTAAAAGCATGTTTATATTCAATCTGTTATTTGTCTTGTTATTCGGCTCTTCTGTGCCTGTTTCGTATTGTAATCAACCTGAATCAATAAATGATCAATCGTCTCAGAAATCAATGGTTTCTATTTATCAAATTGATCCTTTAGAGAAAATTCTGCTTGAACAGAATAGCTTTACAGATAATCAAGATACTATTCGTGTTGCAAGAGGTGAAGTGGCTACTGTACAATTACTGGTAATGGGATTCAATGAGATTGCAAATCCACAAATGAATGTTCGTGTTTTCTCTGAAAAAAATATGACAAATGAATTGAAAGGGGAAATCAATAGGGTGGGATATGTAGGGGCTACTAATAAGTTCGAAAAACCTTCTAGTGTCATTTTGTCTTCTACTGCAAATAAATATCCTGATGTTCTTTTTCCTTTAGGGGAACAGGGATATGACTATGAAAAAAATCAACCGTTTTGGATTTCTATTCCAATTCCGGAAAATATCGCTCCGGGAATCTACAAAGGTCGGTTTACTCTTGGTGGACAAATTGATAATAATGATACTGTTTTGAAAAAATCATTTGTTATTCGTGTTTATCCTCCGGTTATTAACAAAACTTCATTGCTGGTTAGTAATTGGAACTATTTCGACAGCCGTATATTGGCTTATATGAATAATGGGGTAAACGTAAAAAAATATTCTGTTTTATATTGGGATTTGGTAAAACAGTTTGCAGAGGTTGCTGGGGAATATAAATTCAATGTGCATTTTATAAATCCCGTTGAAGAGACTTCATACAAAATAGAAAATGGGAGATATAGCTTTGACTTTTCTAATTTCGATAAACAAATAAACTTTTTTCAAAAGGAGGGAACAATAGCTAGAATAGAAGGGGGACACGTGGCAATAAGATCTGGAAATTGGGAGAGTCCGTTCCTGGTAAAAGTACCGGAGATTATAAATGAAACTACTTCAATTAGGTATTTACCGATGAATGATTCAAGGGTGTCTGATTTTTATTCGCAGTTCCTGCCGGCATTAAAAGAGCATTTAATAGAAAAAGGATGGTATAATATTTATATGCAACATATTGCTGATGAACCAATAAGCGATAACGCGGATTCTTATAAACAAATTAGTAAAATGATAAGAATGTATATGGCGGATGCGAAAATTATTGAGGCGACTTATGCCGCGGAAGAGTTGAGTTCTTATATTGATATTTGGACGCCTATCTTAGGGGTGTTTCATAATAGTTATCCGTATTTCGAAGATCTTATCAATAAGGGAACGGAGGTTTGGTTTTATACATGTACGGGTCCCCAAGGAGATTATGCTAACCGGTTTATTCAATTACCGTTAATTCAGCCTCGATTATTGCATTGGATAAATTTTAAATATAATTCAGTCGGTTATCTGCATTGGGCTACTAATCATTGGCTCTCAGCTACAAATCCTTATAAGGAGACTACTAATTTAAAGGAAGGATGGAATGGAGGGGACGCTTTTGTACTTTATCCCGGATATCGAAAATTGTATTCTTCTATTCGTTTACATGCAATAAGGGATGGAATAACGGATTATGAATTGTTGAAAATGCTAAAGGAAAAAAATGCGACAAAAGCTAAAGAATTGACTGATGAAGTGGTTCTATCATTTGATAGGTACAATAATTCTGTTGAACATTTTAGGGGAATACGAAAAGTGTTGTTGGAAGAACTTAGTAAGTAAAATATCTACGGGTTTTTCAAAAATTACCTGCAGGTCGTACACTCGGATCTGCAGGTAATAATAATTGGTTTTAGCCTTCATAAATTTAATCTTGAATGTTCTGATTATATTTGAATTGATAAGATGAATTCATTTGAACGACAGGGTGTTGAGGTTGAAAATGAATATGCGATTTCTTTTAAAAATAATCTGATTTTAAATCAATTATTCAGAAAGTTATATAACTTTGTGTCTTTCAAAATAGTTATTTAATTTAAAATCATTGCCTATGTTTACACTAACACATTTGCATCCCATGCTGGTGCATTTCCCTATCGCTTTGGTCGCTGCCGGCTTTTTGCTGGAGCTTGTTTATTTGTTTTGTAAAAAAGAGGTGTGTCTAACTAAAGCGGGTTTTTATCTGTTGATACTTGGGGCATTGGCGGCTGTAATCACTTGGTTGTCGGGCATGTTTTTTACTGCTAAAATGGAAGGGATAGCTGGACAGGTACGAGAAACACATGAGCTGCTGGCGACTATTTCTGTTGTACTAATAGTTATAGCGGCGGCAATAAGAATTTATGCTACAGTTAAAAAGATGGATGATAAAAAAGTACTCAAAAATATTGCATTTATTATCTATGGTTTAGCTACTTTAAGCGTTTTCGCTACTGGATATTTTGGAGGAACACTCGTATATAATTACATGATGCCACTTTAATGTTTAAATAATTAAAAAGTATCTCATGATGAAAAAGTTATTATTTTTTATGTTAGCTCTTGGAGCTGTTCTGGCTTTTATTAGCTGCAGCCAAAAACCTGTTAAAACAATTGCAGACCTGAAAGAGGGTATTAAAGGAGAAACCACGGCAAGTGCAAAATATGCTGCTTTTGCACAAAAAGCGCGTGAAGAAGGAAACGACACTATTGCTAAATTATTCGATGCTACATCAAAAGCTGAGGCTATTCATGCTGCAAATCACACGAAGGTGTTGGAAAAACTGGGAGAAAAAATGGAGCCTTTTACTCCTCAATTTGAAGTGAAATCTACAGCAGAAAACCTGCAAGCTGCAATTGAGGGTGAATCTTATGAGGAAACAACAATGTATCCGGGTTTTCTGAAAGATGCGGAAGAAGAAAAAGTTCCTGATGCGATAAAATCATTTACATGGGCAATGGACACCGAAAAAAAACATAATGCATTTTATAAAAATGCTCTTAATGTACTGAATTCGGGGAACGAAAGTATCTTGGTCTTCGGATACGAGGTTTGCCCTGTTTGTGGTAATACTTATGAAGAGGGAAAAGTTGACGAAAAATGCGCTTTCTGCCAAACTCCACGTGACAAATTCGAGAAAATTTAAATAACAAAATCGAAGGGTTTAAAGGACTATCTCATTTAAAGGGATAGTCCTTTTTTTATGACTGGGGTGTCAAATGAATATGTATCAGTAAAATAATTGAGGGGTTCTAAAACCAAATATTTCGTTAATTGTTTAAATCATAGAATTATCCACTATTAATTGAAATAATTTCTATGAAACCACCAGTTCTTTTTGACGGCTCCGTCTATAATTATAAATAGAACGACCGTCCCTAAGCGTGTTGTTTGAAATACATTTGTTATTTATTAAAACGTACGCCAATGAAAAAAATATTTTTCTTATTAATAATTTTGCTTCCTACGCTCGTATTCAGTCAGGAAAATATAAGAAGGTCGGCTGAAGATTTTGTTATCGAATATTTTAAATTGTTTGAAGAAAAACAGTGGGATGCTATTCCAAATATGTACGCAAAAGATGCTCAAGTGATTTGGCTTAACAGAAACGTTCTACCTCTGCTTGAGACAATGAAACCGATTTTGGATAAGAACAAAACGGAGATGACTGGCGAAAAAATTGATGTTAAGTGGATCTTAACTGATGTTATGGGAACTAACACTGCAATGGTGTATACTAGATACTTGGAAACAACTAACAGACTGGGACAAATAAGGGTTACGGATAATATGGGGGCCTTTCAGCTGGAACAAATCAATGGGGAATGGAAAATAAAGAAATGGATCCCAAGCCAAAACTTTCCGCTTATATTTAATCAAAATATAGATGAGAAATATCAAATGGATAATATGGCTACAATTGCTAAGGCTGGATTCGCAATTCAACATGGATGGAATATTCTATTCTATAACCTGGAATATTTTAATAAGGCTGGAACTACTCCGGCAGAACTGGGAAGAATGATGGGGGCAAGATTCGCAGAAACATGGGATAAAACAAAAGGATTTGAAGGGTTGGCTAATGGATTTATATGGGGACTGCAAATAATGTCTACTTATGTTGAAGTGCTGGAAAGAAACGAAACGACTTTTGTCGCTAAAATTGCACCGCCTAACACTGCTAGTATATTTGATTTCACAAAAGAGGATTTATTTATTTGTTGCCAAAATATTTGGTCGGAAATCGCTGATTACATGGGGGGCAATTGCACTCTCGAAAATCAAGAGAATTACTGGATCATAACATTGAAAAAGAAATAGGTGTCGGACTGGTTGGCTAAGGAGTTACTGAACAAAAAGGTGACTCCTTGGTCATATTATTGAATCAGATTTTAGAAAGTATGTTCATCCTTTTTTGACGGGATACGGGAATAACTATATCGTTTTCAAGGACTACAACGCCTTCGTTCTTATTGTAGGATGTGATCTTATTCAAATTGATGATATAGGAATTGTGGACTCTGTAAAATATGGGCTCTGGCAGGTCTTCTTCAAGTTGTTTGAGATTTTTTGTGATTAAAACGCGCTTGTTCTTATTAAAATAGACCCACGAATAACTGCCGTCGCCTTCGCTGTAAAGAATTTCTTCGGGTTTGTAAAAAATAAGTTTACCGTCCTGAAAAAGCTTTATTTTTAATGGGAGGTCTTTGAAACTGTTCATCTTGATAATTATATCTTCTAACTTGGCTTCGTAATGTAGCTTGTGTAAAATATTTTCAATTCTGCTAAGGCATGCGTCCAATTCACTATTGGTGGTGGGCTTCAGAAGATAATAAACGGCTCCCGATTGAATGGCGGTTAGGGCGTAATTACTGAATTCGGAGGTGAATACAACCAAAAATCCTCGTTGACTGAATGATGATAGAAACTCCAGACCATCCATATCTGGCATTTCAATGTCTAAAAAAACAACATCAATAATATTGCTTTTTAAATATTCAATAGCACTTTCGGCATTCACAAACTTAGCAACAACGGATATTCGCTCCCGGAATTCTTGCAATTCCTTAAATAGTGTTTTCTGGGCATTTATTTCGTCGTCAATAATAATTGAAGTTATCATTTTTCCCTTTTTTAAAAGTTTAAAATATAAAGAGAATCAATTCGTTATAATAAACGTTGCAATTAAATAATTTCCACAAATATAGAAAAATTATCCATTTGTCTACTAATTTATACCAATTATAAAATAGTTCATTATTTATTTTGTGTTTACAACTATTTTTGATATTACTAAGATTTTAATATTCAGCCATATAAACAGTCCTAAATACACAAATTAATTAAATAATTACCAACTTAACTTTCAAAAATTATGGAAACAGAAGGAAAAACAATCATTGAAGAACCTACAGTAAAAGAAAAAAACTCTACGGCTATAATAGCGTATATCACTTTTATAGGACTGATCATTGCGTTTGTACTTAATAACGAAAAAAAAGAACCTTTCGCAAGTTATCATATTCGTCAATCACTGGGATTAGTGCTTACATCTTTGGTACTTAGCTTTATAAATGTCATTCCTGTGTTGGGATGGGCAATAAGTGTGATAGGACTTTTAATACTTCTTTATATGTGGATCGTGGGTATATTGAATGCTATTAAAGGAAGAGAAAAACCGGTGCCGTTCTTGGGAAAACAATATGCTGAATGGTTTAAAACTATTTGATAATGGGCGATTTTATTATAAGAAATTAAAACTGTGAGAAATATGAAGAAATTAAGTGGTGCTTTAATAATAGTGCTTATGGCGCTGGTAGTGGTTTCTTGCAACAGTGGACCGGGTAAAAAATTGAAAGAAGCCAAAGAACAGGCAAGTGATATAGGTAATATAGTTAAGAATCTGGACAACCTTGAAAAAAAGACTAAAGATAATTCAGCAAGAGTGGAGGAACTGAAAAAAATAACGCCATTCACTAACGAAAAAATGACGGGATGGATGCCGGAAGAACTAAATGGAATGAAAAGGGCTTCATATAGCGTTTCTTCTGCTATAGGTACTAGTCAATGTGATCTGCGATTTGAAAACGAGGCAAAAGATAAATCAATTACTGTCACAATTATCGATGGGGCAGGTGAGGTTGGATCAAATTTTTATTCGAGCCAGGTCCTAATGATGGAAACGCTTAAGAATATGTCTTCGGAATCGGACGATAAAACGGAAAAAGTGGTGAAACGAAATGGTAGCCTTACCTATGAAACGTATTATAAATCAGAAAATAGAAGTTATATTCAGGTTGTAATGGAGGATAGGTTTATTGTAAGCGTTGATGCACAGGGAATGAATCCTGATGAAACTTGGGCTGCTGTCGATAAAATAAATTTTAAAGGTCTTATTTAATATAACATAATCTTAAATTCATATTAAACAGCAATGGGGCTGTTCCAAAAGGACA
>DHSL01000047.1 GCA_002411345.1 Bacteroidales bacterium UBA5287 | reverse complement strand
TTACAGAAAATTGAATGAAAAAAAAAGAGGCTGTCAACCTTTTGAGACAGCCTCTTTTACATTGTTATCCTTTTATCACATACAAAAGCAAGGGACCAAATTTCTATCACCAAATGCATTATCAATACGAGAAACATTTACCCAAAATTTATTCTCTGCGACAAATGGAAGTGGATAAACAGCTTTTGAACGTGGATATGTATGATTCCAATCATCGGCAACAACCTCATATTCTGGATGTGGAGCATTAACCAACACATTATCTTCTAACGTATATTCACCTCTTGAAACTTCGATGATTTCATCATGGATTTTCAACATAGTTTCAGCAAATCGGTCTAACTCTGTTAAGCTCTCGCTTTCTGTTGGCTCTATCATTAATGTTCCATGTACAGGAAATGAAAGAGTTGGCGCATGATAACCATAATCAATCAGTCGTTTTGCAATGTCTGTCTCTGTAATTCCAGATACTTCTTTCAAATTACGACATTCGAGAATGAGCTCGTGCCCTACTCTACCGTTATCTCCTCTATAAACAATTCCATAGGAATCATTTAAACGCTCTGCTAAATAGTTGGCATTAAGAATTGCCACTTTTGTGGCTTTTGTCAAGCCATCAGCACCCATCATTTTAACGTATGCATATGAAATGGCAATAACTCCTGCGCTTCCATAAGGTGCAGAAGATACTGTATTTTCATCCGATTCAAACATTACAGGATGGCCTGGGAGAAAAGGAACTAAATGTTCGGCTACACAAATCGGACCAACACCGGGACCACCACCACCATGAGGTATAGCAAATGTTTTGTGTAAATTTAAATGACAAACATCCGCTCCAATTGTTCCTGGATTAGTCAATCCTACTTGTGCATTCATATTGGCACCATCCATATAAACCTGACCTCCAGCCTCATGAATCAAATTACACATTTCTTTGATCTTTGTTTCAAAAATGCCATGAGTTGAAGGATATGTAATCATGAAAGCAGCTAATTCTTCTTTATACTGATCAACTTTGCTACGGAAGTCATCCAAATCTACATTTCCTTTATCATCGGTAGCAATATTTATAGGCGTAAAACCAGCCTGTACTGCACTTGCAGGATTTGTTCCATGAGCTGATGATGGAATTAAAACAATTTTACGATGGCCTTGTCCTATGCTTTTTAAATAGGAAGCAATAGTAATAAGTCCACTATATTCGCCTGCTGCACCTGAATTTGGCTGAAGACTTACAGAAGAAAGACCTGTTATTTCGGCCAAGAGTGAGCTGAATTCATTTAACATTTCGTTGTACCCCTGAGTTTGATCTGACGGAGCGTATGGATGAATTTTCTGAAATCCTGCCAATCCCAAAGGAAGCAATTCTGAAGCAGCATTTAGTTTCATGGTACATGATCCTAAAGAGATCATTGAATGTGCCAATGAAATGTCTTTTCTTTCCAACCTCTTAATATAACGCATCAATTCTGTTTCAGTATGATAATTATTGAAATTGGGATGAGTCAAAAAGTCGGATTTTCGGAGCAGATCATCTTTTAATGTTTTTTTCTCAGGCATATCATCAATCATAAAAACCTTTGAACTACCTGCAGCCATTGCAAACACAGCTAATAATTCATGAACACGATATGCATCTGTTGTTTCATCAATACTTATACCTATTTCTCCTGTTTCAAAATAACGAAGATTAATAAAACGCAATTCACTTTGAGTTTTAATATCTTCAATATTAATACTATTTGGTAAGTTGAATTTCAATGTGTCAAAATAACTATCGTTCAACTGCTTAAAACCAAATTTGTTTAATTCTATTGCTACATAAGATGCTATAGAATGAATTCGTTTAGCCATTTTTTTCAATCCTTGAGGACCATGATAAACAGCATAAAATGAGCTCATTGTTGCAAGTAATGCTTGGGCTGTACAAATATTTGAAGTAGCTTTCTCACGTTTAATATGCTGTTCTCTTGTTTGCAATGCCATTCGTAATGCTTCTTTCCCATGCGAGTCTTTAGAAATCCCAATAATTCGTCCAGGCATATTTCGCTTGAATTCTTCACGGGTTGCAAAAAATGCAGATGATGGACCACCATAAAACATCGGAATTCCAAAACGCTGACTACTTCCAAAAGCAATATCTGCTCCCCATTCACCTGGAGGTGTCAAAAGCACCAAAGCCATCAAATCAGTAGCTACAGCTACTTTACAATTTTCAGAATGGGCTTTTTCAACAAATTCACGATAGTCTTCAATACTTCCATCACTGTTAGGATATTGAACAATTGCTCCAAAATATTTACCATCAAATATAGCTTTTTTGTAATCTCCAACTTCGATAGGTATTGCTGTATGTCCCATACGCGTACGAAGAACAGCAAGTGTTTGAGGAAATATATTTTCATCAACAAATAATGTTTCTACATTATTTTTTATCTGTTCTTTATTTCGTAATCCATACATCATTGTTGCAGCTTCAGCAGCTGAAGTCGCTTCGTCAAGTAATGAACAATTTGCGAGTGGTAGCGCAGTTAGTTCGCTTACTACTGTCTGAAAATTCATTAATGCTTCAAGCCTACCTTGAGATATCTCTGCCTGGTAAGGAGTATATGATGTATACCAAACGGGATTTTCAAACACATTTCGATAAATGGCAGCAGGTGTTATTGTGTCATACCACCCCATCCCAATGTAAGATGTATAAATTTTATTTTTAGATGCAAGATTAGCTATCTCTTCTGCATATTCATTTTCAGTTAATGCTGCAGGAAGCGCCAATGGTTTTTTTAAACGAATATCTGATGGAATAGTTTGATCAATTAATTCATCGATACTTGACACTCCAATAACCTCTAACATTTTTTTCTCTTCTTCGGAATTAATCCCTATATGACGGGATTTGAATTGTTCCATTTCCATATTTAACTAGATTAATTGATTTATTAATATAAAAAAGGATTGTACTTTTTTTCTTCGCCAATTGTCGTTTGAGGACCGTGACCTGGATAAATAACTGTATCATTTGGTAGTGTGTACAGTTTGGTTTTAATACCTTGAATAAGTTGATCATGATTTCCACCTTCTAAATCAGTTCTACCAATTCCACCACGAAATAATACGTCACCGACAAATGCACACCCGCTTTCTTCATTGTAAAAAACTAAACTACCTGGCGAATGACCTGGGATAGAAATAACTTTCAGGCTTATTTTTCCAAAACTTACAATATCGTTTTCATTTAAGTATTTCCCAATTTCCGGAGTTGACTCACTATAATTTAAGAATCCAAACTGTTGTAGTTGTTCTGCAAACATCATAATTAAATGTTTATCATCTTTATTTGCTTCGGGTAATAAATCAAACTGTTCATGAATAAAATTATTTCCAAAGATATGATCAAAATGCAGATGAGTATTTAAAAGATGAATAATCTTTAGATTATTATCTAGTATATAGTTTAATAACAGTACTTTCTCATCATGATAAAAACATGAAGGGTCAATTATTACACTTTTTCCATTTTCATCAGAAAGCACGTATGTATTAACACCCAATGGATTGAATTGAAATGTTTTTATTTTCATTTGAAAAAACTATGTAGAATTTAAACTTTATACAAATTTACGTTTTTATTTTCATTTCCATAGTATCAGTTTATGAAAAGATATTTACTTACTTGTTAATAGGTAAATAAACCAGTTTCTTTGTTTCAAAAAAAGGTTCATTAAAATAGGTAGCAAGCGAAACAAGTTCTGCAATTCGTCTGTAAGGTTTAATTTCATTAATAATATCTCCACCTTTTAAGCATATAATTCCGTTTGGAATAGCATTTTTTTGAACTAATGAGATATTTTTCCCTGCTACTTTCACTAAATCAGGCAATGGCATAACTGCCCTACTAACAACAAAATCGAATACTCTTTTTTCATCTTCAACTCTTGAATGAATGCATTCCACATTTTGTAAACCAATTGATTTAGAAACATCTTCTGCCACTTTTACTTTCTTTCCTATGCTGTCTAACAACACAAAATGTGATTCAGGGAAAAAGACAGCTAATGGAATACCTGGGAATCCCCCACCAGTACCAACATCCAAGATATTAGTACCAACAGTGAATGATATATATTTTGCAATGGATAAAGAATGCAATACATGATGAAGATACAGATTTTCTATATCTTTACGTGAGATGACGTTAATTTTTGAATTCCAATTTGTATACAAATCAAAAAGTGAGTCAAATTGTTCTTTTTGAAGTGGTGATAATGATGGAAAATATTGATTGATTATACTCATGCCATTAATTGATTTTAGTAATATTCCGTATAATCGAATTTTCTTTCAATATTGGTTTCAATAATTCGAACGGTATAAATATTTCAGGTGCATCTAGCTGATAAGCAGAATATTCACCTTTATTGAATCTATAGATAATTCCAAGATTGTTTAGCAAAAAGTTATTATTGGGCAACATTTCTTCTATCCCAAAAAAACCTAATTCTTCTAATTCCAAGATAGATCTCACATCATTTTGCTCCATTAAAGAATTAACAAACAAACCTTTAAGCGTTTGTTCATAACCAACCTTGAATATTTCAGATTCTGTAATAAGCACTCCACGTTTCAAATCGATAACCCGGTTTCTAAAAGTATCAAATGTAGAAACTCCATCTTTACTTATTGATTGTTTTACCTGAAATGACAAAATTAAATTATCCAGATAAGTAACTGAATCGTCCAAAAACTCATAATAAGAATTGAAATAATCTGTATATTCCTCATCAACACTATCGGAAGATAATGATTCTAATTTTTCAATACTTATTAATGAACTGTGAAATACATTAGCATCTTTCTCATAATTATCAATGAAGTTTTGAACATATTTGTTCATTGCGTCATTAGGTGATAAACTATCATAATCAACACCAAAAAATGATGTGATAAATATATTCTGTAATTTGTGAATATCAACCTTTTCTCCTTCTATGGGATATACAAATGCTAAATTTATATAACAAGATGATTTAGTAGTATCACTTTGAAGATGTTCTCTTTCTACAATCGTCAATGTATCAAAGTTTAATCTAATTGTTTTATCTGCACTCAACTTTGAACTACCAGAGTTATTACCGCAACTCTCAAATGTGAGTATACTGCTTATAATGAATACAATACCTATAAATATATACTTTATTTTCATGAAAGAAAATCTTATAATACTTTTACAAATATACACTTTTTATTATAACTAAATATGAATTTAAATCAAAAACGCATCTTCAGATGCGTTTTTGATTTAGCATTATCAATAAGAATGGCCATCAGATTTGAGATCGTCTAGTCCTAATTTTTTCTTTTCTAAAGCCCTCCAAGCATAAATAATATATCCAACAACAACTGGTAACAATAATGAGACAACCGACAAAACCTGTAGAGTAAATTCGCTTGACGATGAACTTTGGAGAGTAAGAGAACTTTGTAAATCAATTGTTGAAGGATAATAAGCAGTGTTATTAAAGCCTGCGACTAATAACAACATCATCACAGTTAACACAGTACCTGTACCCGCAAACACTATTCCTTTTTTAAAATTAGGATTAAATACTGTTGCAAAAATTCCAAATAGTACCCCAACTACTCCTAGCAAGAAAAATATTGATACCACTGGCATATCCAAAAAATTATTAAAATATTTATTTTTCGACATTGATATAACTTCTGTGTCGGGATCTACTGCAAAACCATCTGAAACTAATGTCCAAATAAGGAAAATAAGAAAGAATAAAATAAATGGTATCCCGTTATAAAGTACAAATTTGCGTGATCTATTTTCAAGCGTTTTATGATTAAGACGATTTACAAAATACAAGCTAGCCAATGTTCTTGCCAGAAATAAAACCGCCAATCCCAAACACCAATTTCTAAAATTTGCTAATGCCTCTAAACCCATCCAAGGTGATTGCCACTGACTAATGACAAGACCTAAAGATCCCATTCCGGTTATATTACCCTTATTCACAGTAAATTCTGAACCAGTAAAGAAAGTTGCGACAGCAACGCCTAAAAGAAATGTCCCAAGCATACCATTAATAAAAAGGAAAGCCCTGTATGTTGTGGGTCCGAAAATATTTCCTGGTTTAGACTGAAACTCATAAGAAACAGCTTGAAGTACAAAGCAAAACAAAATGAGCATCCAAACCCAGTAAGCTCCGCTAAAACTTGTAGAGTAAAACAATGGAAATGCAGCAAAAAAAGCAGCACCAAAAGTTACTAAAGTAGTAAATGTATATTCCCATTTACGTCCTAGTGTATTTATTAGTAATTTCTTTTCATCTTCATTCTTTGAAAGTGAAAACAACATTGATTGACCTCCTTGAACAAAGAGAAGAAACACAAGTAAACCGCCCAAAGTGGACATAATAAACCACCAATAATGTTGTAAAAAAGAATATGTTATCATAATATATATTTTTACTCGATTTATTTAAAAGGAATCATTTCTCTTTTGATTTTGATTCAACAGTTTTTGTAATATCATCATTATGTATTTCTTCAGGACCTTTTTTTATCTGTTTTACCATAATGGTAACTTCGGCAACAAGCAAAGCTGTAAACATAACAGCAAACAAAATAAAAGTAGTCAAAACATGACCTGTTCCCAAATTGGATACAGCGGCTTTAACAGGTAACACATCTTGAATGGTCCATGGTTGACGACCGACTTCGGCAACAATCCAACCTAATTGGCCAGCAAGATAAGCAAATGGAATACTCCATAAACCAACATACAAAAGCCATCTTGAGGAATGCAATTTCTTTTTACGACCATAAATCCAAATGACAAGAAATAAAAGAATGAAATACATTCCGATAATAACCATAACGTGAAAACTGTAGAAAGTAATGTGTACATTTGGAATATTATCTTCAGGATTTTCAAGATAGCTATATCCAAAATATGCATAATTATCACGCAACTCTTTTTCGAAAACTTCAACATCAGAAATACGTCCATCTTCTTTTGCCGCTTTATAATTAACAAGAGCCTCTACAGCTTTTTGCCCTCTTTCTTTTTTCTCAGCAAATGAAAGTGCAGTAGTTCCATCTTGTAATTTGTATCCCCCGTAGATAATATCTTTTATCCCGGGCACAAAAGCATTCAAATCTCTATATCCTAGATAAGAAAGCAATTTGGGAATTGTAATCTTGAAAATATATGGATTAACATCATCATCAAACGATTCTTTTTTTGGATTTAAAACACCAACAGCAATCAATCCCGCACCAGCTTGTCCCTTGTACAAACCTTCCATTGCAGCCAATTTCATTGGCTGTTTCTGAGAAACCTGATAAGCAGAACCATCTCCCGTAACAGCAAGAAGTACAAATGAGATGAAGCCAAAAACAGCTCCCATTTTAATACTTTTCAATGCAAAATCAATATGCCGCTTTTTAATCAAATACCATGCTGATATACCAACAACAAAAGATGCAGCAACTCCCCAACCAGAAAGTACGGCATGAAAGAATTTATTTATAGCTACTGATGAAGAAACTAAAGCCCAGAAATCTGTCATTTCATTTCTAACAGTATCCGGATTAAATTCCATACCAATAGGATATTGCATCCAAGCATTTGCGACCAATATCCAATAAGCAGAAAGAGTGGCTCCGATTGTAGTTAACCATGTTGCTGTCAAATGAGCTTTTTTACTTACCCTATTCCAACCAAAAAACATTATCGAGATGAATGTCGCTTCTAAAAAAAATGCTACAATACCTTCAATAACCAAAGGAGCACCAAAAATATCACCTACAAACCAACTGTAATTAGACCAGTTTGTACCAAATTGAAACTCAAGTATGATTCCGGTGGCAACTCCAATTGCAAAATTAATCCCAAATATTTTTTGCCAAAACTTCGTGGCTCTTTTCCAACTCTCATCACCGGTTTTCACATAAATACTTTCCATAATTGACATAATAATTGCCAATCCTAAAGTGAGCGGTACAAATAACCAGTGATATCCGGCGGTCATAGCAAATTGTGCTCTCGACCAGTTTACCATCGCTGAATTAAGTAATAAATCCATAAATATCAAATAAAGAGGATAATTATTATAATTTTATTCTTTTAAAGAACGTTCAAACAATTCTGTACAAACATAACTTGCTTTATCATTATCTGAAGTAAATTTCTCATTCAAATATTTAGGAAAGAAAATCGGCTTTAAAATAAAAAACATTATGATGAGTTTTAATATAACTAAAACCCAAAGCGTTTTTCCATATTTTGTCATATGAGTAAACCCTTGCCAGAACATTTTAAACCAATTAAAATGATTTTTTTTGGGAATGATTTCCATTTCCATAACTACTTAATTTAATTAATTTTATATTCCTCGTATGGCATATAAAGAGAATCTGCCACACTCTTAAACACTATTTTTCCATTGATAACATTAAGGCCAAATCGTAGATCTTGATATTTCAAACATGCCTGTTTCCAACCTAGATTTGCTAATTTAATTACGTATGGCAACGTAGAATTTGTAAGTGCACGAGTTGATGTTATAGGAACTGCACCTGGAATATTAGCAACACAATAATGAACAATTCCATCAACTTCATATACAGGATATGTATGAGTAGTGGGATGAGAGGTCTCAAAACAACCGCCTTGATCAATTGATACATCAACCAACACCGAACCTTTTTGCATTATGGAAAGCATTTTTCTTGTAATAAGATGAGGTGTTTTTGCTCCTACTGTCAATGCTGCGCCAATCACTAAATCTGCAGTCTTAAGTAATTCGGAAACAGCATATTTATTTGAATATTCTGTAATCACATTTTTAGGCATTATTTCATCCAAATAACGCAATCGAGAAATATTTATATCAAGAATAGTAACCATTGCACCCATGCCGGCTGCTACATTTGCAGCTTGAGTTCCAACAACACCTCCACCAAGAATAATCACATTGGCTGGTCGAACTCCTGGTACACCTCCCAACAATATTCCTTTACCACCCTGAGGTTTCTCAAGAAATTTAGCACCTTGTTGAATAGACATACGACCTGCAACTTCACTCATAGGAGTAAGCAATGGCAACGACCCATTGTTATCTATTACAGTTTCATAAGCTATACAAACAGCACCACTTTTTAGCATAGCTTCTATAAGTTCTTTGCTTGAAGCAAAATGAAAATAAGTAAATAAAACCTGATCTTTTTTAATAAGTGAATATTCTTTTTTGATTGGCTCTTTTACCTTTACAATCATTTCTGCAATATCATAAACTTCTTCAATAGATTCAACCATATTTGCTCCGGCAGCAATATATGCATCATCTGAAAATTGACTTTCAATACCCGCGCCCTTTTGTATATAAACTACATGCCCATGATTCTGAACTAATTCCATAACACCTGCAGGGGTCATCGCTACGCGACTTTCCTGAGATTTAATTTCTTTTGGTACTCCGATTATCATAATTATATTATTATAATTGTTGATTCGAAATTTAAGCTTGTCCTATGCCTCCCATTGGGGGGAAAAAACCACTTGGTTCATTTTCTAATTTTATTGCACCATTCATCCTTTCAAACTTTTCTACATTCTCTTTTAAAGCAAATAGTAATCGTTTGGCATGTTCTGGAGTAAGAATTATTCTTGATTTTACTTTGGCTTTTGGAACGCCCGGCACAACACGAATAAAGTCAACTACAAACTCTGATGATGAATGTGAGATTATTGCAAGGTTTGAATAAGTTCCCTGCGCTATCTCTTCTGAAAGCTCAATTTGGATTTGATTTCCTTCTTTAAAATTTTCCATATTCTTCTTAATTTAAGGTAGCAAAGTTTTATAACAACTTTGGTAAAAAACATTTGCTTGATAAGTGATTTGTCTTACGTAAAAGTAGTATAAATTATTCAAATATACCAAAATTTATCGAATTTTCCAAGAATATATACTAAAAAGTTCAGATATTTTTCGACTTAATAATAATTAAACAGAAAATAAAACATGATTTAAATATTTGATTTTTGGCTACCGAGAAATATTGCTATATTTGTACTATGATTTGTAAACAAATTCTTTTAATTAAATAAATTAATACAACAATGGTAAATTATAAAGATTTAGGTCTCGTAAACTCAAGAGAGATTTTCAAAAAGGCAATTGAAGGGGGATATGCAATTCCTGCATTCAATTTCAACAACATGGAACAATTGCAAGCAATTGTGTCAGCATGTGTGGCCACTAAATCACCTGTTATTTTACAAGTTTCAAGTGGTGCACGTAAATATGCAAATCAAACATTGTTACGTTATATGGCTCAGGGAGCAGTTGAATATGCAAAAGAACTTGGATATGAAATTCCTATTGTTTTGCACTTGGATCATGGCGATAGCTTTGAATTATGTAAAGATTGTATTGAATTCGGCTTTTCTTCAGTTATGATCGATGGTTCACATCTTCCATATGAAGAAAACGTAGCATTGACTAAAAAAGTAGTAGATTATGCTCATCAATTTGATGTAACTGTAGAAGGAGAACTTGGTGTACTTGCAGGTATAGAGGATGATGTTCAAGCAGAACACCACACTTATACTGAACCAGACGAAGTGGTTGATTTTGTTTCACGCACAGGTGTTGATTCATTGGCTATTTCTATCGGTACTTCACACGGAGCATTCAAATTTACACCTGATCAATGCACACGTGATGAAAGCGGTAAATTAGTTCCTCCTCCATTACGTTTCGATATATTGAAAGAAATTGAAAAACGTATTCCTGGATTCCCTATCGTACTTCATGGATCTTCTTCTGTTCCTCAAGAATATGTTGAAACTATCAACAAAAATGGTGGAGCTTTAAAAGACTCAATTGGTATTCCTGAAGAACAATTAAGAGAAGCCGCAAAATCAGCAGTATGTAAGATCAATATTGACTCTGACGGACGCTTGGCTATGACAGCTGCTGTTCGCGAAGTATTTGCTACCAAACCAGCAGAATTTGATCCTCGTAAATATTTAGGACCAGCACGTGATGAGTTGAAAAAACTTTATATGCACAAAACAGAAAGTGTTTTAGGTAGTGCAGGAAAAGCATAATCAACAACATAAAATAATAATAAAAAGTCCCGAAGAAACTTCGGGACTTTTATTTTATAATAAGTGTCTCGTCCTAAAATACCGTTA
>DHSL01000070.1 GCA_002411345.1 Bacteroidales bacterium UBA5287 | reverse complement strand
TTTCTTATGGAGATTATTACCATCTACACGGGTGCTTAATCAGCCTCAACGGTATCAATAAAGCAATATACCATTGAATAACGCACATCTATATCCGCCATTAATTTTCCTGATATAAATTCATTATTCTACAATATCTTGCTTTCTCCTTCGCATAATCCTGAATAATTGATATATGGGCCTGAAAATAACATATATTAGCCTAAATGTGACGTTTTTTAGTTTTCAGCATTATTAATTAGTTGCTAATCCATGATTCGTGTCATTCAGGCCCCAATATGTAGTTTCTAGACTGCTTGATGTATTAAATGGGAAATTATGTATTAATTTAATAATTAAGATAGTACTATATAAGCATACCAATATTTCACTGTGGCCACAGGAAAAGTACATATAATTTGGGAAGGAGGTTTATTTCGAAATCTAAATCATGCATAAGAGATAAATGTAATAAGTAAAGAGTAGCTAAGAGTTGGTATCAGTAGGATATACAGAATACTTCAAATAGCCCGGGTATAACAAAATAGGCAATAATCACACAGTATAACGACATGTAGAATTTTTTGCTGGTGGGTGGTTCTATGGGTGTAATTTGATTAACTCCGCAATTGCTGTAAAAATTAATCGTTTAATTAACCTTACGAAAGAGGAGGTAATAGCATGAATTATGAATATAATATAAAGCGTTTAAGTATTATTCTAATGGTAGCAATCAGTTTAACTTTTATGATGGCATCTTCTTGCTTAGCAGCTACAGAAAGTGAAAATAATAATATTGATTTGGCGTCAATTCAGAAACAATCTAAAATAATTTCCCAAAAGGTCCTTGCGTTGGTGAAAGAAGGGAAAATCTTAGAGGCGGAAAATTTACCAGAATCAAAACAATTTCAACAAATGTTGAGTGAGAATCCAGCCTTAGCAGCGGAATATTATTTTCACTTGAATGTATAAAAGCTCAAAAAACAAATAAAGTTAATTATAGTATTGGTGAAAATGAATCAAAAATAATTGAATTTAATGATGGGAGCTTTATTGTACTCTCTTCTAAAACGACAAAAACAAATAACTCTGATTCTATATTACGAGATCCTCCGGGTTCCATATATTATGCTACAGATGATTTCCAAAGTGATTATTATGGTGTTTATAAAGCTGCCGAGTTTCATCTTTTTACAGATTATGAGTATGGTCTAGGGTATGTACAAATTAATACCGCACGTACAACTGCACGTTCATTGTTCCCAGCATTTATGGATTCTCATAATGGTTATATTGATTATAATAGAACTACTAGTGCTAGATCCCGAGGCGAATTTTCTGCACATGATGCTGCTGGAACTTTTGGCCGGACCTTGTGGACGACTTTAACCAACGGCGCTTACACGGTTACTATAAACCATAAATATCAAAATTATTAAATTTAAATGATGGCGAGGTGATGATGTGTTTTCAATAGGTAGACTAGTTGCTCAACTTTTGTCGATATTATTTATATTTTGTTTTTGTTTATGCATCGTCAAATATATAAAAAAGTGAAAAGTAGGTTGTGAAGTTTATTGTAATTTTGACCGTATTCAAAGTGTAGTTGACGGTTCTGCATATGCAATGATAGCTACGGGTGCTAGTGATTTTGAAGTAACAGATAAATCGCTAAGTGCTAGGTATATAAATGATTATTGTGCCAGAGTTAGTGGTCCTGTAAACGTGAGAACAACCAGAACCTATAGTTTGGATTTGGCAGTAGAAGTTGGCTTGCCCGGCGCTGGATTCGGTGCTGGATCAAGTACAGGCGGCATTAGTTATTATTATAAAATAATCCAAATTTATGCGGATATGCAACCCTAAATAATCATTTCTTTTGTATTAATGGTATTAAGCAGCAGTTTTTGCTGCTTAATACATTAGGAGGGAGTTGCCACCAGATGGTATTAAAAAAGTACTTGGAAGTATTGTTGTTAACTGTTTTGATTTTTATAATTTTTGTTTCAAGCAACAATCCAATTTACGCACTGGGCGATTATCAGTATTTATGGGTAAGCACCAAAATACCTATTGTTGATAATAACAATATGAATATGAATGGTAATATTCAAATAGGTTGTGAAGTATATTGTTTTTGGGATCGTGTAATTGATGTTGATAAGACAACATCCTATGCATTTTTGGTTAATGGTGACGTTGATGTTTTGAAATTTGCCCAAGAATTGAATGTTTATAAAATAAATGATCATAAAATTAAAATGTACGGAACTATAACAGTAAAAACAATTCAGCAATATTCTACCCAAGAGGCTAATAAGTTAGGATTAGTAAGTTCAGGATTTACTAAACATAGTAGTCATGAGATTTCAAACTATTATTATAAAACTATAGAAATTAATCATGAAATTCCCTTATAGTTAAATAGGGAACCGTCGCTATGGAAATACCTTTATCCAACGGTTGTGTTTATACTGTTTCACAACCATTCTATTTTCTGATATCTTTTTCTAAATAAACTTTTTTTTAATCATCGCCAACGTTAGATCTCCTATTTTCCAGGAAATATGCAATATAATATCAATAAGCTGAATCCTTTATAATAAATCACTTCTTTCCCAAAGAATCCCTAATGGTAATCCATGCTAATTCTCATATTCTGAGTATTCCGGTACAGATTATACTGCCTGTACGGTGATTGGAAACCGCCATTCCGTTCTAACGGAAACCATTGGAGTGATACGATAAAAGTGCAGTCTGAAATCGCAAGGAAATGATAAAATACATTTCAATAAGGAGCGATTGACAGATGGCAAATAAATACAGTGCAAAAGAGCGAGCTAAGGCGCTTAAATTGGCAGATGAAATAGGTGCAACAGCAACAGCCCAAAGGCTGGGAATAAAATAATGCTCCCCGTTGTCAAGACACGTTTAGTGGATTTCTAAGTTAATCTCCTTTCTAGTTTTGATATTATCAGGCAGCTTGAGAAAGTTCGCCATTGTAAACATGGTCTGGGCACAAGTCTCCAATTGAGGAATGTGGCCGGTATGTATTGTACTCATTGATATAGCCGTAATAGCCCTTCTTAGTTCTCTGGGAGTCTCAAATTCATTGATATAGATCAGATCGTATTTTAACGTTGCCATCCATGGAAATTTTAACTTCAGCTTCTTCCAGAAGCTCGATATAGTCAGGATTCGTAAAGTGTCCTCCTTGATCACTATTGATTATTTCTGGCTTGCGGTCATTTAGAGCACGTTTTAAACAGTCCAGAACAAACGACTTTTCCAGGGTGCTCGAAAGCTCGTAATCGACGATGCGTCTGCTGTACCAGTCAATTATACTGGGCATAATAACGTTTACTAAGATTGGGCTTGGAATAGATAGTATAAATGCCCATGGCCCGCATCATTCTGCGGATCTTTTTACGTTTAACTAAGATTTCATCATCGCGCCGAATAATATCCGTGATTGTCCTATATCCCCAAGTCGGGTGAGCAGTGTTTAATTCATCGATTCTGCGCATGATAAATAGATCCTTGTCAGAAATGGTTTTCTCTTTTGGAAGATTGCGATATATACTGCTGCGATTGATGGACAACAATTCAGCTTGTCGGCTGATAGTCAGGCAGGAATCACTGAAATCAACGCATTTTTTCTTCCAATCGGGTACGAGGATTTGTGTAGATTTTTTTTTCAACCAGTCTACTTCATAAGTAAGCTGGCCCACTTTACGCTCAAGTTCAGCGATATGCTCTTTACTTTAAATTCAAAACTCATATAAATCTGAAGGGAGAGCTCAAATGAAACCGAAGATATTATTGCCGGTATTAATTATCCTTTTTGTCGCTTATCTGGGGTATCATACAATTGGTGGTCAGGATACCGTATCAGTGGAAAGAGTTAAACTGGCAATAGAACATGAGATGGCTGGCATAAATAACTTGAATATTCATCAAATCCAACAATTCAGAGGTAATCTATTAGTATTGTACAGTTATGATCTTGGTGATGGTCATTATATGGCTTGTCGGCATCTTGATAAAAATTACCGTTTAAGTGGTGGCAGTGGCCCAACGAGGGTTGATAAAAGGCAACCTATTTCAATTACAAGTTTTGGAGCTGAACCGGAACATTATATAATTTCTTATGGAGAAATTTATGAAAAGAAAATCTCTACGATAGAACTAGAATATAATAATGGCGAAAAGAAAGTAGTAGCTCCTAGAAATGGTGCTTTCCTAGTTGCCTCTGACAATTCCATTAACGGATTATTGAATATCAAAGCCTTTAATTCTCAGGGCGAAGTTTTATATCATTTACCATAAGATTAAATATAAACTCTTCTTCACCGGTCTCCAAATGTGCTACATTGGGTGCCATATCGCAATAATTGTATCTTCCATCATCAGATAATCTTAGCCCATTATTCTGTCCTCCACCGATGATCCAATAACAATTTTTCCGAGGTGATTATTGTGAAAAGAATAATTCCACCAAAAACAATAGGTCTTTTATCAGCATTGGTTATGTTGCTGATATTATCAGCTTGTTCTTGTACCGCACACACGTCTACCAGCACATCGACCGAAAATTTAATTTATGATTATGAGTTGATCTATACCTACCATAATACTGATTATGATAAGGAGAGCTTTGCGAAGCTGGCGGAGCTTTTGCAATCAAAAGATATCCTTACGGTTGCAGGTACAGATTATACAGATGATAATGGGATCTTACGTATAGAATACCAGTTAAAACTCTCAGAAGCAGAACCTAACTATACGATTGATTTTACCAGGCAAATGCAGGATACAATTGTATTGTTGGCTGTTTTTGATTATATCAAGGGGGTTGAAATTAATTTTACCCAGGGAGATTATACTTTTGGTGGTGTTCCGATAATGAGGGAGCAGGCCGAGAAGGTTTTTGGAAAAACGATTGCACCGTTTGGAAATACAAAAGAGAAGTTCACGAAAGATTTTCCGGATAAAGTACAGACAGTAGTGTGGCAGCCGAAGGTTATGGATACGGTTAACTACTATCATGCAATGGGACTCGACGAATAGAACGGTAGCGTTACACCGGTTCTTGTTGTAATTAATACAAACTAAGAAATTGGACAACTCTTCAAAGGGACCCCGCAGTTCATTGTAGTCACGTAAATGGCCGATAAGGTCTAAACAATCCACCGCCCCGTTAATAAAGTGGGCCGGGTGACCTTCAGGAACTCAATCCGCCAATTAGCATCATGCCTTTATTAAATATAAGACTTCTTTAATTGTTACACACAAAGATTTTAATTAAAACATAAGATATTACACAATATATACTTTTTTAAAAAAATAGTTTATAAGGATGTGTATCTAATGAATGAATATTCGAAATGTTATCCCCAAGAACCTGAAATTAAAGTAAATCCATCAGATCCTACTACTATCCCTAAGTTTGTGGATTCACTGCCAATACCAGCGACAGCAAGGCCATTTTTTTATCGTAATTCTTCAGAAAAAATGGAACTATTTTATTATATTGTAATGATGGAAGCTAAGCATAGATTTCATAAGTATTTTCCTTTAACTACTATTTGGGGATATAATGGAACCTATCCTGGTCCAACTATAGAAGTTGCAAAAGATTCACATGTTAAAGTTAAATGGGAAAATAATCTTCCCCCAAGACACTTGCTTCCGGTAGATCATACTCTTCATGGAACCATGGATACTCCGGATGTAAGAACAGTAGTTCACCTTCATGGCGCGAATGTGGAAGCGCACAGCGACGGGCATCCTGAAGCATGGTTTTCCAGAGATTATAGATTTGTCGGGCAAAATTTTACCAGAGAAGTATATGAATATACTAATCATCAAGCCGGAGGTACTCTATGGTATCATGATCATGCCTTGGGAATAACAAGACTAAATGTATACGCAGGACTGGCTGGATTTTATCTTATAAGAGATTTTCTGGAAAAGAGACTTAACCTGCCGGAGGATTCCTATGAAATACCAATTATGATACAGGATAAATCCTTTAATGAGGATGGATCATTATTCTACCCTGATAATGCTACTCCACCTGTAGATAACCCTGTTCCATCAACACCATCATTTTTCTTTGGAAATACTATAGTGGTAAATGGGAAAATATGGCCTTACCTGGAAGTTGAGCCTCGTAAATATAGATTTAGAATATTAAACGCATCAAATATTCGAGCTTATGACCTTCGACTAAGTAATGGAGGAGTATTCCATCAAATAGGCACTGAATTAGGATTATTACACCACCCTGTGGACATTAGCTCTTTTATTCTGGAACCTGCTGAAAGAATTGATTTAGTAATAGATTTTTCGGAGTATAAAGGACAGGAAATAACCTTATTGAATGATTCACCAGCTCCTCCTAGTCCCGGCACTGAGCTTATAATGAAATTCAAAGTAGGAAATGAACTAAAATATCCGGATACAAGTACTATTCCTGAGGAATTAATGCCATTTCATAAAATTGATCCCGCCTTAGCTGCTAAAGAGAGGACCTTGCACTTAGATGAAACTACAGACCATTACGGCAGAGTACTGCATTTGCTTAATAATAAAATGTGGAATGAACCAGCTACTGAAACACCAGCGTTAGATACAATTGAAATATGGCACTTAGTAAACCACTTTGATTTTCCACATCCAATTCATCTCCATTTGGTACACTTTGAGATATTAGGAAGAAAAGTGTTTACTGAGGAAGATTTCGATGAGTATGGGAACTATAAGTTCAATTTAGAAAGTTTAACTCCGCCATTAGATTTTGAAAAAGGGCCGAAGGATGTAGTTAGAACAGAACCCGGGCAGGTAACATCAATTGTTATGCACTTCAAAGAGCACTGTGGGGATTATGTTTGGCATTGTCATATACTGGAACATGAAGATAATGATATGATGAGACCCCTTAGAGTAGAAGCATGAACGTTCGTTAATATGTGCAAACCCTATTTTACCATATACAAAAGAAGCGTGTTTCTAGTCAAGTAACAAAAAACACGCTTCTTTATATTTTACTTTCAAACCGTTCTTTTAAGAGGATTTAACCGTAAACGTCCAGTTTAAAATATACAAGCATTGAGAAAAGAACTCAGCGCGTCATGCTCCAGG
>DHSL01000003.1:9439-15541 GCA_002411345.1 Bacteroidales bacterium UBA5287 | reverse complement strand
TTGGCTTCTTTCTGCAAGGTGGTAAGGTCGTAGAGTAAAGGCGGTTCCTGAGTCCCTTGCTTTGTTTCTACGTTTACGACGCTGACTGATTCTGACGAGCGTATCCGCTCTAAGATTGTGTCTGCGTCCTGTTTCGTGACAAATCGTTCTGTGGAAATAATAGCAAATTGTGTCGCATCTTTTACCGTATGCAATTTTACATGAAAATAGGTTTGCGGTTTGAACTCTTTGTTTTCGAGGTATCGGCTGCAAATCATGGCGAGTGTAGGTGTTTGCACCCGTCCTAACGACCACACTCCGTAGCCGGCTGATATTGATAAGGCTTGTGAAGCGTTTATCCCAACAACCCAATCAGCTTGGCTCCGGGCTTTTGCTGAAGCATATAGATTGTCGTACTCTGTTCCCGGACGTAGGTTCTCCAAACCTTTACGGATAGCCTGATCCGTCAGACTGTTTATCCAAAGACGGTCAAAAGGTTTGTTACATTCCAGATAATGAAAAATATATCTGAATATAAGTTCTCCTTCCCGCCCGGCATCAGTGGCGACAATTATCCGTTCGCATTTACTGAATAACTCTTTGATAACTTTAAGTTGCTTCATTGTTCCCGGATCGGGTTTATACGCCTTTCCGTCCTTTACCTGACGGGGTAACAACTTAAAATCGGCAGGAAATATCGGCAAGTTTTCAGCTTGAAAGCCTGTGATACCATAATCCTGTGGCATTGCCAATCCTATTAGGTGGCCGAATGCCCACGTAACGGCATATCCGATACCTTCCAAATAACCCTCACGACGGTTACTTGCACCAACGATAGCCGCTATATCACGAGCTACACTTGGTTTTTCTGCAATTATTACTTTCATTTACTATGGATTTTTTAGTGGTTAATATTACATTTTGTGTCCTGTGGTTTTTTTCACAGGCTTTTTAACTCCTTGCTGTTGCCTCTGTTCTTTAGCCTGGTTCTCCGTCGGGTTCTGCTGTCCTTTCTTCAAAGGTTTCTTTGAATATTTGGTTGCTTCATTGGTCTTACCTTGTGAATTGACGGCTACCTGCGTTTTGTTTCCTTCGGCAACTTTCACGCCCGCTCCTTGCTTCTTGGCTCGGTCTGGATTCCATTTGAAAAAATCAAGTTTGCCTTTTTCATTGTTTACCTTTACATAGGCATTAAAAGGCTCGCCCTTCGCATCTTTCAGCATTCCTTGAACATAGACGGATTTTCCTTCACGGAGCGAGTTCTGCTGCTTTTCATTCAAATCTACCCCTAAGAGTTTTTTAGGAATACGGACTTGATTCTGCTCCTGATTCTGACTTTGTTCCTGCTTATTATTCTGTTGGTACTTATTGCGGTCTAATCCGTCATAAGAGAAATCGTAACCGCCTTTGGCAGCATTGAATTGAACGTAAGCATCAAACTTTCGGGGATTGTCTGTGCCGATAGTCTTTTTAGAGGTCATGCCCTCTACCAGTATCTTCTTACCCTCTTTTAGTGCTTGTTGCTGTTCGGGAGATAACTCAGCGCCTTTCAAGTTCTGAGAAACGGTAAGTTTGTCAAGCGGCACTGCTTCCAAACGATTGGTTAGTTTGTCAATCGAAATGAGCGACGGCACTTTTTCGCCCGGTCTTGGTTCCAGTTCGACCACACGACCACTGTTACCTGTTGCCAATAGATTTTCCTTTACATCGTTTGGAAGCATAATACCCTGAAACGGTTTTTCCAAATCAACTTGGTTTTGATAAGGGTGCGGAGTAAACTTTAGACTGCCGTCCGGTTGCTCTTCCAATGATAGACGGGCTTTCATCGGATAGTCCACACCCTCGATTTTTGGGTTAATATCTACAAGATGCGGAGATTTATACCCATAGCTCATAGCTTTGAGTTCGCCTTCCAAATTTTCAGGCTTTATACCGTACTTCTGATACTCACTTTCAGGGATACGGTTCGTGTCGAATTGCTTAAATTCCGTTTTCTGTTCGCTTGTTGTTTCCATTTTTTCTTCTTTTTTCGTGTTTACTTGTTCTTCTACAGACTCTTGCTTAGTTTCCTTTGTCGATTGCTCTGGTTCTTTGTTTAGATACTCTCTCGGATCGACACGAAACTTCTCCAACTCCTTATCGCTAAGCGACAGGACTTTGTCAAGCATATCGACGGTAACTGCATAGAATCCCGTATGTGACGGGTTCTTTGCCTGATTAAAGAAGTTTTTGAAAAAGTTTTCGAGAGGATCTGCGTGCTTGTCGATTTTGATAAAATCGGTCTGTTTCGCCTTCAAAGGATCAACGGCATCAATCTTTCCTTTCTTATCAATGCCTTTCACAACTTTGAGTTTGTTGCCTTCTCCTTCATCTCGCATCAGGAGAACTTTGTCTTTCGGATTTAATTTTTCATCCATGATTAAACAGTTTTTTGTTCTGCATCAATATTAATGCAGAATAAAAGTAGGCTTAATCAGAGTGGTGGCAATCGTTTTTTAGAGAGGTGGCAGTATGTGGCTTCGGTATGGCAGTGTGTGGCGTTGGGGATACCAAAAATAGCAATGGGGACTTTTTGTCCCCATTACACCCAATTCTTTTTTGAGAGAATATATTAGAAAAATATTATCAAGCTAAACCGAAACTGTTCTATAAGTTATACATGTATTGCTGACATATATTTAGCCTATTTATAAGAATCTCGGTTCTTGTCGAGTTTAGAAAAAGAGCATTCAGAATTGTATTTTCCTTATCTTTACATTCTTCAATTAAAGCCATATTTTTACTCTGCTCGTCGTTTAATAATTTGATAATGTCATTTTTTAATTTGGCAATACAATTGTTTTCGTCGTGTGATATTTTGTCAAGTTGTTTGTTCAATTCCTTTTCTTTAGAAAGGGTGTCTGTTTTTCTTGAAGACATATCCATTAAGAATGTATTTTGATTATTTTTAATTCCAATGCTCCAACGAAAAAAAGAAATATTAGGAATGTCTTTAATGCAATTTTCCGCGAATATTGTCCCTAAATCCTTTGTTTCTATCATTTTAATTTCTTTCGGAAATTTTTCTACAAGCCATTCGTATTTTTTATCTGGCGTAATTATAGAATATATTATTCCACCAATATCGCGGGTTAAAAATTCATCTATAAACACTTTTCTCGGAATAATTTCCGTTTTCAATTTAGTTTGAATTTCATTTTTAGTATTCTCGAATCCTCGTATTTGTTCTTCGTACTTGTCTTTAATAGACGAAATATCACAATGTCGATATAAAGGATTAGAGGCATATTTCCATGATTGATTCCCATGACTTTTTAGATAGTTGTACATTTTCTCCACAACTCCAATTATATCACTTTGTATTTGAGATATTTCTTCATTCTTGGATTGAAACTCGTCAACTTTATTCTCTAATTGTTTTTTATCTATCAATAATTCAGATTGCTTTTCTTCTAAACAGTCAATATCAGATTGCATCAAATTAATTAGCATTCTACACCTTGACACCTTCTGTTGTTTTATTCGTTCCTGTTCTGCCAATCGCTCTTGCTCCTGTCGTTGAATCCGTTGAATTCTCCGCTGTTCTAATCTATACTCTTCTTCTTTTTGCTTCAACTCTTGTTTCGCATATTCCTTATCTGCAAAAGAATCATAGAAGAAAGGTTTGAAATCTTCGGCATATTTTAAATCCTTGATCGTAACAACATCTGTCTCCCATTGACTGCGAATTTCCCACCCGTCAACATGGAAAGTCTTGTAATAAACTCTTAAATGCAATTCTTTTTCTTTAATGGATAAGTCAAGCATCTCTTCATCCAAAACAAAAGCATTTAATCTATTGGGAACATATATGTCCTTTTGGGTTAATCGTTGAAGTCCGTCGTCCAATGGAAAATGCTTGAAAATCCATAGAATAGACACATCATTTCTTTCATAAAACGCTTCACGTTCTTCGATTACACTAAGAAACGTTGTGTTCAACTGTATCTCAAAAGCATATTCTTTATCATCAATAATAGCGTAAACGTCTGGTTTTCGTCTTTCTCCATTACCTGACTTGTCAAAATAAAATCTACTGTCAATGGTGATTTTTTGAGGTGAGTGAAACTGTTCAATGATATATCCTAACCGATTCTTTAAATCAATGTGCGGAATACTTTCTTTTACATTTTCATATTTTCGAGCCAATAACACACCGATAGGCAATCGAGAGTTTGTTTTAATGGAACATTCATTAACGTCTTTATAATGCTTGAAGAAATAGAAATCTTGCCCTCTACTTTCGCGACTCAATTTATTGCATCTCAATTCCAACTTGGTTGAGCATTCGGCACAAACCAGTATAGGTTTTCCTTCCCTGTTTGCAGTACGCAGTTTCCTTCTTAGCAGTACAATATCATCGCTATCCATATTGCTAAGCAATGCAGAAGCACTGATATTCTCGCCCGTTTCTAAATTGAGAATATCTTCAACTGTTCGTATATCTTTAAAATTGCTCAATATGTATAATATCTGAATGCTGCAAAGGTACGATTTTATACCGCCTTATAAGAAAATTAAGACCTGATTTTATTCCCCTTGTTGCAACAAATGAGCCAACGTCGGATCGTCCTTAATACGTTGTAATTCTTCTGCAACTATCTGTTTCGTTTCTTCTTTGATACGATTGTAGTTGAGTTGTATTTGCTCTTTCATTTTATCTACTCCGTTTTCGTTCGTAAAATCTGTAATTACAGGAATGGATTGATACGCCTTTGTTTCGGCAGCAACTTTAGCATTATCCACCACAATTTCGCAATGGAAAATTTTCTGCTCGATACGTTCGTCGAAGTTATCGGCAATAGCTCCGACAAACATACCTTGTGTTAGATTACTGATTTTCGATGGTGGTATCAGGCTATCCATTTGGGTACTGATAGAAGTCGATTTGTCGTTGCGATTGATAGTCATAGACTGGCGTTTCTGCAATACTTTCCCGAAACGGTCGGAAAGCGTTTTGGCTGTTTCTCCAACTACTTGACCAGAGAAAATATTACCAACGGTGTTCATCACGACTTTGGCTTCCTTGTCGCCGTAATCTCTTGTTAATTGGGAGAAATCCTGAAAGCCCAACAATACCGCAACTTTGTTGCTTCGGGCAGTGGCTATCAGGTTATCCAACCCTTTGAAATAGATTGTCGGCAACTCGTCTATTACTACCGAACTCTTTAATTGTCCCTTTTTATTTATGAGTTTCACAATACGGGAGTTGTAAAGTCCCAAAGCTGCACCATAAATGTTTTGCCTATCGGGATTGTTGCCGACTACCAACACTTTCGGATCGTCAGGATTATTTATATCAAGCGTAAATTCATCGCCAGACATTACCCAATATAGTTGTGGTGAAATCATACGGGATAGCGGAATTTTGGCACTTGCTATCTGTCCCATTAACTGATCCGCAGCACCACCCAACCATGCGTCCATAAAAGGACTTAGATAGTTTTCGAGTTCGGGATATGAAGTAAGAATCGGGAAAATATCTTCATAGCGTTTATTCAAGAACTCAATCGCATGGGGGAATGTACAATACTTTCCGTCCTTATAAATGCGGAGATACCAAATAATCGAAGCGAACAAAATAATCGGGGATTCCACAAAGAAGTCGCCCTGCTTTTGCACCCATGTTTTATTGAGGTTGAGCATAATCGTGTAACTCGATTCGTAGGCATCGCTAATGTCTTCCATGAAAGACGGATTGATAGGATTGCAACGGTGCGAACGGCTCGGATCGTCGAAGTTTATTACATAGAAAGTCGGCACTTTCTTATATCCTAATTGATTATTTAGCAGATGGTTATAGGCGATTGTGGAGAGGTCTGGAAACTTGAAATCATACACGTACATTGAGAATCCTTTCTCAATCTGTTGTTTTATATACTGATTGACAACGGCGTATGATTTTCCACTACCCGGAGTTCCGAGTACGATACTGGCACGGAACGGATTTACTACATTTATCCAACCTTTCCATTGTTTCTTTTTATACCAGAATTTGGTTGGCAGATTTACGGAATATTCGCTCTGTAATAGCCGTGTTTCCTGCATAAACGATTCGTTTTCCATATTGAAAACGTCGTCCAT
>DHSL01000003.1:0-9040 GCA_002411345.1 Bacteroidales bacterium UBA5287 | reverse complement strand
CCGGCGGTGCGGTCAAAGTTCAGTAGTATCTTATCCACTACCTTTAATATGAATCCCCATTCATGTAGTGCAAAATAACAAAACCAATAAATGTTGATCACTACGAAAATTATGCTGATTGCTCGCATAAACTCCATGACTTTGGCAAGTCCTCTCAAATCGTCTTCTTGTTGCATTTCTATAAATTTTAAATGTTTGAGAAGCTAAATTATAGAGGTAAATCTTAAATTTCAGAGGTTTGAAGCGAGGTGGCAGCAAGTGGCTTCGATTTGGCAGTGTGTGGCGTTGGTGTAGAAATTCTATGGGAAGGTGCGATTTGGCAGGTATATGAAGACACATTCTTCCTGTGTTTCAAATATTTGCTATCTTTGAAGCGATTTTATAAGATATTTAACTATAACTAAATGCTATTTTTAGTATTGTAAGTTAAGTACATTAATTTTTAGGAAAATATGAGATTCGAAATTTTAATAGATGATATTTTTTCTGTTATCAATCAAGATGACGCATTAATGCCCATAGAAAATAAGAGGGTTTTAAGTATCATCAATGATTTTGAAGACGGTTCTTGGAGGTACGATAAATTTCAAAAATTTATTTGGAATAACATTAAAGAAACTGCTTTAAGCTACAAAGAGAGGCAGGCTTTAGTCGATGAAGGAGAAGATTCTGTATTAACAGAAGCTGCAAAAAACCTTCGTCTAATTGACGATAAAGAAGACGCTGGCGAAGGTGGGGAAATCGCAGAAATATTACTCTATGGAATAATGAAAAATTACTACAAGGCACTTCCTGTTGTTCCTAAAATATTTTACAAACAAAATACTCAAGACTTTGCAAAAGGAGCAGATAGTGTTCACATTGTCGTTGAAGATGAAACAACTTTTTCATTATGGCTGGGTGAATCTAAGTTTTACAATAGCATTGAAAATGCAAGATTTGACAAAATTGTTGATTCTGTGAATAATTCGATAAGCAAAGGGAAATTAAAGAAAGAAAATAGTATTATTACAAATGTCTCTGACTTAAATGATTTACCTGAAATATCTGATTCTTTAAGAAAAGATATTAAATCAGCATTAGATAGGAATGTATCGATTGATGAAATAAAACCAATTTTAAATATTCCAATTTTATTGCTTCACGAATGCGGTATTACAAAAGCTGCAACTCATTTAACTAATGAATATATTGAGGAAATAAAAAACTATCACAAAGACAGAGCAACGCAATATTTTAAGAAACAAATAGCAAAATGTTCTGGTGTTGATAAGTACTCGGAAATTAAATTTCACATAATACTATTTCCTGTTCCTGAGAAAAAGAAAATTGTAGATAAGTTTACACAAAAAGCGAATGTATACAGAACATAATCATAACGATGTTGTTTTTGAAAGTTGTCATCAAATAAATGAACTACTTGTAAACAACGATGAGAATGAGGCTCGTCAAGAATTAATTAAACTTCTTGATTTTCACAAACAGAACGAGTTGGATTACTCATCTCTTGTCAATCATTTGATCCGACAAACAGGTCTATATCCGTATCTTCAAATTGAACAAGCTAATTGGGGAGAAAGATATGTATATGAATTATTTAAAGCAGATGTGGGCTTTGATGAGCCAATAACACTTCATCGAGAACAATCGCTTCTTCTAAAGAAATTGGTTGAAGGTAAAAATATTGCTGTCAGTGCACCAACAAGTTTTGGTAAAAGTTTTGTTATCGACGCATTCATTAAAATAAAAAAGCCTAAAAATGTTGTAATTATCGTACCGACAATAGCTCTTACCGACGAAACAAGAAGGCGTATTCACAAGAAATTTGCTCATGAATACAAAATTATAACAACAGCAGATGTTGAACTGTCAGAGAAAAACATTTTCATTTTCCCGCAAGAGAGAGCTATTTCTTATGTCAGATTAATAGAAGAACTTGATATTCTAATTGTAGATGAGTTTTACAAAGCAAGTAGAAGCTTTGACAAAGAACGGTCTCCAAGCCTGATAAAAGCAATGATAAAGTTGGGAGAAAAAGCAAAGCAAAAGTATTACTTAGCTCCTAATATATCAGAATTAGAAGACAACCCCTTTACGAAGGACATGGAGTTTATATGTTTAAATTTCAATACGGTCTATTTACAAAAACACGAATTATACAAAGAGATTGGAAGCGATACAAAATTGAAAGGAGATGTTTTAATTGACATTCTTAATCAAAAACCCACAAAAACATTAATCTATGCGGGGACATATTCCAACATAGATGCTATCTCAACTTTATTCATTTCAAAATATAAAGAATTAAACGATAATACTCTACTGAATGAGTTTTCAAGTTGGCTGGGTAAAAACTATGATTACAATTGGAATTTAACGGAGCTAATCAAACGACAAACGGGAATCCACAATGGACAGTTACATCGTTCTTTAAGTCAAATCCAAGTGAAATTATTTGAAGAACCAGACGGATTACAAAATATTGTATCAACATCATCAATTATTGAAGGTGTAAACACTTCCGCTGAGAATGTAATAATTTGGATGAATAAAAATGGGAAGTCGAAACTGAATGATTTTACCTACAAAAATATTATTGGACGAGGTGGACGAATGTTTAGGTATTTTGTTGGCAACATATTTATATTAGATGCACCACCACCACAAGAACAGACACAATTAGATATTCCATTTCCAGAAGAAATACTGGGAGACTTAGATGAAGTAAGGCATAGTGATATATTAACAAAAGAGCAGGTTGCGAAAATAAAATATTATCAAGATGAAATGTCTGAACTTTTAGGAGAATCTGTATTTAGACAATTAAAAGAAGAATCTGCATTTCAATCCAGTAACGCAGAATTAGTGAAATCCATTGCGATAGATATGTCCCGTGATCCTGAAGCATGGAAAGGATTGGTTTTTTTGAATAATTTCAAACCAGAACAGTGGGATTATTGTTTATACAAAATTATAAATTTACAGCCCGGAAACTGGGATTCTAAGTATTCTACATTTGTGGAGTTTGTTAAGAATTTAAGTGGAAATTGGAGCAAATCAATTCCTGAATTGTTAAAGGATTTGGAAAAATTCGATGTTGGCATAAATGATTTTTTCAAATTAGAACGTAATATTACTTTCAAATTCGCATCTTTGTTAAAGGATGTAAACACGCTACAAAAAAGGATTCTAAAAAGCAATATAGATATTTCCAAATTCATTCAACTGACTTCTTATGCGTTTTTGCCTCCTGTTGTATTTCAATTGGAAGAATACGGCTTACCTCGTATGATTTCAAAGAAAATTCATCTTGCTAAAATCATTAATTTAACTAATAGAGATTTGACCATTCATAATGCTATCAATCTTTTCAATGAAATTGGGGTTGATAACATAAAGAAAAACGTTGAGTTAGATTGGTTTGATAAATATATTTTAGACTACTTTTTTGATGGAATAAAAATGCAGTAAACACTACATCTGCCTCCCATACCTGCATTTTTTCTTTTTCTTGCGGCGTGGCAATGGCATTTCTTCTTTCGGGTGGTTTTTCGGCTCCGGAGCAAGTATTGAGAAAAGTCCTCCTGTTACACTGTCAGAAATATGGCTGTTCTCATGGTGTATGCTTTTGTAAACATCGGAAAGTCGGGTATATCTGATTTGAAATATGGAGCACTTTTTGTTAATCAATTGATTGTATGTATACTGAAAATCAGTTTTATAAAAAAAATTGACAATAGTCATTCTGGCTAAAAATATATTTGTATTTTTGCATGTGTCTAAAAAGCATGAAGTGGTTTTGGACTTTTAAATATGATAAGACATGAAGAGGAAGCTCACAACTAATTCACGCTTAGTAAATGAACTTTTTGCAAACTACATTAGTACGTTTGCTGCTTTTTGTGAGTTAATAAACAACTCACTCCAAGCCAAAGCGAAAAACATTTGGATTAATATAGACTATACAGATCCTTCAGAAATACACCCTTTGGTTATAAAGAAAATATCCATTAAAGATGATGGCTTTGGAGTTCATATCAATGACCTTGATAGTAAAATATTAGATATTGGCACAGCAAACAAAGATGGAGGTAAAGGAATTGGTCGTTTTGCTGCGTTTCAAATAGGTAGAAAAATTGAAATTGAAACAGTTGGATATTCTACCGAAGACAAAACATATTCAAAGGCAAATATTCCTTTAAAATTTGATAGCTTCGGGAGAAATATTAACGTTGAAGATATTGATGTAGATACTAAAGAAGAAATTTTGCCTAAGAAGCAGAATACTTACTATCAAGTAATAATTTCAGAATTATATGATAGTAATGTCACTGAAAATGAGCCTAAGAAAAAAATAATAGATAAATTCTTACAAGGAAATATAGAAGATGCAATATTTGAACGCTATCCTTTAAAGATATTTAATGAAGAAGTAAAAATACACATCAACAAAAAACAGATACTTCCTTCTGATTTTGTAATCGGTAATCCAGCAAAGAAGATTCTGCCATATGAAGATAAAAAAGGGAAAGAGCATAAAATTAGATTCAATTTTATGCAGATCAAAAATATTGATAAAAGGAAAGTTTTTCTAACAACTCTAAATGCAGGTATTCAGACAATTGCAACAGGATTTGAGTATGATGCAGAATGGTTAAGTCCTAAAATTGGGGGATGGTTCGTCTATATATCATGTGATTCTTTGCCGTCTGACATGTATAGAAATGTTGATTTGGACGGAATGGATGAAGAGGTCAAGCATTATAAATCATTTATTAAAAATCAACTAAATGATTTTTTCAAAGAGAAAAACAAAGAATTTGACAACTTCATTGATAAACTAAAGAAGGATGAGTATTATCCATATAAAGAGGCTTCCAGTTCAAAGTCAAAGGTTATGGTGTTTGACAAATTGGCATTCCTTGTAGAAGACAGATATAATTTGCTGAATGAGAAAAATAAACTTAGAGAAATTGTTTATCCATTGATTGATAGAACAATATCAAATGGTGAATTTGACCAGATTCTACGGAGCATATTGAAACTCAATAATAAAATGGTTACTCAATTTTCAAATCTATTAGAAAGGACTGAATTAGATGATATTATTGAGTTTTCAGATAAAGTTTCTCGAAAAATGGAAGAATTAGAATTTATTGAGAAAATAGTTTATTCTGAAATTTCTAAAAATGTAAAAGAGCGAAAAGAGTTACATAAATTCCTTGAAAAAATGCTTTGGATATTCGGAGAGGAATATAATGATTCCACAAAATTACTTTCTGATAAAAATTTGGAAAATAACTTGAAAAAACTCCGAGATGATTGTCTGGAATATAAAGCTTCGAAAAAAGATGATAATATTGCTGAAATAGAGAAACCGATCAAGTCAATAACCGATTTGTTTATGTATAGTGAGAAAATATTGGATGTGAAGCATAGAGAAGTCCTTGTTGTAGAGTTAAAAGCTCCCAAAGTCAAAATCAGCCCAAAAGAGTTACAACAGGTAATGAAGTATGCAAGAGAAATTGAAAAGAGTTCAGTAACACCTTCTAATGTTCGATTCAAAATTCTGCTTGTGAGTTCTACAATTAATGATGATGCTTCTTTTGAGATAAAGGGAGAGGAAGATAATCCCTATTTATATTTTAGAAGTAAAAACAAAAATATTGAGATCTGGGTAATGAAATGGTCAGATGTTATAGAAAACATAAAACGAAAATTAAAATACATGTCTGCTATATTAGAAGTGAAAGATGTTGATGTACAAGAGAAAGCAAGTAAAGATTTTGAGGAAATTAACTTCGGAAGGACTTCATCTACACTTAAAAAAGTAGCCATTTAAAATGATTTAGTGCTAAAGTAAAAATTATATATCACTATGGGCGTATTTATAAGTTACTCATCTAAGGACAAATCTTTCGTTGAAAAATTGTCAAATAAACTGGTAGAGAATCGTGTCGGCGTATGGTTGGATAAATGGGAAATGAAACCCGGAGATTCTCTGATTGACAAAATACAGAATGGTATTGAAGATTCGTCTCATTTATTAGTTGTGCTTTCTAAAAATTATGTTGAGAGTGAATGGTGTCGCAAAGAACAAAATGCGGGATTAATAAAGGAAATAGACAATAAACAAGTGGTTGTTATACCAATATTATTGGAAGACTGCACATTACCAATGTTTTTACGAGAAAAGGTATATGCCGATTTTAGAGGAGATTTTGATACTGGCTTCACAGAACTTTTCAGGTCGCTTTCTATGATTGCAAATGACCATATGGGACGTTTTTATAACAATGGATTAGTCGTTGATTTTGCTTTTAACTGGGGGATAGTAGACGATAGCTTCGTTCTATACTTAGACTTCATAAATTTTCTTGATAAGGCAGAACGGACTTTTCTACTACAAGTTGAAGTCAAAGGAAATGATGTTGCTACGGAACGATTTAATGAGCAAGTAAAAATTGGCAGAGAATGGTTAATGCCAGAAACGGTTCTTTTGACGCTCCATGAACATCCCATACTAAATGCTCTTAACATTAGGATTATAAATGACCAACCTTATTTTTATAGGATAGGCATTAAAGATATTTCTACTGAACAGATATTTTATGTTACAATTAGAGGAGTTCTGATGGGAAAAGACGATGGAAATGATGTTTTGGTACACTTTAGCGATTACACTCAAAATATAATGGACGATAGAAAAGAGCGATTTTCTGGTTATAGAAGATAACAAGTAAAGCCGATAATATGGAACTTGAGTACATTATAGCGCAATTACAAAAAGCATTTGATATTGAGAACATAAAAGAGGAAGTTGTTGATTCTAACTGGTTGGCAATAAATAAAGAAACAGGGATAAATTCTACTGGTTTTTGCTTTGCTGCATCTGAAGTCATATATAGACTTAGTGGTGGCTCTAATACATGGACTGTTAAAAGATTGAGCAATATAGACAATCTATGGAACGGTGGAACGCACTATTTTTTAGAGAGAAAAAGCAATAAGGAGATTTTAGATATTACATCTGATCAATACACAAAACGTGGAATTACAATTCCTTATGAATTATCCAAAGGAACAGGATTGAGGAGTGTTTCAAAAAAAGCACGCTTACTCGCTAAGCTATCTGGTTTAGGCGAATTATAACTCTCTTACATCTGCCTGCCATATCTCCGTTTCTTCTTTTTCTTTCGGCGTGGCAATGGCATTTCCTCATTCGGGTGGTTTTCAGGTTCGGGTGCAAGAATAGAGAAAAGCCCGCCCGTAACACTGTCCGAAGTATCATACTGTGTAGTTGGTTTCTCGGTGTTTTTGTAAACATCGGAAAGGCGGGTATCTTGAATTGGCTCTTGTACTTGCTGCTGATTTCCACCGTACAAATTGTTAAATACATTTGCGGAATAGTCTTTGCCCAAACGAGAGCCGTTCAAAACGGTACGGGTGGTATGGCCGATAAAGGTTGCTCCGTAAATTCGTCCTTCGTCGTTACGCCTGAATAGAACATCAATACCCTGCTGCCTTAACTTCGCTCGGAACTCGCTCTCACTTTGGCTGCCCTGCTTGGCTTCGGAAACAGCTTTCAGCGTATGAGCTTCCAGGTTTTTGGACTTGATGCGTTCGGCGGATTTCTCCATGCGTTTTTCAAGTCCGTCATAACCGACCGATTTTCCGAATATGGACGACTTTAGCGGATTGCCGACTTTGTTGCCCTCGTTGTCCATAGCCGAATACAGTAATCCCCGATACGGTTTTCCTTTCGCTTCGCCTTTGAGTTCCTCTACATTAATATTATATAAAGAAAGGACGGCTTTGTATTCGCCCATTGACTGAAAGTGATACATGGAAGCTAAGGGTTTGATAACCGCAGTTATTTGTTTTTTCAAATCACCTTTAGAAGCATCGACAGGTGTCAGTTCCCATTGTTCGGAGCGTTTTTGTCCCTCCGCAGGATTGAGGTTATATTTGCGTTCCAAATGCTCGGTTATCTCCTTGCTTCGTTCATGCTCTTTGTAATCGTCAATCTTTCTTCCGTTACTGTCCACCCGTAACGAAACGATATGTAGGTGTTCACGCCCAATATCTTCATGCTTGAAAATAAGGTAAGGTTGGTTACCGTAACCTAACCGCTCCATATATTCACGCCCTATATCTGTTAGTTGGTCGTCCGTCAATCGGTCGTCCGGATGCGGATTGAGCGATACGTGAAAGACTGGTTTTTCAGTACGGAAGTGAGCCGGAACAAACTGCATAAAATCATTCATACATTCCGAAACATTGAACTGTCCGTCGGTCGGTTCAAAGACAAGATTACTTCCGAGAATCTTTCCCAGACCTTCATCAACCTTCTCCTGATTGTATGCCAATGCACCATAAAGGTTGCTTCCTATGTTTATTTTCGCAACCATCCCGTTGTTATTTTCCTAAATTATTAGCCTTAAATTCTTCTGATAATTCCTGAATTTTATTTCCAATATTGACTAAATCAATGGTTGCTTTTTCTAATTTATAGAGTAAGGCGAGCGCTTTTTTCTCTGAAAAATTGCTGTGTAATTCCTTTACGACCTGATTGTAATTCACTCCAACGGAGCGGAATTGTGCGTAAAAGGAAGTGAGTTTGGTAATATATTCCATAGCGGAACGGTCGATTTTGACCACTCGGAACTCATCGCCAAAGACACGGGCAGCGATAAAACGAGCTTTCGATTGCAATCCTGATTGCTCAAACATCGTGAGAAATCGGGCGTGTTCTACGGCTGTAAAATTTACCGAGTATCGGTAATTAGCCGGATCATTCTTCGGGGCTCGCCCCCCTTTACCCCGTTTCGGGGTGTTACTTGCATTTTCATTCATACGTCGGATTTTTTAGTGGTACAATCCGTCGTTGCGGTATCCTGCCGCCCATTCAATCATCACTCAAATAATTGCCAAAAGCAACCGACTTCGGAGGGTGCGCCCCCCCCTTGTGGGGCAAGCATTTTTTGCAGCAAAACGGTTTCCGTGCAGCAAAAAACACAGCTTGCTATTTGCTTCGTTG
>DHSL01000037.1 GCA_002411345.1 Bacteroidales bacterium UBA5287 | reverse complement strand
TGATTCCGGAAGTGTACAGCTTGGAGGACAGGGCAACCAGCGTTGCATCAATGCTGCGCAGGCTATCCTGACTGGTGAACTGGGCAAAACTCATCACCATGAACTGGTCTCTGCATTTGAACTCGATGGCATGTCGGTTGCCATTGTATCTCTTTACGCATTTATCAAACTCATATCTCGGTATGAGCGACATTATCTGAGCGAATACGGTCTTTCCCTGATTCATGATTTCTATCTCTTGCAATACTATTTGCAAAAGTGTAAAATCAAATCCCGGAAAAATTTTATTCGCGTAATGCATTAATATAAACTAATTTAAATCATGTCTAAGAAAATTTCTTTGGACAGTAGTGATATTTATTAAAAAATGAATGATTATGAAAAAAACTCTAGTTTTAATGGTGCTTATTTTAATAAGCTTAAACAAATCGTTTTCGCAGGAAATAATATGGGAAGAAACAGATGCACAAAAACAAGAACGCTTGCAATGGTGGACAAATGACCGATTTGGCATGTTTATTCATTGGGGTTTATATGCACTGCCTGCACGTCATGAATGGGTGCAGAGAAATGAAAGGATTCCTAATAGTGAATACAACAAATATTTCGATTACTTCAATCCCGATCTCTATAATCCTAAAAAATGGGCGAAAAAAGCAAAAGAAGCCGGAATGAAATATGCAGTGCTTACCACCAAACATCATGATGGATTTTGTCTGTTCGATTCTAAATACACCGACTTTAAGTCTACCAATACCCCTTATGGTAAAGATATAGTAAAGGATTGGGTTAATGCCTTTAGAGCAGAAGGTTTGAAAGTGGGCTTCTATTATTCATTGATAGATTGGCATCATCCAGATTTTACTGTGGACAATACCCATCCGATGAGTGCGAGGTCCGATGAAGAATACGCAGCGCTAAATAAAGGTAAAGATATGGCAAAGTATCGTACTTATATGAAAAATCAAGTAACTGAAATACTTACCAATTATGGCAAAATCGACATTCTTTGGCTAGACTTTTCTTACCCAGGCAAACACGGAAAAGGGCGTGACGATTGGGGTTCAGTTGAACTGGTTAAAATGGTGCGAAAATTACAACCGGAAATTTTGATAGATGATCGTGCTGATTTGCAGGATGTGCCAGGTGGATGGGATTTCAAAACACCCGAACAGTTTAAAGTGGATAAATGGCCTGAAGTGGATGGAAAAAGAATTCCTTGGGAAACATGTCAAACGTTTTCAGGTTCATGGGGTTATCATAGAGATGAAAACACATGGAAGAATGAAAGACAATTATTAGTCCTCTTAATTGAATCAGTTAGTAAAGGAGGTAATTTATTATTAAACGTTGGTCCCACGGCACGCGGCAAATTCGATGATAGAGCTGACAAAGCATTAGAGGAGATTGGTGATTGGATGAATTTTAACAATCGTTCAATTTATGGTTGTACTCAAGCTCCTGACTCATTTCAAGTACCCAGTCAAACTATGCTTACTTACAATCCTGAATTGAATCGCTTATACATTCATCTTTTAGATTATCCACTCACCAATTTCCGTTTGCCTGGATATAAAGGCAAAGTTAAGTACGCACAGTTTTTACACGATGCATCAGAAATTCAAGTTACTGCTCCTTATGGTCATCACATGCAAGGAAGTGTTTCAACAGAAAATGACCTAAATCTTCGATTACCTGTAATTAAACCTAATGTGGAAATTCCTGTTATTGAATTATTTTTATGATAATGTTTAATTTAGGTTTTTCTTAAGTTAATTGTTCGTTATTTATCAGTACTGACCGACTAAAAAATAAGGCAAAAAAGATAGGGATTTAACCGAAGCTCATCCCTAAGTTGTCAATTTGAATTGTCTAAAAACTAAATTTCAAACCATGGGCAAAGATAAGTCAAAAATTTAATCGGTCAGCCACTGTTCATACAAATTGTAAATATGTTGCCAAAAGATAAATTTGATCTTTTGTTGTAGAAGTGCGGGAGCGACCGTTACTTTAAAACATTTTTTCTTGGGAACAGCTTATCGTGATGCTCTTCGGTATCTATTCACGTTACGGATTCCAAGGGAAAGTCTGTGACGTGATGCGGGCATTGGGTGGGAAGCTGAACTACCTTGGCATGGACGTGGCTCCTGTAAAGAGCACGGCGGGCGACGCTATGCGTGATTGTGATAAAGAACTTTTCAGGCAATATTATTTTGCCCTGATATCCCGTTTTCATCCACTTTTATCGGTCAGCCGAAAGAAAGACGTCAGTTTCGATGAGTTTTACACTTTCGATTCCACAACGATGACCCTTTTTTAACAGTGATGCAAGGGGATGGATGCAATCTCAAGGGTGAAGGCAAATAAATGGAGGCTGAAAGTACACATGCTGACGGACGTGTACACGGAGAAGGCCGTTTTTGCCAAGATCAGCGAGGCAAAATGCATGACAAGAAGTTCCTGACACATTTAAATCTTGGAAGGTGTAGCATGAAAGAACGTCTACAGGGGGTCAATCTTTGATTTATCCATACATAGAATGATGGAAAATGAGCTAATTAGAATATATACAGTGGTATAGACCACGTGATGTTAACGCTTATACCAATATGTATATATTGAAAGGGGCGAAAAATAATGAAATAACAATAATAATGAAAAGACGTAGTTTTGTCAAAAACTCACTACATTTGGTTGCAGGAGTTTCTGTTTTTCCTAAATTAACTTTTTGCACAAAATCAATGAGTGAGACAGCTTTCATCGACCGTATCTTAGCTGCACCCATTGATGGTGGCTATCAAGATCCTGATTATTGGGTATGGGGTTCATCAGTTATTAGAGGTGAAGATAATTTGTATCATATGTTTGCTAGTCGTTGGACAAATAAGATAAATTTTGGAAACTGGGTTACAAATTCGGAGATAGTGCATGCTGTTGCGGATACACCAATTGGCCCCTATAAAACACTTGGGGTTGTTCTTCCTGTTCGTGGAAAAGAATATTGGGATGGTATGTGTACTCATAATCCAAGGATTATCAAGTATGGTGAAATTTTCTTGCTTTACTACTTTGGGACTACTTATGATTTTGATCAGCCCACACCGGAAAATCCATATGTTTCAAAAGTAAATTGGGATAAAGCATGGATGAATAAACGAATTGGAATTGCTATGAGTCATAGTGTTTATGGACCATGGAAAAGATTAGATAGACCAGTGATTGAACCAAGATTTGACTCATGGGATGCCTCTATAACATCGAATCCGGCTCCAGTAGTGAATGAAAAAACAGGCGAGATTTTGTTGATGTACAAATCATCAACATTTGGATTAACACCACCACTTCTACTGGGTGTTTCAAAGGCTGCAAAACCAGAAGGTCCATATGATCGTTTAAGTGATGAGCCAATATTTAGATTTGAAACAGTTGATAATAATTTAATTGACGTTGAGGATCCCTATATATGGTGGAATGGGAAAAGATATGAAGCTATATTGAAAGACCGCTCAGGTGAAATTTGTGGTGAAGAGGGTGGTGGAATTCATGTGTGGTCTGATAATGGTGTTGGCTGGAAGTTATTTGATAATATTAAAGCCTATAGTCGTGATGTTCTCTGGGAAGATGGTACAATTACACACCAAAACCATTTTGAGAGACCATTTCTTCTAATTGAAGATGGTGTACCAACTCATTTGTTCGCCGCAACTGGTATTGGTCCTAGTGCATGGAGTTTTGACAAAACTTGGAACATGGTACTTCCACTTAAAACTGGATAGTTGTCTTAATATACTTTAAACAGCGCAAGCGCATTGCTTGATATAGAAGCTCACTTCAACAATCCTAAAAATTAATTGTAAGCATTCGGTAAACCCCGTCCTGTTTTAACTTCTGATCCTTGCTATATTTGCCCGCAAAAAATAACATGTGGACATTAAAGCAGTTTGAAGAGATTTTTGATCGTTACCAGGCCAGCGGGCTTCGGATAAAAGAGTTCTGCCGGAACGAGTCGATCGTGGAATCCAAGTTTTATTACTGGCAGAAGAGATTGCGAGAGCATTACTACAGGACAGGGCGTGAGTCCGGTTTCGTTCCGATCGTCTTTACCGGTTCCAATCCATCACCGGTAAGCAAAGATATTGTCCATCATCAACCGACTCCTGAGCATGTTGACCCCACCCCGGGAAATGTTCTCGAAATAGTCTATCCCAATGGAGTAAAAGTACGTGTTCCAAAAGGGACTGATCCAACACAGCTGCGTTCATTAATCCTCCTGACCCAATAAGCCATGTTCAATCTGAACGCCTCGATGCGTTACTGGCTTTATCCTTTTCCAACGGACATGCGAAAAGGGTTCTACACTTTAAGCGG
>DHSL01000074.1:5987-19105 GCA_002411345.1 Bacteroidales bacterium UBA5287 | reverse complement strand
ATTTTTAACGAACTATTGATAAATAAGGAATAATGAATAAAATAAAAATAACCTCGTTCATCTTTTTATTTTTTTTATTGTTTCCCATTTCCGGTATAACAGCAGACAATGTTTTTCAAGAATTGATTATTGATAAAGCTTCCTGGAATATAAGGGTGATAAATAATGAAAATGAGTCTGTTTTTGCAAACGGAGGCCCATATTCTTTTTATGTTGAAGGTAAGTGGGTGGAAGTTAAAGATGATAAAGAAAGAGCAGGTAATAAGCTTGTTATCAAAGGAGACACTCTTTTAGAAATGAAGGTAGATGATATAACCTTCCGGCTTTCAGTAAAAAAAACAAGCGATTATGCTTACAACATTCAAATAAACAGCCCGACACATGAAATTGAAAAATCATCGGGTGTAGTTACACTGAATCCCGTGGAGGAGATTTACGGGTTCGGAGAGATGTGGAATGGACAAGTAGCTCAGAGAGGGCAATCTATCAAAATATGGAATAGAATAGGTACTCCAGATGAGTGTGCTTATATGCCCTATTATGTCTCGACAAACAATTATGCATTCTTCTTAAATTATGGTGGTTTAGTTAATTTTGATGTAGGTAAAAGCAGATCGGATGAGCTGATATTCGATGCTACTTCAAATGGTGTAGACATTAACATTGTTTTGGGAGAATCGATTGCTTCTACGGTGAAAAATTTCTTTTCAATATTCGGTATGCCCGCCAAACCTCCAAGATGGGCATTTAAACCTTGGTTTTGGCTGATGGCGGACCCTTTTAGCCCGGGTGATGGCGGGAGCAGTTTTTATCCATATAAGATTTATGTCCAGCCCGAAGGAAGGTTAAATACATTAAAGGGAGAACATTTTATATCGACCGCGAAGAAGTTTATAGAAATGGATATTCCCGTGTCTGTAACTTGGTTTGAGCCACCTTGGCAAACGGCTCGCACATCATTTATTCCAAATAAATCCTTTTCTACAGATTTAAAAAAACTTGTTGAAGATTTAGATCAACTTGGAATAAAAAGTTTAGGCTGGACTGTCCCATATACTACAAATGAATCACCTAACTGGAGCGAAGGGTTTAATAACGGATATTTAGCGTTAAAGCCCGATACCGAGAGAGTCGTTGCTGACTCGGTTAAAGTTAATATTTTTGGTGAAGCCATTGGTACTTCTGACAATTATATCGACTTCTATAATCCCGATGCATCTGAATGGTGGCAAAAAGAGATAGAAAAATCCCTTGAATTGGGTTTAAAAGGGTTCAAGCTTGATGATGGACAAGATTTAGCAAAAGATTCAAAACTTCATGGAGGGCGTTTAGGCGCTGATTATCATAATTCTTACGGATTAGAGTATAACAAAACATTTTATTCTGCATTAAAGAAAAAATATGATGATGATTTCTTAATGATTCCGCGATCTGCCTGGATAGGGTCGTCATCTTACACCAATTTTAAGTGGCCGGGTGACCTTACAGGTACATTTAGTAACAGCGGGTTACCTTATTCAGTTAGTTCTATGCTCTCCCTTGCATTTTGTGGTTTCCCTTTTTTAACAACAGACATTGGTGGTTTTGTTGATAAACCTTCTCCTGAAAGAGTCTGGATTCGATGGGCACAATTTGGCGCTTTCACCCCGGGAATGCAAACTTTGCACATGCCTTGGTGGTATTCGCCGGAAGCTCAAGAACATTACCGTTATTTAAGTTGGTTGCATACTGAATTGGTTCCATTATGGAACACTCTATCAAAAGAGTCTCAGTTAACTGCAGCACCCATAACAAAGCCTTTGGTTTGGGATTTTCAGGATGACATTAATACCTGGAGGGTTGATAATGAATTTACTGTTGGTGAGGTTTTTTTGGTTGCACCGGTAACTGATGTGAAAGAGCATAAGGAGTATTACCTGCCTGAAGGAAGATGGTATTATTTTTGGGATGACAACATTGTTTTGGAGGGAAAGCAAACTCTTACATGGTTGACCTATAAAGAAGGACTCTACAAATTTCCTTTATATATAAAAGAAGGAGCAATAATACCAATGCAGGTAGAGAACAATTATACAGGTTTCGGAAATAAAGAATCAAAAGAATTCATTACAATTGTAATTTATCCGAAGAAAGAGGGATTAAGTAGTTTTTTGCTGGACGATACCGGGAATAAAGTAAATTTTGAAGTGAAGAACATGAACGAACAACTCTTAGTTAATTGGAGTAATTCCGATAAAGATTTTTTATTCAGAATTCACAATGATAAAAGTATCTCTCCTTCAAAGATTCTAAATAACGACAGTGAACTGCTTCAAAAATTTGATGGTGTTGGTGATTTTACAAAATCGGCAAGAGATGGATGGTTTTATGACGAAAAGAGTAATAAAACTATTGTAAGAATTAAGAATCATATGATGCAAAACATTCTATTAACTTATTAATATTTAATTGAAAGTAGACTTTCAGATAACGACTTTTATACTAATGCATTAAATGAATACGTTTTTGTCATTTTGTCAGTTATATTTCGTATTTTATCATTTAATAAAAGAAAACTAATTATAATTTTGTTAAAGAAATATATATAATAACTAACATTAATGTTATTACCTCAATAGCCCGTTAAAAATACAATGAAGAGTCATGCAGCAATGGCTGCAAACTCCACGAGTTCTTTAACAAGTTTATCATATAATCTTCTGTTCGGTCTCATGCCGGACACGCAAATAAATCGTTCAAGCAGGTAAGCATTGTGTATCATTTCTTTACGAGACGCCATTGAAAAAGGTATTCTTTTTTCCTTTGCCAGTACCTTTGCAAGGTTTACCGAGGTAAGAGATGCATTAAAGTTAAAAGAAAGCTCAGTAACATCCATTGCCTGAGGTTGCATTAATCCTGTAAAAGACTTTGCATCACGGAAACAAAACTTAATTTGAAAACGAGTACGATAATATTCCATGACATCTTTACCGCTCATATATGGGTTGGTAGAGAAAAACAGTTTAGGTTTTTCCCATCTTTTGAATACCAAATTGCAAGTCGTACCATCTGCTTTAGTGATTTAGAGTAGGCTGCCAGAGTATAAAGCTCTCCATTGTCAATGTCGATTTTTTCAGCTCTTGATTTATCAAGATTAGCCATATCAATCTTGCCGTCGTAAAGTTTAGGCCTGCCTCTCTTACCCGTTGGTTTCTCCAGTGTGAGAAAGAACAGGACGGCATCATCTCTGAAACGGCTGATAAGATGTAGGCCCATTTCTTTTAAACCGGTAGCGAAACTGATTTTGGAGAAATAGGAATCAGCTACCACATAAGGGCTTATCTTGTGAAGTTTTTCTTCCATTGATTTTATTACAAGAAGGTACCAATCGATCAGGTTGATATCGTTGCTCTCCAGCGTTTGACTGTCCGGTGTCTGAACAGCCTGAAGACTGATGCAGTCTTTATTGTCTATGTCAATGAGGCCTACTCCGAGAATTTCCAATCCTTTTTTTGCCTGTCCGGCTGTACCCGATCAGAAGTAACCAGTCCAGGGAGTACACTTTCCTGATTTGGATATATAGCTGGGATCAATGGCTATCGTCTTGCGATCTCCGGTTAATATCCTTTCAGACAAAGAAAGGTTAAACTCAAACCAATCAAAGTCCTTCGAGAAGTTCTGGCGGAATCGTTGTTCACACGAGGAGCCATACCTTCACATCTGGAGGAAATTAATCCTGCTGGAGATGATTATGTATAAAATTAATGTCTCCATAAGGAACGATTTGAAACTTTTGTTTTACTTCGTAGTTAGTTTATTTAAAACGTCACTACAGATATCCCTATATTGGTTAAGTACGCTGGTTCTGTCCATCTTTACAGTGTTTGTTATTACTATAAAGATATTGATAATCAGATACTTAACCATCTTTTTTGTTAGACTTTTTTATATAAAACATTGATTATTAATTTGTTTATTGAATATTTACCGAAATATTGTGACCTAATTTATCATTTTTAATTTAATAACCATATGAAAAGAAAAAAACTATTGAATCTTATTAAAGGATTGTCATTCGCTTTTATGTGGATACTCTCTTTATGTGTGAATGCTCAGAGTAACACTATAACCGGTGTTGTTTCTGACTCTAAAGGAGAAACATTGATAGGTGTTTCTATACAGATTGAAGGTACCAGTAAGGGCACCGTAACTGATGTGAATGGCAGCTACACCCTGGACAACGTTCCCTCGACTGCAATCTTAGAAATCTCCTATATAGGTATGGAGTCTCAATCTATTGCTGTAAACAGTAGGACTACGATCAACATTACTATGAAAGAGTCAACAACAATGCTTAGCGAAGTTGTAGCCATTGGATATGGAACCGCGAAGAAAAGTGACTTAACGGGTGCTGTCTCATCGGTTTCTACGAAACAATTTAAAGATCAACCCGTAAGAAATGTTCAAGACATTCTTAAGGGGCGTTCTCCCGGAGTAGAAGTCACGTCATTGAGTGGTATTCCTGGTGGAAGCGTAAAAGTTAGAGTCCGTGGTACTACCTCTCTTAATAAGAGCAGTGATCCATTGTATGTTGTAGATGGTATTGTCAGCTCTAGTGGACTAGATGGGATTAACCCGTCCGATATCCAATCTCTCGAAGTCCTCAAAGATGCTTCAGCTACAGCAATTTATGGTTCCCGCGGTTCAAATGGTGTAATATTAGTAACTACAAGGAAAGGACAAACCGGAAATATGCAAATCACCTTTGACTCACAAATAAGTGCTTCTCAATTAGTGAATAAATTTGATTTACTAGATACTTACGAATATGCTTTGGCACTTAATGATATAAACGGTGCAAATACAATTTCCGCCGCCGATTTGGAAGCCTATAAAAACGGAACAAAAGGTATTGATTGGATCGATTTGATGACTCAGACAGGAATTACTCAAGATTATAAACTAACTTTTATCGGAGGAAATGAGAAAACACAATATTTCGTCTCCGGCAATTTGCTGGATCAGGATGCCGTTACCATTACAACCAACTATAAGAGATACGGCCTTAGAGCTAATATTGATTCAGAAATTAAACCTTGGCTTAAATTGAGTACTAAACTAAATGCTGCCCAAACGCTTACGCATAACGGTAGTTTTAATATGCTTTATACGTTGGCCTATTCACCAACAATGGAGATGAAGAATCTAGAAACCGGAGTGTATAATAGAGATCCATACAATGCGTTATTCAATAACCCATACGCCACATCAACAGAAGGTGAATCTGACGTTGAAAGATATTATTTAAATGCAAATGTTTCTCTATTGTTTAAAATCATTGATGGTCTTACTTTTGATGTGCAAGGAGGTTATAATTATTTTCACACTCCATCATATACTTTTAACTCTCATTTCATTGCTCCGGGATATATAAATAATATGTCCAATGGTAGCACCATGGGTCGTTATTGGCAAAATACCAATAACCTGACTTGGCAAAAACAGTATGGGAAACATAACCTAACTGCAACAGGTGTATGGGAAACGAGTAGTAACACTATTACCTCTCTTAGTGTAGATGGCAGGAACTTAAGTAATGAAATAGTTGGTTATTGGAATATTGAAAATGCCGCTACGAAGACACCGAGTAATGGTTACACAAACGTTGGGATTGCTTCAGGCCTGGGGCGCATCATGTATAATTACGCCGATCGTTATTTCTTAACCGGCACATTTCGCGCTGATGGTTCTTCAAAATTTCAAGGAGACAATAAATGGGGATATTTCCCTTCAATATCCGCAGCATGGGATATTGCCAAGGAAAGTTTTATGAGTAGCCAAAAAACTTTTAATCAATTAAAGTTACGGGCAAGCTATGGTATTATAGGTAATCAGGATATAGATGCTTATAGTACACTCGGAATGCTTTCCTCCACTTCTTATGGTTGGGGTACTCCAACTAACTATACAGGTTATTGGGGAAACACATTTGCTACTCCGAATGTTAAATGGGAAAAGACAAGCCAAGCTAATATAGGATTGGATTTTGGCATATTAGAGGGAATAGTATCTTTTTCTATTGACTGGTTTGATAAAAGAACTACTGATCTACTTTTTAGGAAACCAGTACCCTTATATGATGGAGGAGGCAATTTCTGGGTTAATCAGGGAGAAATAAAAAACAGTGGAATTGATTTTTCCGTTACGGCTTATCCCTTAAATAATATCAGTAATAATATTACATGGGAGACTAATTTTAACGCTTCATATGTGAAAAATAAAGTAGTAGATTTAGGCGGTGAAACATTTAGAATTACTGGTTCAGAATCTACTTACGGTGGGGATTTAACGGCCATGGCAATTGGCTATCCGTATGACTCGTTTTATTTATTTCAATTTGCAGGTTTTGATGACCAAGGTGCCAATCTATATGAAACAGCAGACGGAAGTTTAGTTACCAATCCTCAAGGAAAGGATCAGAAGCTTGAGGGGCAAGCTAGCCCTAAATGGACGTTCGGATGGAATAACATGTTAAGTTGGAAAAACTGGACCATAAATATCTTTTTGAATGGAGCCGCTGGAAATAGTCGATTAAATTGGACTAAATATTTGCTTGGTTCTCCAACTGCTGGATTCAAATTTATCAATATAAGTGATGCTTATTACAAAAATTGGGATTATGTAACCGATAAAGCTGAAGCTAAATACCCCAGCTATACTAATTCCAACAACAAAATCTATGGTAATTCAAACTTTTGGTTGGAAGATGCTTCTTTCATAAAATTAAAGAATATAAGTATATCCTATTTATTGTCAAAAGATGTTGTGAAATTCTCAGATATACTATTCACTTTAAGTGCGCAAGATTTGATTACATTAACCAAATATACCGGAATGGACCCTGAAGTTTATAACTCGTATTCAGGAGTTGACTATGGAGCGTATCCCGTGCCAAGAACATTTACTATTGGCGCAAAATTCACATTTTGATAAATATAATAACAAATTATGTATATGAAAATTTCAAATAAATTAATATCAGTAATTTTTACATGTGCTTTTCTAGCTATGGGGATGACCTCATGTAATGATTTAATCACTGAAGATCCGAAAGGCAGGTTGGCGACACAAAGTTTTTTTGCCAACAATAATGATATTGATGCTTCAATAAATGCACTCTACTCAATTATCGCGTCTAACCATGCAGGTAATTACTACTCAGGAGACAATTTTATGGTCGGTGATGATATTACCACTCACCCGGCAAGCAATAAACAATTTCTCAGAGAGCACGACCAATTTGCCACATCAAGTGCTAATGCCTGGATGCCAGCTTTTTGGGGGACACAATGGAAAATTATTAAAGCTGCCAATTTTATTATTAACAATGTAGAGAAAACACCTGATGTTGCAAAAGAACAAATAGACGTAGCTCTTGGTCAAGCACATTTTTGGAGAGCTTATTCATATTTTTATATAGTTACTGTTTGGGGTAAAGCTCCCATAGTTCTGACTGAAGATGTCGATTATAGCGCACCCATACAATCGGAAGAAGAAATTTACAAGCTGATTGTAGACGACCTGAAAATAGCCGAAGCTAAATGTCCGATAAATTATACTAGGCAACCTTATGCCCGGAATGGGATTAATTTAGCAGTCAGCCAGGGAGCGGTAAAAGCCGCAATGGCTTATGTTTACATGGCGATGGCAGGCTGGCCGTTAAATAAAGGAACTGAATATTATCAGTTAGCTGCCAGTAAGGCAAAAGAGGTAATTGACGGGGCTGAAAATGGTACTTATTATTATCGCTTATTACCAGAGTACAAACAAGTTTTTTCGTGGGAATGGAACGATAAAAATCCTGAAACATTATTAGGCATTTACTATAACAAGGATCGGACGCCAAATATATCGAGCATTACCGATGTCCTGTTCGATCAGTACCAACAAGGCTGGGATGACGTTCATGGAGAAATCAAGTTTTGGAAAGATTTTCCTGACGGGCCACGCAAAGATGTAACATATTTCCCAAAAATTATGCTGTCTGACGGGAATTTATATGACTGGTGGTATGATACCAATCCTCCTTCAAGGCAAGTAGTTGCACCTGTATTCATGAAAAACGTTGAAGGTAACCGAGGAAAAGAATTTGATTATACTGAAAAATTTGTAATGGATATTTATGGAGAAAGACAACATCAGGCAATTCGACTTTCTCAAGTTTATTGCTGGTATGCGGAAGCAATTGGCCGTTCAGGACAAATTAATGCAAAAGCTGTCGATTTATTGAATAAGGTTCGGAACAGAGCAGACGGCAAAGAATCAAATATCTACAATATCGGAATGACTCCTGAGCAACTGGCTGAGGCTGCATATAATGAACATGGATGGGAAACGGCAGGTTTTGATTATGCCGGTTTCGCGAATCGTGCACGCGATATGTTTCGTATGTATCGATATAAAGATCATTTTGAATTCAGAAAACAAAATCCTTTGATAGAAGTAGCGCCTAGTATATTCCGAAAAGAAGCGGTCCCGGTAGAAGGTACCTGGAATGACAGTAGAATGTACCTTCCCTATCCTTACTCAGAAACACTATTGAATCCTAACTTAACAAAGTAAAATTTAGAAATTTGGCTTTATTAAATATAAGGAGGTTCATTCCTTCTTATATTTAATAAAGTTTTCATTTATTTTTTATTAGACTCAAAATTATTAATGGAGATATTCAACCAAAAGGCGAAAATTTTTTTTGTGTTTTTTGAGTTTTACATTACCTCAAAGTAAAAGAGAAGCTGTAATTAATTTGAATTGGAAACCTCTAACAAACGACAAATAACATTGTAAGATAGAAACATGGGCAAAGGCATTATATTTTTTCACTAATGGGAGGGAAGGATTTAATGACATTAAAGTATTACATCTCACTCGGAAATAGATCATGAAAGTAAAAAAACTATTATTTTTATTCTTTACAATTATTTGTTTGACTCTCAGTTTATCGGGTCAAACAACAAGTTTTACATTTACCAATCAGATTAAAACTGCAGGTTTATCGCCTAAAGTTGATAGTATTGCAGGGCATGGCGCAGCATGGGGAGACATCGATGGCGATGGCTGGCAAGATCTTTTTGTAGGAGTATTTGGATTCGAAGATAGAACGAATATGCTTTTTCGTAATAAAAACGGAAAATTTATTTTTGATGACCAAGAAGTATTTAGAATTTCAACTGTCTCTACCGGAATGGTATTTTCCGACTTAGATAACGACGGTGATCTTGATCTCTATATTACCAGTATGCCTGAGAAAAGCGCTGATGAAGGTGGTATGTCAAGATTGCCAAATAGATCAACAGGAAATAGGCTATTCCAGAATGACGGGAAAGGTAATTTTAAAGACATATCAGAAGCCAGCGGAGCATGTCCAAGTGATTTAGGAGGACGAAGTGTTGCAGTGTTTGATTATGATGGAGATGGTCTCTTAGATATACTAGCCGGTTCTGATCCGCGTCCAGAAGAATGGCATAGTAGATTCCAATCAACAACTTCAAGGCTATTTAAAAATTTAGGTAACCTAAAATTTGAAGATGTCACAAAGGAAGCCGATATTCCTGATAGTGTACCCGGTTATGGAGCAGTATCGTGTGATTTTAACAATGACGGGTGGCCTGATTTTTTCTTAGCATCCAGTGATGGAGGAAACAAATTGTATATCAACAACAAAAATGGAAGATTTTATGAGAACGAAGAATTGAATAAATTATTTCACTGGCAATGGACTGGAGGAAGCAATATGGTGTGTGGAGTGGCTGTGGGTGATATAAATAGGGATGGTTTGATGGATATTGTTCTTGGCTCTCACTTTCTTCTTCCATGGACTTATCCTCAGCCTGTCAGACTATTTTTAAACAGAGGCGAGGTTGATGGTAAATTAGGTTTTGAAGAAGTGACATTACAAGCAGGACTGCCACCCATACATATTAAAACTCCTCATGTTGAAATACAGGATTTTGATAATGACGGATGGCCTGACATAAGTACATCGGCGGTTAAGTTTAAAGGAGACCTTATTTACCCGATAATATCAAAGAATCTTGGTGTTTCAAGCAAAGGAATTCCAAAATTTTTAACAGACGCCAATGATGTTAATGATTTTCCCACAGTTGAGGAGATGAATTACGAGAGGACTAATAAACAAAGTGATTTTTTTCTTAAAATTCAGAGAGAAAAAAGGATTACATATTCTGCGCCCGGGCCAAGCTGCGATTATAACAACGACGGGCTATTGGATTTATTTGAACCCTGTTGGTGGCCGGAATTTTCTTCGCTGTTACTCCGTAATGAAACAGATAATAGCAATAACTGGATCAAGATTAGAGTTCAGAATGTAAACGGGATTAACAGTATGGGTGTTGGTTGTAAAATCATGATTTACAAAGAGGGAAAATCAGGCGATAACAAAGAGTTGATTGGTTGTAATGAAATATGTTTGAGCAATGGTTATGCTTCCGGACAAACCGCTATTGTTCACTTTGGGCTAGGTGAAATTTCAAATGTTGATATCAAAATAATTTTACCACATAACAAAGGGGAAATAATAAGAAGAAATGTAAAATCGAATCAATTATTGATAATAAATTAAAGTAAGATGTAACGGATTTTGTCACTCAAATATTAATAAATTATGGCGTTAGGAAAATATTTTAGTTTAATCAATATCGCATTATTTTTAGCGACAAACTTATCAGCCCAATCAACTTCTTTCACGTTTTCAAATCAGATCGAAGCTTCTGGATTGTCTCTCAAAACCGATAGTATTGCAGGTCATGGTGCAGCATGGGGAGATATTGATGGCGATGGCTGGGACGACCTATTTGTTGGAGTTTTCTCATATGGAGGCAGGACAAATATGCTTTTTCGTAATAAAAACGGAAAATTTGTATTTGATGATCAAGAGGTGTTTAGATTTCCAACCAGGACTACTGGAATGGTATTTGCAGACTTAGATAACGACGGTGATCTTGATTTCTATTTTGCAAGCATGCCTATAAAAACCGGTAACAAAAATGGAGATGGTCGAAGAATGCAGAATGGAGCCTCGGGTAACAGCCTTTTTCGTAATGATGGAAAAGGCAATTTTGAAAATATTTCAAAATCGAGCGGTGCCTGCCCAAGTGATTTAGGAGGGCGTGGAGTTGCTGCTTTTGACTATGATGGAGACGGCCTGTTGGATATTTTGGCAGGATCAGACCCCATGCCGGGATATAGCGGATCGGAATCGAAAAGTTCAAGGTTATTTAAAAATCTTGGAAACTTAAAATTTAAAGATGTTACAAGGGAAGCAGGCATTCCTGAGAATGTACCCGGGTATGGTACAGTATCATGTGATTTTAATAATGATGGCTGGCCGGATTTCTTTTTAGCCGCTAGTAATGGAGGAAACCGGTTGTTTTTAAACAATAAAAATGGAGGATTTCATGAGATAGAAGAGCTGAATAAACTGTTTAAGTGGCAATGGTCCGGAGGCGATAACATGGTGTGCGGAGTGGCTGTAGGTGACGTGAACAGGGATGGATTGATGGATATTGTACTTGGCGCTCACTTCCTGCTTCCCTGGTCTTATCCCCAGCCTGTAAGGCTATTTTTAAACCGAGGTGAAGTAAATGGTGAATTAAGTTTTGAAGAGGCAACATTGCAGGCCGGTTTACCACCCATACATATTAAGACACCTCATGTTGAGATTCAGGATTTTGACAATGATGGCTGGCCCGATATATACGCGTCGGCTGTCAAGTTTAATAACGATTCGATCTTTCCAATAATATCTAAGAACCTTGGCGTTACAAACAAAGGAATTCCGAAATTCTTGACAGATGCTAATGACGTTAATGATTTTCCTACAATTGAGGAGATGAATTACGAGAGGAGCAATAAACAAAGTGATTTTTTCCATAAAATCCAGAGTGAAAAGAGAATTACCTACATGGCACCCGGTCCTGTCTGTGACTACAACAACGATGGGTTATTGGATATATTTTTAGCCAGTTGGTGGCCGGAATTTTCTTCGCTGTTACTCCGTAATGAAACAGGAAATAGCAATAACTGGATCAAGATTAGAGTTCAGGATGCAAACGGGATTAACGCCATGGGAGTGGGTTGTAAAATTATGGTTTATAAAGAAGGAAAATTGGGAAATAGCGAGGAGTTAATTGGAAGTAACGAGATATGTTTAAGTAATGGCTATGCTTCCGGGCAAACATCAATTGTTCACTTTGGATTAGGTGAAATATCGAGTGTTGACATCAAAATTATTTTGCCTCATAATAAAGGGAGTATAATAAGAAGGAGTGTAAAATCGAATCAATTATTGACGATAAATTAAATAACAATTTGATATAAAATCTTTTGTCACTTGCAAATAATAAATAAATCATGAAGTTAAATAAATATTTTAGTCTAATCTTTATTGCATTATTTTTAGCGATAAACATATCTGCACAATCCACATCTTTTAGATTTTCAGATCAGATTGAATCTTCCGGGCTATCACCTAAAGTTGATAGCATTTCAGGCCACGGTGCGGCATGGGGAGATATTGACGGTGACGGATGGGCTGACCTTTTCGTGGGAGTTTTTGCATATGGCGAGAGAACCAATATGCTTTTTAGAAATAAAAACGGGAAATTTGAATTTGACGATCAAGGTGTGTTTAGGTTTCCAACCAGGCCGACAGGCATGGTATTTGCTGATTTAGATAACGACGGCGATCTGGATCTCTATTTTGCAAGCATGCCTTTAGAGGTGGGAAAAAACAAAACGCTTCCCGATGGGACAATAGGAAACAGCCTTTTCAGAAACGATGGAAAAGGTAATTTCACTAACATTTCTAAGTCAAGCGGGGCTTGTCCGAGCGATTTAGGAGGGCGCGGTGTTGCAATTTTTGATTATGATGGTGACGGGCTTCTGGATATATTGGCCGGATCCGATCCGATGCCCGGGTACAGCGGGTCTGAGACGAAAAGTTCAAGACTATTTAAAAACATGGGGAACCTTCAATTCATAGATGTAACCAAAGAAGCGGGTATACCCGATAATGTCCCCGGTTACGGTGTCGCCGCATGTGATATCAACAATGACGG
>DHSL01000074.1:0-5720 GCA_002411345.1 Bacteroidales bacterium UBA5287 | reverse complement strand
CAACATGGTGTGTGGAGTGGCATTTGGCGATGTCAACAGGGATGGATTAATGGATATCGTATTGGGTTCACATTTTCAATTACCATGGTTTTATCCTCAACCTATTAGGTTATTCTTGAATAGGGGAGATATCAACAACGAGTTATCGTTCGAAGAAGTTACATTACAAGCCGCTCTTCCCCCTATTCATATTAAGACGCCACACGTTGAAATTCAAGATTTTGATAACGATGGCTGGCCCGATATATACACCTCCGCGGTCAAGTATAGTGGCAATTCAGTCCACCCGATCATATCAAAGAATTCAGGCGTTTCAGGTAAAGGAATACCAAAATTTGTGACGGATGCGAATGATGTAAATGATTTCCCCACGATCGAAGAATTAAATTATATGAGAACTCATGGAACGGATGATATATTCTTAAAAATACAGTATGACAAGCGAATAACCTATATGGCACCCGGGCCGGTGTGCGACTATAACAATGATGGACTAATGGATATATTCCTTGCAAGCTGGTGGAAAGAATTTCCTTCGATGCTGCTTCGCAATGAGACGGTGAACTCAAATAACTGGATTAAAATTAGAATTCAAGATGTTAAAGGCATCAATACGATGGGGTTAGGAAGCAAAATAAAGGTGTACAAGGCTGGACGATTGGGACAGGCAGAAGACCTGATCGGTAGTAATGAGATATGTATCAGTAATGGCTATGCTTCCGGTCAAACGGCGATTGCTCATTTTGGATTAGGAGAGACTTCAAACGTTGATATTGAAGTTATCTTACCCCATAATAAAGGGAAAATTACGAGGAAAGGTGTGAAAGCAAATCAATTAATAACAATTAATTAATAGTGTATATGCGTGAAGTTGTACTCATATTAATTGCATTCTCTTTCGCTACTGTTGCAACACCTCAACAATTAAAATTTGAAGATCTTGTTTGGCCTCCAACATTGCCGGATGGAAAACAGATTGCAATTGATTCAACTGTTCAGTTTTTGAAACAAGATCCACAGGCGGAGATGCAGATTTCAAAAGAAATAGATATTGCCAAAACGCCTCCAAAAATTGAATTCTTGTTTTTTCCCGGACAGACATATGTTCCTGAACTATGGTCTAACTGGAGCGATGGAGTCACTAAAGGAACGAAATACTATACAGCTATCAGTGATCATTCTTCACCAAGAGGTAATGCTCAAATATACGAGTATGATTCAAAGACTAAACAAATCAGGATGTTAATTGATCTGAGGTCATTTCTTGAAGAGCCGGGTAAGAACAGGATACCGGAAGGAATGGATTACACCCCCGGTAAAATACATAACCGGCTTGAATTTGATTCGGACGGATGGTTGTATTTTTCTACCCATCGCGGTTCTATTGTTGATAACACCACCGATAAAAGAGGTTATTTAGGTGACAATATTTATCGTATTCATCCCGAAACGGGAGCTCAGGAAATTGTGGCCTATTATCCCATGCCAAAACATACTATTCCAGGCAGCGTTTTAGATTCTGCCAGAATGATTTATTATGGCGGAACAATACCGGGTAATGACTCACCTGATAAAGGACATTGGTTTATTGCATATGATATGAAGAATAGGAAGCTTCTGAAAAAAGCAGCCGGCGGCTCACCTTTTTATTACATCTATTCTAAGAGTACCGGTTGTCTTTACTGGGGAACTTCCGGAAATTTAAAGCAACAAGATGAACTTCTTTACAGGATTGGAGAGGGTCGTAAATATGATCCGGCAACAAATAAAATCACCGTATGCCCGGAAATTCCATACGTTACTTCTGCAACTGTTGAGTCAAAAGAAGGAAAAATATATGGTACCAGTACAAAAAATCCATACATATGGCGTTTTGATGTAAAGACGGAAAAGCTGGATACGCTTACAAATATCGCAGTCGGAGAACAGATCTATACCTGTTCCATGGATTTGGACCCTGTTACAGAACGATATTTATATTACGTGCCGGGTGCACATGGAGGAATTATTAAAGAAGATGTACCGATAATTCAATATGATTTGAAGACTGGCAAACATAAAATTCTGGCATTCGTAGGCAGGTATTACAAAGATAATTATGGTTACGAACCTGATGGCACGTTTAGTACTGCTCTTAACGATGAAGGCAGTATTCTGTATATTACATGGAATGGAAACAGAGCTGAGCGAGTTCCTGGAAAAGGTTGGGATACTACAGCAATGATGGCGGTATATATACCAATGTCTGAAAGATTGCCATAAAAAATTGAAAGCTATTGATTCATTCTGATAATTATTGAATTAAATAATAAATTATGAAGTTTTTTATTACTCTGCTTAAGAATATTTTCTTTTTACTAATATTTGTCTCAATTGCCTGTACATCAAAACATAATGGGAAAATATCTTCTCCAATAATCTTGGTCAAAGAAAGCACTCCTTTGTATACAATACTTGTAGATCCGAATATTTTACCTCTTGATAAAGGGTCAAATATAATAGAAAATAGCGAAAGAGGAGTGATAGCATATGATTCTATTGGAGAACAAAGAGAAGCTATTAACACACTGTTGTTTTACGTGAATCAAATTTCGGGTTGTAACTTAAAAGTTGAACCGTTCAAAAAAAACTCACACGGCTGTTATATTGGTCTTACTTCAAATTACCCCTGGAATAAAAAAAATATTGAACACCTTGGGGAAGAAGGGTTTCAAATTGGGAAAGAGGGTGAAAATATATTTATTGTCGCTGATAATTCTCTTGGCATCCGACATGCTGTAAATACTATATTGATGGACCAGGGGTGCAGGTGGTTTTTCCCTGGTAAAGAGTGGGAAGAAATACCTAAAAATCAAACCATCACTCTCTTTCCTTCAAAGCAAATACCATCTTTCGACATGGGTAGAATTATTTGGTACGGTTATGGTACTTATGAAAAACCTGTATCGGACAAATTAAACTGGGATTACCACAACAGAATGGGAACTCCTGTATTTATAAATATTGGACATACAAATTACGATATCGATTTTGTGAAAGATTTTAAGTTACATCCGGAATGGTTTGCTCTTGTTGATGGACAGAGAACCGCAACTAAGCTGTGTTATTCACACCCGGAAGTAATAGAACGAATGACCCAATATGCTTTGAAAATGGCCAAAAATGGAGCTTCTTCAGTCAGTTTATCCCCTGCTGACGGACGTGGTTTTTGTGAATGCGATCTCTGCTTCGGAACAGCTCAAGGAGGAGAGATAAAAAAAGAAGGAGGTACTTTCTTTGCAACTCGCCCTGACGGAGTCTTAGTATGTACAGTCTCCGAAACTTTATTTAATGCGATAAATCAAGTTGCGAATGTAATGGCAGAAAAATATCCTGAAGTTCTTTTAGGTTGTTACGGATATAGCTCTTACTCGCATCCGCCCTCTTTCAAACTACACAAAAATATATTTGTGCAAACAACAACTCACTATCGGCGTACACCATTGAATCTGTCAGAACAATTAGAATTATGGGGCAGCAGATGTAATCAAGTGGGCATTAGAGGCTATTGGAGTGTTTATCAATGGGATTGGGATAATCCATTATTGGATATTTATTTACCTGAAATCATCCAAAAAGATTTAAAATTTTATCACAAACATAATGCTAAGGCATTTGTAACTGAAGCAAGCAATAATTGGGGGCCTAGAGGTTTAAACTACTATATTGGTTCACAATTACTTTGGAATGTGAATGTAAATATAAAAGAAGTGATAAAAGACTTTTATGAAAAAGCATTCGGACCTGCAGCGGAGTCAATGGAACGATACTACTCCCACTGGTATGGACGTGGGGTGATGGTTCTCGATACATTACCATCCAACCAAAATAGTTTACTTGATATTAAGTCAGATTTTGATGAGTTTGGTGCTTATGATCCAAAACAATTTTTGGCTTCAAAATCAGCATTGAGGGATGCTTATAAAGATCTAGACGAAGCCTCAAAGCTAGTTGCAGATATTCCCAAATATCAAAAACGTATTGATCAGTTACGAATGTATATTTATTATCTGCGATTGCGAGATGAAGTCTGGGATACAACATCAACAAATAACGTAGAAGCAAAAATTGAAGCAATTAAAAAGGAAACTACTTTTGGTGCTAAACTTACCAATACAAATATGATACATACCAAACCTCTGTTAGGCAATGCCTTTATGCGTTTATTTAAGTATTACGAACCCATTTTAAAAGATATTCCTGAAAGTCAACAACGAGAAAGCGGCTGGCGCTTACCTATTGAAACTCCTCCGGATTATGCGGAACTGGAACAATTGTGGGAAGAAGGTAAAAAATACTTTGGGATAGAATAATGTATATTCAATTATAAGACAACAAAAAGTGTTTAAAACAAAATAAATTAATCTTATTTTGAATGAAGACAAACAGAAGCAATTTTTTAAAATCGGCCGGGACTCTTACTGCTGGAGCAGTAATAAGCCCAAGCATTATTTCATGTAATAAATCAAAAGATGAAGATGTAAAATTCGCCGACACCTTAAATGAGGTTAGGAAATCCGGAAAACAGCACTTTAACATGTGCGGATATGCGGCTCCACCCCTGGATCAAGATGTTTATGATGCCGCCTTATGGAGTTCAATGGTCGCACTTACAGAATGGTCCGTAGCCAATGATTATGAGCCAATAGAAGTTCCGGACTTTACGTGCGGTGCTTATAAAGCAAATCAACCCGTTGACATCAGTATGGGAAAAGGCGGCAACACAGGAGTCAGACTTGAAAGCATAAAAACGGATGAGTCTGTGAAGCAGCAAAACGTATAACAAATGCTCTCCAGATCATCTACATTAAGCTCTTACAATGTAATCGGCAATCGAGTTAAATTTAGTGGGGAGAGCAACATCCTACAATAAAAAGAAACAAACTATTTTAAATTTAAGCGTTGAATATGCAAAAAAAAGAACAATTTCAAAAGGCCCTTCTATTAGCCGCTTTCCTCTTTTTTATTTTCGGATTTCTAACCTGGGTAAACGGTACGTTGATTGCCTTTTTCAAAAAAACTTTTGAACTAAACCACTTCAACTCCTATTTGGTCACTTTTGCCTACTACCTCTCTTACACGCTAATGGCAATACCTTCATCCATGGTTTTGAAGAAGATCGGGTTCAAAAACGGTATGTCGACGGGCTTACTGATAATGGCAACAGGATGTGGACTTTTTATCCCGGCAGCAAAATTGGCATCGTATCCCATTTTTTTAGTTGGACTGTTTACTACCGGCATCGGGTTAACACTTCTCCAAACGGCTATTAATCCCTATGTTACTTTAATGGGACCCCACGAAAGCGGCGCCAAACGTATCAGTTTTATGGGGTTCTCTAATAAAATCGGGGGTATCATCGGACAACTGGTGTTGGGTAGTATCTTGCTGCATGGGGCGACCAATATTGTACAACAGGATGAACTTAATAAAATAATATTTCCCTATTTAATTATTACAGCCTTGTTTGTTGTGATGTCCTTTATTCTGAAAAAAAACAATTGGTTTCCTGAAATTGAAGAGGAGAAGGAGGAACACGAAATTCTTTCAACACACAACGACAAAAAAAATGTATTCCAATTTCCAAACCTGGTTTTAGGGGTAATCGCCCTGTTTTGTGCCGGAGCTACAGAAGTAATGGCAATTGACAGCATTATAAATTACGGGATGTCGTTAGGTTT
>DHSL01000026.1 GCA_002411345.1 Bacteroidales bacterium UBA5287 | reverse complement strand
GATATTGCGAACTTACTAAAAATCGTGTTCCCTGATGTTTTCAAAGGTGTAGAAGTGAAGAGTATCAAACGGCATTTGAAGGATGATGAATTGAAGGGGGTGATTAAGATAGAGGAGAAGCTTTTTTGAACAGAGTTAGCTATAACAATAACCATTTAAAATCGACAAAAATGAAACTGATTAATCACAAAGACCAATTAATAAACAACATTGACACTTTAGAAGGGTATGTGACAAGTGAAGATGCATATTCAAATGATGCGGCAAAATCTTTAATTAAACGAGGAACTTGTTTTGTTGCCTATACAATTGGTGACGAATTGCGATTTGCTCCAAGTCGGTTTATAGGTTACGCAAATAACAAGATTAACAAACATTCAGCTTCATTAGAGAAAGATGGAAGAGAAACGAATAAAGTGATCAATGAGATTTTTGGTTCAAAACCACTTTCAAACGAAAAGCTGAATCTGAAATACTTGGACTATTGCAAAAGATTGGGTATTCAACCGAGTGAAAAAGGATCGTTTGGCGCACCAAGAAAGTTTTGGCAATTAAGCATAGAGTATGATTTTGAAAGCAACTCAAACCTAACAGGAGAATTCCCTGAAGGGAAAATGGTTGAAAGAACTCATAAAACAAGAGAACGCAACAACCAAGTTGTCGAATTAGCCAAAAAAGTCTTTAAAGAAAAGAATGGAAGATTATTTTGTCAATCTTGTGGATTTGATTTTGAGAAAACATATGGTAGCATTGGCAAGGATTTTATTGAAGGACACCACACTATTCCGGTTAGTGAAATGACGCCAAGCCATAAAACAAAAGTAGAAGATATTGCCATGCTTTGTGCCAATTGCCATAGAATAATTCATAAAAAAAGACCTTGGTTGACAATAAAAGATTTACATGAACTTGTAAAAAACAAGCGACTGAAATTTTAGAAAAACACAACGAAAAGCGATAACTCGAAAGAGATATCTTGCTTAAACGCAAAGCAGCCAAGGGCTTTTAAAGTTATAACAACCACCAAATATCATCACTTTAAGTGTTTCCTAAGTGTTCCTCCAGTGTCGCCCAGACACCGCAGAAACACTTTCTTCATTTGCACCGTAATTATTAAAATCAACAATTATGGAAGCAAACGAAATTTCTTTTGAAAACCTGCCTAAGGCAGTAGCACATTTAGTCAGCGAGCTGGCTGAAATTAAATCTTTAGTTGAAAAGGGGCAAACACCTGTTGTTCCTCAGAAACGAATCCCGATTGACATTGAAGAAGCTTGCCGGATTATCGGCAAAGCAAAACCTACCGTGTATGCTCTTGTACGCAAGCGGATAATTCCGTGTTACAAGAATGGCAAGAAACTCTATTTCTTTGAGGACGAACTACTCGAATGGATTTCCAAAGGTAAAAAGAAAACCTTGCAGGAGATAGAATCCGAAGCGGAGGCAGAATACAATAAGCGTAAAAACATACAAAGATGAACCTGTTCGACTTATTAGCCAATTTCTGGCGAGTGGACGAACAGGAGAACTTCAGTGGCAACGATACCCGATTGTATTTCTTCTTGGTTCACTTGGCTAACCGTTCCTATTGGTCGGAATGGATAGTGTGTTCCAACAAACGATTGGCAACCAATGCGAATATATCTTTGGATGTTCTGAAATCTTCACGTGACCGACTAAAGGCAGCCGGTCTGTTGGATTATGTTTCTGGGGGCGGACATAGGGTTAAAACTAAGTATCAGATTTTAGCACCTAAGTCCGACCTTAAACCCTCACCCTACAATATAAAGACTAAAGACAAAAACTCTAATATAAATTCCTATGGAAAAAAGAAAGGATTTGTCCATACGGGAAGTGATTTCGACTAATCAGCAATTCTTTCAAGCATTACAGAAAGATGCTCAGGAAATTATTACCCATGAAAAAGAAAAGATGCGGAAGCAGCGTTTACCCTTACCATTGGCTTATGCTGACTTTCAGAGCTTGTTTTGTGAATTTGGTACGATTTGTTTGCATAACCGGAATCAGGCTAAGGATTTTGTCATTGACAAAAACAATGAGCCCATGATAGAGCAACTCTATTACTACATAACTAACAACTCTACTTTCTCGGGTGATTTGGACAAAGGGATTATGTTACAAGGCAAATATGGTTGCGGCAAAACAATCCTTCTTGAAACATATTCATCGCTTCATAATCATGCTGTGAGAAGATTCCATTTGAATCAGCCTTTGTTTACGTTTATCAAGTCTATGGAATTGCAGGAACAAATTGTAAAGCAGTCGGCAAGTGTATTTGCTAGGCGACCGTTGGTCATAGATGAATTTGGGCGGGAGTCAAAAACGGTTCAGGACTATGGGAATGTTAGCCGACCTATATCCGAACTGTTGAGTTTGAGAAGTGATATTGGAGTAGTAACGCATGGTACCACGAACTTTACTTTTGCTACACTTTCATCCAATGAGTTCTATGGTGGAATGATTGGCGACCGTCTCAAAGTGATGTTTAATTTTATCACTTTGAATGGTGAAAGCCGTCGAGTTTAAGCTTTCATTTCAATAGGCTCACGATTCGCGAGCAATGTAGCAAGAGGAAACTGGACAAGTCCTGTTCTATCCTCTTGCCCTACGGGGTTACTTGCTGTTAATCAGCAAGATATTGAAAACGAGTTTTATAAAGACTCGTATAAACAAAATCGCAAATAATCTATTGATTAGGTGATTAATAAAATGAATTCTTATATAAAAGTTATAATATGGAGCGAAATAAGAATAAAACAGCATTAACGACGATTGGTATTGATCACTCCACTAATCGCCTGATTGATAAACTTTGTAAGCGATACAATCTGAAAAAAGGAGAGATCGTGAAGCTCGCTTTCGAATATATGGATAAGGCGTGTATCAATCCGTCCGAACCACCGGAATCCGTTAAAACGGAATTGGCGAAAATCAACAAGCGGCAAGATGACTTGATACGTTTTATCCGCCATTTTGAGGAAAAAGAGCTGAATCCGATGATTCGGGCGACACATTCGATTGCGACCAAATTTGAACTGGTTGCCAAAACACTTTCGGAGAAACTGGACTCGGAAACGGAGAGTTCAAAGAATATACTGATTCAAGTTCTCAAAAAACTGGATGAACATTTTGGCAGACAAGCAGAGGTTATAAATAATCAGGCTGGGGTTTTGGATGGCAACACTCAATCCGTAGAACGACTGTCAAAATCATTGCAACAGAGTCAGGAGCGTAATACAAAGAAGCTATTGAACCTGATTGCCCTCTATTCCGAACTGGCAACGTGTGGAGTTATGGATGGCAAACGAAGAGAGAACCTCAAGGCTGAAATTATCAACTTGATAAATGAGCAATAGCCATGAATATAGATTTCCCGCCACCGTCCAAGGGTACATACAACAATGCAGGAGGTTGCCGACAGTTGGCAAATTACATGGAGCATGAGGACTTGGAACGCATGGAGAAAGGCATTTATACTGAAGGTTTCTTCAATCTGACAGAAGACAATCTGTATAAAGCCGATGTTATTGAGGCTATTGATACAAACATAGGTCAGCTCCTAAAAACCGACGCTAAATTCTATGCAATACACGTTAGTCCTTCAGAAAAGGAACTCAAAATAATGGGCAACACCGAACAAGAACAAGCCGAAGTCATGAAACGGTACATCCGGGAAATTTTTATTCCTGAATATGCCAAGAACTTCAACAAAGGATTATCCGCAGAAGATATAAAATTCTATGGCAAAATTCATTTCGACCGCAACAGGTCAGATAATGAGTTGAATATGCACTGCCATTTGATTGTCAGCCGGAAAGATCTGTCGAATAAAAAGAAGCTATCGCCACTTACCAATCACAAGAATACCAAGAAGGGAGCAATCAAAGGCGGTTTCGACAGAACAAACTTGTTTCAGCAAGCAGAAGCCGGTTTTGACAAACTCTTCGATTATCAACGGAATTTGCAGGAGACGTTTGTGTACTGTAATACAATGAAAAATGGTAGTATAAAAGACAAGTTGCAGATGCAAGAGCAAGAATTGAAGCAGTCTCGAAAACCCTTAGTGTCTGAAATAGAGAATAGTAAAAAGCAAGAGAGTGCCAACGTTGGTACGGACATACAGCCAAACGCACAAACATTTGACCAGTCAAACGACCAGCCAGCCAGTCAATCGATTAATCAAACAAGCAATAGCATTAGTGGGCAAAATGCTCTGTCTTCACTATTCTCCATACTTCCCACTGCTGCGGATGTAAGTAATCCCAATCCGGAAGATAAACAGCCACTACGAAAACAAAAGAAAAAGAAGAAAGGCAGAAGAATTGGTTAATGAACTCCTTTTTCATTGGACAAACAAAGGTATATTCCAAGAATAAAACGTCAACATCAAGCCGCAAGCGGTTTTACGCGAAATCTCCACACCTCCGCTCCACTTCGGGTAGTATTTCCCGCAAAAGTATTGCCTAATTTATTCTTTCCATAGAAGAGATGTTTACAAAATGTAAAAAGGAAAAAATATGTAGAGGTGTTTGTCTGTCGCTTTCTGTCATGTTCGTAGTATAGCCATTTGTCTTATGATAGCTAAGTTTGATTGAAATAATTCTTGTTTTTGCCCGTAAAAACAAGAATTGTATTATCTTTGCAAATGTAATTCAGAGAAAAAATGACCGACACAATAAAAACAACCATTGGCAGATTTCCATTCGGTTTTGTATTTACGCCGAGCGACTTTCCTATTGATTCAGGTAAACAAGCCTCTGTTAATAGGATTCTCAACAATATGGTCGCTGCAGGAGAAATTCGTCGTTTATCCAAAGGTCGTTTCTATAAACCAAAAATAACACAGTTTGGAGAATTACCTCCTGATACCTATCAAATTGTAAAGGATTTAATAGAAAAGAATGGGAAAATTACGGGGTATATCACGGGGTATTCTGTGTTTAACGAATTAGGATTAACAACTCAAGTCCCTTTTTCTTTGCAAATAGGTGTGAGAAACGAAAAAAAAGCAATCCGACGTGATGTTTACCGGATTAGTTTTATCAAACAGCAAAACGCGATAACCAAAGAAAATATTCCTTTGCTTCGGCTGCTTGATTGTTTGCGTTTCTTTAAAAATGTACCCGATGCAATGCCGAATGAAACTTGTAAGCGTTTGTTGTATCTGTTTTCACAGCTGGACAAAACTCAAATCGCAAAAGTTAAAAAGCTGGCATTGAAGTATAACCCTTCAACAATAGCATTGCTAGGGGCTCTGTTGCAAACACTCGACAAGAATGAAGATACAAATATGCTGTTGAGCAAACTCAATCCTCAAACCTCATACAAATTAGGAATTTCGAAAGAAATACTTCATAATCAAGAAAGGTGGTATATCAAATGAAACTACATAATGATAAAGAATTGTTTTCGACTCTCGTAACATTAGCGGCAAAATCTTTGCGAATGACGCCTGCTTTTGTGGAAAAGGATTATTGGATTACGCTAATCCTCTACAACTTGACTAATTCGTCTTACTCAGATAGTACGGTTTTTAAGGGAGGAACGTCCTTGTCTAAAGGGTATAGGTTAATCAACCGATTTTCGGAAGATATCGACATCGCTATGATTGAGGAGAATTTAAGCGGGAATGCTTTGAAAACTAAAATACGAAACATTGAAAAGGAAATTACAGTTGGATTTACAGAGACTGTAGAGCCTAATATAACCAGCAAAGGCTCTATGTTTCGCAAATCAGTTTTTGAATATCCGTCTTCTATTTCCGGCATTTTAACAGGGAATGCAGCAAGGCGAATCATTGTAGAAATCAATTCATTCGCAAATCCTTATCCTTATGTAAAGCAAGAAATAACGTCATTCATTACAGAGTTTCTATTGGAGACAAATCAGCAAGAAACAATTGAAAAATATAATTTACAAGGTTTTTCATTGAATATCCTTGATAAACGCCGCACTTTGATAGAGAAACTTGTGTCGCTTGTTCGATTCTCTTTCTCTGAAAATCCTACGCAAGCCATACAATCTAAAATCCGTCATTTTTATGACCTTTATTACTTGGCGCAAGATGCCGAATGTGCTGAGTACATAGGAGCAGCTAAATTTAAAACCGATTTTTCGGAATTATTAGCGCATGATAAAGAAGCTTTTGATACGCCAGAGGGTTGGCGAATGAAAGGTATTATGGAGTCGCCGTTGATCGTTAGTCTTATGGCTTTATGGGAGGACTTGCGAGGTACCTACCAAAATGAATTGACTCAATTGGCTTTTACCGAAATACCTAATGAAAAAGAGATTGCTGAATCTTTTGAGAAGATAATTAGTAAAATAGCTGAGTAGAATATGGAAACCAAGTTAAATAGCGAATACTTCATTACCAATAGTGGCGAAAAAACACTCGCTAAAATTATAAAAGGAATCTTACCTGCAAAAGCAGATTGCTTAGATTTTCTTGTAGGATATTTTTATTTCTCAGGAATAGAAGAAATTTACAAGCATATTTCTGATAAAAAAATGAGAATTTTAGTGGGGCTTGAGATGGAGAAAGAACTTTTGAATAAAACTTCCGAAATAGATTTTTTATGGAAGAAGCAGAAAAGTTCTCGTCAAGAGATTAGAAATGAATTTAATCACTCTCTTGTTGAACTATTTAACAAAACAGATTTTTTTGAAGGGAAAAAGGAAACTGAAGCATTTAAGATTTACTATGAGAAAATTAAGAATGGAACATTGGAAATCCGAAAGACAAAAGAACCTTGCCATGCAAAAATGTACATATTCTCGTATAGAGAAGAATTTTCGGAAGAAGGTGAAACCCCTGGCACTGTAATTACCGGATCAAGCAATCTAACTTACAAAGGATTACGCGGGCAAAATGAAATAAATGTGAGATTTCAACACAAAACTGAATTTAGTGATGCTCAAAGCATTTTCAATGCGTTATGGGAAAATGCTATTGTAGTGGCAGACAAAGACCATATCAACGACTTTGAAGACGGAGTAATTAAACATATATGGTACGAAAAACTACCTTCTCCTTATCTATTGTACCTAAGAGTCTTGTATGAGTATTTCAATATCGATACTTCTAAGAGAATTCGGACGCCACATGATATAAATAAGAAATTTTTCAACCTTAAATATCAAGAAGATGCTATTCGAATGGCGATTTCAACCATCGAAAGGCACAATGGAGTTATTATTTCCGATGTGGTGGGTCTTGGTAAAAGTATTATTGGTTCTACGATTGCTAATAATTTAAATTTAAGAACAATAATAATCTCACCTCCTCACTTAAAACAACAATGGGAAGATTATGTAGATGAATTTAAAATAAATACGGCTCGTGTATTTAGTCGTGGTATCATTTCTAAAGCATTGGAACACTACCGTACAAGAACTGAGGAGAATGAAAAATGGCTCATAATTATTGATGAAGCGCATAATTATCGTAATGAGTTTACGCAGGATTATGGAATGCTACACGAACTGTGTCAAGGAAATAAAGTAATGCTTTTAACAGCGACACCATTCAATAACCAACCGTCTGACATTTACTCCATGATAAAGTTATTTCAGATTCCGACAAAATCCACGCTTCAAACTGTAAATAATTTAGGATATAGCTTCCGCCATTTAATCAGCCTACATAAAAATCTCAAGAAAAAACAGAAAGACAAAAAACTTTCAGAAAGTGAATTGAAAATTGAAATTGAGAGTATTGCTCAGCAAATTAGAGCAATTATCTCCCCTTTAATTATTAGACGTTCCCGATTAGATTTGGATGCTATTCCTGCTTATCGAGAGGATTTGATAAAGCAAAAAATAGAATTTTCAAAACCAGCTCCTCCAAAGTTACTAGATTATGACTTGGGTAATCTTCGCAATCTGTATATTTCAACGCTGGAACAGATTTCGCGTAAGAGCTACGAAGAAGATATTGATATGAATGATTATACATATTCCGATGATATCCAAGATGAAGTTATTTCACCAAAAGTTTTCCATGCTACGCGATACAAGTCTATTATGTATGTTAAACCAGAATGTGATGATGAGGTAAAAGAACTAATTGAGAAAGCTGGTTTTGAATATAATCTGTTCAAAGGAACTCAACGAAATTTGTCGAAATTTATGCGTACATTATTAGTTCGACGTTTTGAAAGTTCTCAAGTAGCATTCCGAATATCTTTAGATAATATGCTTGCCAGTCATAAAAACATAAAAAAATGGATTGAGAGAAGGAAAGCCATTCCGGTTTTTAAGAAAGGAATGTTGCCAGATATTGAAACGATGTACGAGTCTACCAATGATATTATTCCTGAAATGGTTGATGATGAGGTAGAATATGCTATCGAAAGATTACAAACAAGGGGGATGTTTGAAATCAAAACAGAATATTTAACTGATAACTTTTTTGAAGATTTAGATTCTGATATTGAAATACTCCAAAAACTAAAAAATGAATGGGATAAGGTTGATGAAGATCCTAAAATAAATGAATTTATCAAGGTATTAAATAGTCAGTTAACCAACGATCCTGAGAGAAAGATAATAGTGTTTAGCCAATTTGCCGATACGACAGATTATTTGGCCGAAAAATTAACCAAAATAGGGCTCCCTGTATTTTCATACACGGCAGGAAAGGCTTCTCCACGCAATAAAGAAATAATAAAGGCAAATTTTGATGCAGGATATGATGAATATAAGCAACAAAACACATACAAAGTATTAGTTGCCACCGATGCCATTTCTGAAGGATACAATCTCCATAGAGCTGGGACAATTTTTAATTACGATATACCATACAACCCAACTCGAGTAATTCAACGGATTGGACGTATCAATCGAATTAACAAAAAAATGTTTGATGAACTATATATCTACAATTATTTTCCAACAGACATAGGCGAAAGTGAGATTCGCATTCAAGAGATTTCTACTTTAAAAATGGCAATGATTCATGCAATAATGGGAGAAGACACCAAAGTACTTACTTCAGAAGAAGAGTTGCGTGCGTTTTTCATTGAGCAGTATAAAACAATTATTGAAAATGATGAGCGTAAATCTTGGGATGCTGAATATCGCACAGAGTTAGATTATGTTATTCATAGTAAAGATATGAAAGAAGCTTTGAATCTACCTTTACGGACAAAAATCCGTAGAAAAACTTCACTTTCCGAAGAAGGTGTTTTAGTTTTTGCAAAAAAAGGGAGTGATTTTGTATTTAAGTATGGTGTTGGAAATGAAAAACCTTATGATAGAACTCCGGAAGATGCATTCAAATTACTGAAAACAATCAAAGAAGAACAGCCTTATAAGATATCAGATGCTTTTGAAAAGACGTTCAATTCGATAAAGGATTCCCTCTTTTCAGATGATTCCGAAAGCGATACTGAAAAGACAAAAAGAGATGCCTTAGATAAAGTTCGAATCATGATACAGACAAAAGCGTGTGATATAGAGTATCTTGAAGATTTAAAGACGGCAATGGAGTTCGATGCTATCTCTGGTTATGCATTACGATTGATAAATCGGATGAAATCCGCCGAATATGTAACTTTACCTGAAAAAGTATCTCGCATTTACATACAAAAAGCATTGCACACTTACGATAACATTTCGCATGGATCAGAAACGCTGATTCTTGCCGAAGAGATAGAAAGCGATAGCGTCATTTCAAATTCAGATGTATTATTCTAAAAACAAGCAATATGTATAATTTCAGCAATAACTATAATCGTGAGAATTTTGTAGATTTCCTTGAAAATAATTTTCTCCCTGAGGATTTTCAAGCAAAAGAAGAAAATTTGACTCTAAGTTTCAACCCTAAATTTACCTCTTCGGTTACACGACTTGGCTCTTGTAAAAGCCTTGAACTTGAAGTGTTTGAAATAGAACATAATTCAACTCACGATGCTCGCGTAGGAATATCACGCGATGCATTTCAAGTTATGCAGAAAAACAGTTATTGCAACAAAGCCTTAGTTGCTTTTATCCCTAAAGGAAGTAATCAATATCGTTTTTCTTTTCTGCAAATAGATGCTGAACAAAAAGATCATTCTGCTCGAATACAACGAAATTATTCTAACCCAAGACGATACTCTTATTTACTCGGAGAAGGTGTTGGTGGTTATACCCCAAATAAGTTTCTATTTGGGAAAGGTAGAGTTAAAGACGGTAAGGATTTAGCTGAGAGGTTCTCTGTTGAGGTTCTAACAAAAGCATTTTATGGAGAATTGTCAGATTGGTATGCATGGGCAATAAAAACGGTTCAATTTCCCGGAGAGCATGAAATTGAAAACGATGAAAAACGTATAGAACACCGTTCAAAGAATGTAATCCGCTTACTGACACGCTTATTATTCGTTTGGTTCTTAAAACAAAAAAATCTTATACCAAGTGAGTTGTTTGATATAAATTTTCTAAGCAATCAACTTCTCAAAGATTTTGACCCTAATTTGAAAACAGGCTTATTTGCGGAAAAATCACATAAAAGCAAGTATTACAAAGCCATATTGCAAAATTTATTTTTTGCAACACTCAATTGTCCCATTACACCGCAGAGTAAAGAAGATAGCCGCACTCGTGGATTTAGAAAACAAGATTGGTATGGACAGGGATTTGGATACGATCATTTAATGCGTTATGAAGAATTATTCACTAATCCACAATTGTTTTTAGATTTGGTAAATGCAAAAGTTCCTTTCCTCAATGGTGGACTATTCGATTGTTTAGATGACAAGCAAAATAAAATCTACATAGATGGTTTTTCGGACAATCTGCCTAAGCCTAATATGCTTATCATCCCAGACTTCCTATTCTTTGGAGAGAGAAAGGGCGAAGACTTATCTGATTTTTATGGAGATAAAAAAAAGAAAAGTGTTGACGCCTTGGGGTTGATCGATATTTTGCAAAAATACAACTTCACTATTGAAGAGAATACGCCATTCGATCAGGATGTTTCTCTTGATCCCGAATTATTGGGAAAAGTTTTTGAAAACCTTTTAGCCAGTTATAATCCGGAAACAAAAACAACTGCACGCAAACAAACAGGTTCGTTCTATACTCCTCGTGAAATTGTTCAATATATGGTAGACGAAAGTCTAATCGCTTACCTAAAGCAAAGCGTTGGAGAAAAATATGAAGATGAGTATCGAAAACTAATGCAATACGCCGATGAAACACTAAATATAAGTGATGATGTAAAACAAGCAATAATACAATCTATTCAAAAGTGCAAAGTCTTAGACCCAGCATGTGGTTCAGGTGCTTTTCCCGTAGGAGTTCTGCAACAAATGGTTCATGTTCTTTCACAACTTGATCCCCAAAATGAAATTTGGAAGAGTTTAATCCTTGAAGAGTCTATTAAAGAATTGAGTTCCACTCTGAAGGACTATACAAAAGAAGAACGAGAAGAGATTCAAATAGATATTAACCGTAGCTTTGATGATAACATTAATCGACCCGATTATGCACGTAAATTATACTTGATAGAAAGATGTATTTACGGTGTTGATATTCAAAGCATTGCTGTTCAGATCTCAAAATTGAGATTTTTCATTTCTTTAGTCGTAGATCAGTGTCCGACTCATAACCCAGAGGATAACTTTGGAATTCGTCCTTTACCAAATCTCGAAGCAAAATTTGTTGCCGCAAATACATTAATAGGACTAAGCAAAACAAAAACTCTTTTTGATAGCCCTGAAGTAGAAAAATTACAAGAAAAACTTAATCAAACCAACCATCGTATATTTGGCGCTAAAAGCAATAAATCTAAAAACAAGTATAAAGCCCGCGTAGAAGAGCTGCAAACTGAAATTGCAGAAAAGCTTGAAGAGCTTGGAGTCGTTGGTAATGACGATGCTCGTTTGATGCAGCAATGGAAAATGTTTGACCAAAATGCGTCTTCTCCATTTTTTGATCCGGAATGGATGTTTGGCTTGAAATCAGGGGCGTCAAATC
>DHSL01000060.1 GCA_002411345.1 Bacteroidales bacterium UBA5287 | reverse complement strand
TTTTTAGTGGACACTAATGAAAGAAGTTAAAGAACTCTTATAGACTATTGCCCTTATATAAAGTAAAATTACAATGATTGAAAATAAAAAAATAAATACTATTATAGAAGATTTAATTGACCAGTATTTAGAGGAGGATAGATATAATCGTCCTTGGATAATTGGTTTTAGTGGAGGTAAAGATTCAACTGTATTACTAACATTGGTTTGGTTGGCTTTACATAAAATCAGAGGTGAAAAAATCGGCACTCTAAGTCGTCAAGTATATGTAGTTTGTAACGATACAATGGTGGAAAATCCTGTTATTGAAGAATATGTCAGCAGTGTTTTAAAAGCTATTGAAAAAGCATCTAAAGATCAACAGTTACCCATTACTGTTAAAACAACCACTCCGCAGATTGAAGATACTTTTTGGAGTTGTGTCATTGGTAAAGGTTACCCTGTACCTAATAATGCATTTCGGTTTTGCACCGAAAAAATGAAAATAAAACCGACATCTAACTTTATTACAAGCCAAATTGCATCTGACGGTGAAGCAATTATTCTGATTGGAACACGCCTTGATGAAAGCCAACAACGAACAAAGTCTATAAAAAAGCACGAGATTAAAGGTCAGCGTCTTTCAAAACATCCCCTTAATCCAAACACCTATACATATGCACCAATTAAAGAATTAATGATTGAAGAAGTTTGGTATATCATAAACGCAATCCCTTCTCCTTGGGGGTTTGACAATCAAACACTTTTTAAAATCTATATGGATGCTTCGGCAGATGATTATGAATGTCCCACGGTTGTAACAAGTGATTCCCACCGTTCATGCGGACAAAGTCGTTTCGGATGTTGGGTATGTACTGTTGTGAAAGAAGATAAATCTATGAGCGCGTTAATAAAAAATGGCATAGAATGGATGAAACCTTTGCTGGAATTTCGCAATCGCTTGGTGGCAAATCGTAATTTATCGGAATATCGCAATGAGACACGCAGAAATGGACAACTTGCCGTTGATGAAACAGGGCATCGTATGGGAAATTATACAATGGAGTACCGAATACAACTGTTACGCGAACTACTTACCATTCAAAAAGAAACACAACATTATCGATCAAGTATCGATTTGATTAAAAGCCAAGAGCTGATAGCTATACAAGTAATGTGGTATCGTGATGGAAATTTTAAAACAACCGTCAATGATATTTACAATGAGGTTTATGGTTATGATTTACCAAATGATAATATTGGATTACAAGAACGGCTTTTACTTGAAAAATCTTGTGAAACTCCTGCACATTATTCGTTAATACAGGAATTACTTGCATTACAAAAGAACAAAGTTTTATTAATGAAAAAATATGGTTTGCAGACAGATTTAGAAGCCCGCTTAGATCGTTATGTAAAGGAAATTGAGGCATGAAAATAAAAAGTGTTGAACTCAATAATTATCGACTATACAATGGCAAGAATAAAGTTGTTTTCCCAAATGGGAACAATAAAAACTTGTATTTGATTTCTGGAGAAAATGGTTTTGGTAAAACAACTTTTCTACATTCATTACTTTGGTGCCTTTACGGACGTTTAATGGCAGATGTTGATGAATCATTTCGTAAAGAAATGACAAATGGTGGGTATAACAGTACTTTAATAACTAATCTAAATGAAATTTGCAGACAAAAGATTGCAACGGAAATTACTCCAAATATTATTACAAGAATAAGAAAATCAGGCTATTCTCCCGAAGTAGAATATGTAAGAAAGTTGTCATGTTATTCTGTTTCTTTAGAATTTACTGATATATTTATACCCTCGATACCGTGTCAATCATTGAAAATTACTCGCTCTTATGATACTCTATTGAATGAGGAATACATAGAAATATTAATTGATGGAGTGCAAAACGAGCTTACATCTGAAATAGGAAACGAGATTTTCATTAATGATTTTATATTAAATAAAGATATCGCACGCTTTTTCTTCTTTGATTCTGAAAAAATAGTAACTCTTGCTGAAACAAATACTATTGAAGAAAAGCGTAAACTTTGTTCTGCTTATAATGAAGTTTTGGGTGTGAAAAAATATGAGGATTTAAAGAGAAATCTTGAAAATATGCGCCTTCGTTTTCGTCGTAAATCAGACGATGTTGAGAGTCGTAATTTATTGAATGAATTACTATCTAAACAAAAAAAACTTAATGAAGCTTTTGCAGACCGTGAAAAACAATCAGCTTTTTACAATAATCAAATTTTGTTACTAAAAAAAGAAGATGAGAAATTGCAAATACAACTTTTGCGTGAAGGAAATAGTGTTACTCTTGATGAACTAAATCGTCTAGAATTATTACTATCCACCGTTCAAGAAAAAGATACTAATTATAAACAACAATTAAAACAATTTTTAGAATTTGCTCCTTTTGCAATATCAGGTAGGCTGCTATTACAAACAAAAACACAATTGGAACGTGATTTTGAAATTATCCAATCTCAAAATAATATAAGAAATCAAAATTTTTTACTTTCCAATATTTTATCAGAGATGAAAGATGCTTTCAAGCATATTTCTCTTTCTGACAAAAATAAAAAAGAGTTAGTAGATTTATTTCATGTTATTATCGCTAAATATCAAGGTCATTCTACTGACGAAATTCCATTGTTGAATGCGAGTAAAGAAATTTTCGATGAGTTTGCATCTGTTTATTCGAACATTGTAACAACTTATAGGGTAGAGTTTGAGCATCTTGCTGACGATTATAGAAAAAACAAACAAGTCCTTGAGCGAACGGCTCGTAGTATATCCAATATGCATAGTAAAGAAAATGACAATTTAATTAAGCATATTCGAAAAAAGAAGAATGAAAGTGAGCGAAAAATAGCTGAATCCGAGCTAAAAATTCGCAATTTGCATGAAAATATAGGAGCTATAAACAAGGAACTAACCGTCATAAACAAAAGGATTACAGAATTAAGTAAAAAGGTAAGCCTTGATGGCAGCGATATAAAAAAAGATAAAGTTGCTGAACAACTGATAACTGAATTAAACACATTTCTTGTTTCATTAAAAAAAGAAAAGAAATCGGCACTTGAAAAGCGAATAAAAACTACCATGAATAATTTAATGCACAAAGTCGATTTTATTGGGAATGTTGATGTTGTAATTGATGATGATATAATTGATATAAATCTTTATTCAAAAGACAACATTTTGATTAAAAAGGAAGCATTATCGAAAGGCGAACAGCAACTTTATGCGACCTCTTTACTTAAAGCTCTCGTGGAAGAGTCGGGTATACAGTTTCCTGTGTTCATTGACAGTCCTTTACAAAAATTTGACAAAAGTCACGCAAACAAGATCATTACGGAATTTTATCCTACTGTTTCAAAACAAGTAGTCTTGTTTCCTTTGCCATATAAAGAGCTAAGTAAGAATGAACTAAATGTGATGAAGCCGTATGTAAATTCAGCTTATTTACTAAAAAATAAAAATTCACAATCATATATTGAACAGGTTGAGGTTGACAATTTAATGGAATAATTGCCATGTTTTCACAAATAAAGACCAGTAATAAAAATCGAGAAATTGTTTCCGAACTAACACGAAAATTTAATTTGGGCGCTGAGAATATAATTGCTCGAATTGCCATCGGCTATTCTTTACAATCAGGAGAGAAATTCTCTCCAATTGATGTGCTTGATTCCGGTGGTAAAGAATACAGCAAAAATGTACTTTTCGGTAGCTATTATCCTATTTATGAAGCATTGTTTTGCACACACTATCAAATAAACAGTAACGATAAAGATTTGCCACGTTATTTTAAAATGCATCTCGATCATGGATTGAAGCTCATTTATGACGATGTGATGGATAATCCAAATCTAGTTGGCTTTGATTATATATTTGATAAGATTGAAAAAGGATTGAATGAGATATGTTAAGAGAAGATCTAAAATCTATTTCAACAGAGTATTTACGTGATACGAGTCAAATATCGATTCGTAGTGCAAACTGTTGTTTAAGAGAAGGGTTGGATAATTTTTATAAGATTTTTTTATATTTTGAAGAAAATGGTTCTTTTACAAATAAGAAAATAAGAAATGCAGGTTTAAGAACTTGTCAAGAATTGGATGAATTATGTACTAATATCATTCCGAGATTAAAAAAGAGAGAACAACATGGTGTTGACAAACATATAAGTGATGTTTTAGCGCTCATAAGAGAATTATCAGAGGAAGAACGAGAAATGCTTCTGTCGCTTGCCAACTTAATTGTTGATCCCGTCAGAGAAAGAGCTGCTGAAATAGAAAAATTAGTAAAATCAAATCCACTAGATGCCATCGCGCATAACCTAATTGGAGCTAAAGATATTATTTCATTCTTAGATGAAAGTCAATTAGTTTCTTTAGAAAATATTTTCTTGAAACAGATTGAGAAATACACTGTACGTACACAGAATAGGTTAAAATTAGTCGGAATCAAAGATTTTATTCTTGATTATTTATTCGAATCAGACAAAATGTTATTGAATATTGGAGGATTAGGAAAAAAGAGTTTAGTAGAAGCGGTAGAGTTAAAAGATGTAATAAGATATAATTTGCTGAAACAAATAATGTTACCTGAAGATGAGCTCACATGGTTTAACTTAATCCATAATAAAAATGAGATTTTCCAAAATGAATTTGTATCTGATTTCTACCAAGAGAATAAACACTTTCCTATGTTTTGGATTTTAGAGCAGATGCTCATAAATCAAAACGAAAGAGAAATAAATATATTAATTGATACATTCCCAATTTTTCAGAATTCACAACCAAACACACTCAAAGAGGTCGCGGATAAATACGATATATCGCGTGAAAGAGTGCGTCAAATACGTAACAATACTTATAATAAAACTTTTGAAATAACTAATGATGTTACTGAACGCAGAAAAAACTGTAATCTAAATAAATACACAGAAATAATCCAAAATAAAAGCGATTGGGAGTATTTGCTTACGCTTTTTGAAGGAGTAAATGTAATTACACAAGAGAATGCCATTTTTTTTGAGCAAATAAAAAAGGAGCAATCTAATCTATCTGTTGAATTTGTAAGGTTAGTAATAGCAAATGTATTCAGAGATGTTTTCATATTTTATGGAAATGACTTTGACATTAATAATAGAGGATTTTTTTGGAAATCTAAATATTTGATTAGAAGAGCATATACAGTTTTTTTTGATTTTGAAAAAATGAGAGAAGAATTTGAAAATATTTTGATTGAAAATGAAACTGAATTTTTATTGGATATTGAAATTTACATATCTAACTCTCAGTGTTGGAAAATTTTTGATTATGATAAAATAAATAGTATTGTAGATATTACGAAAATAATGTTACTCCATGAATTTGGCTTATATAGTGATGAAATCCACGGACAAATAAAAATTCCAGCAAACAAGGAAAGAAAGCCTATAAATGTTGTTTACGATATATTAAAACAAAATGAACGACCAATGCATTTAATGGAGATTTTCTCTGAGTTTAAGAGTCTCTTGCCTAAGCACAAATACACTATAGAGAATAATCCTGATAAATTGCGTCCTTCTTTACAAAGACACGAAGATATAACATTTGTAAACAGAAAAAGTGTTTATACCCTCAAAGAATGGAAACACATTCCCAAAGGAACCATTCGGAATAAGATAGTTGAATTTTTGGATAAGAAAGATATACCCCAAACAGTAGAGAGCATTACAGATTACGTTAATTTATCTTTTCAAACGGCACAGAAAAATGTGCATAGCTCAATGCACTCGGGAAAATACTTTGTTCAATTTAAAGGCAATCTATTTGGGTTGAAAAGCAAGCAGTACTCACCTGAATTTAAAAAAATGACAGAGAAAGAAAATAAAAAAAGGAATTTCGAGCAACGACTAAACGATTTAGAAATTTTCATTGTTGAAAATGAACATTTCCCTTTTTCTGTATCCGAAAATTATGATGAAATTTCCCTTTATCGATGGTGGGCATTGATTGAGCAAGGTCGGAAAAAACTTTCAGAAAATCAGTATGACGAAGTTATTAGAATACAAAAAGTTTACTCTGATTACAAAATCGATAAAGATACTTACAAATGGAATTTAACTTACAACAAACTCAAAATTTTTCTTATTGAAAATAAACGTCAGCCATCAAGAAAAGGAGAAGAAAAGAGCCTATATACTTGGTTGTATAAAATAAAAGATGATTTTCTGAATAATAGATTAACGGAAGAGCAGCGCAGAAAATATATCGAATTAGTGAAATTGATTTAATATGCTTAAAAACAAAGACTTTAAATACAGATACTCAACAGGCAGAACAAATTTACCCTTTCATTTTTGCGAATTAGCTCTATCTAATAGCACCAAACTCGACATTGGATTAGGTTATTTTAGCTCAGCATCTATCAATATTCTTTCTGTTGGTTTTGCTCACTTCATTAGTAATGGAGGAGTGATGCGTATGTATATAAATCAACATTTAACAGAAGAAGATTACCAACTTTTAAGAAGCAATCAAGTTGTTGATTTCGAGCAATATACTCTGGACTCTTTTTTTGCGCTCAAATCTACTTTATCAAAAAGAGATGAACATTTCTTTAAGTGTTTATCTTATTTGATTCAAAACAACCGAATAGAAATAAAAATCGTAGTACCCAAAGAAGGTGGCTTAGCACACGAAAAGTTCGGTATTTTTACTGATAAATATGGAGATAAAGTTGCGTTTACAGGCTCGATGAATTTAACAGCATCTGCATTGTTGAAAAATATCGAAACCATTGAATGTACATGTTCGTGGAAAAGCAGTGACAATATTGAGCGAATTAGAATAAGTGAACAAGATTTCATCGAAATATGGAATGGAACAAGTAAAAATGTATTAGTTTTTCCGGCACACAAATTTTGTCAAGAAATTGTAAAAAACTATCCAAGTGTTGATGCTGACGAACTTTTATTGCAAGAAAAAATATTAATCAAGAAATTGAAAAATTCGATAATAACGGATGTGAAAACATTAAGAAGTACACCTTCAGTTGAACCACACTTTCCATCTAAATATCCCGAAGGCGCTAGACCATATCAAATTGAAGCGTACAGAGAATGGCTGAAAAATGAGAAGCGTGGAGTTTTTGCAATGGCAACCGGAACAGGTAAAACAATAACTTCGTTGAATTGTGCTTTGCAGGAATATCAAACTGACGGTGTTTACCAACTTTTAATACTAGTACCAACTATCGCGTTAGTTGAACAATGGATTGAAGAAATTGCATTATTTGATTTTAAAAACATAATTACGGTTTTTTCCGAAAATCCTAAGTGGCGACAGCAAATTGTAAAGTTGGAAGATAAAATAAGTAGAGGTAAAAAAGTGGATTTTGTTGTTGTGTCCACATATCAATCCTTTACAAACAAAGACTTTCAGCAAATATTGTCTAAGTTACCGGATTCGATAATACTGATTGCTGACGAAGCACATAATATCGGTTCGGAGACAGTGCGTGCAGTTTTTAGGAAGTTACACATCAAGCGAAGAATTGCTTTGTCGGCAACACCAAGTCGTATATACGATGAGGAAGGAACCTCGGAATTAGAAGGTTTTTTCAACGACAAACCGCCTTATCTTTATAACTTTCCGATGAGTAAAGCAATAGAAGAAGAACGGCTGATGAAATATTGCTATTATCCAAAAATAGCGTATTTAAACGATGTGGAAATGCAAGATTACGCTGAGATTACCGAACAACTTCTTCGATTATTTGATAGTACAACCAAGCAATTCAAAGATTCGCAAAAGGCTAAAAAATTATTAATGATTCGCAAGCGGATTTTGCATAAAGCAGAAGATAAAATACGTGTTTTCAAAGAAATAATTACCGAAATTGGACAGGATAAACTGAAGTATTGTTTTGTTTATGTTCCCGAAGGCAAAAAAATGTTCGATTCAGACGAAGCTGTTTTGCATTCCAATTCAGATAACGACAACGAAACCGATTTTTATGAAGAAAATATTATCGAAAAAATGCTTGAAATAACTAAAAATATTTTTCCGAACACGACTTGTAATACATATACAGGGAAAAACAGCAAAACGGAACGAAAAACCATTTTACAAGGATTTGAAAACGGACAAATCAATGTGCTTTTTGCGATGAAATGTTTGGATGAGGGCGTAGATGTGCCACGTGCCGAATATGGAATTTTTGCATCGAGTACAGGCAATCCACGCCAATTTATTCAGCGTCGCGGGCGCTTGCTTCGGCGACATCCGGATAAAACATTTGCACATATCTATGATATGGTAGTTGTTCCCGACTTTCAATCACAGTATTATTCCAAAGAATTTTGGAATATGGAACGAAGTTTGGTGCGAGGAGAGCTAAATCGTGTTGCTTATTTTGCTAATTTAGCCACCAATAATTATACGGGCGCACTACAAGAATTAGATGATGTGGCAAAATTTTACGAAATCATATTAGCTGAACTTATTTTGAATATCAATCAATAAAAACATATATTTAATGAAAGCAGAAGAAATTTTCAAGGAGGTTTTGAAATCGCCTGAATTACAATCGATTTTCCAAATTGCGACAGAAGAATTGAAAAATGTGAACTTACACGAAAAATCTGATTATCCTGTTATCGAAATTATCAAGGAAATAATAAACGGGCAAGAAAACCATAAAAATAAAGAGCAGATTTTCCAAATTATTCAAAAACAAATAATGCAATTATAGGATATGGGCACAATTATTAAATCCGTTGGTTTTCAGAACTTTTACAATTATTATGGAAGTTTCGATGAAAACACCTATCAGTTCAAAGAAGGCATCAACATCATAAATGCCGATAACAATATGGGCAAATCCAAATTCTACAATGGAATTCTTTGGATATTGAGAAACAGAGTGTATGACTCTGATACAAGAAAAATGGAGAATGCAGATTCTTCTTATTCGAAAATGGCTTCGGGCAAAGCAATAAATCAAGACGAAAACTTTGATATGGGCGTAAATATCACATTCATAAACGATGAAGACAAATATTCGGTTTCCAAAAAAGTGCAATTCAGAAAAAATGCCGACGGTTGGGTAACAAATGAGCTATTGGAAGTAATGCAAACCGTTGATAATAGGGATATTCCGGTTTTAGATATGAATGACAAAGAAAAAATTATCCAAAAAATCATTCCTGCAGAATTGATGAATTATGCACTGCTTCAGGGGGAAACCATGGAGCAAATAGTGGATTTGTCATCACGCAACGGTTTATCATCCACTATCGAGGCATTGGCAGGAATTAATAATTTAATTGAAATTTGCGATTTAAGCAAAGATTTATCGCAACGTACAAAGAAACTGTTTAATGATAAAGAAAGAGAGATTAACTCAACGAATAAAAAAATCACGGGCTTAATTCAAGAAAGAGAAACTCTTGAAGCAAGAATTGCAACTACTGAAACGCAAATTGAAACCTACAAAACCGAACTGTCGAAAGCAAAAGAGAAAAAAGAAATTTTGGAGGCGAATCTTATGAAAACCAAAGATAGAGAACGGTTTAGAGGGATGCTGAAAGGTTTCGAAAATGAAATAAAAAGACTGAAAGAGCAAAAAAACGAAAAAGAAAAGAATATTACTTCAATGTTGTTTTCTGAGACTTGCCCGTGGATGCTAATGGGAATGCGTGAGCAGATTTCAATTTTCGACCAAAAAAGACAAGAGCTTACAACTGATATTGCAACCCAAAAAGCGGTAGGCAGTCCAATTGTATTGCCCGAAGGGTCGCCAGACGTGCCCTCTCTGCAAAGAATGTTGCGAACAGAAACCTGCGAAGTTTGCGGTCGCCCTGCCCCAAAAGATGGAGAGCATTGGAAGCACATTAAAATGGTGTTGGAAAGACCTACAAACAATTCAAATCCAAACAGAAACAATTTCAATCATTTTTATAGTAGCATTCAAACTGCGGTAGGTGCCTTTGCTTTGAGTATTCCAAAAATAGATGAAAGTGTTTTGAATTACAGAGAAAAAATTGATGAGTTAGACGATTTAATTTCAGAAAAGGAAGACGAAAGAGAAAACGCAAGAAACGAATTTTTAAATGCGGGTGGTAGCGAAATTGGCTCAGACAATACCGACAAGCAGACTATAGCAGATTATACACTTGCCGAAAAAACAATTGATAAAAAAGAGGGAGAAATTAAAAAGGCAGAAGATGCCATAAAAGCTTGGAATATAAGGTTGAATCAAATAGAAACAGAAATTAATGAAATCGGGACATCAAAGGAGATTGACAAATTTCGCAACTTTAAAGAAACCATGTCAAGTATTGAGTATATTTTTAACAATGCAAAGGAGCGAATTTTTGATGAAATTCTGAATTCCTTGGAGATCAACGCAAACACGAAATATCAAGAGCTTACATACGGCAATCTTTCAGCAGGCGGTAGGTTAAACTTTAATAAGCAAGCAGACGGGACAGTGCAAGTGTCTATCAAAAATGTTAATGATGGCGAACTCACGGGACTTGGCACCGGTTTTCAGCGTATGAAGCAATTGTCAATCATTATGGCGATTATTTCCTCAAAAATTGGGAATAAGCGATTTGACTTTCCGTTTATTTCAGATGCGCCTTTCTCGGAATTTGGTGACAATTTTATAAATAATTTTTTTGCTATTGCACCCAAAGTCTTCACCCAAAGCATTATACTCATTAAAGAATTATACGATCCAAAATCTGATTCTTATTTGAATGACTTGGGGTTGAAGGTTCTGAAGAAAATGGAAAATAGCGAAATACCCGGTACATTCTACGTGAATGTTATTAAAGAAAAAGCAGATACAACAAATTTAGTAACAAAAAACAAACCTTATGTAAATTAGATTATTATGGATGGTTCACAATTGAGAGATTTAATCGGTCAAAAACGACCAAGATATAAAGAGCAATATAAGCCTTTGATTGAAAGTATTTCAAAAAAAGGAGATTCAAGTGGCAAAGGAGATTTTTCTTCTTTTGGGGCATTTTATCAAACTTATATGTATGCTTTTATAATTGGTTATAAATTAGGTAAACAGAACTTTATTCAACAAAGTGAAAAACATAATGAGTTTTTCATATTTTCACAATGGAACCCAATTCCAATCCGAGACTATATCGTCATGCTATTACTGAATAAATCTGAAGATTTTGGGTTTAGATGGATTGAATTAGAGGATGCGAATTCGGAAGTAATAGAAATTTTCGTTGCTGAATTTATCCGCCAAATGGAAGGCTACGCCAATGCAGGGTTTGAGTATCTGCAAAACAAATGGGATAATGAGAATATGATATTTCGCAATCCTTTCGTGTTCGTGAAATTATTGGAGGAATTAAATAGTTAATTTTCACACAATGCATTAATTTATGATTTCGTCCGATTATGCTTTAAAAATACTAAGTTATCCAGAAAGCTTCCACACGGAGCGCACTGCCTCTCCAGACAATATGGACAAATTCTGCCAGGCTATTTGTGCCTTTTCCAACGATATTTCAGGAAGCGGAAAGAACGGATATTTGATTATCGGTGTACACGATAATGGAAAATTATCGGGTTTAAAAGTAGATGACAAATTATTGTTGCAGATTTCCAATATCCGCACCGATGGAAATATTTTGCCACAGCCGGTGATGACAGTTGAGAAATTCACATTTGATGACGGTGAAGTGTTGGTTGCAGAAGTCCAGCCATCGGAATTTCCGCCGGTACGCTATCGTGGTCGTGTTTGGGTACGGGTTGGTCCCAGAAAAAGCATCGCCACCGAAGCCGAAGAAAAAATATTGATGGAGCGACGTTTGTCCAATGTACACACTTTTGACGCAATGCCTTGTTTAGGCACCAATATCAACGATTTGGACGTGAAACTGATCAAAAAAGAGTTTCTGCCTAAAGCCGTAGCTGAAGAAATTCTTGCTGAAGACAAGCGAAGCATTGAAGAACAACTGGCATCGCTTGGGTTTTATGACTTGCGTTACAACTGCCCGACAAACGGAGCTATTGTTCTTTTCGGTACAAATCCCGAACGTTATCTGCATGGTTCGTACATTCAATATGTCCGCTTTAAAGGAAAAGACCGTGCGAGCGATATCATCAACGAACATAAATTCGCAGGAAATTTATGTCAGGAACTTCCAAAAATTGATACTTTTATCGAAACAAGTATATCGCAGAAACGCCCTATTCCGGTGAGCGTACTGCGTGAAGAAACTGTTTCAAAATACCCTTACTGGGCAACCCGTGAGCTTTTGATGAACGCCATCATGCACCGCGATTACGAAACCAATGCACCCGTTCAGTTTTACGAATACGACGACCGCATCGAAGTGCTAAATCCGGGAGGATTGTATGGCAAAGTAAGTCCTGCTAATTTTCCTAATGTAAGCGATTATCGAAATCCTTTTATTGCTGAAGCCATGAAAGTGTTAGGTTATGTAAACCGCTTCAGCCGTGGTGTTTATCGGGTGCAGAAAGAGTTGGTTGAAAATGGTAACGGTGAGGCTGTGTTTGATTTTTCGTTGATAACTGCTTTTCGAGTAGTTGAGAATGTTTCGAAAAAATATTTTGAAGAAGGTTTTGGTGGGGATGGTAAGGAGGAAAAAGCCCAAGGAAAGCCCAATAAAAGCCCAATAAAAAGCCCAATAAAAAAGCCCAATAAAAATGAAACAGAAAATGAGATAGTCGAATTGCTTAGGCAAAATTCTGAGATTAGCCGTGAAGAAATGGCATATAAGCTAAGCAGGAGTGAAGATAGCGTGAGATACTATTTAAGAAAGCTGATGAAAGATGGAAAAATTGTTCGAGAAGGATCAAAAAAGACAGGAAAATGGATTGTTTTATAAAATGTAAGATACTTCCAAGAAACGTCCAAGAATTTCGTGAAAACACCAAAGAAACGAAACTTGTAAAAAATGATTTTTTAGAACTTAAGACAGTATGAGTAAGGTGTTGATATACAGTTAAATATATGGTATTTTATTTAAATTTAGGGAAGTGCGGTACAAACTCGATACAAATCATGAAGTGTAACTATTTGAAATTCAATGAGTAATCCCAAAACATGAAGCTGTTTTTATAACTGTCTGATAATCAAAAACAAGTAAATAGAATGTAAACGTTTATTTGTATCAAAAAAATTATAACTATTTAAAAATTAAGTGATTGAATTTTCTGTATCGGAAAGTAACTGTATAGTTGACAAATAGTTAAAATCAATAGGACACAATTAATACAGCACTTTTTAAGGTTATTATTAGAAGCATAACTTTGCCATTTGCATAAATTGTTAACTTTTCATATAAGCAGAAACAGGGAAAAATAAAATCTCATTTTCCTGTTTTTTTGCTTTATTATAACATATTTTTTATAATTTTGAACCGACTTGAAACAAACTAACTGCTTTTGAAATGGCCGACATAATGGAAGTTGTTGAAAAAGAATGTGTTAATTGA
>DHSL01000066.1:26611-27845 GCA_002411345.1 Bacteroidales bacterium UBA5287 | reverse complement strand
ATTTTCGCGACTGGGGGGATATGATGGTTTTAGAGGTCCAGGTAGTATTCTTACCCGGATATGCACGTGTCGATATCGTTACGGCTTTCGTCCTGCTGATTTTGCAAATTTGTTTATTGTCATAAGAATAGTAATAATCCAATAATAAATCCTATAGCTGTTGAACCAATTGCTATTGCTGTATTTTTCAATCTATCTCTTGAAACTCTGTCCTGTATATTTCTTGGATCATAGATTTCGTCACTTTTGATGTCTTTGTTATTATCTGATTTATTGAATCGATAAAACTCAGCACGACATCTGTAACAGGAACTCCAAAGGTCAGGTCTGTTTTCTTCTGTAATTATTATTAAATCCGCATTGATAGCACAAGCTTCGCCTCTCAGAATATTGATGGCATGTTCTTCACTACATGCTACTGAAAAACCTGAATCGCCAAGTTTAACTTCTCCAATCTTAGTCGCTAATGTGTCCGCAATTGAAATGTTTTTTTTAATTATCACATCACATGTGACATAGTCGGACTTTTTAATATGATATCCGGTTCGAACTATGCGATGACTGCAATTAGAAAAAAGCAGGACTGTAATTAATAAATAGAACATTCTTTTCATCATGTAATTGTTTTTAAGTTGTTATCATAAATGCAATCTTTCAACGTTCGAAGGATTGCATTTTCTTACGGTTTAATCTTTGCTTAAATTATGGTACAAATTTCAGGGGGTATTGTTACTTCTCCAACAACTCTGAATGGTTGAGTTGAACGAAAAGATTGTGTAGAATTTCCAGGGAACTTCTTGTCGGTTAAGTCGGGGGTCATGTTCAATTTCTCCTGTTGGTTCTACTAAGTATATTCTTTCCCGTCCGTCTCCAAAGGCAAGTTCTGCTCCCCAAACTGCAGCGTCTAATGTTGCTGTCAAGAAGATATATTTTGTTTTTTTTGTTGTCCGTAGTTAGAATTGTAACCAGCTTCTATTAAGCCATCAACTTTCAAGTCTGCTTTTGTCACGTGAAAAAAGTCTGTGCGAAAGGTGTCGCACCTTTTCTGTTCGTTATTCTTATTCTCCATTGTAAAATTTTATTTTTTACAGTCTGTTGTCTTTGGTTGCCGGTTGTTTTACAATGCTAGATAACATCGTGTTATGGGATGTTATTCTTCAAATTCTAATCTTTTTAAATTATAAATCCGTTTGCTTGTTCTATTATCATCTGACTCAAAAACTATTTCAATTTT
>DHSL01000066.1:23555-26307 GCA_002411345.1 Bacteroidales bacterium UBA5287 | reverse complement strand
ATAGGTCGCAATTGAAGAACCATCGTTGGCAACTGTCGCATAAACTGGGCAAACTTCATTTAACAAAGGTCTTTTCCATAGTAAAACACTATCAGCTCCATTCATACGATATAATTCAGCTGTACAAGGAGTTTTAATCGTATCCAGTCCAGAAATATTCTGCATAAATTTCTCCTTTTTCCGCAAAATCTTTCTTGTCTGTGGATGCTTGTTACTCTTGTAGTAATCCCATAGATAATATTTGTCGGAAGTTATTTTGGGAGTTATTATTAATTTGAATTCCCGATTATCCGAATAATATGTTTTAATTCTCGGATTATCCCAAATATCAGCTTTTGCCGTCATTGAAATTAAGAGTCCTGCAAGAATCAGTACATAAATCGGAAGTCTCAAAAGTCGTTTCATCTTATCCTGGTATTTATAACTAATCTTCAGAATAACAATTCGCTGCCGTTTGTATTTAAAGTTTTCCCTGTTTGAGTTTTTTAGTAGTATCTAAATACAAAAACGATGTTAATATGAACAGCGAAACGCTTGTAAAAAGCGCAATCAAATACATTTTTTTAAATGACAAATTAAGTCCAAGTAATAAAGCGCCGATAGCAATTATCCCGGAAAATATTGAATACCAACTTGTCTTATAAAACCATCCATAAGGAAAAAGATGAGCACCTGTAATGATTGCATAAACCATAATAAAGTACTCTGGAATTTTAATCATTGTGAAGATTAAAAATGGGAAATAAAACAATTGGGCAAAGTTTAACCAAAGTCCTAATGGTTGTAAAGGATTATTTGTGATTTTCCAATTGGTCTTTAGTATCCTGGAAAAGAAAAGTGCCATTGGAAGAAGTGGGGCACCTGCTATGAATACAAGTACAGATCTGTCATACGCTTTGAAGTTAAGTGTCCATAAATAAGCAATTACCAGCCAAATTATACTTGCTGATAAAGTAAAATCAATCCCATTTTTTGATTTAACTGATAACTCATTTCTTAATTCATCAAGTTTTTCCGTTGTCATTTCTGTTGTCATTTTTTGAGAGTTTTTACTAAAATTGCCGCCAACCTGTTGTTAACACTATAAAAATATAACTTTTGTAAATACCCGATTTGCAATATTCGTGAATAATTGTTAATGTGAAGATGTTTTGTATTTATATTGGATAGGGATATGAAACATCAGGGATTTCGGAGCTCTTCCACTGTCAAGGTACTGCAGACCTTGATGCGAGAGGCAAAAATTGAATAAAAACTTATTTACCAATGTTTTATGACCGCGTGTTATGGACCCTGTTTTCTTTACCTTTCTTATTCATCCACCATTTCATCGTCAATCCCCAGCCAAGTCCACAAATTAACCATAATGGTATCCCAACCAAAACACCTTTTTGAGTAATATCCTTATTTTTAATCTATGGGAAAAGGATTTGCATTGTAATAAACATAAACAGTCCAAAGAAGAGGCCAGATTTTAACTAATTTTTAGTCGAATTTTTCGTTTCCGAAACTTCAAGATTAATGTTTTTATATCTGTCGGGTTGCTTGTTTAGCCAGTTTTGTTTTAATGCTTTTCTAAACCATCCCCAAATCGGGAAAGTCAAAAACAGTACTGTTAATGATACCAAGTTTCTTTGTACTGGAATGATTTCACCGCAATTGTCACAGTAATAACCGAACCAGTTTTTGAACATAGTCCTATTTTGCGATGACCATTTAAGTCAGCTATACAAGGTGTCGTGTCCGGAGCATCAGCAAGTTGAAATCTGGTTGTTGGCAACGACAGTAGTGAAGGAAGCGAGACTGCGAAATTCGGTGCTAATGAACAGAAACGGTATGCGAGGCATATCTGTCTTGGGTAAGCAGCCACACCATTGTAATGTCCAAGAGGTAATTTGTGGACAGATATGTAGATGTCGAAGGGATTGGAGGAAAGAAAAAGCTCTTACCGGGGGGAGATCCTGGAAGCGAAAGCATGCACCGGGAAGACCGGTCTTTTAGGTGTACCTACCGTGGTTGACCGAATGCTTTGTCAAGCCGTAGGGCAGGTTTCAGCCAACCGGTTCGAGATGGATTTTGAGGATTACAGTTATCGTCCGGATAACAGTATTCAAATAAGGTTATATAAATTAAACTGTGTCAGGTTTTATTTTTATAGTTAATTGGGCATCTTTTTCTAATGGATCTGCCGATGGTATCCTTCCACCTGATGCACAATGCAACTCTGAACGATGTTTTTAGGAAACACACTATTATTCGCATCAGAGAAACCGCTTAAATTATCGGTACTGGCGATTAAGATGTCTGGCCCCCGGGGTTGTAAATTTGTCAGGATTGAGAGCCGGAAATTAACGCCTTCGCTCCTGGAAGTGTACATCCCCCCAACAGACCCTTATGCCCGTTGCGATCAACGCCAAGGATATTATGAATGGCCCGGGTAGCCGACCGTTTTTTGTCATCCATTACCTTGTAGTGGATGTCATCCATCTCACGCTCCAATGTAGCATTCAGAAGGTTTTCCAGTAACGGAACAGATGAACCGTCGTTATCTAAAAGAGGCTTGCCGGCTTTTAACTGCTCCAGCGCCTTGGCTTGAAAGAACTTGTAATCAGAATCTTCTACAATGCAAACTGTTGTGTAAAAGTTATAAAAAAATGGATTTATTCTTTGACACAGTTTATTTTACAGTCTGTCTTCAACCTTTATAGCTTTTATGCAAGTAGAATAAACAACAACGGAATCGTAATTCCAA
>DHSL01000066.1:0-23200 GCA_002411345.1 Bacteroidales bacterium UBA5287 | reverse complement strand
GAATATGGTCATGATCTCATCGTCAGAGAAAGAATGTCTGTTGTAGTTATCCACCTCTTTATATGGTTCAAGAATAGTCAACACTTTTTCTTTTGTAAACTGTTCTTGTAAAAGAGGGTAGGGTCCTTCAATATTAAAATCATACGTATTAATGGTATAATTAGGCTTGAAGTCTCTTTTATGATTCAGCATAAATCCTGAGATGGCATATATTATTATTATACCGGAAAAAAAATACGAAAGATCACGATGAATCACACGTGACCATTTTCTAAGTTTAGACATAAATTTATCACTCATTGTTTTTAAACCTGCAAGTTATTGAAAACTATATTATGGACAATTCATCAAAAACATAGCGAGAAGGAGAGTATTTATCCAAAATAAACAATACATATCTTATATCTACCGCAATAGCTCTTGAAATTTCTTTATCGTATCGATAATCAGACGCTACTCCTTCCCAAATTCTATCAAAATTAAGACCTACCAACTCTCCTTTTCCGTTTATGATCGGCGATCCAGAACTTCCGCTTGTTGTATGGGCATTCGTCAAGAAATTGACTGGCAGCTGATTGTTTTTATCGGAGTACTTCCCATAATCGGCATTGCTGTGCAGGTCTCTGATTTTCTTGGGTATATAAAAATTTGGATCTTCCATGTTATTCAGATATTTAGATAAAACCCCATCCAGTGTAGTAAACGGATCATACCAAAGGCCATCCTGTGCATTAGCACCTGAAACTCTTCCATAACTAATTCTTAGTGAGTTGTTGGCATCAGGATATAGTGTTGAGGCATTATTCATCTGCATATAACCTTCCAGATAGATATCGTTCAACTCTTGGAGACGGGCCTGCAAATCGCCTCTTTGGCGTACAATCCTGTCTACATTAATCATATAGTAGCCTATTGATATAGCATATAACGGATCTTCCTTTATCTCTTTCTGAACATTCCTGTTAGAATCTTCTAAAAATGAAATTACCCTTTCCTTGTTCGTAAAAAGTGAATTTGCAAATATCTCCTGAGACAACTTTTCTACGTCTCCATTGTAGATGGTCAAATAACGAACCATAGCTTCGGGTTTGAACTTATTGGGCATATTTTCGTAATATTTCACCATCATGTTACGAAATATTTTTCTATCTATCTCGTAATCCCAATTGTTGAAAAATTGGTGTGTAAGCCCCATAAGTCTCTTAGCCTCAGCGCTTGCTTTTTTGTCGTCAATTTTTTGTCTTGAATAAATGGCAGCCATTTTTTCAAACTTCCCAATAAAGGGCACTATTTCAGAACCATTTAGTCCGGCTTCGTTAAAATAGTCATAGGCTAAATTATATTCGGCAACTTTTTGATAATGCTCTTCCATCTCTTTAAGAACAGAGCCATACTTTGCAGCTCTTTCAGGGGTACTATTAGCCCATTTATTAAAGAGTTCTTCTTCTTTCTTTTTTACATTCACGAGATCCATTCTGGATACTCCCATAATTTCTCCCTTCCATCTTAGGTAGCTATTGCCAATGGAAGATAATCTTGTTGTATATCTAAATTTCAGGGATGGATTCTCTTCGATTGCATTATTAATAATGTCCAACTTCTCTTTTCTAATGGCAACTTTGTGGGCATTTTGGTTATAAATAATCTTATCAAGGGCAAAAGATGGAACATATTCACGAGTAGAACCGGGAAACCCCATAATCATTACAAAATCCTGATCTTTTACACCTTTGGAAGAAACCGGTAAAAAATGAACAGGCTTATAGGGCCTGTTATTCTTAGAGTAAGATGCAGGCATATTCTTATTGTTGGCATAAACTCTTAAAAGAGCGAAATCCCCTGTATGACGTGGCCATTTATAATTATCTGAATTACCTCCAAATTTTGCAATGGCCATTGGAGGAGCTGCAACCATTCTAACATCTCTGTAAACGGCATACACATTCATGATATATTGACTATTGCCAAAGAGAGACTGCATTCTCACCTCATATTTGGTGCCTTTTGTCTCTCTATCTGCAATTTTTTTCCCATTTTCGTCTATTTTATCTTTTTTCGTGCGTCCTGTAAGCCCGTCAGTACCTTCCAAAATCTCTTCCGTAACATCCACCATGCGTATAAGCTGCTTCACCTGCAGACCTCTGCAAAGAGACTCCTCCGATCTATTATTAGCCCAATAACCATACTTTAGAAAGTCATTTTCCGGAGTGGAAAATCGTTCAATATATGACATCACTACGTGATAGTTCGTGATAATCAAGCCACTGTCGGAGACAAAGCTTGCGGTTCCATAGCTCCTTAAATTTGCTCCCTCACCCATCAATCCTATAACGGCATCTTTGAGGCAAGCCTGGTTTATGCTGTATATCTCTTCAGCGCTCAGTTTTAACCCCATTTTTCTCATTTGAGAAAATTTCTGATTTTTAAGTAGTAACGGTAACCACATGCCTTCATCGGCAATGAGTTGTGTCGGCAATAAAATAGTTGTCAAAACGCATGACAATAATAATCTCCTCATGTTCTATTCCTTTTCAATAATGTTTAGTAAAAAATTATAATTGGGTCGATTTGCACGCTCCCTCTTTGAAGCCCTTTTCAAATTTCTCCTGGTTTTTTCTAATTGTGCAAAAGCAGCTTCTTTAATTATTAATTCTATGCCAAATTTCGGATCATTTTTTTGGCTTGAAACCGCACTTACGCTCTTTAATGTTTGTAAATACGAAATTTGCATATTTTTATCATAAAGAGATCCTTCCCTTGTCATTTTCCATATTAGCTTATCCAAATCTTCAAAATATCTCTCGAGATTTTTGCCGGCCTGTTTATCTTCACTGCCATTCACAATCCGCGGGAGTAAATAGTGAGCCATCAAAGAGGACAACGTTTCTCCTTGTGATTTTAAAATCAACTCTTTTTGAAATCCAAGTATCTGATTGATATCATCTCTTTCCATGTATAATGGATACTCATGCAAATGTCTTACTACAAACTCCAGTGCTTCTTTCTGTTTATTGAGAGACACCGGTACATATTTGTCGGTAACAAAATGTAAAGGTCCCTGATAATTATACACACCTCCAATATAAGAGATTGGCAATGTTATATATCTGCAATATTGCTTGTTCAGAGCTTGATAGCGAGACTCTATCACATCCAAACCGCCTCCCTCCTGAATTGTCCAATCGACAAGACTATCCAATATTATTCGTGTGTTGTTTATTCCACTCTGTGAAGAAGCTATGATGTCATTTCCAAGCGACTCAGGTTGGGATGAAGGGTCGGGAGAAATTGGCGATGTGATGAAGGGAGAGAAAAGATAGAAAGGGTTGTTACCTTTCGATGCAAACAGCGAGTCTAACATCTGTTTCTCATCTTCCGGTGTTTCTGCACCGTGTATATACTTGTATCCGTACTCTATCGACAGAAAATCGAAGGGCCCTAGATGTGGTGGAGTCATTTTCACCCCTCTCTCTAAGTCCCCCGGTTCAGCAACGTGATTAAATCTTGCATAATCCATTACAGATGCTGTGGTACCATAAGTTTGAGTAAACGTTGGAGATCGTAACGAGTCGACCGGGTACGCATAAGAGCCCCTCATGTTGTGCTGCAAGCCCAACATGTGTCCAACCTCATGAGCAATCGAATATCTTATGATCTCTCCGGCAACTTCGGGATCGAAATCAAGAGCACGGGCACGAGGATCTGCAGCCGCTGTTTGCGTAAAGCGCCACATATTGACTAAATTCACCACATCATTCCACCACAGAACTTCTCCATTGATAATTTCTCCACTTCTTGGATCGGTCCAAATTTGGCCTGCAGCATTGGCTTCGTTCAAAGGAAAATATCTGACTACGTTGGTTTTAATATCGTATGGATCAAAGTCGGGATCACTTGGAAACTCTTTGGCTGTTAAAACATCCCTAAAACCTATTTTTTCAAATGCTTTATTCCAATCTTCTATACCCGACTTAATAAAGGGAATCCACTCGGAAGGGAAATAGGGCTCAATATATACAACGATGGGATGAAGAGGTTTCACCAACTTACCGGATGCATGTGCCTCAATATCTTGTTTAGCGGGTTCAATTTTCCATCTTGAAATATAACTCTTTGTCTCAATACCTTTTCCGGATGCGTAATGTTTTTTACTAATAGGTTGGTAACCAATTCTGTCATCGTTAAGGCGAGTCATTAATGGATAGTCGGAAAGTCTCAATAAAAAGTACTGAACAGTTAATGCTAAAGTCTCCCTTCCCCCATTAAATTCATAATAGCTACGAATATTTACATGATCATTATACTCTCGCATAAAAAGGATCTTGCTAAGCTTACTTTCCAGCTTCCCTTTTTTAACATTATCCGGAAGAGGCCAGGCTAGCTGAACCTCTTCCGAAAAATATTTTGTAACATCTACAATTGAAGCATTATCAGATTCATTTCGTTTTTCGATATCAAAAATCATCGAACTCCCAACAATCTCATTTCTTTTAAGAGCCCCGTATATTGGATTTGTAGCATCCACCTCCGAAAATTGTGTTAACTCTTGTATTAACATGTATTTTCCTTCTTTTTTAAAGCGGATAACTACAGGGGGAGTCCTCATTTGTCCCGCCGAGTAAACTTTAGCTTTTGGAGAGCTTATGTCTACTACTCTGGAACCAAATAATATATCCTTACCAAGAAGAGAGTCTGGTATTTCAAACGTATACTTATCTGAACTTTTAACAACCTTTATAAAGGAGTCTTGCTGCCCTTTAAGAAAGAAAGGAGCTAAAACCAGAAAAGAAATGAGAATTGTTTTCTTCAACATAGAATCTGAATAAATTATGATCTCACTATCTTCTTGGATACAATCTGTACTGAACCTTATACATATCCCCATCCTTTTCGATGGCCAACGTCTCTGGCATGTTTTTCATAAAATAAGGTGAAGAGCTTTTATACCAGGCAGTGAAAATTAATTCAGGCTCATCTAAAGTGAAGTCATAAGTTCCTTCAATCTTCACCAATTCAATTACTACAGTTGCAAAAGTAGGATATGTACTTTTGGTGATATCACCTCCTGTTGCTTTTGAATCTATGTGCCAGGGCTTTTGGCCATTGACACCTGTTTCCCAGTCGGCTCTTACAATAAGTTTAGCCGAAAACTTTTGATTGGCAGTGGCAAGTGTTCCTTTTTGAGTTGTCTCTTTCCCTGCAACAAACCTAATAAGTGAATCGGAAGGAGAGAAGTAACGAGCAGTGCTCGCCGACCCGTAATCTGCAATGACAGTATCCGTAGTTGCGAAGTGTAGCATATTCGCCAAACAAAGAGCGTCACCTCCGGCGCTATTTGACATGCAGTCAAAAGCGGCAATAAAAATTTGGTTTTTATGAGTTTTGAGATAGTTTTTCTTTTCGTTATTCTTACTTGAGTTAATTACTATTTTCCCTACCCAGGAACCATCTGTCCCTTTTATAGCCTGATATATTTGGAAACCCGGGTTGCCACTTACTGCTTCTTTCAGAAGAATAGGAGATATATCAACAATAGGATCGGCTACTTTTAATGTAAACGTACCTGTTTCATTATTAACTGCAATAAACTTAGGGTCTGAAGGAGTCAATGTAATCTTTAAATCTTTATCGAATCCTGCCTCATCTTTTTTATTTATTTTGATGTTGAATGTATGTGTAGAAGCATTTTTTGGGATTATAAGTTTGTTAGAGCTACCCTCATTTACCAGGAAATCTTCTCCTATAGTCATCCCCCCTTCAAAATTCAAAACGACTTCTCTGTCTGCAGTAAGAGGTTGATCAATCGCAAGTTTAAATGTTATGTCTTCACCATAAAATGGATTTGTTGTTTCCGGCGTATCAGCTACATCAAAAGAAATAACCGGAAGGACAATTTCTTTCGTGAACTTTATTGTGGTAGCAGATATCAGATCAGGATTAATCACATAATCTATTGATGGAGCAAGATTTATTTTCAACTCTAAATTTTCGTCCCAAATATTTTCATTTAAAATTGTAATTCTTAATTCACCCGATGTTTGCCCCCTGGCTATTACAATCTGTTTTTCAGACATGGTATAATGCTCGTTTTCAATAGCATTCCCCGACAACTGCAATTTTACAGTTAACTCCTGTTGCGCAGGCTCAGAGAGAGTTACCACAACATCATAATGTCCTGCATCGGTATTTACGCTGATAGTTTCAGACTGAAAAGAAACTGACGGTATTGATGTTTTGCCGTGGTCGTCAACTTCGCAAGAAAAAGCGCCCAAGGAAAGTACCAGTAAGATAACAAACTTTCCTAAAATTAATTTCCTAAAATCCCTCATTATTTTATAATTATAAAGTTAATAATCCAATAGCGATACCAATATTATACCATCCAATATTGTCTGTTGCAAAAACGTTTCCACCATACAATTTGGAGTAACCTGTAAGCTTGCTGTTTTTAACGAATTGCAGTGGAAATGTATATAGCAAGCTCCCACTCACATAAAAGGTGTTTAGATTGTGATATTCCAGATCAGAGCGTAGAATACTTTTATAAACCTCTGTTTCTCTGTTAACATTCAGTTTGCTGTCTAAACTCAAACCAGCAACAACTTGTGTTTCAAGAATTAATTTGTTGTATTTGTTATTCCAGAGACGGTACGAGGCATCCATTCCAAACGACAATTTATCGGCTCCATATTCCGATTTTTGCAAATAGTAAATATTTTCAAAAGAGGAATAATTGGCCGATAGGCCTGCGCTCCATTTGTATCCATCGCCACTTTTATCCATGGAATATAATTTCCAGGAAGCATCGACTTCGGCAGTTTTAACAACATATCTATTCTTATATGTGTATATGGTTTCCCATATCTGAGTACTTATCCCCGTCAGAGTATCTCTTTCAGCTATAAGGATTTGTCTGAACTCATCGGCTCCTCCGTCTACTGAAGCAGCCTTTGCCTGAAAGTTGTGTAAATATTTTGATCCTTTTAATAACAGATTGGAATAGATGTTGTATTTATAAGCATTATAGGAGCCCGGGCTCTGTTTTTTGTCGCCCAAGGTCTCTTCTTGATAATACTCTACACCTCCGGAAATCAACCAGTTTAATTGTTCGTTAGAAAAACCGTATTGAATGTCTGCTCCAAGAGCATCACCAGTAAATTGTCTGCTAAATCCTTTGTAGCCTCCTATTCTGCCGACTGCATTTTCTAAACCTGTGAAAGTATAATACTGTAAGTTAGGATCTGTCTGCACTGTAGTTAAACCAGGCATCTTCTCTTTATTGTATCTGTATAAAAGATTAATTCCAAGTTTGTTATTATTATCAATATTATAGACTATTGATGGAATTAATGAATAGTTTAGCAGATAACTTCGGGAACGTGGGTCTTTCTGTCGTGCCATATCGGCCACTTGATAATCTACTAAAAGGCCAAAATTTAATCTCTTATATGGTACTGTATATACTCTCAAGTTAAGTTTATACAGCTGAGTCTCATAATCTCCTTTTATGCTGCTGCCATAAATATAGGGATTGGCGTTATAGGTGTTAAATACATCAGACCAGGCCCTGTCTTTCTCTTTATTCAAATTAAATGAGAAAGAGCCTTTTACAAACACGTAGTCGTTCAATTTATCATAACGCTCCGTGGAGAACTTTAGGCCGTTGTTAGCAGAACCTTCTTGTAGTCGATGATAGTCCCCGCCATTACTATATGTCTCCAAAGTGGCAAAGCTTCCTTTGTCTGTTTTAGCAAAGACCATTCCTGCTGCATTTGAAGTATTTGACCACTGTTGTAAAATCTTCTGAATTTCTCGTTTTTGATATTCCGGATAAGATGCAGTTGAATCTTTCTCGATAGGTAACTTCTCTTTATTCTGAGATGGTAAAGACGCGTTTAATGCCAGAAGAAAAACAATTGTTAAAATAACATTCTTCATAAATTATTTGTTAAGAAGTTGTAGGTGATCGTATTTTTTAGGGGTAGATCCAGTAGTTGTGACAAAGTCGTCCGTACTATTATTCGTATCTTGTAAAACTAATCTGTCCCCATCCATTCCGCTTACTTTTCTTTCAAGCACTTCGTTTGTATATCCACTTATCGAGTTTATATAGCCAAATCCAGCATCAATTATATTGGGAAATCTCTTTAAGTTAACATCCGGTCCTGTTGATGCATTATTCATCAAAGATTCAACGCCATCTAAAACTGTATTTACAGGAACTCTTCTGAAACGTTCGCCAGATGTTTTACCGGGAGCAAAAAATTCCGGCCAATCGAGAATGTTCTCTTCAGTCTCGAAAATAAAAACTGCGTTAGACCCGTTTGATAAGAGATTCAGATATTTGATGGGAGCGGAACTGGAAATAACCGGTAATGCTTTTATCTCCGGATTACCCGTACCATCAATCTCCTTCACTTCAAACTCAGCATCAGAGAGATCCACAGAGTTGGAGGCACTTGTCGTATGGTCGCGCGCACTCCGGGTAGCAATAACTATACTTTTTCCCGGTTCCAAAGGGTATTCATTTCCCTCACCCGGAAAACGACAAATCTGACGTGTATAAATATAATCGGGATTATCCTTTGCAAGGTATGCTGCAGGAGACATAGACTCCGTTAGAGCTAGATACTTGCCATCCAGATAGACCACTTCGTCTGAATTATTGAAAATTTCGACAAATGAATCTGTTCTGTAATTTCTATTGGAGTCGTCTTTCGTTCCAGAAAAGTAAACCTTCGAAATAAGGAGACTCCTCATAATTATCTTTTCAAGATCGATCTTGATGCTTTTGTTTGAAAACACTGGATAGTTGGCCTGGGTGGCTTTCAATAATACCTTAGCCTTATCCTCAACAATCTGATTGTCGTTAATTAACTCGTTGTATTGAGCTCCACTCATTTCCCACGTTGTATTGATCGTGTATTCATCAGGAATAATTTCGGGTATTCTAATTACTCCGTTCTCATCTGTTGTAAACTTGTAGATGTTATATGGACTTGTAAAAACCACCTCCTTGTTTGAATATTTAACCCCCAGGGTAAAATTGTCAGGAAGTTTGAATTCAACAATCATATCTTTTACCTGAACAGGCTCTTCTCTGGAGCATGAAAATAATGACACACATGCTATTATTGCGATAATAATTGTCTTCATGAGTTATAATTATATTTTAATAAATAGTTCCATACCGAATGAAAAGGTTCCCGAATTTCTTTCTACTAATGTTCCGGAAACGTTGCTTGACTGGTATGGTGTATAATAGAATAAGTTGTTTACGAAAAATGAAAATCCAAGTGATTTGGAAATCTCTTTTGTCAGCCTTGCATTAATTAACCATAAGGGTTTTAATATTGTAGCTTCTGTATCCTTAGGGTTTTTTATCTGATCTGCCAGAAGGATGCCTTTAATTTCGTAATTTGGATCGTTAAACATTTGATCCGTAATTTCATGATATGATAAATCTGTATCTAACCAGCCTATTGGCTTTTGATACTGATTGGTAGTTTTGCTGTATGTATACCATATAACCTGGCCATTCATAGATGCTACCATTTTCAACTGGGGGATATTGCAAACACCTCTTAAGACTGTACTAAAACGTCTTTGAATGCTTTTTTGAAGTCCCGTGGGATACTCTAATTTAAAGGGTGGGGTATTTGTACCGCCCTGACCATAAACAGACGATGGTAAAATGCCTACAGGGCTGGAATAATTTGGCCCATTTTGCCAACTCTTGGTTTCCATATAAGCACCGCTTAAGTATATTGATGTTCTTATTGATTTAATCTGTCCAAAGTAAAAGTCAAACTCAATACCTCTGTCTAAACTTGCCTGAGTGTTACCTATCCTGCCTTTAGGAGTAAAAACGGTATCTACCCTTGCCGGATTTTTCCAGTCTACTATTGGTTGCTGCCCGGGTAGGATAATTAAGCCATTATTGGCAGCGTAATAATTGGAGTTATAAACCTGGTAATCTGTATAGTTTCCAAATCCATTTTTCATGTAATCGATGTAGGCAACAACAGAAAAACTCATTTCGTTGGGCAACGTAATATCTGCACCAATCTCAGACTTAGTATTAGTGGCATTTTTGAGCATATTGTTCCGCTCAACCTTTGTAATATATGTTTGATACATTACAAGCTGATTCTGAACCTCGTTTGGAAGATACTTTGCTGTTTCTCTGTCCATATACTTTGCTTCAGGATAGAGATGTGTTAGTCCCGGAGTCTTGGAGTTTTTGCCCCATCCTCCTCTAAGTTCAAGCCAGTCGGTCATCTTCAAAGAAGCGTTAAGCCTTGGTGACAAGGAAGATACTTGCTCTTCAAGCCCCGGTTGAAGCATGTCGAAACGTAAACCTGTCTGAATCTTAAGTGATTTATCATCTGCAAACGTCCAGTTTATGTTATCTTCAAAATAGCCCGATACTTGATTTAAAGATGGAATATCATAATATGGGCGCGGTCTTCCATCGCTATTGGGCCTGAGAGGCATATATGGATCGTCGTTATAAAATCCTCTTGCCTTATTCTCTTCATATCGATACTCCACACCCATATTAAACCGCTGATGAAGTTTTATTTCTTTGAGATTTATAAAAAAGGTGTTGGATAATTTAGAATAAAAGTTTTTTGGTCTTCCCTCTGTTCCTCCGGAAGCTCTGTATGAATTAGTTATATATGGTACAGCAGAATATCCGTTTGTCATAGAAGTAATGACCGGCATGCCACCTCCGGCAGCAACGATTGTGGTGTTTCTCGATTCATTTTTCGTCTGGCTATACCCAAGTGAATAAGATAACGTTCGCATAAGCTTTGCGTTTACGCTTATTTTGCCATTATGGCTAACTCTAAGGGAATTGGATTTTTGAGTTGTCTCGGATCCCTCTATCAATACGTCGGGATCGTCACCTCTAAAGTCGAGAAGATTACTGAAAGAGAGTTTCGTATTTGTGTACCAAATATTTTTAACTGTTCTACTATAAGTTAATCCTCCCGAAATTCTATCAAATGATTCGCTTTTCTTTCTAGGGTCACCCCAAGCCTGAGCGTAATCAATATTTGCATTCATACTTCCACGCTTTTTACCAAAGTTCCATCCTTTGCCCAATGAGGTGTTGAATGTTATAGGATTCACTTTGGTTCTTATCTCATAGGGGGTATATCCGGCTTTTGTGTTAACAATAACAGCGCCCGATGCCAGGTCCCCATATTCAGCGCTTGGAATTCCTCGTATAACTTCTACCGACTCAATGTTATCTGCTCCAATTTGCCTAAGGTCTATTCCGGTTCCGGCCGTAGTTGAAACACCTGTTTTATCGCCAAGGGAAGTATTATCTGAGATGGGAATTCCATCTACTAAAATAGATGTTCCAAATGAGTTGTTTGCGCTGCTTGTATTCAAGGTTCTAATGGTTAATTTTTCGGGAGAGGTAAGATCGCTTACTCCCGACATCAACTGTCCCGGGATTAGCTGCATAATATCCTTTAAGCTGGTTGCCTGGAGATGGTCCATTGCTTGCCTTCCAATTGTGGAGCTAGTAGAGCTTCCTGCGGCGCTAGCTCTTGCGACTACAGTTACTTCGTCTAGTTCCAGCGAAGTTTCCCGTAGGATTACAACCAATTCTTTATCGCTATCAATATTAACCTCTGATGAATAGTTCTCATACCCCATCATCTGAACTTCAACAACAGCTGTCCCGGATGGAAGGTTATTCAGGACAGCAACTCCGTCAGAATTTGCCATTCCATATACACCATAGTCTTTGATGAGTACTAAAGCAGCAACAACCGGTTGTTTGTCTGCCTCATCCGAAATTTTCACCTTCAGTGACCATTTTTGATCTTTTTGAGGTTTATCAACTGCAGGTTTTTTTTCTTTAATGATTAAAATGACATTGTCGTTAATCTCATAAGTATAACCAGACTTACTCAATATTGCTTTTAGTACTGTATCAACATCTGTATTGGTAGCAGAATAGGTGATGCTTTTGATATTGCTAAATCCGTCTCCTGTCGTAAGATAACCAATCCCGGTCAACTTATTGATTTGTTTAAGACACTCTTCCAGTGTTGCGTTTTCTACTTTAAAGCTTTTTATCTTATGATCCTGGGCCTTTACATTATTCGAAAAAGCCAATAAAAATAAAAAAACCAAAAGTAATTGAGATGGTACTCTCTTTCTCATAAAATACGTGTATAATTATTTGTAATACTTAATCTTTATATCCGATTTCAATAATTCTATTTTCTACTTTAAATTCAACTTTAGAAACTTTAGACAGTTGGTCTAAAATAGTATTGAGGTTATCGTTAAGAGGGATCAGACCACTGAATTTTTCATGCTTAGCTCGCTCATCGCAGAACACAACATCAATATCATAACGCCTGCTAAGAATTTTGAATATATCCTTTAAGGGCATCTGGTTTAATCTCAGATTATTATTTACCCAAGAGGTGTATAATTCGGTATCAACTTTTGTAATTTCTATAGTTTCATCACTTTTATTGTAGCGAAACTGCTCACCCGGTGAAACTACAGCGGGCTCCACTTTATTTGAATTGTTGTCTGTGAAGATTGATATTGACCCTGAAACCAGCGTTGTTGCTGCAATATCTTCGTCCTGATAAGAAGAGATGTTAAATTTAGTCCCAAGCACTTTGATGTTGTAATTTTCTGTTTCTGCAATAAAAACTCTATTTGCATCAAGCACGACATCAAAAAAAGCCTCCCCTGAAATCTTCACTCTTCGCTCTCCTTTGCTGAAGCTTACCGGATAATGTATCGAGCTTTCTGCATTTAACCATACCCGTGTGCCATCACTTAAGACTAAAGAGTACGAACGCCCCTTCGGTATAATTAATTCGTTATATTCAACCAACTCTTTTTTTGAAGGTTTTATAAAATCTATTGAAGTCTTCTTTGAGCTACCAGATTCTTTGGTGTACGAAATTTCCTGTTTATTATTATCTATGTCCACACCCAGTAGACTTGCACTGTCGGAAGACAAAGAGTCTATTGAAACCAGCTTCCCACTTGCAAGCCTAAGGCTCACAACACCGGTAGCCGGTTTTATCTCTTTTTGAAGCGCTAAAGTGTCGTAACGATCGTTATTGTTTTTGGGTATAAAAATTAAAAGGGAAGTAATAATCAGTACAGCTGCCACCGATGCTGCCGCATAGATGTATCTGCTGTAATAGCGGAACTTCAGTTTTATCCACGCTGTATTTAAATTAACTTCATTTAGTTTAGAAGCATGTTCAGCATATTCTTTAATGATGGAATCATCTTCAGAAATGCCTGTTGTGTCAGACTCGTCAAGTATTGACTTGCTTATCCTTTCTGCTTCTTCAATTGCTTGTCTATATTTTTCGTTTATCGGAGTCATAATTCTATTTGATTAAAACGTGTAAATTTTAAAAAGGGTGACAATAAACATCACACACATCAAAAAAATGTTTTCGATGTGTGCGCGAGTTACGTGTTGGGTAAGTTTAAAATGATATGTAGGACAGCATTATAACTACAAATGAATTTCCAAAGTTATCTCTTAGTATTTTGTAAGCTCTTTGCTTAGTAGTCTTTACGGTATTCACTGAAATTCTGAGCTCATTAGCGACTTCGGTTACTGAAAGGCCCCTCATGGAAAGATTTAGGACTTTTTGAGCTTGTGGAGATAATGTTGCAATTGCCTGATCCAAAATCCTGAATGCCTCTTCTTTTATTAAATAATCTATTTCATTGGGTATTTCACCTGCTATTTCAATTTCCTCGTAAATTGTTTTATTTTTTCGAAGAAAATCAATACACTTGTTTCTGGTACAAAGGTATAGGAATGATTTAAATGCTATTTCATTCTTAAAAACAGGCTTACCCTTCCAAATACTTAAAAAAACATCTTGCACAATGTCCTCAGCATCAGGTTTACTATTCAGCAACTTCATTGCAAAGAAAAGCTGAGAAGTATAATACTCTTTAAAAATATTTTCAAAAGAGTAATATTTATCTGAAATATAAATATGATACATTGAAATTGAATTGAACGGTCACAAAGATACAAAAATGTTATGTAAAGGATAAAGTATCTTGTTTATTGTGACATTTCATGACTAAAATCTTCTATACTGGAAATAATCTTTATGTGAGATTCATTCAAGCAATGTGTGTTGTCGTTATTGGAAATTGTAACATACCGCTACTGTGCACAAATGCAATTTGTACAAAGCCCTCCTGCAAACCAAGGATTGCAGGAGGGCTTTTCTTTTAATCAGTTCCTTTAGTTCAACTACAAATTATAGCGAGTCAAATCAGATCAAATGTGACGTGATACTAGAAGCGCATAAAGAAATCCCATGTTTCTTTTGCTATCCAATTCACATCAGAGCCGGGATCTTTTACGTTATCGGTATGACCACCCACAAAGGAACCAAACAATACCGGATATTCTTCTGGAAGTCCTTTAAACTCTGTCGTGACATGAGTTGGCGTTGTGGCTATCGGTATTTCCGGCAATTCTTTTAATCCATTATCTTCGATGTGTGTCAACACGCAATACTTGCCACCTTGTTTGAGTTCATCTGAGTTAACATACTTGCAAAGTCCGTCTTCCGTACCTGTTGTGCTATAGAAGGCAAGAGGTTCGTGTTTGTTCTCGGGAAGATAAATGTTCCAGTTGGCGGGAGCATAACAAGCGACAGCACGAAGATCTTTCTGAAAATTTAACGATAACGCGTATGTAATCATTGCGCCAAAACTAAAGCCGCAACAAAATACGCGAGAAGTGTCAATACTCAATTTATCCTTAAACAAATTAAGCATATCGGCAAAGAAGATATGATCCTTGTCATCTCTTCCACGCCAGGGAGAGCGGTCGGTGTATCCCTCGGGTGCTACAAAAATAACAGGAACACCATCTCTTTCGGCATACGTTTTAAGACCATAAAAGTTCTGATCAACCATTGTTTGCATATGCCCCCCCATCATGTGCATGGCGAAAATCAAACGATACGTTTTGTTTTTATCGTAGTCTTTGGGGATGTCAATGGTGTATTGTCGGGAAAGTCCTGCACTTGTGATGGTATACGTTCCGCTCTTAAAATCTCCCAGGTCTTTGCCGTAACCGGCACTGGGAGTTGGCGCATTTTTTAACTTACGGGCATCATCGACTGATTGTGCATTGAGCGCAAAAAAAGAAGCTAAAAGGATAAAGAGGATAACTGTTTTTCTCATTGTTTATTATTTTTAAATGATTCTTGGTTACTTCGTATTACTTTTTACGTTCAGTTTTGTAAATAAAACCTGACACAGTTTAATTTACACAACCACTTTTTTTATTTTACTAATTATCATCTGTCAATTTAAGTAAGCCAGTAGAAGTTCCGAACCATTTATTTCCTTTTGAATCTATCGCAATTGCACGAACAGGGTCAATGTCTAATCCATTAACTTTTGTATAAGTAGTCCATTTTACTCCATCAAAAACAGAGATACCCCATCCATTTGAACCAAACCAAAGGTTTCCTTTAGTGTCCATATTTGCCGAAAGAATAGGAGAATTTGCTACCAACCATTCTGTTTCCGTGCCATGTCTTGTCCAGTTTACGCCATCAAATTCAGATAAACCTCCCCAAGTTCCAAACCACATGTTCCCCTTTTTATCTGTAACTATTGACATTACTCCATTACCAGCGATTCCATTTGTATTATCTGCGTGATAACTATAGTTACTCCAGTTATTATCCGCAAATTTTGAAACACCTCCATTGGTTCCAAACCACTTGTTTCCCTGTTTGTCAATCTCAATCGAAGCAACCAAATTGTCTATTAACCCATCGTTCGTACTGTAAGACGTCCAATTGACTCCATCATATTTAGCCACACCACTAATTGTACCAAACCATTTATTTCCTATTGGATCTATCGCTATCGAGGTGATAATATTGCTTACATTACAATTTAAAAAACCTTCATCATTTTTGTAATAATTCCAGTTTGTTCCATTTAAACTAACAATACCTTCTCCATTTGTTCCAAACCATTTAACTCCCTCTTTATCAATTGTGATAGCCAGAACTTGCGAGCCCCCGAAGGCAGTATAATTTGTCCAATTTGCGCCATCAAATTTAGATACTCCGTAATCAGTACCTATCCAAATATCATCTGAAGCATCAATTGCAATAGCGTGTATATTATTATTTGCTAGTCCATCTTTGGTAGTGTACATTGTCCATTTTAGAGAAGTTGCATCATCTACTTCATTTTTTTCACATGAAAAATTAACCAGTGAAATCAGAACCAGTAAAACAAAGTTTAAAGTTTTCATCATATTGTATTTAAAAATCATGTTTAAACTATCATACGTCTGTTTTGGCTTGCCATTAACGGTTTGGAGCTTTGCTCTCGGTTGGGTTAGCAGGACGTAGTCATGTCAACCTGATGCACCCGTTGAGGCGGACTAATGGACTTCATAGCAGTACGTCAGCCAGACTGACGCAAAGTCCGTGTTGAACTAAGCCCGCATACGCGGGTATCTTTTGACAAAAGTACCTGATTCTTTATATATTCGGACATTTTTTCTGGTAAAAAATGTCCGAATATGAGTAATAAATCAGGTTTCACTTTTCTCGAGCTGGTTCATTAGGACTTGGAACACCTGTTGCGGTGTGGAATGAGTATTTTTAATAGGGGGTAGGTATATGACTGTTCAATATAATAAAAGCAGACAATCAATATGAAACTGATTGCCCGCTTTTGTGTCATTTCATAGTCTTCATCCATTTCGCAATTGTAACTTATTCCTTTTCCGTTTATTTGAAATTTTAAATACGATTCACAGTTGTCAAATGGTCTGTAAACCCATTGATTGTTTATTAAAAAGTCAGTCGAGATTGTTTTTATTGTGATTGTGTCTAATATTAACTTAAATAATTCTTGTCCGAATTTCTTCTCAATTTCTTGTTCTTTATTTTTTTGGGGCAATACTAATTCGGTCTGATTTTTTTCAGAATAATTTGTTTGCTGTTCATTTTGCCTTGCTTGTTGTCCACAAGATGTCAAAAATGTCAGAGCAATTATTGCATGTGTTGTCGTCTTCATAATATTAGACATAACGTGTTACCGCTTGCCGCAGTGGGGGATTTCGAAGTACTTCCCTGTCAACCAACAGAAACTTCGATAGAAGCAATGCACTTGATTTAACCACGTCAGCCCCCATTGCGGCAAGCGGCTGCTAGCGGTTCGGGCTTTTATTAGTCTTTGTCGTTATTATTCAATCTGTCTTTTTCGTTTGTAATGAAGTTGTGTCAGCCCTGTTTCAAATGATTTTGCACTTACAAATTCAAGTTGTTGTTCAGGTCTGTTGTCTTTAAATAGTCGTGTTCCGTTACCCACCAAAATAGGTATAATGGAAATTATAAATTCATCTATCAAGTCGTGCTGTAGAAGTTCATTGATTATTTCTGCTCCACCGTCACAATAAATGTTTTTTCCTTTTTCAGATTTTAGCCGTTGCACTAATTCTGTCAAGTTACCTGAATAGAATGTAGTTCTGCCAACACTTGGTCTTTCAGTTCTGGTTATTACATACACGTCTCGTTGTCCGTTGTCGTAGTGAGAAGAACCAATTTCTTTCAGCACATAATCATAAGTTTTTCTGCCAATAATTAACGTGTCAATGTTTGCCGTAAATTCTGCATAGCCGTAATCTTCCCCTTCTTTTTCAACTACTTTCAGAAAACTCAGGTCGTCATTTGGTTTTGCAATGTAGCCGTCTAAACTTATCGCTATAAAAAGTGATAATTTTCGCATTGTCGTTTTGTTTCTTCTTGTCTATATTATTTTGTGTTGTCGTCTTCCAGCCTAACCGCTAACGGACGGAGGATTTGCAAGGTTGCGCGGGGGGGATATCCACTATCCCTCGTAATCTCGCAAATCCTGTGTTCTACGATGTCGCCGTAAGGTGAGGAGTAGAATGCAGGATGTAATCCTCCGTGTTGTAGCCAGTTATTTTTTTTCAAATATTCCATTCTTGATTTTGTCATCTGAAAATGCTGTTTCAATCTTACATCAATATTTTTCTCCGAACCATAATCATTTATATATCGATTGTAAATATTTTCAGCTAATTTACTTGTTGGTTTTAAATGGTTTTATCGAACTTGTAAACTGTATGTATTGAGGAATGGTTTGATATTTATCAAGCACCCCTATTGCCGTGCATCCTACCCCGGTAGTTTGGTAGTCGAAATTGAATGTTACACCATCCGATTTGATTAGATCATAAGTGTATTTTGCCTTTGACAAATTTTCGGTGCTGTAATGATAGCAATTGAAATTGAATGGTTTAGTTGCCGAAAATTCTATGCCAATGCCATCCTTGTTTGATAGTGTTACCCACTTGTTGTCGGTGCGCAAGCCACAATCCTGAGGTATTAAATAGGGTTCAAACATCGCATCAACTGTCGACTGATAGTTCCCAATACGGTAGCCGGTTTTGCGGTCGGGATAATTCTCCTGCGGCCCACGTCCAAACCATGCTACATTTTGCATTTGGTTATCGAAAACCCATTTTGTTCCGATGCGTGGAAACGACATGGGCATTTTTCCTTTCGGATTAATCGTGTGCTGTAAACTAATTTCACCGTTGGGCGAAATCGTATAAATCATCTCGTTTTCGAAGCCATCCCTGCCTGAATTTCCAAAAAGAGCAGTTTCAAGAATACTGACAATTACATTTTCAGCCTTCTTTTCAACGTGAAATGATTCAAGTTTCGACTTCATTTTATCCAGACCGATGGAGTACCATGCGTTAGCAACCATCCTTCCGTAGCCCTCGGTTCTGGGAGATATACTAACTGCAGGATTGGTCCAGTCGTCCTGTTCGTTTGCCAGAGGGGCACGCCAAACATTGAGTTGCGCTCCCTGTTTCAGCAATTCTGTACCCATGTATTTCATGGAGTACAATTGTCCATTGGCTTTGTTAAAGGTATAATCGAAATTTACGCCGGATACAATTAACTGTTGCTCATTATCTGTCACTTTTAACGGATTGTTCTGGTGCTGTGCCAATTTTTCATTGACTGGAACAATCCATGGCAATTCCAATTGATCCCAACACAGTTCAAAACCCTTGGGCGCCCATCGTGCAGCTTCTTTCGAATGAAAACTAACTGTTACCAAATAGGTTGCACCATCTTTCAGTTGAGGCTTTTGGATCGGAAGAACGTAGACTTTTTTTGCTTCCGGTTCTATATCCACCTCCAATTTTCCGGAAGCTATTGATATTCCGTTTTCTTCCAAATTCCAACGTACTTCAAAGGCATTCGTATTGGTAAAAAAGTTTCGGTTCTGCACTTCAATTTCCATTTTTTCGGCATTGCTCCACTTTACAGAAATGGGTTGAGCCGACTTTTTCATTTGCCACATTTCAGGCTCTACGCGGCGGTCGGGCCAGATGCTACCATAGGTACGTGCTCCAATTCCATAGCTGAAAAACTCGCCTTCTTTTTGCTCCTGTTCAAAATCGAGCCACAAAGCTGCACGATTTTTTAAGTCGGGTTTTGCTACAAATAAATCATTGATTTCAATCGCTTTGGGGAAAATACCCACCTGATCGATAATGGCATCGCATAAATAATTGGATAAATGCTGACCCTGTGTCTCGGCATTCTTGCCCACATTAAGTGGAAAAGGGAAATTGGTAATTTTCCCGGTGACTGGTGTTTCAGCCACCTTTTGGTTGTCGATAAATAGTGAAATCGATTTCCCGTCATAAACGCCTGCCACATGATGCCAGTTTTGTAACCAATCTTTGGGTAATGCACCACTAACAACTGTTTTTTTCGAAGTGTAGATGTAGAAATTGAGCGAGTTGTCACCCATTTGCTGCAAGCCAAATTGATTGTTTCCTTTGGAGAGCAGTACTCCACCCGTTTTCATTAAATCGCGTGGGAAAATCCAAAACGAAACCGTTAATTTATTTCCTGAGATTTCAATATTTCTATCCTGATAAACTTCTACCCACTGATCGTGACCATTCAGATCAATACCTTTTCCATCGTGTCCGGCAACCAGTTTGGCGCGTCCCATGATGTGCGTTGCTACCTTGTTGGGTGAGGAATCGGTCAATTTGCGAACTGGCTCGCGCAAGCCCGGACTCACGAAATCCCAGATTGCTCCGCCCATGATGCGTGGATACTGATAAATCACATCCCAATATTCGTCCAGTCCGCCACCGGCATTTCCGGCAACGGAAAGGTATTCGTCCATAAACGAGGGTCGCGGATCAACACTTTCAGGAACCATTCCCACCCGTGTTTTGAGGTCAAAAGGTGTTGGGTAACGGGGCCCGATAATCTCTTCGCAAGGGTGTGAAAAAGCATTTCCGCCATACATCCAATTACGGGTAGTATCGTATTTCTTTCCTTCATCAATCACGGCACAAATATTCTTCCCTTCGCCACTTTCGTTTCCGGCGCTCCAAAACAGAATACTGGCATGATTTCGGTCTCGCAACACCATTTTGCGAACCCGCTCACGGTACATGGGCTCCCATTCGGGTTTATCACTTAAATATTCAGTGGCATGAGCTTCATCTCCCGCTTCGTCAATAATATACAATCCATATTCGTCGGCCAACTCCAGATACCTTGAAACTGGCGGATAATGTGAAGTTCGCACACAATTGATATTGAATTGCTTTAGTATTTCAAAGTCTTTCCGGATGGTAGCTTCGTCCATCGTATGCCCCAAATCGGGATGTTGCATGTGCGAGTTAATGCCATTTAGTTTGATGGCTTTTCCGTTCAGATAAAAAACCTGATGGCGAATTTCGGTCTCTTTAAAACCAATGCGACCGGCAATTACCTCTTCGGTTTTACCTTCGCTGTTGATTAATTCCAGCGTTAACTGGTAAAGATTGGGTGTTTCGGCGGTCCACTTTAGGGGATTTTTTACCAATGAAGAAACATTGATGATTTGCTTATTATCAGCACTCATTTGAATTGCATCGGAAGTAAAATTCTGAACCAATACATGCTGCGCATTAAACAGCGAAGTGCGAACTTTGTAGTTCTGTTTGTCGGTTTTCGATTGGTTATTTACCGTAATCTGCAAATTCAGTTTTGCGTTCTCATAGTTTTCGTCCAGGTCGGTAGTGGCATGCCAGTCGAAGATATGTACATCCGATTTTGCATACAGCCAAACATCGTCGAATATACCAGCCAGGCGCCAATAGTCCTGACTTTCGAGATATACACCATCTGAATATTTAATTACGTTTACGGCTAGGGTATTTTTTCCTGGTTTCAGGAAACTGGTAACATCATATTCGGCAGGCTCCTGCGCGCCTTCGTTGTATCCAACTTCCTGTCCGTTGATCCAGACAAACGATGCCGAAGCGGTTTTCTCCATGCGCAAAAAAATGCGTTTGCCTTTCCAGTTCGCTGGCAAAGTAAACGATTTGCGATACGAGCCAGTCGGGTTGTATTCGCGGGGAACAAATGGCGGATTGGCGCGAAACGGTTGTGCAACATTTCGAAAAAAAGGATCGCCAAACCCCTGCATTTCCCAGTTGGAGGGAACAGTAATTTCAGACCATTTCTGATCATTAAAGTTTAATGTAAAAAAGTCCTTGGGTGTACCTTCCGGAGTATTGGCAAAATGGAATTTCCACTTTCCATTCAGCGAAAGCACATTTTCTGACTTTGATTGCTGAAGATTTAATGCTTCATCAACCGATTTCAAAGGAATACAAACCGTATGACCTTCAGTCTGGTTGGTTTCAAATACCGCTGTATTTTCGATGAAATCATAAACGTTCGCAAATTTCGATTGCTGTGCTGAGATTGTAAAACTTGCCAGAATGATAAATAAACCAACTATTTTTTTCATGCTCGATTACTTTTTTATTTTTTCGGGAAGATAAACAAAAAAAGGCTTATGCTTTATCAGTTCTGATTCAGAAAATAGCACAAAGGTTTGCGCTCGTAAATTTCAATTGTGAGTCAGAGAAAACAAATCCCTTCTCTTTGAGCTTTTCTTTCAGAAATTTATTTATAGCTTCTATATGTACTTCTTTAGGTTTCATGTCAATATTTAATCTTTGTGTGCTCAGTCTGTATAATTGGCTACAACGGTTTCGGGCTTTGCGTTCGGGCGGGTTGGTGGGACGAAGTCCTTGCAAAACGAGGCGCGCGCGGGCGACGACACTTCGCACACCCACGTCACACCCGCCTGACGCCAAAGCCTAATGTTATGAGCTGGCATTTTTCAATCAATCTTCTCAATCAAATTATTCTTCAGCCACAAAGAATATTGATTTCTTAATGATTTCAAAGTTTTCCAATTTTGTATATTTCCTTCTTTGGACAAAGTAACATTGATAATAGTTAGTTTTGTCTTCTTAGGATTAATATCTTCTAATTGATATTTTACATTTGCAATAGTATCAATTACAATTGAATTTTCACTTTCACGAACTATATTATCTGTTTGGTAATAACTAATAAAGCCATAATTTAATGAATCTCTTTGGTAGAAGTCACAGTTATAACCTAGTTGTTTTATTGAGCTAATAACTGAATCTTTGGGAAGTTTAATGTTGTAAGATTTATCAATAAGAATAGTTCCCTGAGGGGTTTCTTTCCAAATGACAGAAGTTGAGCAAAATGCAAAAAATGCAATTCCTAGCAATGCAAATCTTGAAACAGATTTAATTTTTTCTTTTGTTATCAAAACGTGACTCTCTTTGCGATTTATCAAATAATGACTCAATGGAAGAATTAATAACGCTATATAATCTGAATAATCAATTACTCTATGTATCGATATGAAAGATGTTTGATTAACAAAATCAATTATGGGTGTAAACAGAGGAAGTTTCCAAATAATAAATCCGATTCCCGTAATCAATGAAATAGACTTTCTAAATCGAGGTATAATTGAAGCCACAAACATTGGAAAAATTAATAATCCTGCAAAATCGGATAGTTTTCCTGTTGTCAAATTTCCAAATTCATATTTCAAGTAAAAATCATTTAGTAACAATACTACTAAACCTATAATGAAATAATGATTTAGAATCAATTCTTTTTGTTTCATAATCTACATTTGTTGAAGTTCACGCGCGCTTGCCCATAACGTCTCGGGGCTTTGCGTTCGGGCGGGTTGGCGGGACGAAGTCCTGTCAACCCGAGATGAA
>DHSL01000038.1:59557-73794 GCA_002411345.1 Bacteroidales bacterium UBA5287 | reverse complement strand
TGTCCTTTTGGAACAGCCCCTTAATGATTATTGTTCTACAAATATTTGAATCTTGATAGTCTGAACCAATATCAAATGTCATTTCATTTAATCATGGAACAATTCAAATACAGGCTCCGTTCTGTCAGTAGATACTAAGATCTTCCCTTCAATTTTATCATGGAGTAATCCCAAAGGTATTTGTTATAAGTATTTCAAAAACATAACTTTCGTTATTGGACGTCTTTTTAATTGAGCTTATTTATATTTGTATCTAACCAAACTATACGCTTTTCTACAAAATTCATAAGATATGAGAGTTCGGCATCATAAGAACCTCTTATCCTCTTGGTGTTCCATTCAACCTTATTGATATCCCATCCGGCTCCTCCATTTACTACAGGACTAAAGTTTCTGACTTGTGCATCTTTTATCAATAAAGATTGTTTGTGAATATAATCAGGTAAATTTTCAAGTTTGGGTTTCACTTCGTTCCATCTCTTTTTTACTTCAGCAACAAAATACGGATCTTCAAATAAACGATCGTACCAGGGAGAGCAGGTTTTAATAAACCAACCATCATATTCTGCTGAAGTGGCTCCTTGCTCCCATGTGATATGATCTGCATTGCCAAAAGCGATATCAAAATCCCACACCAACGGCATTTCTATCTTACCGTTTTGACGAATAGCCATATAACAGCTGCCACGCATATTTCCATCGACATTCTTAGCTATTTCCTGTACAATAAAATAATTAATAAACGACTCTATATCAATATATTTGCGGTAACCATCCACTGGATCTTTAAAGTTTTCTGAATATAATACTTTTTCGGCATCATTGTAAAAGTTTTTTACGTATGCATATTGTTCTGTTGTTGGTTCATCCGGATCTTTAAACATCATAGGTAGTCGTTTAAGATCTGTTTTAAATTTATATGGTTCGTCATAATGAAAATCCAGTTCAAGTAAATAGCCTCCTGTCAATGCTTCTCCTGAAATATCGGTAGGTTTTACTAATTTCATATCTAGCCTTTCACTGGATACTTTAACATGCTCAGTCAATGTGTAAACTCCCTGATATGCCCCATTAAGGTAAAAATCGACACTGATAGATGCAGGTGTCCAACTCATTTCGGCTTTACGAGATATTTCAAAAGCTGTTAAATTTCTTAATAAGGATTTGTCTAAATAATTGGCAAGTAACGCCCAATCCTTGTCAGTACTCATGCCCAAGAGGGATGCTTTACTGTCTAGCTTTATGCGATAGGGTTTCTTTGGCATTCCCCAAGTTGAATTACCACGTCCCCTAATGTCGGCGGTAGATGTAAACTGTACTTCATCAGAATAGTATTTATCAAGATCCTCAATTTTAATTGTGGATGTTACATAATTTTCTCTATCCAGAATTGGTGCTCCACCTGTTGTATTGATATAAACTTTCGGTATAGTAGGTATTATCTTTGTTATTATAACAGTATAATCCTTTTTTGTTCCATCTTCGGCAATTACACTGTAAACTACCGGATTGCTGAAATTATTTGCCGTTTTACCACTAACTTGTTCATTTCCTCCAATTTTTATTGATACACCTTTATAGACAAAGGTTGCAATTAATCCATCGGTTGGCATATCAAAAGGAATTGATACAGTGATTTTGTAATTAGATATTTTGCCAATGGCTGCTTCTCTTAAATCTCCATTGAATTCAGTCTGAAAAGCAAACGACTCTAACTGGCATTCAGAAGATAATACTACTGGAGGAGGCTCAACCTCCGAACAAGAAATAAAAAGTGAGAACAGTGCTAAGTACAAGAGAATTATACCTGAAGAATGAGTTTTAAAGAGTTTTGTGAATTTTTGTTTCTCTTCTTTGTTTTTCAAATGATTCATGTGTTTATAATTTTGTATTTTAGAATAAAATTGATTTTGTTTGTTATAACAGATCTAATTGTATAATGCATCAAAGATATACTATTTTATTTATTTTAAGGAATGAATTGAATGATAATTTCCTACGCTATTGTTTAATGGATTTATTGTGTAAATGTGTGAGGTTAAATTATGCGTCTTATATCATATCTTACCTAAATTCTTACCTTTTTTAAAAGAGAAACGGCATAATCAATTGAAATTCAAATGACTATGCCGTTATTTTTGTTGTCCCACTAGGATTCGAACCTGGACTGGCTGAACCAAAATCAGATGTGCTACCATTACACCATGGGACAATCCTCTTGCTTCGTGAAAAGCAGTGCAAAAGTATAACAACCTTTGCAATTTTGCAAATTTAAAGTGACTTATTTATTCAGAAATCAACAAAAAATAGTTCTTTTTGCCTCTTTGAGCCAAAATATACTTCCCGTTTATGAGAAAAGAGGCATCGATGATGTCGTCAAAATTATCGAGTTTCTCTTTATTTATGCTGACGCCACCTGATTGTACGGTTTTACGCATCTCACCTTTGGAAGGGAAAACATGACTATCTTCTGATAACAAGTCCACGGCTTTGATTCCTCCTGATAATTTGTCTTTCGATATTTTAAACTGGGGAACTCCTTCAAAAACTTGTAAGAAAGTTTCTTCGTCAATTGATCGTAGTGCCTGTGAAGTGGCTTTGCCAAACAGTATTTCTGATGCAGTTACCGCCATTTCATAATCCTCTTGAGAATGAACCATCACAGTTATTTCCTTTGCTAACCTTTTTTGCAAAGGACGTAAATGAGGTGCTGATTCTTGTTCTTTAACAAGTTCTTCAATCTCGTTCTGAGGTATTGCTGTAAATATTTTTATATATTTCTCTGCGTCACTATCGCTAACATTCAACCAAAACTGATAAAACTTATATGGTGAAGTGTATCTGCGGTCGAGCCAAACATTGCCAGTTTCAGTCTTACCGAATTTACCGCCATCAGCTTTAGTAATCAAGGGACAAGTGAGAGCAAATGCTTCACCACTTTCTTTTCTGCGGATTAGTTCAGTACCTGTTGTAATATTTCCCCATTGGTCTGAACCACCCATTTGTAATTTACAGCCGTTTTGGCGATATAAATGCAGAAAATCATATCCCTGAAGTAATTGATATGAGAATTCTGTAAAAGACATACCTTCGCTTGATTCTGAGCTTAGGCGTTTTTTTACAGAATCTTTTGCCATCATATAGTTCACAGTGATATGTTTGCCAATATCCCGAATGAAGTTAAGAAAAGAATAGTCTTTCATCCAGTCATAGTTATTAACCATGATTGCTTTATTGGGTATATTACTTTCAAAATCGAGAAACTTGGATAACTGGACTTTTATGGCTTCCTGATTGTGACGTAAAGTTTCTTCGTCCAGTAATTTACGTTCAGCTGATTTCATTGATGGATCACCAATCATACCGGTTGCTCCACCAATTAATGCGATTGGGGTATGACCTGCACGTTGAAAATGGTTGAGCATCATAACACCCACAAGGTGACCAATATGCAGAGAGTCGGCTGTTGGGTCAATACCCAAATAGCCCGATGTGCGTTCTTTCAGTAATTGTTCTTCTGTTCCAGGCATGATTTCTTGAATCATGCCTCTCCATCGGAGTTCTTCTACAAAATTCATTATAATTGTGTAATTATTTTAAATGACTACAAAGATACTACATTCTTTCAGAAATATGAAGTAATGATCTTGATTGAATAATCAAAAAAGAGGAACTCAGTAGAGCTCCTCTTTTAAAATATTGTATTCTCTACTTTTATCTTATCAAATTAATGAAATCGTTATTTGTACGATATTTATAAAACTCTAAGTCGTAAAGAGCTCTCTTAGCTAAATTTCCATCTTGAGAAATAGCAGAACGTAAACTACTTAATACACTGTTGAAATCATTTGTTCTTGCTCCAACAATTGCTTGAAGATAAGCTGTTGTAGCATCAGGATTTTGAATACTCTTCAATGTTTCTGTAGCTTTTGCGTAGTCGTTTGTAAGGATTTGAGAAAGAGCAGCATTGTTGGTTTTGCTATCTCCATAAGCATTAACAGCCTTGTTGTAATCGCCTTCCATTAAATAAAGCAATCCCATTGCACCTTCTAATCCGGCTGCTCCTGAAGATTTTCCAAGTAATTCTTTTGCTTTGTCATTATTGCCATCTTTTATTGCTAAAAGTGCTTGATTCATATTTACTTCTGGTGCATTAGGAGCTACCTGAGCAGCTCTCATAAATGATTGTCTTGCTTTTTCAAAATTGCCGTTTCTATAAAACATTGTTCCAATATTGTTCCAACCGCGATAGTCTTGAGGAAAATGTACAGTTGCATATTGATAAATGTTTTCCTGAACTTTTTCGTCTGTTGTCAAAGTTGAAGCATAAAGTAACTCTTCAACTGTAAGATCAGCAGGTTTTGTACGCCATGCATCCATGATTTCGGCATCTGATTTACCAATGATCTCAATATTTGCTGTAATACGAGAACGACGGAGTTGAGGAAGAATGGTTTCTGCTATTTCTCCATAAACTAATGATATGTTCTTAATTTCGCGTTCACGAGTCTCTGCATCTGGATACATAGAAAGAACACGAAGAATAAGATCTTTGTCGGGTAGGTCAGATTGTTCGATCAATTCGCTGAATCCTTCCCAGTCTTCAGCAGTGTAACGAGCATTGATCTCTGTATCTATATTTTTACTTTTAAGTTCTTTTTCTAAATAAACAGATGTGTTTTTTTCACGTTGTTCTGCAAGTCTTTCGTTTAATGAAAGTCCACCATCAGGTGAAGCATAAGCAGATATTTCAATATTCAAATTCTGTTTTGGATCGTTAAATGCTTTTGCAACACGATCTTTCCAAGCGCGCATATCGCTGTTGTTGACCTGACTGGGACGAAGATCGGCTCTTTGAATAAGAAAATGAATGTTTGCATTCTTTGCTTCTTTAATGATTCGTTGAAATCCGTCGTCAGCAACAGATGGGTCTGTATTATTTACACTTGCAATAGTAGATGTTGCCAAAACACCATCTGCAACTTTTACATCAGGTAATTTAGCATTCTTTTTTTTGACCTTTGCATCGAATGTCATATATAATTCAGATGCAAGCATTTCTTCTGTAAATGGAAGTTTGAAATTCATGGTGAAGTTACCTCCATTTTTGTTTGATATTACAGTTCTGTTCCCTGCGATATTTTCACCTTGATAACTGTAAGGAAGCCCTTTTACCTCGTTGTTTCCACCATATCTTAGGACTGGTGTGATTGTTACAATGGCATTTTTCTTGAACCATTTTTCGGGAAATGTTCCGCTGACAGTTACAGGAATATCATTTCCTTTTGTTTCAAGTGGTGAGGGCGTCACCGAAAAGTTTGACTGCTTTAATGGAGTGAGTTTGCTGCTACATGATGTGGCAAATAGTGCTACTCCAATCAATAAAGTAATTGCTGAATAAAAAGTACGTTTCATTTTGTTTATTTTATATGATGGTTTCGTTTTTTTTTGAGCTGCAAATTTATGCATTTTTGTTTTGATATAAAATTATTTTACGAATTGTAACTAATTAATAATAAATCCAAGTCGGGATAGTATTTCAGTATTATATTTATCTGCACCAGTTATTGAAAAAGCCTTATATTCTCTTCTTACAGGATAGTTAGATCGCCACCAATAAAACTTCTCAGGATGCATCCTTAAATTTTCTGTTTCTATTAATGGGTCGTATGTGTGACGAACGGCATATGCAATTTGATCTACGGAACTAATCTTGCTGAGGTCTATTATTTTATCCTGAATAGGATCGGGTAGAGCGGGCATTGGGATTTTGTCGTATCCAAGATGAAAGAATTCATTCAGGTTTTCGAGAGACATTTTTGTTCCCATCCATTTACCATCAGCGGAATATCCAGCTATATGTGGTGTTCCAATATCTACAAGATTTAGTAATTCTACGTCTATATTTGGTTCATGCTCCCAACAATCGATTACTGCTCCTGAAGCTTTTCCTGTTTTCAATGCTTCTTTCAACGATAGATTATCGACTATTCCACCTCTTGCGGCATTTATGATGATTGGTTTCTTAGCTAACGAATTAAAGAAATCGTCATCAGCTATATGAAAAGTTTTGTATGGTCCACTTTTCGTAAGTGGGGTATGAAAAGTTATGATATCTGATTCTTGTTTGATTGTATTTAAGTCCACAAAATCAGAAGACTGTTCTTTTTCTTGACGAGGGGGGTCGTTAAGTAAAACATGCATTCCTAATTTTCGACAAGCAGCTTCAACTTTACTTCCTACATTTCCAACACCTACTATACCAATAGTTTTGTCTTTTAAATCAAAACCCTGTTTCTTGCTCATATAAAGCAAAGAAGAAGTGATATATTGCTCAACAGAGTTGGCGTTGCACCCTGGTGCGGTTCGCCAGGCAATATTGTGAGTATCACAATATTCTGTATCGATATGATCATATCCGATTGTGGCCGAACAAATCAGTTTTACTTGTGTACCCTCAAGTATTTCTTTACCAAAATAGGTCACAGTTCGTACAATCAACGCATCTTTATCTTGAATGGCCTCTTTAGTGAATTGATTTCCCGGCAGGTAATCAACTTCTCCGAGAAGTTCCACAACACCTTTTAAAAAAGGTATATGTAAATCTGCTAAGATCTTCATTCTTTTGTTGTCAATTCAGTTGTGAGATATTCATCCATTGCTCTGGCAGCGCGTCTTCCATCACCCATTGCAAGAATTACCGTAGCACCACCGCGAACGATATCACCTCCCGCAAAAATTTGTTTATTGGATGCTTGTAGTGTTTCTTCATTCACAACTACAGTTCCTCGCTTTGTGACGTCAAGACCTTTGAAAGTTTGTGGTATAAGCGGATTAGGAGAAACACCTACGCTTACTATCACTTCATCAACATCAATCCAAATAGTATCACCTTCTATAGGTTCAGGTTTACGACGTCCTGTAGCATCGGCAGCACCCAATCTCATACGTTGTAAGTGCATTTGCTTAACATGTCCATTTTCATCTCCTTTATATTCAATTGGATTGTGTAGCGTCATAAATTCAATACCTTCTTCTTTAGCATGTTTGATTTCTTCGATACGGGCAGGCATTTCTTCTTCGGAACGACGATAAACAATTATTGCACGTTCAGCACCCATTCGTCTAGCCGTACGAACTCCATCCATTGCCGTATTTCCTCCACCGATAACGGCTACCTTTTTCCCTTTCAGTACAGGTGTGTCGCTTTCGGGATCAGAAGCTTGCATGAGATTAACACGAGTGAGATATTCATTGCATGACATTACCCCAATTAGGTTTTCACCGGGAATATGCATAAAGTTGGGAAGACCTGCACCGCTACCAATGAAAATCCCCTTAAAACCATATTCAGCAAGATCTTCCTGCAAAATTGTTTTACCAATAATGCAGTTAGTCATGAATTTAACTCCCATCTTTTTTAATACATCTATCTCTGTGTCAACAATAGGGTTGGGTAAGCGGAATTCAGGAATACCATATCGTAATACACCACCCAATTCGTGTAAAGCTTCAAATACCGTTACATCGTAACCAGCTTTAGCCATTTCACCTGCAAAAGATAATCCGGCAGGACCTGAACCTACAACTGCTATTTTAATGTTATTGGGAGAGTTGAGTGCTGGGATGGAAATATGACCACTATTGCGTTCATAGTCAGCCGCAAAACGTTCTAAATAACCGATTGCAACTGCTGGTTTGTTCAGTTTTTGAGTGTAAAAGCACTGACTTTCGCACTGCTTTTCCTGAGGGCAAACCCTACCGCAAACAGCCGGAAGAGCACTTGTTTCTTTCAATGCTTTAGCCGCTTCTAAAAACTCGTTACGTTCAATATTTTTTATGAATTTAGGAATGTTAATGCTTACAGGGCAACCTGTTATACATGTCGGATTTACACAGTCAAGACATCTTTGAGATTCAGCAAGAGCTTGCTCTATTGTAAGTCCTTGATTAACTTCTTCAAAATTGTGACTACGTATATCTGCCTCTAATTCGGGCATCATTACTCGTGGACGATCTGTACGTTCTTTATTTTTAATGGTTTTACGAAGCATCTCCCTCCAAGGTGCGTTCCGTTCTTCTTTTAATATTTCCTCGTTAGTCATCTGTGTTTAAATATTATTCTTAATTATAAGCTTTTAATCGCATCAACATTTCATCAAAATCTACCTGATGTGCGTCAAATTCAGGACCGTCAACACACACAAATTTTGTCTGTCCTCCCACGGTTACTCTACAAGCACCACACATGCCTGTTCCGTCAACCATAATTGTGTTAAGTGATGCAATGGTTGGAATGTTATATTTCTTTGTGAGTTGTGCTACAAATTTCATCATTATTGCAGGTCCAATAGTCACACACTGATCAACTTTTTCTCTTTGAATAACCATCTCTATTCCGTTTGTGATCAGTCCTTTATTTCCATAAGATCCATCGTCCGTCATAATAATTACTTCATCAGAGAATTGTCTGACTTGCTCTTCCAGAATAATCAATTCCTTTGTTCGAGCCGCTAAAACAGTTATGACTTTATTACCTGCACTTTTCATGGCTTCAATAATTGGTAACATAGGAGCAACTCCAACTCCACCTCCAGCACAAAGAACAGTGCCAAATTTTTCAATGTGAGTAGCTTTTCCGAGTGGTCCAACCAAATCGGTAACATAATCACCCACCTCTAGTTGGCAGATTTTTTCGGATGATTTTCCAACACGTTGAATTACAAGTGTAATTGTCCCTTTCTGTTTATCAGAAGAAGCTATAGTATATGGTACACGTTCTCCTTTTTTTCCAACGCGTACAATCACAAAATGTCCCGCTTTCCTACTTTTAGCAATCAATGGTGCTTCTATTTCTAGTTTTACAACTTTTTCGGAAAAATACTCTTTACCTACAATTCTATTCATGTTAATTTGTTCTATAGCGATAAATCAATACTATGCAAAAATACGATAATTTTTCAGGTAATTGAAAATTTAATAAGGATTCAATTAAAGCGACTTCAAAATATTAAAAAATACTTCTTATCTTTGCTATGAAAATTGATAATTAAATAGATGCAATCCATACATGTTATCTTACCTGTAAAAAATTCACTTGACACAACATTACAAACAATTGATTCGATATTGAATTCCGATATTCAGATTGAATATGATTTCACGGTTTATAATGATTTCAGTGATGAAAAGACTACTCAAACACTTGATTTGTTGTCAATAAGCAAAGGATTTAATTTGGTGAATCTTTCAGATATAACCAATCATCCTTCGCCAAATTATTTGTTGATTTTACAAATTGCTCAACAGAAAGCAATTGCTCAAAATGCTCATTTATTGATTGTAGAATCAGATGTTCTTGTTAAAAAAGATACACTTAGAATATTATATGATCAACTAAAAGATATTCAAAATCCTGCATTAGTTGCAGCTGTTACGACTGATGAAGAAGGAGAGATTAATTTTCCATATCAATATGCTTTAAAGATGGAATCAGGTGTTGTTCATACACAGAAACGTTTAAGTTTCTGTTGTACATTACTTACAAATTCTTATTTGAATGCCTTTGATTTTAAACTACTTGACCCTTCAAAGTCGTGGTACGACATCTTTATTAGTCACAAAGCCAATGAGTTGGGGTTTAATAACTATCTGATTACTTCGTGTAAAGTTGTTCATAAACCACATAGCAGTAGACCGTGGAAAAAGTTAAAGTATTCTAATCCTTTGAAGTACTATTGGCAAAAGCTTATTAATAGGAGGGATCGTATATGATAGAAAAGGTGGTAAGTGTGATTATTCCTGCATACAATGCAGAAAAATATCTTGAAGAAACTGTTAAATCTGTACTTAATTCATCATATAAGAGTATCGAAATAATACTTATGGATGATGGTTCCACTGATAAAACAGGAGAAATTGCAGATTCATTAACCAAAACCTATTTGAACATAAGTTCTTATCACCAAGTAAATAAAGGCGTTTCTGCAGCAAGAAATGAAGCTATAAAGTTGTCTAGTGGTAAATATATATTACCCTTAGATGCAGATGATTTAATATCTATAGATTACATAGAAAAAGCTGTAACGGTTTTAGAGAATAATCCCGACGTAAAAGTAGTATATGGTTGTGCTCAATTCTTTGGTGACAAGTTTGGGAAATGGCAATTACCGGATTACGATATAAACTTATTGGCACGACGCAATATTATCTATGTGAGTGGAGTATATCGCAGGAATGATTATGATAATACGAGTGGATATTGTGAAGAGATTGCCGGTCTGGAAGATTGGGATTTTTGGATTTCAATGTTAAAAACAGGAGGTAAAGTAAGCTATATAGATACAGAATGTTTTTATTATAGAATTACCCAAGACTCAAAAAGGTCGAAAGACTCAAAAAAGAAAAAGCAGATCATAGACATGTTAAATGTTCGCCATAAAGAATTCTTTAAAAACCACTTAGGCGGTAAATTACATTATAACCGTTCTTGGTCTCGTTTTTTGAATGCATTAAATATAAAAAGATTTTAGGATAAGAAATATTAATTAATGTGCGAATTGAATATAAATACAATTAAAATTAGTCTCCAAGTTTGCTCAAATTAAACTAAAGTACTAATTTTGTGTCTAATTCTCGAGTTTACATATAAAGGGGATGACCGGTTTTGACAGCGGGTAGAAGTGGTTTGTAAGCATGCAGTGCATTGATTGTTGGCACTTTAATCTCAATGGTCAAAATTTTAACTGGCAACAATAATTACGCTCTTGCTGCGTGATCGAATAATAGTAGATCTATCGCTTAATCCAGGCACCAGGTGCCAGGACGAGACATCACCCGGAAGCTGTGGCTTCGAAGCGTTCCGATACGGTGGTGCAGATAAATCGGAGATAGGATAGGTGAGGCTTTGGCACCTATTTGAAATTAAAAAGCTAAGGTTAGAGTTGGTGGCTTCAGTCTTGCTCTTGCCCTACAATTAAAGTGAAGATAAGCATGTAGAAAGCGAATTAATTCCTCGTTTGGACGAGGGTTCGAATCCCTCCATCTCCACAATTTTTTATAACATATTGATAATTAACTTTTTAAACGGAGTTAATTGGCAATTGAGTGAGACACTGCTAATTAACTGCCAATTAAAAAACGCAATCAGTTTCGATACTGATTGCGTTTTTTTCTTTACATAAATCTTATTCAGATACTTCCGGTTGTATATTTTATGTGTTTATTATAGTTTATCTATTTAAATTAGTGTAGAATAACCGTTTGATTTCTGTTTATTATCTGTTTCTGTTGTTAGAGTTCCTTTTTTCCTGATTATTTCTATTCATCGGATTATTTGTTCCCTGGTTGCTTCTGAAGTTATTTACTTCTTTCTGCATAAAGTTTTTTTCGGCCTGTTGAGCCCGATATAATTTTTCAGGTGACAGCGCTTTTTTAAACTTCTCGGCATATTCTTTTTCCAGTTCAGCCTCTTTTGTTTTCAGTTCCTCATCATTATTCAGCAGTTTCAGATACTCTTCTTCCGACATTTCCTGGTTGTTTTTTCTCATATTCTGCACTTTGTTTCTATACTGCATGTTAAGATCCAGCTTTTTCTTAGAAAGTTCAGTGTTCAACGGGAAATACCGGTTAGCCTCCTCCTTAGTCAATCCTGCTTGTTCTTCTACGAATTGCATCTTTCTCTTTTCGTAGTCTGCCACATTCATAGATTTTCTTGTTTGTGCAGAAAGAGAGAAAGTTGTAATACTTAATAGTAAACATAAATGAATTAACAAAACATTTCTTTTCATGACTGTAAGTTTCTTTAATTATATTCCATTACATTGAAGTATCAGAATAAATCTGATTATACATAAAATCGTAATAATTATCTTCGGTCAATTGATTTTCCAGATATTGATAGAACTCATCTTCTGAAATTTTGACTGTAGACCAATATTTATCTATATTTCCATTTGACATAAGAGATTGAGAAGATGTGGCATGTTTACTATTTATTCTTGTATTTACGGAATATTTATAAAACTGAATGCCAACAAACATAAGTGCGAATAAGGCTGCCGCATAAACCCAAGGTCGCGCTTTACTCCAAAGAGTGATTTTTTTTGCTTGAATTACAGGTTTGTTTTTAACCGGCAATTTATACATAATATCTTCGTTGAATTGCGCGAAATAATTATCCGGCACCCTGAACGGGTTACTTTTATCAATATTATCCAAGTCGTTAAAATTAGTCTTCATATCACTTTTATTTGCGCTTACAATCAATAGACAAATTGACAGATTAAAGGTTTAATGAGATTTTGTTAAATAATTTTCAATTTTTTTGACTGCATGATGATACGATGCTTTTAGTGCTCCTACCGAAGTTCCTAGTATTTCCGACATATCTTCGTACTTTATTTCGTCAAAGTATTTCATTTGGAAAACCAGTCTCTGTTTTTCGGGTAGTGTCGCGATTGCTTTTTGCAGTAAAAGTTGTGCTTCATCACCATCAAAATACGTGTCACCTTCTAATTTGTTTGCAACAAATACATCTTCATCATCCAAAGATATGTTGTTTTTTGCCCTTTCTTTTTTCAAGAAAGTTATGCATTCATTTATTGCTATTCTGTAAAGCCATGTAGATAATTTAGACTCACCTCTAAACGTATCTATGTGGTTCCATGCTTTGATAAATACATCCTGAAGAATATCATTTGAATCTTCATGTAATAGAACCATTTTTCGAATCTGCCAATATAATCTTTCGCTGTATACAGATACTAGTTTTGCAAATCCCTGACGTTGTGTTTCGGGGTCTTGCAATAGTTCCAATAGTTCTTCGTCGTTGATGTTATTTTCCATTATCAAAGTATATTCAGAAAAAACAAACTATTCTATTTATTCAATTTCTATTCAAATTTTTAGTCATCGCCATTCTCAAACCATTTTTTAAATTCCTCTCCTTTATTTTTGTTTGTGTTCCACCATTCCAGTGATTCAGGAAAGTATGAAACACTTATGTATTTGCAGTAAGTTTCATAATGTTCTGAATTAACAATTTGTGTAAAAAAAGGAACGAAGAAATTCCACATAGCACCTTCTTTTGGTCCGTTATGAGTCATTTCCAAAGAATTTACGATAGCTTTATTTACTTCAGTGAAAGTTAAAAATAGTGATGGCTCTTTTTCATTAGCATTCAACTTATTCAATTTTGATTGAATAATATCCCAAACCGCTTTTCTATCGAGACCATCTTCAATGTTAAGAGGAGGTATATCCTTAATTATGTGAGTGCTATCGTTTCCTCCGTTCATCTGCAATTGAACAAACGAGCGTTCAATAGGTTTTCCGGACGTAGGTTTTATTCTCATTATCTGCATCATTTCTTCGAAAGCATTTTGTGAGCGTTTGCTATCCGGCTCAAGAGTAAGGAACATTTGGAAAGAAAGTAGGCTTTGCACCCATAATCCTATATCATTTGTGATATATGCGTTTAGTAGAAACGCACCGCTGGAGCTTTTGCTCATGTCTATAGCCTGTCTCACATATTTAAGTGCATTTTCCAAATCCCGCTTTTTATAATAGTTGAGAGCAAGATTAAATTGCAGAAAAAAGTGGTTACCCGTTTTCTTTATTCCCTCGTTAAGAAGTTGAATAGCTTCATCGATTTTGTTTAGTCCCACAAGGGCTTCACTTTTAACATTATACGATTCGGCAAGAATTTCTGAATTACCAGATTCAATTACATCAGTAGCATATTTAATTGCGTTGTTGTAATCTTTCAGTTCCAGGTAAGACAAAGCCAGCTCATATTTTGCGAGCATTGATTCCGGATTCAGTTTCAATGCCTCATTATATTTATCAATTGCCTTTTCAAATTCCAGTGAGTCGTGCAGTTCAACACCCTCATTAATAAGGGTTTTGTCGTTTTTCTGCGCAAAACTGTAATATGAAAAGCACGTTAATAAAGAAATGATTAATATGAATTGTTTCATTATTGATTATAAATTTGTGATTGGCAAAAATAAAGTAAATATGCTTATTAATTTATTATTTGAATAAAGTTAGGCAATTTAAACATTTATAAACATTATTAGAAATAATGCAGTCATTATTTAAAATATGAAAAATAAATATAAAACAATACCTAATGAAAGTTAAATATTTTGACAAGTAAAATTCAATTAGTCGACCTTTTGAGTGAGACCATAGTCGGAGGTGTAACGGAGCTGACTCGGACCATCCTCGGACCA